>NZ_CP126241.1:1410793-2116190 GCF_030142075.1 Arthrobacter sp. zg-Y20 | reverse complement strand
AAAGCCTGCAGCGGATCGATGCTGTTGCCGCGCGAGAGCAGCTCGGTCCGGAACCGGTCCCCGTTTTCCCGGGTCAGGCCGCCGTTCTCCTTGAACCACTCCACCGTGTCGGCGTCGAGCACTTCACTCCAAATGTAGGCGTAATACGCCGCCGCGTAGCCGCCGGCGAAGATGTGCTTGAAGTAGCCGGTGCGGTAGCGCGGGGGCACCAGATCCAGGTCCACTCCCGCGGCGGCCAGGGCACGTGCCTCGAAGGCTTCGGGGTCTTCCACGGTGTCGCCGGGCGCCAGTTCATGCCAGGCCAGGTCCAGCAGCGTGGCACCGAGGTATTCGGTGGTGGAGAAGCCCTCGCCCCAGGTCGAGGCGGCAAGGACCTTGTCGATGACGTCCTGCGGCAGCGGCTCACCGGTGACGTGGTGCCGGGCGAAGTTGGCCACCACTTCCGGCCACAGCATCCACATCTCGTTCACCTGGGAGGGGTACTCAACAAAGTCCCGCGGCACCGCCGTGCCGGAGAACTGCGGATAGGTCACGTCAGAGAACAGTCCGTGCAGTGCGTGGCCGAATTCGTGGAACGCGGTCACCACCTGGTCGAAGGTCAGCAAGGTGGGTTCGCCCGCGGCCGGCTTGGAGATGTTCAGGTTGTTGATGACCACCGGCGGTTCCTCCAGCAGTCGCGACTGGTGCACCAGGGAATTCATCCAGGCCCCGCCGTTTTTGGTATCGCGGGTGTAGTAGTCGCCCAGGAACAGGCCCAGCCCGGTGCCGTCGGCGTTATGGACTTCCCATACCCGGACATCGGGGTGGTAGCCGGCCAGATCCGTGCGTTCCGTGAAGGTCAGCCCGTACAGGCGGTTGGCGGCATAAAAAACACCGTCGTGCAGGACACGCTCAAGTTCGAAATACGGGCGCAGGGCGGCAAGGTCGACGTCGAACTTCTCCCTGCGGACCTGCTCCGAGTAGAAGGCCCAGTCCCAGGCTGCCAGCTCATGGCCGTCGCGGCGTGCCGCTTCGCGCAGCAGTTCGGCTTCGGCACGGGCATTGCGCACCGCGGCCGGCGCCAGCTTGTCCAGCATCTCGTGGATGGCGTCCAGGGACGGGGCCGTCTGGTTGTCGGTGGCGTACTCCGCGTGGTTCGCGAAACCGAGCAGGGCTGCCTTCTCTGCCCGGAGCGCAGCCATTTCGGCCGCGACGGACAGGGTGTTGCGGTCATTGTCGCGAAAGCCGCGCCGCAGGGAGGCTTCGTGCAGGCGGCGGCGGGTCTCCCGGTTGGTCAGCGAGGACAGGGCGGGCTGCGGCGTGGGCAGCACTAGGGAGAGTAAATACTTGCCCTCATGCCCTGCCTCGTTGGCTGCCGAGGCCGCTGCAGCTATGTCGTGGTCGGAGAGCCCGGCCAGCTCGGCAGCGGTGTCCACTACCAGGGCAGAATCGTTGGTGTCCTTCAGCAGCCGCTGGGAAAACTCCGTCCCCAGTTCGGAAAGCCGCGCATTCAGTTCCCGCATGCGCGCCTGCCCGGCGTCGTCGAGCTGCGCCCCGGCACGGATGAAGTGGCGACGGTATTCGGAGACCAGCCGCGACTGTTCGGCGTGCAGCCCGTCGACCTGTCCGGCGACGGCCTCTACCCGTTCAAAAAGCTGCCGGTTCAGGTAGATGGCATCCTCGTGGGCGGCCAGCCGGGGTCCGATTTCCTGCTGGATCCGCTGCACGCCCTCGGTGGCGTGGGCGGCGCACAGGGTGAAGAAGACGACGGCGGTGCGCCCGAGCTGCTGCCCGGAAGCTTCCAGCGCGGCGATGGTGTTGGCGAAATCGGAGGCCGCCGGGTTGTCCGCAATGGCCTCGATCTGCGCGGCATGTTCGGCGATGCCGGCCTCAAAGGCGGGCAGGAAGGTGTCCTCGGTGATCTGCGCGAACGGGGGCAGCTGATACGGGAGGGTGCTGGGAGTGAGGAAAGGGGTGTCCATAAGGCCCAAGACTGGCACACCGGCCTATTCCAAACCAATGTGACCCTCCCGTAAGATCGGGCCGATTCCCCGCTGCCCGCAGTCGCAGGCTTGGGGGCATATTCCCTGGGGGATCCATGAAACGCAACGAACGTGTGGGGAGCTCTGGCCTTGGTTCGAGCCGGGTTGCGGCGGCGACGGTGGGAATGCTGCTGGTTGCCCTGGTGCTGGGCGGCTGCATGGCCGCGGAGGACGGGGATGACGGCGAGGGGGAGCGTGTGGTGCCGGCGTCGTCGTCGCCCGCGGCAACCGCTGCTCCCGCCATCCCCGGCAAAGGGCCCGCGTGCCCGGCCGCGGACTGCTTCTCGCTGATGCTGGCCGGGGACCTGCTGGTCCATCCGCAGCTGTGGGACCAGGCCGCGGCCGACGCCGCCGCCACCGGGAAGGGCCCGCTGGACTTCGAACCGCTGCTGGCGGGGCAGGCGGACTACATTGCCGCAGCGGACCTGGCCGTCTGCCACATGGAGACGCCCGTGGCCGAACCCGGCGGCCCGTATTCCGGTTATCCGATGTTCAACGTGCCCCCGCAGATCCTCACTGCAGCGGCCGCTGTCGGCTATCGGGCCTGCACGACGGCCAGCAACCACACAGTTGATGCGGGCGCGGCGGGGCTGAACCGCACGCTGGGGGTGTTGGATTCGCTCGGCTTGGCGCACACCGGGTCCTACGCTTCGCAGGAAGAGGCGGGCCGGCCGATGATCCTGTCCGCTCCGGCCGGCAAGGTGGCGGTCATCGAGGCGACGTACGGGTTGAACGGGCTGGCAGCTGAGTATCCGTGGCAGGTGGATCTGCTTGATGCCGAGGCGATGATCGCCAAGGCGCGGCTGGCACGCGCCCAGGGGGCCGACGTCGTCGTGGGCGCCATCCATGCCGGTGAGGAATACGCGTCCGTGCCCAACAGCGAGCAGGTGGAAACCGCCCATGCCCTCGCGGACAGCGGGGAGTTCGACTTCGTTTACGGCCACCACACCCACTCCGTGCTGCCCATCGAAAACTACAACGGCACCTGGATTGCCTACGGCCTGGGCAACGCCGTCACGGAACTTTCGCCATGGTACGACGTGAACAACGAGGGCCTGATAGTGCGGGCCCAGTTCGCCCGCGACGGCGGCGCGTGGTCCGTGAGTGATCTGGCCTGGGCGCCGTCGGTCATTGTCCGTGACCCGTACCGCTGGTGCTCAGTGGCTGCGGACCTGCCGCAGGGGGAGTGCGCTCCGGCCGGGCAGCGCGAAGCCGTCCGGGCTCGGACTGTTTCGGTGGTCGAGTCCCTGGGGGCGGCCGGCGCCGGGGCGCACGAGTGGTTGGTGTCGCGGGAGGGGTCGGGAAAGTAGCGGGGGAAGCGCGGGGCGGGGCGGACGGGGCGGACGGGAGGTACGCGGGAAGGCTGGGAGGTACGCGGGGAGGCTGGGAGGTACGCGGGGAGTGCGGGAGGCTCGGAGGGTCTCTGCCTCCACAGGACAGTGCGTCTGCGGCGTTGTGAACAAGGAAAAGTATCTGGGTCGGAATGCCTGGCCCACTCCATAAACTCGAACACATGTTCGAATCATCAATCTCTCGAGGGGCGGCTGCTGAGGTACCGGCCGCGGTGGACCAGCCCAATGCGGCTCCCATCCCGGTTTCCGGGGCGGTATCCGTAGCGGTGTCCGGGGCGGTGTCCGTAGGCACCGTTTCCGGTTGGATCCGCAGGTTGTCTAGCCCCGCCTCTTTGTCTGCGGTAGGCGGTGAGGCAGATGCCGGCCTGGTGGATCAGCTTCGCGTTCTGGAGGAACTAAAAGCGGCCGCCAGCGCTGCCCAGGCGAGGGTCGCCGTCGCGCTTGACGGATCAATCCGCCGGGCGCATGCGCGGGCCGGGATGCCCCGCGAGCAGCAAGGCAGGGGAGTGGGTGCCCAGATCGCGCTGGCCCGCAGGGAATCACCGGCCCGGGGCGGGCGGATCCTGGGTTTCGCCAACGCTTTGATTGAGGAAATGCCCTGCACCCTGCAGGCTCTGTCCGAAGGCCGGATCAGCGAGTGGCGGGCCACCCTGCTGGTGCGGGAGACCGCCTGCCTGTCCGTGGAGGACCGGCGGCTGGTGGATAAGGACATCGCGGGGGATCCTGCGGAGCTGGAGGGTCTGGGTGACCGCCGGCTGATCGCCCGGATCCGGAAACTGACCTACCGCATCGACCAGCAGGCCATCGTCCGCCGGGCAGCGAAGGCGGAGGCCGACCGGTACGTTTCCTGCCGTCCGGCGCCGGACACCATGACGTATGTGACCGGTCTGCTGCCGGTCGCGCAAGGGGTAGCCGTGTATGCAGCACTGAGCCGTGAAGCGGACTCGCTGCGGGCACGCGGCGACACGAGAGGCCGGGGACAGATCATGGCTGACACCATGGTGGAACGCATTACCGGCCTCTCACGGGCTGACCGCGTGCCGCTGGAAGTCCAACTGGTCATGACCGACCGAACGCTGCTCAGCGGATCCGCTGAGCCGGCGCACATGAACGGATACGGGATCGTTCCGGCCATGTGGGCGCGCGATGCCGTTGGCACGGCCGCTGCAGCAGCAACCGGCAAGGCCCGGCAGGGCGGCGAATTGTCTGCCCGGGGCCGCTCCGACGGCGGGGAACAATCACCGGGGCTTTGGCTCCGGCGGCTGTATACGGCTCCGGCAACAGGTGACTTGATCGGGATGGATTCCAAAGCGCGCTGTGCCCCGGAATCCCTGGCCCGGTTCATCGAAACCCGGGACCAGTTCTGCCGCACCCCGTGGTGCGGCGCACCCATCCGCCACCGCGACCACATTCAGCCTCATCGTGCCGGAGGAAGCACCGATGCCGGCAACCTGCAGGGTCTGTGCGAGTCCTGCAACCAGGCGAAGGAGGCACCGGGATGGAAGTCGGTGGTGATAAAGCACGGCGCCGGTCTGCCGGCTACGGCTTCCCCGCCACGGCACACCGTCGAGATCACCACTCCCACCCGGCGCCGTTACCGTTCCACAGCGCCTCCGCTGCCCGGTGAGACGGAATGAGGAGAGGTGTCAGGGGTGCCGTCATGGCTAACGCTGCGGGCGGGGGTGACGGTTTACGCTGCAGCACCTGCAGCTTCATCCACGATTGAACTGGTACTTTCAGTCTTCGAACGAATCGCACCGCAGCCGAACAGGGACTCTTGGAGTTGCTCATCCGGCTAAGTGCCGAACGAACTTTAGGGGGTGTGGGCTGTGAAAAGGTTCTATGTTGCGTCCAGCTTCATGAACATCGTCAATGTCCGTTATGTGGCGCACGTCTTGGAAAGCAGTGGCTACGTCAACACGTACGACTGGACCCGGAACGCCTCGGCGCACGACGCGGGTACAGTCACCCTCGCCGATCTGCGCTCCATCGGGCAGCGTGAGCGGGATGCGGTGATAAGTGCCGACGTCGTTGCAATCCTGCTTCCAGGCGGGAAGGGCACGCATGTTGAGCTTGGCATCGCGATCGCTCAAGGCAAACGGACCATCCTGCATTCGCCGACCGACGTCATGGACAACCTTGAGACCACCAGCACGTTCTACCACCTGCCCGAGTTGGAGAAGAGCCACGGAACCCTGGACGACCTCATAACCATGATCATTGGTCAAGAAGTGACCGTCGCCGCTGTCTGACTCCCGGCCGAGCCTCCAGCTGCATGCCACGCACCCCGCCACGCCAATGCCGGGTAGGTCCGCCCCAGCAACCATTCCTCGTACCATGAACGGCATGACTGGCGCACGGTTAATCGGGAGCACGCGAGAGGCTGCGTGGTTGCCGCCTGGCAGTTCTGCGGAAGTTTGGGTCGGTGGCGACTGCCGGAGCGACGATTCGGTGATCGTCATTCGGTTGCTGCTAGTGCGGCGCAACCAAGACGGCGCATCTGAATTTTTTTGCGTCTCGACAGCTAAGGGACCGAGTATCCCGACTCGCTATTTGTATTCCGGTCTTGATCATGAGTCCGTGTCCCAGGGGCTTAAACGACTCTTGCGGGACATTTTCGGGACGACGGAAATTGCCACTCGTTGTATCGGCTTTATCCGGAATGTCGTCCCCGCACCTGACGAAACCTATGGATACCCGGCACCCTGGGCTCATGTCCCGGTGTTTCTGGTCACTGATACCGCTCAGCCCGTCATAGACGGCGAATGGTATGGAGCTGGCCGAGCGCGGATCGAGCTGGCGCACCAGCATTGGTGGCCGATTGTTGAGGAGTACCTAATGAGACACCCATGAGCGGGCAAGGGGCCTAATGCAGGAGTACCTGGTAGAGATTGTGGTCTTGCCATTTTCCGGCAATCTGCAGGTATCGCGGCGCCATTCCGATTTGCTGGAATCCCGCTTTCAGCAGCACCCGCTGCGAGCCAGTGTTGTGCAGAAGAGTGCTCGCTTCGATGCGGTGCAGCCCGAGTTCGTCGCGGGCCGTTTCGACGATCACCTGGACGGCAGCCGATGCCAGTCCTCGGCCGGCGTATGTGCCGTCCACCCAGTAGCCAAGACCGGCACTCTGGAAGGGTCCACGCACGATTCCTGCGAGGTTGAATCTGCCCACGACGGTGTCGCCGGCAAACAGGCCAAAGGGATACTGCGCGCCGGCTTCATTCGCAGCCAGGCGACCGGATATGTCATCGGCCTGCCAAACCTCGGTGTAGTAGTCCTCGGGGCGAACCGGTTCCCAGTGTGAAAGGTAGTCCCGGTTGCGCACGTACGCTGCGGTAAGTGCTTTCGCATCCGTCAGGCGTAAAACGCGCATGCTGACATCTTCACTAAGCTGATGCGTCCTAAACATCAGTCCACAGTAATACTCACGGCCGTCGGACCTGGACGACATTGAGCATTCAGGCGCGGGCCGACAGATAGGACGGGAGACGGGAAACGCGGGAGTCAGAACGCGTGGGATTCGGATTCCTCGATTGGTGCAGATTCATCGCTCATTTCCGCATGGCGGATAACCAGGGACGCGGTGATCAGCGCGGCCCCGAACAGCACGCACAGCCCCAGCAAGACTAGGTACATCAGCGATACCAGCACTGCAGCGGGCGCTGATTCCACGATGGAGGGAAGCAAGAGGTTCGCGGCGTCTCCGACGCCGAAGTTCCTGTTGATGAATGGACCAAGAACTATCAGGACGACGGCAGCGATACCGAACCTGGTTCCAAACCTCATCGTTGACCTGGCCAGTGCTGTACCCGACATCTCACTCCTTGGTTGGACGGTTTTCCCACATGTTTGGGACTGAGTATGGGCGCAGGCTGCGGCGGTATCAATGCCGCGCCGGACGGAGACCCACCTACATGGAACAGGTAGCCGTGAGGAATCCGGCAAAATGTGGGTATGCCCCTTGATGATCTGCGTACCAGCCTCCGGACTCTTCCCGAATCAAAACTGCGAGATGAGTATCTCGGGTTCCTGAACACGGCAGGGGATGCCTCACTGCGCAGGGACGGCGGCCCGGAGCATGTCACGGGGTCATGTTTCGTGTTTTCCCCCGCATTTGATCACGTTCTCCTGTGTTTTCATCGCAAGGGGCAGTTCTGGGTGCAGTTCGGCGGTCACATCGAACCGGAGGATGCATCGGTTGCGGACGCGGCGCAACGGGAGGCCCGCGAGGAGTCTGGAATCAGCGGTCTTCTACTGCTTGCCCGGGAGATCATGGATCTTGACCGCCACGATCTGCAGGCGGGTTTCTCTTGTTCGGCTCATTGGGATGTGGGGTTTGCCGCGGTCGTGAGCCCGGAGGCGGTGACTTCAGTGAGTGAGGAGAGCGAGGCCGTCCGCTGGTTCCCGGTCAACGAATTACCGGCCCAAGTGCCGGAAGGATTCAGCACGCGCCTGGAACTCGTGCGGGATACGGCTAGGTCTTTGCCGGGGGCCCAGGTCAGCTAAGCGCTCAATCGCTCCTCGTGCTTGCGTCGGGCCCGGGCCGCGAGGAACAACAAGGACCCGATCGCTACGTAGACGGCGGCACTGAGCCAGATGGTCCCGCTTTGTTGGGTGAGGAGTGCGATGCTCGCAATGATCGCGAGGACCGGCATGAACCGGGGGGCGCTGAAGTGGTCATGGTCCACTTTGTCCTTTTTGAGGACGAGGACGCTGACGTTGGCAGACAGGAACACCAGGAGCAGCAGCAGCACGGTGGTTTCGGCCAACGAGGCGACATTTCCGGTGAGGGTCAGGACAATCGTTAGTCCGGCCACGACCACAATGGAGACCCACGGGGTGCGGCGGCCCGGCAGCACGCGGCTGAAGGCACGAGGGAGCAGTTCTGCTTCGGCCAATCCGTAGCCGACGCGGCTGGCCATAACCATAAACAGCAGTGCGCCATTGGCGATGGCGATCAGCGCGATGATGCTGAAGAGTCCGGGCGGGATTGCGACGCCGCTGGCGGCGACGACGGCGAGAAGGGGGCCGGTGGAATCGGCCAGCTCCGTCGGGTCCATAACAATGACGGCGCCGAGAGCGATCAGGAGATACACCACCCCGGCGGTGCAGATGGCGCCGAACAATGCGCGGGGGTAGGCCTTGGAGGGGTTACGTACTTCCTCGGCCATGTTTGCCGCCGCCTCAAAGCCGAGGAAGGAGAAAAAGGCGACGATGGATGCGGCGAAGGCGCCCTGGAGGGGAGGGACGTCCGGCGCGAATTCCAGGAGCCGGGATGGTTCCCCGTTGCCGGAGCCGAAAACGATGGCGCAGACGACGATGACGATGACGAGGCCGGATACCTCGATGACGGAAGCTACGAGGTTCGCGGTGAGGGACTCTTTGACGCCGCGAAGATTGATCAAAGTCAGCAGGATGATGAACACCACCGCTGCGGGCGCTTCCGGCACGTCGATGAGCGCCGTGAGGTAATCGCCTGCGAAGGCGTTCGCGAGGGCAGCGGCTGTGGTGATTCCTGAGGCCATCATGAGGAAACCGACGAGGAATGACACGTAGGGGATGCCGAAAGCCCGGTCGGCGTAGCGGGCGGCTCCGCCGGCATGCGGGTACTTGGTGATCAGTTCCGCGTAGGTCGTGGCAGTGAGCAGCGCGACGACCAGGGCGATCAGCAGGGGTATCCAGATCGCGCCGCCGACGTCGGCGGCCATGGTACCCACGAGGGTGTAGATACCGGCGCCGAGGGTGTCGCCCACGATAAACGCGAACAGCAGCGGTGCACCGATTGCCCGCTTCAGTCCGGTTTGTGGTTTTGATGTGGCTGTGCCGGTATCGTCCGTCATTGGACTATTGGATGGTGTTTGCCGTCCCAGCGCAACTACTTGGATGGAATCTTCAACACCTGAATTAACGAAGCACTTCCCTTGGGCTGGAACTCGGGAAGCGCAGCTTTGCCTTCCGTGCGACACACTTGGGCCCATGGGGGACATGTATGGGTATGGATGATCTTTCAGCGCCCGCTGATCGGGCGGACTCTTTCCGGGCTATGTACACAGCGGTGTACCCGGACGTGCTCCGGTTCGTGCAACGGCGCACAGGCGCGGCTTTGGCCGAAGACGTGGTGTCGGATGCGTTCCTCGTTGTATGGCGCCGCTTTGCCGAGGCGCCCCGGAACCACGACGACGCGCGGGCCTGGACGTTCGGAATCGCCCGGAACGTCATGTTGAACGCCGAGCGCGGCGAGCAGCGCCGGCAGGCCCTCGGCGTCCGGCTCAGTGACATTGGCGGTGAGCCTTACAGCAGCTCGCACGAGGATGCGGTGATGACCCGGGTCGACCTCAGCCGCGCGTGGCATCTCCTGTCCGCAGTGCACCAGGAAGCACTAGGCCTGTCAGTCTTCGAGGACCTTTCCGCTCCGCAGGCGGCCGTGGTGCTCGGCATATCCCCGGTGGCCTACCGGCTCCGGCTAAGCCGCGCACGCCGCGCCCTGCGCCTGCTCATTGATCATCTTCCGGACCCTTCCAGCAGGTCAGCAGCAGCACCCGAAAGGACGGCAACGCCATGAAACGCCTTCAGGACATAGACACAATGCTGCGCAGCATGGACGCAGCGAATGAAGCCCCGGACGCCCGTCCGCAACGGGCGCAGGCCGACCTCGAGCACATCCTCGCTGGCAGCACTGCACGGAGGACGACGGCGACGGCGCCCGCGACGGTTCCGGCCAAGGTCGGGGTTGGGGAGCCGGCCAGGGCTGGAAGGAATGACCTATTCCGGGGGCAGAAGCACGGGGCGCCCGTCCGACGTCGGCGCGCCGTCGTCCTCGGCGGGTTGGCCGCAGCCGCCACGGCCGGGCTGCTCGTCCTCCCTTCGCTTTCCGGCGGTGATGCAGCATTCGCTACGTGGACAGCGAACCCGGTAACCCTTTCCGGAGCCGACCTCGATGAGGCCGCGGCGGACTGCATGGCATCGAACAAAAACACGGGGGACGGGATGTATGCACAGGACCTTGCCGCCGCGGAGGTGGCTATCGCGGAGCGCCGCGGTGAGTGGATGACCGTGGTCCTTACCGGCGCCGACGGTTTCGAAGCGACCTGCATCACCGATGGTTCCGCGCCCCTGTTCGACGGGGGCATGATCGGCTCCATCGGCAGGCTCGGCGCCGAAACCGATCCCGCTGCTCGATCCCTCGCGCCCACCCAGCTGGGAACCGGGATGATCAGGAACAAACCAATCTCGATAGCTTCAGGGCGAGCCGGCGACGACGTCGTGGGAGTGACGTACACGAGTATCGCGGGTGAGGAAGTGGCTGCGACCGTGTTCAAAGGACACTTCGCCCTGTGGCTGCCCGGCGCCGAACTCCAGGACGCATCCGGTGGTGGCACAACCGTCAATGTCACCTACCGCGACGGAACCACCGGGACCCAGGAACTCAGCTTCTAGGCCCTGCGCCCCGCGCGCGAACTACCGCGGCCGCTGCCCGGCGTGCTGCCGGGCCATTTCGGAGAGCTTGGACAGCTCGGCCAGGTCCTCTTCGGAGCGCGGCGTCGGCTCAAAGCTGCCGAATTTCCGGATGGCGGCCTGCTGGATCAGGAAGTCGGCAATGGCCGGGTTCTTGGGCAGCAGGGAGCCGTGCAAGTAGCTGGCCACCACGTTCTTATACCGGGCGCCCTCGGTGTTGTCCTTGGTGTTGTTGCCTTCACCCTTGCGCACCTCGGCCAACGGCTCGACGCCGGGGCCCAGGAAGGTCTGGCCGCTGTGGTTCTCGTAACCGTGGATCTCGCCGAACTCGCTGCTGACGGAGAGCACGTTGCCGATCAGCCGCACATCGCCGCCGTGCGTTTCCAGGTCCAGGATGCCGATCCCCGGGATCAGCGTGCCCTCGTGCGTCTTGAAGAACTTCCCGAACAGCTGGTACAGGCCGCAGATCACCAGCATCGGCAGGCCGTCGTCGGCCAGTGCCCGCAGCGTGGGCGCGAGTTCCTGGAGGTCCTGCTGGATCACCACCTGCCCGCTGTCCTGGCCGCCGCCACCCACAATGATGTCCACGCCCTCGGGGAAGGTGTCCCCGGCGTTGTATTCCTCCACAACGGGGTTATAGCCGTACCATTTCAGGCGCTGCTTCAGCACCAGGACGTTGCCCCAGTCGCCGTAAATGTTCATTTCCCGCGGGTACAGCTGCAGGATTTTGATGGTGCGGTCCTCGGTCATGAGACCACCTCTACCTTCGTGATCTTGGAGAGTTCCCGGCGCACCGCCAGCATGGCGGTGTACGTGCAGAAGATCCGCATGGGAACCCCGGGGGAGTCCTTGATGAAACGCTTCAGGCCGTCCGTGATGTCCGGTTCGACGGTGCGTACGGGCACGTCGTCGTACTTCAGGCGCAGCGCCATGTCATAGGCGCGCACACCGCTGACCACGTCCACGCCGCCGTCGGCGAGGGATTCGAAGTCCACGTCCCATAGCCAGGACATGTCCCTGCCGTCGGCGTAATTGTCATTGATGGCAATCATGGTCGAGTAGCCGTGAGCCGCAAAAGATTTCAGCCCGAGGCGGAAACCGCTGGGGTTCTTCACCAGCACCAGTTCCAGCGGCTGCCCGTTGACCGTCAGTGATTCGCCGCGCCCGAAGGCCGGCTCGACGTTGGACAGCGCGGTGAACAGTGCCTCGGCGTCGGTGTCCTTGCCGGTGATGGTCCTGGCGAAGGCCAGCGCAGCAGCGGCATTGAAGATGTTGTAGACGCCTCGGAGCTTGAGGCCGGAGGTGCGGGTTGCGCCGTCGACCAGGAAATCGGCATCCGCCTCGCCAACACGGGTCAGGACGACGTCGGCTTCCTGCGTGGCGGCCAGGGCCTCGGCCAGGCTGCCGCGCATCTCGTCGTCATTGGGGAAGGTGCTGCGCAGCGAGGCATCCAGGCCGAAGTACACGGCGCGCTGGGTAGTCAGGGACTCGGCAATGCCGGCCACACGGGGATCCTCCCGGTTCAACACCACGGTCTCAGTGGTGGCACGGGCAATCTGCTCCAGCAGCCGAGTGGTCTTGTCGATCTCGCCGAACCGGTCCAGTTGGTCCCGCAGCACGTTCAGCAGCAGGCTGTAGCGCGGCTGGATCAGCTTCACGAAGTGCACCGCGTGCGCCTCGTCCAGCTCCAGGACGGCGATGTCGGCATCCAGCCGGCCGCGCATATTCACCTCGCCCAGCAGGGCCGCGGCTACACCGCGGGTGAAGTTGCTGCCCGTGCGGTTGGTGAAGACCTTCAGACCCTGGCTCTCGAGCAGCTCCACCACCATCTTGGTTGTGGTGGTTTTGCCATTGGTGCCGGAGACGACGGCGACGCCGAGCGGCAGGTCCGCGAGGGTGCGGCGGATGAAGTCGGGGTCGATTTTCTCCACCACCAGGCCCGGCAGGGCGGAGCCGCCGCCACGCAGTTTGGAGGCACTGCGGACCAGTTTTCCGACCAGGATGGAGAAAGAACTCATGGTTACTGAATATAGCGCACCGCCCTGTCCGCAGGCGGGCCGGGGCGGCGTGAGGCTGCACGCAAAGCGGGACGGGAACCGGTGTTTTTGACCCGGGCCGGAGCGGCAGCAGGGGCCGCAGGGGAAAGTGCGGCAGCGTTTCCGCCGCCGGAACGGGATTCGGTCGCTAGAATTATTGCAGTGCGTTCGGGAAGCCAGCCGGTGTCCCTGTCTGGGCGGGTATTCCCGCGGCCCAAGGCAGGCGGTGGGCGGCCGGACTTTTTATCCACAGGATCTTTAGGAGAAGCGTAGAGCATGTCGGGCCACTCTAAATGGGCAACCACCAAGCACAAGAAGGCCGTAATTGATGCCAAGCGCGCCAAGTCCTTCGCCAAGCTGATCAAGAACATCGAAGTTGCAGCACGTGCCGGCGGCGCCGACATGGCGGGCAATCCGGCCCTTGAACTGGCCGTTTCAAAGGCCAAGAAGACCTCTGTGCCCATCGACAACATCAACCGTGCCGTCAAGCGCGGTGCCGGCCTGCTGGGCGAGGCCGTCGACTACCAGACCATCATGTATGAAGGCTATGGTCCCCAGGGCTCGGCCCTGCTGATCGAGTGCCTCACGGACAACAAGAACCGCGCAGCATCCGAGGTGCGCCTGGCGGTAACGCGCAACGGCGGCAACATGGGCGATCCGGGCTCGGTGGCCTACATGTTCACCCGCAAGGGCGTCGTGAACCTGCCCAAGAACGGCCTCACCGAAGATGACCTGCTGATGGCCGTGCTGGATGCCGGCGCAGATGAGGTCAAGGAGTCCGGCGAGAACTTCGAGATCGTCTCGGAGCCGCAGGACCTGCGCGCCGTTGTTGGTGCCCTGGAAGAAGCCGGCATCGAGTACGAAACCGACGAAGCCGAATTCGTACCCTCCATGCATGTGGAACTGGATGCCGATGCTTCCCGCAAGTTCCTCAAGCTCGTGGACGCCCTCGAAGAGCTCGACGACGTGCAGAACGTCTACTCCAACGCTGACATCCCGGCCGCAGTCATGGCCGAGCTTGAAGAAGACGACTAAGCGCCGATTCAGTGTCTTTACGCGTCCTGGGGGTGGACCCCGGCCTGACCCGCTGCGGCCTCGGGGTAGTTGAGGTCGAAGGGAACCGCCGGGCCACCCTCGTGGCCGTCGGTGTTGTAGGCACCGTGGCCGGAACCGCCCTGGATGCCCGGCTGCTGGTGATCTCCGAAGCCATCGAACTGTGGCTGGATACCCACCGGCCGGACGTCCTGGCGGTGGAGCGGGTCTTCAGCCAGCTCAACGTCAGCACCGTGATGGGCACCGCCCAGGCTTCCGGCGTCGTCATTGCCGCCGCGGCCAGGCGCGGCATTCCCGTGGCCCTGCACACACCCACCGAGGTCAAGGCGGCGGTCACCGGATCCGGTTCGGCCAACAAGGACGCGGTGGGGAAGATGGTGACCAAGATCCTGCGGCTGGACGAAATGCCCAAGCCCGCCGACGCCGCCGACGCCCTGGCCCTGGCCATCACGCACGCCTGGCGGCGCGGCGTCGCCGGCCCCGGACCCACTGCCGGTTCGGCATCCCGGGGCACCGCACCGAACACCGGCATGACGGCGGCGCAGCGGCTGTGGGCGGAAGCCGAAGCACGCGCAAAACGCGGAAGCTACTGAACAGCAGGGGAATGCGGGCACCAGCAAGTAGGGTATTCGTAGATATGTTCTATACAGCCTCTGGAGTTCCTTCATGATCAGTTCCCTCCGCGGGGTCGTTTCGCACGTGGGCCTCAATTCGGCAGTCATCGATGTCCACGGACTCGGGATGCTCGTCCAGGCCACGCCCCAGACCCTCGCCACCCTGCGCACGGGAAGTGAAGCGTCCGTCCACACGGCCATGATTGTCCGCGAGGACTCCATGACCCTTTACGGCTTCTCCGACGCCGACCAGCGCGAGGTGTTCGAAATCCTCCTCGGCGTCAGTGGTGTCGGGCCGCGGATCGCGCTGGCCGTCCTGGCCGTGCATACCCCCGAAGCCATCCGCGTGGCCGCCTCCACCGGAGACGACAAGGCCTTCAGTAAGGTCTCCGGCATAGGCCCCAAGGGTGCCCGGCGCATCGTCCTGGAACTGGCGGACAAGCTGGTGCCGCACGGAACAACGGAAAACCCTGCCGCCCCGCGCTGGCAGGAGCAGGTGCTGGCAGCCATGACCGGGCTGGGCTGGTCCGAAAAGGATGCCACGACGGCCATCGAGGACACCGCTGCCGAACACCCCGACGTCGCCGCAACCGGCAACGTGGGCGAGATCCTGAAGCTGACCCTGCGACGTCTGGGCACCGACGGCGCCCGCGCATCCACACGCCGGAAGGCCGGCTGACATGTCCGCTGAATCACTGGTCGCCCCGGGCCCGGACCCGGACGACAAAGCCATAGAAGCCGCCCTGCGGCCCAAGAACCTGGATGACTTCGTGGGGCAGAAACGCGTCCGCGAACAGCTGTCCCTGGTCCTGGAAGCGTCCCGGCTGCGCGGCCGCAGCGCGGACCATGTGCTGCTTTCCGGTCCGCCCGGCCTTGGCAAGACCACCCTTTCGATGATCATCGCCGCGGAAATGAACGCGCCGCTGCGGATCAGCTCCGGACCGGCCATCCAGCACGCCGGCGACCTGGCCGCCATCCTGTCCTCCCTGACCGAGGGCGAGGTGCTGTTCCTGGACGAAATCCACCGGATGTCCCGGCCGGCCGAGGAAATGCTCTACATGGCCATGGAAGATTTCCGGGTAGACATTGTGGTGGGAAAGGGAGCCGGCGCCACGGCCATTCCCCTGGAGCTGCCGCCCTTCACCCTGGTGGGTGCCACTACCCGTGCCGGCCTGCTGCCCGGCCCGCTCCGGGACCGTTTCGGCTTCACCGGGCACCTGGAGTTCTATTCCACGGACGAGCTGGAACTGGTGCTGCGCCGCTCAGCCATGCTGATGGATATGAAGGTCAACTCGGCCGGGTTCGCCGAGGTGGCCGGCCGCTCCCGCGGCACGCCCCGTATTGCCAACCGGCTGCTGCGGCGGGTCCGCGACTGGGCCCTGGTCCACGGCATCGAACAGATTGACGCCCGTTCGGCCGGCGCGGCCCTGGATATGTACGAAGTGGATGTGCTTGGCCTGGACCGGCTGGACCGGGCAGTGCTGACCGCCCTGATCACCAAATTCAACGGCGGCCCGGTGGGCCTGTCCACCCTGGCCATCGCCGTCGGTGAGGAACCGGAAACGGTTGAAACAGTGGCTGAGCCTTACTTGGTCCGCGAGGGGCTGCTGGGCCGGACCCCGCGGGGCCGGATTGCCACCCGCGCGGCCTGGGAGCACCTGGGGCTGCAAATGCCCGAACACGTGGCCGCGGCCATGCCCGCGAACATGTTCTCCGGACCCGGCACGGCCACCGCGGCCGGAGCCGGTGACTGGACGCCTCTGGAAACTTAACAGGTTCCTTCCACGTTTTCCCCTTAGACTGGCCCTACGGCACGGTCCCGGCGCGATGCCCGGAAATGCCTGAACCTTCCCCAACAGAAATGGAACTCCCCACGTGAATCCCACTGATCTCCTTCTTCCCCTGCTCCTGGTGGTCTTCGTGATCATGATGTTCCGCAAGCAGAAGAAGACGACGCAGTCGGTGGCCCAGCAGCGCTCCCAGATGGTTCCGGGCACCGAGGTCATGACCCAGTTCGGGCTTTTCGGCCGGATCGTTTCCGTGGACCAGGAAGAGAACAAGGCCGTCCTGGAGCTTTCCCCGGGCAACACGGCTACCGTCCACCTGCAGGCGCTGACCAAGGTAGTCACTGTCCCGGCCGCTGAGGAAGACGCGGAAACAGAAGGCACCGTTGTTCCCGACGACGCTTCTTCGCTGACCCTCGGCAAGGACCCCCACGGCAGCACGGACGCCACTGTCGCCCGCGACGCAGCCGCCCCGCAGGACGAGACTCCCGAAGAAACACTCAAGCGCCTGAACCGCGACGAGAAAAAAGAGAACTAGACTCTCCACGAGCCAAGCGGGGCATTGCGGTCCCGCTTGCCTCACCGGAGCCCGAACGGTTCCGGTGATCTTCGCCCTTAAGGAATATTCCCTATGCCCCGTACCGGCCCCGGCTCGGCCGCCAAAAAGACGCTCATCTGGTTGGGCGTCATTTTTGCTGCACTTGCCCTTCTGCTTGGCGGAGGCTCCATGTGGAGCAACGCCAGCTGGACCCCGAAGCTTGCCCTCGACCTTGAGGGCGGCACCCAGATGATCCTGGCACCCGAGGTGCAGGGCGGTGACAATGAAATCACTGCCGAGCAGCTGGACCAGGCCGTGGAGATCATCCGCCAGCGCGTGGACGGCAGCGGCGTCTCCGAAGCGGAGATCAGCACGCAGTCCAACCGCAACGTCGTGGTCTCGCTGCCGGGTGTCCCGGATGCCGAAACCCGCGAACTCATCCAGGCCTCAGCCCAGATGGAGTTCCGCCCGGTCCTGGCCGGCGGCGGGGGACAGGGAGCAGCGGTCACCGACCCGACTCCCGCTGAGCAGCTGCCGACGCCGTCAGCCGAGCCGACGGACAAGTCGGACACCAACTGGATTACCCCGGAACTGCAGACCGAGTTCGAAACCACCGACTGCTTGAACCCGGACACCATCGCCAACGCGGAGCAGGCGCCGGCGGACCAGCCCATGGTCGCGTGCGAACCCGGCACGGCCGGAAAGTACATCCTGGGTCCGGTGGAAGTTCCCGGTGCGGATATCTCCACCGCCAGCTTCGGAATGGCACAGAGCAGCAACGGTGTTTCCACCGGGCAGTGGGCCGTCAACATCGACTTCAACGATGAGGGCACTGACGCGTTCCGTGGAGTCACCGAGCGGCTGATCACCTTCAAGGGCGATCCGCGGAACCAGTTCGCGATTGTCCTGGACGGACAGATCATCTCTGCACCCACGGTTAACAACGTGATCACCGACGGCAACGCACAGATCACCGGCACCTTCACCCAGGAGAGCGCGAAGGCGCTGTCCGAGCAGCTGAAGTACGGTGCCCTGCCGATCAGCTTCGACATCCAGAGCGAACAGCAGGTGTCCGCCACCCTCGGTGCCGACCAGCTGCGGATGGGCATTATCGCCGGCCTGATCGGCCTCATCCTGGTGGCCGTCTACTCGCTCTTCCAGTACCGCGCACTGGGCTTCGTCACTATCGCGTCCCTGGTGGTTGCCGGTGTGCTGACCTACCTGGCCATCGCCATCCTGGGCTGGAGCCAGAACTACCGGCTGTCGCTGGCCGGTGTGGCGGGCCTAATTGTCGCCATCGGCCAGACAGCGGACTCGTTCATCGTCTACTTTGAACGCATCCGCGACGAACTGCGCGACGGACGCGGACTGGTCTCCGCTGTGGACACCGGCTGGAAGCGGGCCAAGCGCACCGTACTGGCCTCCAAGGCAGTGAACATCCTGGCCGCCGTCGTGCTCTACTTCGTTGCCGTTGGCAACGTGCGCGGCTTCGCGTTCACCCTCGGACTGACCGCCGTCGCCGACCTGATCGTGGTCTTTATGTTCACGCACCCGACCATGGTGTTGCTGGCCCGCACCAAGTTCTTCGGTGAAGGACACCGGTTCTCCGGTCTGGATGCCAGCAGGCTGGGCGCGGTGCCGCTGTACCGCGGTGCCGGCCGGATGCGCGAGCCCGGCGATGCCCCGGCCCTGCGCGGCAAGAACAAGGCCGCTGCCAAGGAAGCCGAGCGCCGGATGACAATTGCCGAGCGCCGGCTTGCCGAAAAGCACGACTCCATGGCCGGCAGCGGCCGCAGCTCCGAGAAGGACGGCGAGTAATGAGCAAGCTCCCCAGTTTCGCCGCATTCGGCAATGACCTCTACACCGGAAAGCGGTCCTACAACTTCGTTGGCAAAGCGAAGCTGTGGTTCCTGATCGCGGGGGTTGCCGTAGTCATTTCCATCCTCATCCCGGTGGCCAAGGGTGGCTTCAACCTCGGTATCGAGTTCCGCGGCGGTTCCGAGTTCACGGTCTCCAACGTGGCCAACACCGATGTCGGCCGCGGTGAGGAAGCCGTAGCCGAGGTGGCCGGCACCGCAGACCCGAAGGTCACCAACATTGCCCCGGGCACCATGCGGATCCAGACGGAGAAGCTCAGCGACGACCAGACCATCCAGGTCAAGGAGTCACTGGCCGATACCTACGGCGTGAGCCAGGACGAGGTCACCTCCACGTTCATCGGTCCTACGTGGGGCAGCGACGTCAGCCGGCAGGCATTGGTGGGCCTGATCGTGTTCGTGGCGCTGGCCGCGGTGCTGATGGCTCTGTACTTCCGGACCTGGAAGATGTCGCTGGCTGCCGTCACCGGACTGCTGGTAGTCATGGTGGTGACCGCCGGTGTGTACGCGCTGAGCGGTTTCGAGGTGACGCCGTCGGCCATCATCGGGTTCCTGACCGTGCTCAGCTATTCGTTGTATGACACCGTGGTGGTCTTCGACAAGGTCCGCGAAAACACCAAGGACCTGGATAAGCGCACCAAGCGGACCTTCGCCGAGGAAGTGAACCTGGCCGTCAACCAGACCCTGGTCCGGTCCATCAACACTTCCGTGGTGGCAGTGCTTCCGGTGGCCTCCATCCTGTTCATTGGTGCCCTGCTGCTGGGTGCAGGCACCCTGAAGGACCTGTCCCTGGCATTGTTTGTCGGGATCATCCTGGGCACCATTGCCACCATCTTCATCGCAGCGCCCATGTACGCATGGCTGCGCCGCAACGAGGCCGGGATCCGCAAGCAGGCCAAACGCGTCGAAGAACGCCGCGCCGGCAAGACGCCGGCCGTCGCCGACGCCTAGTACCTCCGGGAGTCCAGTACCTCCGGGAGTCCAGTCCCGCACCGGAACTGCTCACGGATAAACCCCACGGTTCCGTACTCCCTGCCGGGAGTGCGGAACCTGCGGTTTAAGCGGTGCGGGCAGGCTTAGACTGGTTGACAGGGCACTTGTACTGAATTTTTCGAAGAAAGGTCGGCAGTGGGCAACAGCGCAACACCTGCCAATGGGGCAGGGAACAGCCGCGCCGCCGGGATCGATCCGGGGCCCCAGTCCGCCGCGGCTCCTGACGCCGCGGCGCCGGACACGGCTGTCCCCACCCCGGCTGACTCCGTGCAGGCTCCGGCCCGTGCAGCCGTGGCTCCCGTAGCGGCTCCCGCTCCTGCAGCCGCCGCGGCCAAGCCCGGCGCCGGACGGACACCCCCAACAGGCCGTCGCGGCTCCACGCGCGCCCGGCTTGCCCGCCTCGCCGGACGCGGCAACCCCGGGTATTCACCCATGCTCGAACCGCTGCTGCGCACCGTCCGGGTGAACAACCCCAAGGAAGACCTGGACCTGATCCAGCGGGCCTACGTGGTGGCCGAACGCAGCCACGAAGGGCAGAAGCGCAAGAGCGGCGATCCCTACATCACGCACCCTGTGGCCGTGGCCACCATCCTCGCCGAGCTCGGGATGACCGGAACCACGCTGGCGGCGGCCCTGCTGCACGACACCGTGGAAGACACCAGCTACACGCTGGAGGAGCTGCGCCGTGAGTTCGGCCCGGAAGTGGCCATGCTCGTGGACGGCGTCACCAAGCTGGACAAGGTCACCTTCGGTGACGCAGCCCAGTCCGAGACGGTCCGCAAAATGGTCGTCGCCATGGCCAAGGACATTCGCGTGCTGGTCATCAAGCTCGCGGATCGGCTGCACAACGCGCGGACCTGGCGGTTTGTCTCGCCGGAGTCCTCCGCCAAGAAAGCCCGCGAAACCCTGGAGATCTTCGCACCGCTGGCGCACCGCCTCGGCATGAACACCATCAAGTGGGAGCTGGAAGACCTTTCCTTCGCCGCACTGCACCCGAAGGTCTACGACGAAATTGTGCGGATGGTGGGGGACCGGACGCCCGAGCGTGAAAAGTACCTGGGTACCGTCCGCTCCCAGATTGCCGATGACCTCCATGCGGTGAAGATCAAGGCGACCATCACCGGCCGGCCCAAGCACTACTACTCCATCTACCAGAAGATGATCGTGCGGGGGAAAGACTTCGACGACATCCATGACCTGATGGGTGTACGGGTCCTGGTCGACTCCGTACGGGACTGCTATGCGACGCTGGGCGCCCTGCACGCCCGGTGGAATCCTTTGCCGGGACGGTTCAAGGACTACATCGCGATGCCGAAGTTCAACATGTACCAGTCGCTGCACACCACGGTGATCGGTCCGGGCGGCAAACCGGTGGAGATCCAGATCCGCACCCATGACATGCACCGCCGGGCCGAGTACGGCGTGGCTGCGCACTGGAAGTACAAAGACGGCAGCAAGTCGCCCGAAACCGCCGATGACATGGGCTGGCTCCGCAGTCTGGTGGACTGGCAGCAGGAAACTTCGGATCCGGATGAGTTCCTGGACTCGCTGCGGTTCGAGATCAATGCCCGCGAAGTGTTTGTCTTCACCCCCAAGGGCGAGGTCATGGCCCTGCCGGCCGGGTCGACGCCGGTGGACTTTGCCTACGCGGTGCACACCGAGGTGGGGCACCGGACCATCGGTGCCCGCGTCAACGGCAAACTCGTTCCGCTGAACAGCGAGCTGCAGCACGGTGACTGGGTGGAGATCTTCACCTCCAAGGCCGAAGGCGCCGGTCCCAGCCAGGACTGGCAGGGCTTCGTGAAGAGCCCGCGGGCCCGGAACAAGATCCGCCAGTGGTTCACCAAGGAACGCCGCGAAGAAGCCATTGAAAAGGGCAAGGACCTGCTGACGCGCGGAATGCGCAAGCAGAACCTTCCGCTGCAGCGGCTGATGACCCACGACGCGCTGGTGGCAGTGGCCGAGGAGCTGCACCACCAGGACATCTCGGCACTCTATGCGGCCGTGGGCGACGGGCACACCTCGGCGCAGAACGTCATTGAGCACCTGGTCGGCCTGATGGGCGGCCATGAAGGTGCCGAGGAGGATCTGGCCGAAACCCCGGTGGCCACGGCCGCCCGGCGCCCGAAGTTCACCGACTCCGGTGTCACCGTGCGCGGCACCGGCGACGTGTGGGTGAAGCTCGCTCGCTGCTGCACCCCCGTGCCGCCGGATCCGATCATCGGGTTTGTCACCCGGGGCTCCGGGGTGTCCGTGCACCGCAGCGACTGCCGCAACGTGCAGGAACTGCGGGCCACACCGGACCGCATTGTGCCGGTGGAATGGGCGCCCACCCAGTCCAGCGTTTTCCTGGTGGAAATCCAGGTGGAGGCGCTGGACCGCAAGAGCCTGCTGTCCGACGTCACCCGGGTGCTGTCGGAAAACCACGTGAACATCCTCTCCGCCAGCGTCAACACCTCCAGCGACCGCGTGGCCATGTCGAAGTTCGTCTTCGAGATGGGGGACCCGAAGTACCTCAGCCACATCCTCAGCGCCGTACGCAAGATCGACGGTGTTTTCGATGTGTACCGGACCACAGGGTCCCAGCGGCGGGTATAGCACCGGCCCCCGGGCACGCACTAGGCCGAGGCGGCCGCCAGTTTCTCCAGGGCGGCCGCCTTGCCCGGGACGCGTGACCCGGCTTCCATGGCGCGGCGCACGAGATCGAGCCGGCAGCCCAGGCCCGGATGCGCGGCGAGGCGCTGCAGCGCCGGCACGGCCTCCTGTGCCTTGACATGGAGTGCGACGTCGACGGCGGTCCGCAGCGGCGAGGTCACCGACACCGTTCCCACGTCCACCCGGTCGGCCGGCCCCAGGAGTACCTCGTGGAGGACCGCCGTGCTGAACGGCGGCAACGCTCCGGTCCGCCGTCGCCTGTCAGCCAGGATGTCCAGCCGCAGCGGGCGCGGTGCGCAGCCGAAGATCCAGGCCGCAGTGAGCCAGCCCAGCGACACCCGCGGCCGCAGGCCCGAGGGCAGTTCCCGGGATGCAGCCAAGGCGCGGACCACCGGGTCCGGTTGGACGTCCCAGCGCACGAAGGTTCCGGCGTAGACGTGCTTGAGCAACCCATCCATCGCCATGGCCTGCAGCTCCTCGTGCCGGAAGGCGTCCCCGGCGGTGAACAGGGCTCCGCCGGTGGAAGTGATCCGGGGGAGGGCTCCCGGATAGGGAAACAAGGGCGCAGGCGCAGGCATGGACACCAGCGTGGCTGCTGCCGGGGCAACGCAAAAGCCCCGCCCGGCACGTTGTGGATAACGTGCCGGCGGGGCTTTAGCTGCGCGGGAAGGCCCGCGCGGCGCAGTATGCCTAGGCGAAGTCCTGTGCGGACTTCTGCAGCATGGCCAGCCACTGCTGGCGTGCTTCGAGGGCTTCCCGTGCATCGGCGATCTTCTTGGCGTTTCCTGCCTTCTCGGCGTCGGCCAGGTCCTGCTCAAGGGACGCGATGGTCGCTTCGAGCTGGGACAGGGCCGAAGTCGTGCGGGCCTTCGTTTCCGGATTGCTGCGCTGCCAGTGCTCGTCTTCGGCCGCCTTGACGGCTTCCTCGACCTTGCGGATGCCGGCTTCCATCCGGCCCATGTCCGCACGCGGAACCTTGCCGGCTTCTTCCCAGCGTTCCCGGACGGACTGCAGTGCCTTCCGGGCAGTGGTGAGGTTGGTCACCGGCAAAAGGGCCTGGGCTTCCTTGAGGAGCTCTTCCTTGACCACCAGGTTGGCGGCGAATTCCTCGTCAATAACCTCGTTGGCTGCCTGGCGTGCGGCGAAGAACTTGTCCTGGGCTGCGCGGAAGCGTGCCCACAGGGCGTCGTCATCCTTGCGGCTGGCCCGCTTGGAAGCCTTCCACTCGTCCATCAGCTGCCGGTATTCGGCGGCCGTGTTGCCCCAGTCAGTGGACGTGGACAGCTCTTCGGCGCGAGCAATCAGGGCTTCCTTGGCGGCCTTCGCGGAGGAATTCTCATTATCCAGCTGGGAGAAGTAGGCGCGGCGGTGGCGGTCAAAAACCGTCCGGGCGGACCGGAACCGCTTCCACAGCGAGTCCTCGGTGCTGCGGCCCAGCCGGGGGCCGTTCTTCTGGGCGCTCTTCCACGCGTCGAAGAGCTCATTCATCCGGTTGCTGCTGGTTTTCCACTGGATGCTGGCCGGGTCCTTGGCGGCAATTTCTTCGGCTTCAGCAACAATGGCCTCGCGGGCGGCCAGCTCACGGGCCTTGGCTGCTTCGGCTTCGGCGCGCTCGGCAGCCTCGGCGTCCTTCAGTGCTGCTTCCAGCGACTCGATGCGGGCGTCCAGTGCCTTGACGTCGCCCACCATCTTGCGCTCGGCAACCTGTTCGGCAAGGTGCTTGAGGGTCTTGTGGATGTCGGCGGCCGGGGCCTTGACCTGCACCCGCTGTTCCAGGAGCAGCAGCTGGCTGGCAACGTCGTCGTACTTGCGCACGAAGTACGCCAGCGCCTCTTCCTTGGACGCGTCCGGGAACTGCCCGACGGCGGTTTCCTCACCGTCCACAATCAGGAAGACGTGGCCGTCCTCCTCCACCCGGGCAAAGCGGGCCGCCTCCTCCAGCGGGGTGGAGTGGGCTGCGGGCACGGCAACAACCGGGGCAGCCGCGGCGTCACGGGGGCCTACGGCTGCGGGGGAGGGCCGGCGCGATGCGAGGGCCGCGGGGCTGGGAGCGGCAGGACGGGACGTGTCCGGGGTGTCCTGGCCTGCTGTTTCGTCGGATTTCTGACTGTCTGTCACCGCTAAAAGTCTTTCACTCGATGGATGGCAGTGTGCGAAGCCCGCGCCGCCACTTAGTTCAGGGTGAACGAGTTAATCGTCACCGGGTCATTCGGAGTGCCATCGCTTGCCCCGGAGGCAACTCCGCGGGAAGCAATGGACTCCAGTACGTCAAGACCTGACGTTACCTTACCCATTATCGTGTAACCGCCGCTGGCCTGGGTAATGGTCGAATCCTTGTAAACGATGAAGAACTGTGTGCCGTTGCTGGTTACGCTGTCTCCGCGGGCCACCGCAATGCTCCCGGCGGGGTAGAAACCGTCGGCGGGCGTGTTCTCCACCGGACCCCACAGGAAGTCCTGGTCCGCTGCGCCGTCGCCGTTCGGGGAGCCGCACTGCAGTACGCCCATCTCGGGCAGGGTCGTCAGTCGGTGGCAGCTCTTGCCGTTCAACCATTTGTTGTCGGCCAGGGTCTTGAAGACCGAGGCGGCCTGCGGGGCCGCATTGCCGTCCAGTTCCACGCCTACCTCGCCCTGCCCCAGGGAAAGGGTGCCGGTGAACGTCTTGCCCGCCGCCAGGGACGGATCCGGGACCTCCAGGCCCACGCCCGCCTGCTCCTTGAGCAGGGCCAGCTCATCCGCAGTGGGGTTGGAGCTGAACCAGGCGATCTGCAGGGCAACGGCCAGGGCCAGCACCACCAGTGCAGCTGCTCCGGCAAATAGGTTGTCCCGCTTCCGTCGGCGGGCACGGGCGGCGGCAAAGGCACGCCGGGCCTCCATGCGGGCCACGCGGCGCCTGTTCTCGCGGCTGGTGCTGTTTGCTGCCACCGCTGCCTCCTCTGCTGCTGTATTGGCCCTGGGCGGGCCCGCGGGTTAGCGGACGCGGCCGGCCACGCGGGTGCGGAACGCGGCGGTGTCCAGGAAAAGCTAAAATGAGTGCCGCACATAGTTTATGCACGTCAGCACCCGCATTCCTGCTTCCTCAAGGGGCGCCGGTGTCTTCTTTCCACCCACCGAAGGAGTTTGCCCCCATGGCACGCAAGGCCTCACTGTCCGGTTTCCCTGAATGGCTACCGCAGGAGCGCCTGGTTGAACTCCATGTCCTGGACGTGCTGCGCCGCACCTTCGAGCTGCACGGCTTCTCCAACATTGAGACCCGTGCGGTGGAAACCGTGGGGCAGCTGCTGCGCAAGGGCGAAATCGACAAGGAAGTCTACGCACTGAGCCGGCTGCAGGCCGAAGAGGGGGAGGCCGCCGGCAAAGAGGATCCCAACTCCCTGGCCCTGCACTTTGACCTGACCGTGCCGTTTGCCCGCTACGTAGTGGAAAACGCCGGCCACCTTTCCTTCCCGTTCCGCCGCTACCAGATCCAGAAGGTCTGGCGCGGAGAACGGCCGCAGGAAGGCCGTGCCCGGGAGTTCACCCAGGCGGACATCGACGTGGTGGGCGACGGCGCCCTTCCGTTCCGGTACGACGTCGAGCTGGCGCTGGTGATTGCCGAAGCCCTGGGCGCCCTGCCGATCCCGGAATTCCAGATCCGGGTGAACAACCGCAAGCTGGCCGAAGGCTTCTACCGCGGCATCGGGCTGGAAGATACGGCCGGGGTGCTGCGCAGCATCGACAAGCTGGAGAAGATCGGCGCCGCGCGGGTTGCTGAACTGCTGCAGGAAGAACTCGGGGCCACTGCCGAGCAGGCCGCTGCTGCCCTGAAGCTGGCCTCCATCCGGTCCGGGGACACCTCCTTTGTGGAGCAGGTCCGCGCCCTGGGCGTCACCAATGACCTGCTGGAGGAAGGCTTGGGCGAGCTGGCAGAGGTCATCAGCGAAGCTTCCCGGCGGGCACCCGGCCGGGTCCTGGCGGACCTGAGCATTGCCCGCGGACTGGACTACTACACCGGCACCGTTTACGAAACGGTGCTGGTGGGCCACGAAGCGCTGGGATCCATCTGCTCCGGCGGCCGGTACGACGCATTGGCCAGCAAGGGCAGCCGGACCTTCCCCGGCGTCGGGCTCTCCATTGGCGTTACCCGCCTGGTGATGCGCATCCTCAGCCAGGAGTTCGCGCAGGCCTCCCGCAGCGTGCCCACCGCCGTGCTGATGACCCTGGCCACCGACGATTCCTGGTCCGCTGCCCAGGACACGGCATCGCAGCTGCGCAGCCGCGGAATCTCCGTGGAGGTGGCACCCAAGGCGGAGAAGTTCGGCAAGCAGATCAAGTATGCGGACCGCCGCGGCATCCCCTTCGTATGGTTCACCGCCGAGGACGGCACGCACGAAGTGAAGGACATACGCTCGGGCGAGCAGGTGCCGGCCGATCCGGAACTGTGGACGCCGCCGGCCGAGGACCTCGTCGTTACGGTTGCCCCGGCTCAGGGATAACAGCCGGAAGGGCAGGCGGCCGTTCGCGGTAGGCGATGGCCGCCTGCACCCGGGAAGACACCCCGAGCTTGGCCAGGACCCGGGATGTTTCGTCCGGACGGGTTTAGCTGACGCTTCCGGTGGAGCCTAGGCTTAACGGATGCCTATTAGCTCCGCACTTTCCCCCACGCCGCCCTGCGCGGAACTTCACCTGCACATTGAGGGCACGCTTGAGCCGGAACTGATTTTTGAACTGGCCGGCCGCAACGGCATTGAGCTGCCGTACGCCTCCCTGGACGAGTTGCGTGCACGTTACCGGTTCACGGACCTGCAGTCCTTCCTGGACCTCTACTACGCCAACATGGACGTGCTGCGCACCGAGGCCGACTTCACGGACATGACCCGGGCGTATCTGCGCCGGGCGGCCGCCGCGGGGGTGCGTCACGTGGAGATGATGATGGATCCGCAGGCTCACCTGGTCCGCGGTGTTCCGCTGGAAACCTCCGTGGGGGGCGTATGCGCTGCGCTGGCCGGCAGCGAGGAGGAGTTTGGCATCTCCGCCGTCCTGATCGCCGCGTTCCTCCGTGACCGTCCTGCCGCCGAGGCGCTGGAGGTCCTCGAGGAGCTCCTCGCCATGGATGCGCCCATCATCGGTATCGGCCTGGACTCCGCAGAGGTGGGGAACCCGCCGGAAGCTTTTATCGACCTGTACCGCCGTGCCCGCGAAGCCGGTCTGCGGACGGTGGCCCATGCGGGAGAAGAGGGCCCCTCGCATTACATCGAGCAGGCGCTGGACCTATTGCTGGTGGACCGGATCGACCACGGCATCCGGTGCCTGGACGACCCGGTGCTGGTGGAACGCCTGGTGCATGAAAAGATCCCGCTGACCGTCTGCCCGCTGTCCAATGTCCGGTTGAACGCCGTCGACAGCCTCGCGGCCCACCCGTTGCCGCAAATGCTCGAGCACGGACTGAACATCTCCGTGAACTCCGATGACCCCGCCTACTTCGGCGGCTACGCGGACGATAATTTCCGCACCGTGCAGGAAGCCTTCGGGCTGAGCCGTGCCCAAATGACCCTGCTGGCCGCCAATTCCATTGAGGCGTCCTTCGCTTCTCCCCAGCGCCGGGCGGAGCTTCTGCTGGAAGTACGCCGCTGGGAGGCCGCCGGTTAAAGTGTCGGGTGCGGCTTCGTGGACCGGGGCCGGCGGAAGCTGAGCCGCACCACCAGGCCCGCCACTAGGATCATGAGGGTCAGGCTGATGTACAGCGGCGGCAGTGCCAGGGCCAGCAGCAGGGCTCCTACCGTTCCGGCCAGGTTCAGTGCCCGTGGGGCGTACCGTGTGCGGTCCTTCAACGAGAACGCACACACCGTGCTGATCGCAGCGTAGAAGAGCAGCGCGAAGGATGCCATGCCGATCAGCGCATCCAGATCGGCAAACAGGACGAGCAGGATCACGATTCCGCCTGCTGCGGCCACGGCCACCCACGGGGTACGTCCGGAGCCGGCCCGGCCGGGCCAGGTGCGGGAGAACACGGAGGGCAGGTCCCGGTCCGCAGCCATGGCCGCAGCCGTGCGGCCGGCCGAGTCCAGCAGGGACCACAGACCGCCCAGGGCTGCGGCGGACACGGCCAGGACCACGGCTCCCGTCCCCACGTTCGCACCGACGCTCTGCATCGGATCCAGCAGGGGAGCGGGCTCCGCAGACAGTGCCGCGGCACCGTAGTACGCCAGCATCGACTGCCCCATCAGCAGGTACAGGACAAACGACACGGCAATGGCTGCCGGAACCGCTATGGGCAGATTGCGTGAGGGATTGCGCACACCGGCACCCATGGTGGCCAGCCGGGTATAGCCGGAGAAAAGAAAGAACAGCAGGCCGGCCCCCTGCAGCACGCCTGACGCCGTCGGCTCGATATCCGCGCCCACCCGCACCGGCTGGTTTGGTGCCTCGTTGTAGAGCACCACCACCGTGAAGGCCAGGATGCTGAAGACAAACGCCAGGATGAACCGGGTAGCCCACGGCCCCCGGTTCACGCCCAGCAGGTTGACCGCCGCCATTACCGCAACCGCGCCCACCGCTCCTGCTTCGGGATGGTCCGGAAACACGTAGGTCCCGAACGCCGCGGCCAACACGGCGGAGGACAGCAGCAGCCCCCACACCAGCGTCCAGCCGGACAGGAAGCCGCTGTAGGGACCGAGGAGGATCCGGGCGGCGGTACGGGCCGTCGCGTCCCCGCCCTGGTCCTCCGGAAGCCGGCGGGTTACCGCGCGGCTGAGCTGGAAGGTGGACAGGGCGCACAGGATGGCCACAACCGCGGATATGCCAAGGGCCGCCGCGAGGGCGGGGCCCGCTGCTGCGGCCGCCGGGGCGAAGGCTACGAATGCACCCGCACCAACAATGGATCCAATGCCGGCAGTAGTGGCATCAAAGCCGCCAAGGGGAACGCGCGGCTGGGTAATGCCGGACAAATGACCTTCCAATCGGTAGGGACTTGGCAGGGTGGGGGTCGGTTCACCGGTAAACTCTCAAGAAGACCGTGTATTCACAATGAGCGGAAACAGTGGTTTCCGCAAGTTTCTCGAAAGGACAGCTGTGCTGCGCACTCATGCCCTTGGTTCCCTGAGGGCCGAGCATATTGGACAGACCGTTACTCTCGCAGGCTGGGTCGCCCGACGGCGCGACCACGGCGGCGTTGCCTTCCTCGACCTCCGCGACGCCTCAGGCGTGGCGCAGGTAGTGGTGCGTGAAGAGGATGTCTTCCACGGCCTGCGCAATGAGTACGTCCTGCAGATCACCGGCACCGTCCAGAAGCGGCCCGAAGGCAACGAGAACCCGGCGCTGGCCACCGGCGAGATCGAGGTCATTGCGGACAAGACCGTCATCCTGAACACCTCGGACCCGCTGCCGTTCCAGATTGACGAGCACGTGGAGGTAGGCGAGGAAGCCCGCCTGCGTCACCGCTACCTGGACCTGCGCCGTCCGGCACCGGCTGCGGCCATGCGCCTGCGCTCCGAAGCGAACCGTGTGGCCCGCGAGCTGCTGCACGACGAAGGCTTCGTGGAAATTGAAACTCCCACGCTGACCCGTTCCACCCCCGAAGGCGCCCGCGACTTCGTGGTCCCGGCACGCCTTGCCCCGGGCTCTTGGTACGCGCTGCCGCAGTCCCCGCAGCTGTTCAAGCAGCTGCTGCAGGTTGGCGGATTCGAGAAGTACTACCAGATTGCCCGCTGCTACCGTGATGAGGACTTCCGCGCGGACCGGCAGCCGGAGTTCACGCAGCTGGACATCGAGGCCAGCTTCGTTGAGGAAGACGACATCATTGCCCTCGGCGAGCAGATCGTGAAGTCGCTGTGGAAGCTGATCGGCGTCGAGATCACCACCCCCATCCCGCGCATGACCTACGCGGACGCCATGGCCCGCTACGGCTCCGACAAGCCGGACCTGCGTTTCGGCCTGGAGCTCACCGAACTCACCGAGTTCTTCAAGGACACCACCTTCCGCGTCTTCCAGGCCCCGTACGTCGGCGCCGTGGTGATGCCGGGCGGCGCCTCCCAGGCCCGCCGCACCCTTGATGCCTGGCAGGAATGGGCCAAGCAGCGCGGCGCGAAGGGCCTCGCCTACGTCCTGATCCAGGAAGACGGCACCCTGACCGGACCCGTGGCCAAGAACCTGACCGACTTCGAGCGGGAGAACCTCGCCGACAAGGTCGGCGCCAAGCCCGGCGACTGCATCTTCTTCGGTGCCGGCGAAAAGAGCGAGGCCCGTGCCCTGCTCGGCGCGGCCCGCGTGGAGATCGGCCACCGCACCGGCCTGATCGACCCGAAGGACTGGGCCTTCGTCTGGGTTGTGGACGCCCCCATGTTCGAGCCGGCCTCCGCAGCTGTCGCCGCCGGCGACGTTGCAGTGGGCGGCGGCGCCTGGACGGCCGTGCACCACGCCTTCACCTCGCCCAAGCCTGAGTTCATGGACACCTTCGACACCGATCCCGAGTCGGCCCTGGCTTACGCCTACGACATTGTGTGCAACGGCAACGAAATCGGCGGCGGTTCCATCCGTATCCACCAGCGCGACGTGCAGGAACGCGTCTTCAAGGTGATGGGCCTGAGCCAGGAAGAGGCACAGGAGAAGTTCGGCTTCCTGCTGGAGGGCTTCAAGTACGGTGCCCCGCCGCACGGCGGCATCGCCTTCGGCTGGGACCGCGTGGTGGCCCTGCTGGCCGGCACCGACTCCATCCGCGACGTGATCGCCTTCCCGAAGTCCGGCGGCGGCTACGATCCGCTGACCGCGGCCCCGGCGCCGATCACCCCGCAGCAGCGCAAGGAGGCCGGCGTCGACTTCAAGCCCGAGGCCAAGAAGGACCCCGAGGCCAAGAAGGACAAGGAAGCACCCGTGAAGGACGCCTAACTTCGCACCGCACTGACGGTACCCGGTCGCAGCGCGGCCGGGTACCGTGCTTTAACCCTGCAGACATATCCAGCCCCGCTGGACACTCCGGCACCGGCACCCGATAGTGTTTGGGCATGAGAGATCGCTGGTTCAAGCAGGTGGACGTCTTCGGCACCAAGCCCTATCTGGGCAACCCCGTGGCGGTGGTGCTGGACGCGGACGGCCTGTCCGACACCGCGATGGCTTCCTTCGCCCGGTGGACGAACCTCTCCGAGACTACGTTCGTGCTGCCGCCCACACAGGACGGCGCCGACTACCGGGTCCGCATCTTCACGCCCGGGGGAGAGATCCCCTTCGCAGGCCATCCCACGCTGGGCACGTGCCACGCCTGGCTCGAAGCCGGCAACATTCCGCACTATCCCGGCGTCGTCATTCAGGAATGCGGAGTAGGCCTGGTGACGCTGCACGCCTCGGCGGGAATGGCCGCCTTCGGCGCTCCGCCGCTGATCCGCTCGGGCGAGCTGGAGGACGCCGTGCTGCAGCAGACGGTGGACGCTCTCGGCATCACCCGGGAGCAGGTATCCGCCTCGAACTGGATAGACAACGGCCCCGGCTGGCTGGGGCTGCTCCTGAAGGATGCGGAAACCGTCCTGTCCCTGACGCCTGATCCTGCGGCGCTTGGGTCCCTGGCAGTGGGCGTGATCGGTCCGCAGCCCGACGGCGGCGACACGGACTACGAAGTCCGCGCCTTCGCCCCCGGCCACGGCGTCTTGGAAGATCCCGTCACCGGGAGCCTCAACGCAGGCTTGGCCCAGTGGCTGATCGGCTCGGGCCTTGCGCCGGAACGCTACACAGTCACTCAGGGCACGGTGCTGGAACGGTCGGGACTGGTGCGGATCTTTACCCGGGACCGCAGGATCTGGGTGGGCGGGGAAACTGCCACCTGCATTGACGGCACGGTAAAGCTGTAGCCATCGCCGTGTTTACGCTGGCATCCCTGCCCCGCGCCGTCGTCGGAGCCCCGATGGCGGGCGGGCCGTCCACGCCCGCGCTGGCTGCCGCCGTCAGCAACGCCGGCGGGCTGGGATTCCTGGCGGCCGGCTACAAGGACGCCGGGGCTGTGGCCGCGGAAATCGCCCGGGTGAGGCAGCTGACCCCACGTCCGTTCGGCGTGAACCTTTTTGTGCCGGACCAGGCCAATACCGGAGGCACGGGCACCTCCGGCCGGGTCGCTGCCGCCCTGGCATACCGGGAGCAGCTGGCCCGGGAGTATCCGCAGTATCCACCGGACCTGCTGCCGCTGCCGGATCCGGAGGACGATGACGGGTGGGACGCCAAGCTCGAACTGGTCCACCGGCTGCAGGTGCCGGTGGTGTCGTTCACTTTCGGCCTGCCCGGCCAAGACGTTATGGCAGCACTGACGGAGGCCGGCAGCGCTGTGGCCGTTACCGTCACCACGGTTGAAGAAGCCGCACTGGCTGTTTCCGCCGGTGCCCGGATGCTGTGCCTGCAGGGCCCGGAGGCGGGCGGGCACCGGGGGACCTTCAATGCGGCGGGGGAGCCGCCGGCGCAGCCGCTGGCCGAACTCGTGCGTGCCGTGCGCGCCGCCGCGGGCCCCGGCGTCGAACTTATTGCCGCTGGTGGAATCGGCGCCGCTGCGGATGCGCAGGCCCTGCGCGGGGCGGGGGCCGACGCCGTGCAGATCGGTACCGCGCTGCTCCTGAGCCCGGAAGCCGGAACCAGTCCCGTGCACCGGGCCGCCCTGCAGGATCCGCAGTTTCGCGCCACAGCACTGACCCGTGCCTTCTCCGGCCGGACCGCCCGGGGACTGGCCAACAGGTTCATGGCCGAACATCCGGACGCGCCGGCCGCCTATCCGCTGGTCAACCAGGTGACGAAAACACTCCGCGCCAAGGCGGCAGCAGCAGGGGATCCGCACGGGATGAGTCTCTGGGCGGGAACCGACTGGCGTTCGGCTGTGCCCCAACCTGCTGCTGAGACGGTGGAACGGATCAGTGCAGGTTGGCCGCCGCGCCCGGCTGGGGCAGGATGATCCGCACCAGCACGGAGGACGCGTCCCGGGCCGCCTGCGCCAGCACGGCAGCCTTCGGGTCAGGCACATCCAGCGGGCGAAGCCGGGGCAGGGCGGACCAGCGCGAAAACTCCCGCCGTGCGGTCACCTGTTCGGCGAGCATCCGGTCGCCGCCCAAAACCAGGTACTCCGGAGCCGCCGCCGTGAATACTGCCGCCGCCTGCTCCGCGGCCAGGGCCGCAAGGGCATCGGCTGCATTGGCGCGGCGGCTGTTGGGGGAACCGGTCTTCGAGGCCAACAGCCGGCCTTCGCGCGCTGCCCCGACGGCGTACCCGCCGCGCCGGACCAGCACCAGGCCCACGGTCCGGGCCTGCCCGGCGAGGGAGGCGAGGCGTTCGACGTCGCCCGCGCCCCGCCCGGGACGGCCGTCCGCCGGCCACGGCGCGAGCAGTTCCGCCTGCGCCCCGGACCCGGCACGCAGCAGCAGCCCGTCATCGCCGGGCTGTACCGCGAGCGTGCCCTGCGCCGCCTCGAACCTTTCCACCCAACCCGGCAGGCGCTCGGCGGAAACAAAGGTGGTGCGCGGGCCGGGCATGGCGGAGCCTGCTTTCAAGCCGAAGGGGGTGGACCAGCTCAGGTTACGGCACGAGTAGCCTTGAAGCGTGAATGCTTTGTCGGGGAATGATTTGTTCAGTGCGGGCGGCGACGACGACGATGACTACGCCGACGGCTCCGCCGCACGGGTAAGGCCGCGCAGCCCGCTGGCCGTACGGATGCGGCCGCGGACCGTGGACGAGGTGGTGGGCCAGCAGCACCTGCTCGGTCCCGGCTCGCCGCTGCGTACCCTGGCGCAGTCCGCTGACGAGCACAACCCGGCCGGACCGTCCTCGGTGATGCTCTGGGGTCCTCCCGGAACCGGCAAAACCACGCTGGCGCACGTGGTGGCTCGCGGCGCCGGACGTAAGTTCGTGGAGCTCTCGGCCATCACCGCCGGGGTCAAGGACGTCCGCCGCGTCATGGAGCAGGCGCTGACGGACCGTGACCTGCACGGCGTCACCACCATCCTCTTCCTGGATGAGATCCACCGCTTTAACAAGGCCCAGCAGGACGCGCTGCTGCCCGGGGTCGAAAACCGCTGGGTGGTCCTGATGGCAGCCACCACGGAGAACCCCTCCTTCTCCGTGGTCTCCCCGCTGCTTTCCCGGTCCCTGCTCCTGACCCTGAAGCCGCTGACCGAAGCCGACATTGCAGCCCTGCTCCAGCGGGCCGTGGAGGATGAGCGCGGGCTGGCCGGGCGGGTAACCCTGAGCGAAGAGGCACTGGAGCACCTGGTCCGGCTCGCTGCCGGTGACGCCCGGCGCGGGCTGACCGCGCTGGAGGCCGCAGCCGGCGTCGCATACTCCGAGAAGGCCGACGGCGACGAGGTTCCGGAAGTGACGCTGAAGCACGCCGAGGAAGCCCTGGACGTAGCGGCGCTGCGGTACGACCGCGCGGGGGACCAGCACTACGACATCACCAGTGCCTTCATCAAGTCGCTGCGCGGATCCGACGTCGATGCGGCCCTGCACTATCTGGCCCGCATGCTGGAGTCGGGGGAGGACCCGCGGTTCATTTCCCGCCGCCTGATTATTTCCGCCTCCGAGGACGTGGGCATGGCCGATCCGACGGCACTGCAGACCGCCGTTGCCGCCGCGCAGGCCGTGCAGCTGATCGGAATGCCTGAAGGCCGGATCATCCTGGCCGAGGCGGTGGTCCACATTGCCACCGCGCCCAAGTCCAACGCCGCGTACAACGGCATCAACTCCGCCATTGCCGATGTCCGGGCCGGACGCGGGCAGGGCGTGCCGGCTCACCTGCGCGACGCCCACTATCCCGGTGCCAAGCAGCTGGGCCACGGCAAGGGCTACATCTACTCCCACGATTCACCGCACGGCGTGGCCCGCCAGCAGTATGCCCCGGACGACCTGGTGGGGCGGAACTACTACGAGCCCACCGGGAACGGAGTGGAACGGGACATTTCGGCACGGCTGGACCGGCTGCGCGGAATCATCCGCGGCGAGAAGTCCTGATCCGGACTGCCCAATGCGCAAGTGTGCGCGGGCGCACGCGCTGCCGTGTTAGCATTGATGGTTGACTGGCAAGCCCAGGTACCGGTTTCCGCTTCCCCGTATTGAAAAGTATGGACGGCAGTGGTGTGTCCGGAGCCCGGGTCTGTAGCAGACGGCAGCGGTTGGCCGGAGCTCTCCCTCATGGAGGCCAGCATATTTCGCAGCAGTCACAGCAGGGATTTATTTCTGCCGTGGCCAAACCGCCAAACAGTGAAAGGTGAACGTGGCTAACAACACACGTGCACGCCGGCAGGCACGCGCATCGCGCGCCCTCGGCATTGCTTTGACCCCCAAGGCAGCTAAATACTTCGAGCGTCGGCCTTACCCCCCGGGTGAGCACGGCCGCGCCCGTCGCAAGCAGGACAGCGACTACGCCGTACGTCTGCGCGAAAAGCAGCGTCTGCGTGCTCAGTACGGCATCCGCGAAGCACAGATGACCCGTGTCTTCGAAGAAGCCCGCCGCACCGCCGGCCTGACCGGTGAAAACCTGATCGAACTGCTCGAAATGCGTCTCGACGCACTCGTGCTGCGTGCCGGCTTCGCCCGCACGATCGCCCAGGCCCGCCAGCTGGTTGTGCACCGCCACATCCTGGTTGACGGTGCCCGCGTGGACCGCCCGTCCTTCCGCGTTTCCGAAGGCCAGCTCATCCACGTGCACCAGCGCAGCGAGACCATGACGCCGTTCCAGGTTGCCGCAGCCGGCGCCCACCGCGACGTCCTGCCCGCCGTCCCGGGTTACCTTGATGTTTCCCTGGACAAGCTGCAGGCACGCCTCGTGCGTCGCCCCAAGCGTTCCGAAATCCCCGTGACCTGCGAAGAGCAGCTCGTGGTGGAATACTACGCACGCTAAATAACGGGATTACCCCGTTTACAGTCCAGCCCGCGGCCCCGTGCCGCGGGCTGTTCCGTTATCCGGGCACCCCCGCTTTCGTGGCGCAGGCGGCAAAAGTAAGTGCCGCAGCGCTGCAGTAGGTAAGGTACATATGGCAGAACCGGCGACGGTTGTGCCAGCCACTATGATTTTCTGCGCTAAAGGAGTCCCATGTCGGGTGGAGATATTGCCGGTCTGATAGCGGCCGGTGTGTTTGCGGTGCTGGTTGCACTGCTGGCCGTGCCCGTCTGGAAACTGGGGAAGGTTTTCGACGAGATGCGTTCGGCCATCCGGACCCTCAGCGACGAGACCACGCCGTTGATTGACGAGGTGACCACCACTGTGTCCACCACCAACCTGCAGCTGCAGAAGGTGGACGGAATTTCCTCGAACGTCTCCGACGCATCAGCGAACCTGTCCGCCCTGTCTTCGCTGGTCGCAGCCACCGTCGGTTCGCCGCTGATCAAGGTCTCGGCCTTCACCTACGGCGTCCGCTCCGCCCTGGCATCCCGCCGCAGCGGACAGGCCGGCGAAGCGGTGCAGGGAACCCGCCGCGGCCGGCGCAGCCGCTAGTACCGCAGCCGTAACCAACCCCAAAGCACAGGAGCCAGTCATGATTAAGCGCGTATTTTGGATGTCAATCGGTGTCGCGATCGGCGTCATCGCCGTCCGCCGGGCCAACGAAGCCAAGTCCAGCCTCAAGCAGGCCGGCATCAACCGCGCTGTCGACTCCGCGGCAGGAGCGGTCCAGAGCTTTGCCGAGGCCCTGCGCGAGGGCATGAGCCAGCGCGAGGGCGACCTGCGCGCAGCACTGGGACTGGACAACACGGATAACGCCGCCGAGGCCATGAGGTCGGCCCGCCGCTAAGGCTGCCGCCAAGGCACCGAGGCACAGCACCACCGCATGCACCTGATCCTGCATGCTGAAACCGAATTACCGGAAGGGTAAAGAAGCACCATGAAGTCCCACGAGATTGCTCGCCGCTGGCTGGATTACTTCAGCGATAAGGGCCATACGGTGGTGCCCTCGGCGTCACTCGTCTCCAACGATCCCTCGCTGCTGTTCACAGTGGCCGGCATGGTGCCGTTTATCCCTTACCTGACCGCACGTGAGAAGGCCCCGTACAGCCGGGCCACCAGCGTGCAGAAGTGCATCCGCACCGCGGACATTGAGGAAGTGGGCAAGACCGCCCGGCACGGCACTTTCTTCCAGATGGCCGGCAACTTCTCCTTCGGTGACTACTTCAAGGAAGAAGCCATCACCTACGCGTGGGAGCTGCTGACGTCCGACGTCGAGAAGGGCGGCTTCGGCCTGGATCCCGAACGCCTCTGGGTCACGGTCTATGAAGACGGCGACGAGCGCGACGATGAGGCCCGTGCCATCTGGCGCGACAAGATCGGCATCCCCAATGAGCGGATCGTCGGCACCGGCAAGGCGGACAACTACTGGAACACCGGCCAGGCCGGACCCGGCGGCCCCTGCTCCGAAATCTATTACGACCGCGGACCGGCGTACGGGCAGGAAGGCGGCCCCGCCGTCGACGAGACCCGCTACATCGAGATCTGGAACCTGGTGTTCATGCAGTACCAGCTCTCCGCCGTGCGCTCCAAGACCGACTTCGACGTTGCCGGCGAACTGCCGCAGAAGAACATCGACACCGGCCTCGGCCTCGAGCGCCTCGCCATGATCCTGCAGGGCGTGGAGAACATGTACGAGACGGACCAGGTCCGCCCCGTCCTGGACAAGGCCGCTGAGCTCTCGGGCAAGGCCTACACCAGCGCGGAGGACGCCTCCGACCCGCACCACACCGACGACGTGCGCATGCGGGTGGTGGCCGACCACATCCGTTCGGCCCTGATGCTGATCTCCGACGGCGTGAGCCCCTCCAACGAAGGCCGCGGCTACGTGCTGCGCCGCCTGATCCGCCGGGCCGTGCGCGCCATGCGCCTGCTCGGCGTCGAAACGGCCGTGCTGCCGGAACTGCTGCCGGTATCCCGGGACGCCATGAAGGGCACCTACCCCGAGGTTGAGGCCGATTTCGCCCGCATCAGCCGAATTGCCTACGCTGAGGAAAAGGCGTTCCTGCGCACCATTGCCTCCGGCACCGAGCGACTGGAAGAAGCCGTCAAGGTCTCCAAGGCCGCCGGCACCCCGCTGTCCGGCGAGGAAGCCTTCGCGTTGCATGACACCTACGGTTTCCCCATCGACCTCACTCTGGAAATGGCTGAGGAAGCGGGCCTGAAGGTGGACGAAGCAGGCTTCCGTTCGCTGATGTCCGAACAGCGCAAGCGTGCCCAGGCGGACGCCCGCGGCAAGAAGCACGGCCACGCGGACCTCTCGGTCTTCAACGAGCTCCTCGCCGCAGGCAACACGGTCTTCACCGGCTATGACGAGCTGAGCACCGAATCCAAGGTACGCGGCATCATTTCCGGCGGCTCCCGGGTGGACTTCGCCCCGCAGGGCTCGGAAATTTCCCTGGTCCTGGACGAGACCCCGTTCTACGCCGAGGCAGGCGGCCAGGCGGCCGATACCGGCCTGATCACCGGTGACGGCTTCGTCCTGGAAGTGTCGGACGTCCAGCGTCCGGTCAAGGGCCTGAGCGTGCACAAGGCGATCGTCCGTGAAGGCGAAATTGCCGCCGGCGCCAACGTGCTGGCCGCCGTCGACGCCCAGCGCCGCCACGAAGCCGAGCAGGCGCACTCCGGCACGCACATTGTGCACGCCGCCCTGCACCAGATCCTCGGCCCGGAAGCCCTGCAGCGCGGTTCCTTCAACAAGGCCGGCTACCTGCGGTTCGACTTCTCCTGGGGCGAGGGACTTTCCGACGCTGCCAAGTCCGAGATCGAAGAGGTGTCCAACCTCGCGATCCGCAGCAACTACCAGGTCGAGACCAAAATCATGTCCCTGGCCGACGCCAAGGCACTGGGCGCCACCGCGCTGTTCGGCGAAGCCTACGGCGACACGGTGCGCGTGGTGGAAATGAACGGCGACTGGTCCCGCGAACTCTGCGGCGGCACGCACGTGGCCTCCACCTCCCGGATCGGCAGCCTCACCCTGCTGGGCGAGCAGTCCGTGGGCTCGGGCAACCGCCGGGTGGAAGCGTTTGTAGGCATGGACGCTTTCCGCCACCTGGCCGCCGAGCGCGCGCTGGTCAACGAACTGTCCGAAATGCTGAAGGTCCCCTCCGTGCAGCTGCCGGACCGCCTGGCCGCCACCCTGGCCAAGCTGAAGGCGACGGAAAAGGAACTGGAGAAGCTGCGCCGCGAGCAGCTGGCCGCCTCCGCAGCCGCGCTGGTGGGCACCGCAGTGGACGTCGACGGCGTACGCCTGCTGGCCCACAACGCCGGCGAAGTCGGCGGCGCCGATGACCTGCGCACCCTTGCGCTGGACCTGCGCTCCCGCCTGGGCAGCGAACCCGCTGCCGTGGCCGTGGCCGGCGTTTCCAACAACCGTCCCGTAGTGATCGTTGCCACCAATGAAGGCGCCCGCAGCGCCGGGGTCAAGGCCGGAGCACTCGTGAAGGTTGCGGCCGGTGTCCTCGGCGGTGGCGGCGGCGGTAAGGACGACGTCGCCCAGGGCGGCGGCTCCGACGCCGGCAAGATCGCGGATGCCCTCACGGCTATCCGCGGAGCCGTGGCCGGACGGGGCTAACTTGGCTGATTCTGCTGTACCGCGGGGCGTAAAGCTCGGGGTCGACGTCGGCCTGGTCCGGGTGGGCCTGGCCGCCAGCGACCCCGACGGCGTCCTGGCCATGCCGGTCAGGACGCTGAAGCGGGACGCAAAGAAAAACAGCGACATCAAAGTGGTGCTGAACGAGGTTGCCGAACGGGGTGCGGTAGAGGTTTTTGTCGGCCTTCCCCGCAGCATGCGGGGCGGTGAAACGGCCTCAACCCAGATGGCACGGGACTACGCGAAGACGCTGGCCGACGCGTTGCTGGCGGCAGGCACCGGACTGGAAGTGCGGCTGGTAGACGAACGCCTGACCACGGTCACCGCGCACCGCTCGCTGCACGAAGCTGGAATGAACAGCCGGAATCACCGTACAGTGGTTGATCAAGCGGCTGCTGTCGCAATTCTGCAGCAGTCTATTGACACACAACGTTCCCTGAACCGGGACGTGGGGGAGCTGGTTACACCGAGCCGGCCGCATCGCCACCGTGATGCAGAGCCGGCCCCGACTGAGGAGTCCACAATTTCGCAGGACATCGAGCGCGAAGGCGGTATCACGCCGTGAGCCACAGATATCCCGAGTACCCCGCCATGGCGGAACCGGACCATGAGCCCGGATACGGCCACGGAGATGAGCTTCCCATGACGCAGTTCTTTGACGAGCCCACCGACCTGCCTACCCGCAGGAGCCAGCGGCCGTCCCGGGAGAAGCAGCGACGACGCCGCCGCCGCACCATCATCATGGTCACCGTGCTGGCCGTTTTCGCCGCCGTCGTGTTCGGCCTCACCATGTTCCTGCGGGACCTGCTGGGCATGAATGAGATCAAGGACTACGAGGGGGCCGGCAACGGCACCGTCGCGTTCACCGTCGCGGAAGGGGACGGGCCCCTGCTGATCGGCGGCAAGCTGGAAGCCGAAGACATCGTGGCCACCTCCAAGCAGTTCGTCAATGCCTTCACCGAGCAGTCGGACGGCCGGGAGATCCAGCCGGGCACGTACGAGATGAAGTACCAGATGTCTTCCTCCGCAGCGGTGGATGCGCTGCTGGGCGACGGCGACAGCCCGGTCCATTACGCTGCCGTGCAGCGCGGGCTGCGCCAAAACGAAGTGTTCGAAGTGCTGAACACCTCCACGCAGATTCCGCTTTCGGAGTTCCAGGCGCTGGCTGACGCTCCGCAGCAGTTCGGCCTGCCCGCCCAGGCCGTGAGCCTGGAGGGCTACTTGTTCCCGGGCGAGTACCGGTTCGACGTGGGCATGGAAGCCACGGACATCATCAAGGAGATGGTGGACAACACGTTCGCGGAACTGAAAAACGCGGGGATCACCGATCCGGCCGAGCAGTACCGGGTCCTGACCAAGGCCAGCATTATCCAGGCCGAAGCGGGTGAAGCCGACTACGGCAGCGTTGCCGGTTCCATCGAAAACCGGCTGCACGCCGACAACAAGGAAACCAACGGGCTCATCCAGTCGGATGCCACGGTGACCTACGGGCTGGGCCGCAAGAGCTACGAGCTTACGTCCGACGAGAAAGCCGACAAGTCCAACCCCTACAACACGTACGCCAACCCGGGACTGCCCGTCGGACCCATCGGTTCGCCGAGCACGGAGGCCATCGAGGCCGCCGCCCACCCCAGTGATGTCCCGTACTACTACTGGGTCACGGTCAACCTGGACACCGGCGAGACGAAGTTCTCCAGCACGCTGGCCGAACACGCCAAGTACGTGGAGGAATACCAGAACTGGTGCAGCACGCAGAAGCCGGGGCGGTGCGGATAGGTGGATCCGACCCTGCGGCGGGCAGCCGTCCTGGGGCATCCGATCGGCCACTCCAAGTCGCCGCTGCTTCACCGGGCGGCTTATGCCTTCCTGGGCTTCGCCTGCAGCTACGAGGCGATTGACCTGACCGCAGAGGAGGCCGCGGCGTTCGCGGCCTCCCTGCGGGGCCAGCCGGCCTGGACCGGGCTTTCCGTGACCATGCCGCTGAAAGCCGTCTTGGTTCCCGCAATGGACCGCACGGACCGCCGGGTTGCGGCCCTTGGGGTCCTGAACACCGTGACCTTCTCCCACGGAGCGGACGGCACCGTCCTCACCGGACACAACACCGATGTCGACGGCATCCTGGGCGCGCTCCGGCGTGCCGGGGCGCCGGAGCATCCCCGCGCCGTCGTGCTGGGCGCCGGCGGCACCGCCTGCGCTGCCGTAGCGGCGCTGGCCGAACTTGGTTCCCCCCGCGTGCAGGTCTGTGCCCGCCGCTTCCCCGAGCCGTCGCCCGGCAACGCCGGAGTGCGCGAGGCAGGGGAGCGGATGGGCGTGAGTGTCTCGGCCCGGGGCTGGGACGAAGCGGCCGCCGCCTGCGCGGAAGCCGACGTCGTCATCTCCACGCTTCCCCCGCACGGCGCCGACGCACTGGCACAGGAACTGCGCGGCATTGTCCCGGGCAGCATCCTCCTGGATGTTGCCTACGATCCCTGGCCGAGCATGCTCGCGCAGGCCTGGTCTGCACACGGCGGCCGGGTGGCTGCCGGCATCGAGATGCTGCTGTACCAGGCGGTGGAGCAGGTGAAGCTGTTCACAACAGATGCCTTCTTCGACGAGCCCGGCGTCACAAACGCCATGTGTGACGCAGTCGGTATCCCGCGGCGCTGAACGGCCCGGCGGGACATGGCAGTATTGAAAGCATGTTGCGTTGGTTGACCGCCGGTGAGTCCCACGGGCCTGCATTGGTTGGAATTGTCGAAGGTGTCCCCGCCGGAGTGGAAGTGGACAGCGCCGGGATCCAGTCCGCGCTGGCCCGCCGCCGGCTTGGCTACGGCCGCGGTGCCCGGATGAAGTTCGAACAGGACGCCGTCCGCATCCTCGGGGGCGTCCGGCACGGAAGAACCCAGGGCGGCCCGGTGGCCATCGAGATCGGCAACACCGAATGGCCCAAGTGGGAACAGGTGATGTCCGCTGACCCGGTGGACCCCTCCGTACTGGCCGATTCCGCCCGCAACGCGCCCCTGACCCGTCCCCGCCCCGGGCACGCCGACTTCACCGGAATGCAGAAGTACGGCTTTGACGAGGCCCGTCCCGTCCTGGAACGCGCCAGTGCCCGCGAAACAGCCACCAGGGTGGCCCTCGGCGCCGTAGCCGCTGCGTTCCTGTCCCAGCTGGGCATCCGCCTGGTCAGCCACACCGTGGGCATCGCCGGCGTCATGGCGCCGCAGGACGCAGCGCTCCCGCTGCCCTCCGACGTTGATGCCCTTGACGCCGATCCCATGCGCTGCTTCGACGCCGGCGTCTCCGCGGCCATGGTTGCCGAAGTGGACGCCGCGCACAAAGAGGGCGAAACCCTCGGAGGCGTGGTGGAGGTGCTGGCCTACGGCCTGCCGCCGGGACTGGGCAGCTATGTGCACTGGGACCGGCGGCTTGATGCCCGGATTGCCGGTGCCCTGATGGGTATCCAGGCAATCAAGGGCGTGGAAGTGGGTGACGGGTTCCTCACCGCCACGCGCCGCGGGTCCGCTGCACACGACGAAATCCTGCAGGACGCCTCCGGCCGCGTGGTCCGGTCCGGGAACCGGGCCGGCGGCATCGAAGGCGGCATGAGCATCGGTGAACTGCTGCGCGTCCGCGCGGCCATGAAACCGATCGCCACCGTGCCCCGCGCCCTGCGGACCGTGGACGTACGCACCTCCGAACCGGCCCGTGCACACCACCAGCGCTCCGACGTGTGCGCCGTTCCCGCCGCCGGCGTAGTGGCGGAAGCCATGGTGGCCCTCGTCCTGGCCGAAGCCGTGATCGAGAAGTTCGGCGGCGATTCCGTGCCGGAGACCGCCCGGAACCTGCGCGCGTACCTGGCGGCCATCCCCGAGTCCCTGGAATCCGCCGGCACCGATGTCCCGCAGTACTGACCGCCGCGGCAGCGCCCGCAGCGGACAGACCCGCCGCACCGGACGCCATGTGGTCCTGATGGGCTTTATGGCCGCGGGCAAGTCGGTGGTGGGCCGCGGCTATGCTGCCCGTGCCGGACTGCCCTTCGTGGATACGGACGAGGCCGTGGTGGAACGCCACGGTCCCATTGCAGACCTGTTCAGTTCCCGGGGGGAGTGCTATTTCCGTGAGGTCGAGGCCCGGACCGTGGCCGCCGCGCTGGAATCGCCGGAGCCTGCCGTCATTTCGCTGGGCGGCGGTGCCGTCCTGGATTCAGGCACGCAACAGCTCCTGGCCAACGTCACGGTAGTGTTTTTGGATACGGACCTGGCCACCGTGCTTCCCCGGATCACCCGGGCAGGCCACCGGCCGCTCCTTTCCCCGGACCCCGTCCGGCGCTGGCAGGAGCTGGCCAAGGTCCGCCGTCCCGTCTACGAATCCCTGGCCGACATCACCATTGACACCAGGGGCCTCACAGTTCCGGCCATCATTGACCGGCTGACTTCCGTCCTCACTAAAGGAGAAGACTAGATGCCCTCCGAACCGACGATCATTCCGGTGACCGGCTCCGCCCCCTCAGACAACTACGACGTCGTCGTAGGCAACGGCCTGCTGGGGCGCCTTCCGGACATGCTCGGAGAACGCGTGCGCCGTGTCCTGGTGATCCACCCCAGGGCACTGCGCACCACGGGGGACACCGTGCGGGACGAACTGGCAGCAACCGGCCTCACGGCCGTGACCGCTGAAATCCCCGACGCCGAAGAAGGCAAGCACATCCAGGTGGCCGCGTTCTGCTGGCAGGTCCTGGGCCAGAACGACTTCACCCGGTCCGACGCCATTGTTGCCGTGGGCGGCGGCGCCGTGACCGACGTTGCCGGTTTTGTGGCTGCCACTTGGCTGCGCGGCATCAAGGTGGTGCACATCCCCACTTCCCTGCTGGGCATGGTGGACGCCGCCGTGGGCGGCAAAACGGGCATCAACACGGCCGAAGGCAAGAACCTTGTGGGTGCGTTCCATCCGCCCGCTGGAGTCCTGGCCGACCTGGATGCCCTGGGCACCCTGCCGAAGAACGAACTGCTCAGCGGCATGGCCGAGGTCATCAAGTGCGGTTTTATTGCCGATCCCGCCATCCTGGACCTGGTGGAAGCCAACCCGGAGGCAGTGGGCGACGGCGGTTCCGACGTCGTGCGCGAACTCGTGGAACGATCCATCCGTGTGAAGGCCGAGATTGTTTCCGCCGACCTGCGCGAAGCCGGCCGCCGGGAATTCCTGAACTACGGGCACACCCTGGGACACTCGATCGAACTGGCCGAACGCTACCAGTGGCGCCACGGCGCGGCGGTGTCGGTGGGCCTGGTGTTCGCCGCCGAACTGGGCCGCATGGTGGGGCGCCTGGATGACGCCACGGCGGACCGGCACAAGGAGATCCTGTCCTCGCTGGGACTGCCTGTCAGCTACCGGAAGGACCGTTGGTCCGCCCTGCTGGACGGCATGCGCCGGGACAAGAAATCCCGCGGCGACCTGCTGCGTTTTGTGGTGCTGGACGGTCTGGCGAAACCCTCCATGCTCGAGGTGCCGGACACCTCGCTGCTGTTCGCCGCCTACCAGGAAATTGCTTCCGAGCCGCAGGGCGGGATCCGGCTCAGCCTGTAGCTCCCCGGAAGCGGGTAGAATAGTCGTCGGACTTGAATATATAGACGGACAACGGAAGAGAAACTGTGGCGACGACCAACGACATCAAGAACGGCACCGTGCTGAAGCTTGAAGGCAACCTCTGGAGCATCATCGAGTTCCAGCACGTGAAGCCGGGCAAGGGTGGTGCGTTCGTCCGTACCAAGATGCGCAACGTGACTTCGGGCAAGGTAGTGGACAAGACGTTCAACGCCGGCATCAAGGTCGAGACCGCCACGGTGGACCGCCGCGACTACCAGTACCTGTACCAGGACGGCGAAGACTACGTCTTCATGGACACCTCCGACTTCGACCAGCTCACGGTTCCGGGCAAGATTGTCGGCGACAACGCCAACTTCATGATGGAGTCCATGATGGTCACCATCGCCATCCACGAAGGTTCGCCGCTGTACATCGAACTGCCGCCGTCGGTCACCATGGAGATCACGTACACCGAGCCGGGCCTGCAGGGCGACCGCTCCACCGGCGGCACCAAGCCGGCCACCATCGAGACCGGCTACGAGATCCAGGTTCCCCTGTTCCTGGAGCAGGGCACCAAGGTCAAGGTCGACACCCGCACCGGCGACTACCTGGGACGCGTTAACGAGTGAGCGCACGCAGTAAAGCACGGACCCGCGCACTGGAGGTCCTCTTCGAAGCCGAACAGCGTTCGGTTTCAGCCTTTGATGCCATCAGGGCCCGCCGCGAACAGACCGACCAGACGATCAACCCCTACACCATGGATTTGGTGGAAGGCGTGGTTGCGATGCAGGAACAGATTGACGAGTTCCTGAGCACGTATTCGCAGGGCTGGACGCTTGAACGCATGCCTTCGGTGGACCGCATCATCCTCCGCCTGGGCGCCTGGGAACTTCTCTACAACGACGAGATTCCGGACAAGGTCGCCATCAGCGAAGCCGTGGAACTGGCGAAAACGCTCTCCACGGACGAGTCCCCGGCCTTCATCAACGGCCTGCTGGGCCGGCTGCAGGAATTGAAGCCTTCGCTCCTGGCCTAGGGGGCAGGCAAGCCGGACACAGGCAGTACGTAAAAGGACCGGCCCCCGCGGGGGCCGGTCCTTTTGTATGCCTTACGCCTGTTTTCCTAGACCCGCGCGCCCGCCAGCATGGCGGCACGGATGCCGGTCACTTCGGCCAGCAGGGTGGCCTCGTACTCCTGGTTGGCTGCGACGTCGCGGCCTACGGCAATCTGCTGCCGGGTCAGGGCCAGCCGGGTGGAGCGGCGGATGAACTCCTTCATGGTGCCCGCTGAGCCGTTGAGCCTGGCCCAGCTCATGGCCTGACGGCGCCCGTTGCCGGTGGCGAGCATGCGCACTTCTGCCGGTGTGAACCACCCGGCCATGGCATATTCGTCCAGGCGCCGCAGCGTGAGCCGCTGCTCCTTGCGGCGCAGCATCCACACGCCGGTGACCGCCAGGGCAAACAGCGGGACCTGCAGCAGGAAGTAGAACACAAAGAAGTTGTCCTCGAAGAAGAACGTCGGGCCGCCGTTCCACAGCATGTGGCCCAGGATCGCCGGAATCAGGCCGAGGATGAAGGCCGGCAGAATCCAGCCGCGGCCGGCCCGGCTCGCGGCAAGGCCGAGGGCCAGGCCGGTGCAGGCAGTGAAGAGCACGTGCGCGAAGGGGGACAGCAGTCCGCGCAGCACAAAGGTGAAGCCCAGGTCCGCGGCGCCCCAGTCGGAACCGACCATGGCCGTACCGAAATAGAGGATGTTCTCCGTAAAGGCGAAACCCGCAGCCACAGACGCTGCGAAGACGATCCCGTCCACGGGACCGTCGAAAATCCGGCGGCGGGCCAGCAGCAGGATCAGGATGCCCAGACCCTTCGCTGTTTCCTCAACCACCGGTGCCTCGAGAACAAGTCCGAGGATTTCGGCAGAGGTGTAGGGCAGGATGTCCAGCAGGGCGAGAGTGAAATACGGGCCGAGCAGCAGGGCGATCACCACCGATACGCCGGCGCCCCAGAGGAAGGAAAACAGCAGGGCGCTGCGCGGTTCCGGTTCCCAGCGGTCCACCCACCAGATGCCGAGGAAGCAAATGCCCAGCGGTATCAGCGCCAGGATGCCGCAGATCACGAAGGCCGGAGAACCGAAACGGTCGATCAGCCCCATGCCGACCCACGCCAGCGCCGCCGCGGACAGGACCGTCAGCACAATGGTGGCTGCCAGGCCTTTGTCGCGGCGGGGTGCCGGAGGTACCCAGAAGGGCTGCACCGGGGCCGGGCCGTAGGCAGGGGCGTACCCGGGAGGCCCGGGGTACTGCTGTGGGGCGGGTTGGAAACCGGGTGCGCTCATGCGTCGGGCCTGCTCATAGGAGACAGAATAGTCACACAACTGACGTTCCGGTTCCGGATCGCGGGGTGCGGCGCGCCCTGTGGTAGCTTGGGTGCGCATTCAACCTTTAAGTTCCGTCCTGTGAGGCGGGGAAGGAGGAAGCGGAAATGGACAATCATACTGTCCCGGTACCCAGCCGTACCGTTCTGTCTTCAGCTGACATAGACCGCGCGCTGACGCGCATTGCCCACGAAATCCTCGAGGCCAACAAGGGCCCTGAAGACCTTGTCCTGATGGGCATTCCCCGCCGCGGATACCCGCTGGCCCAGCGCCTGGCAGCAAAGATTGCCGCAGCATCCCCGGGAGTGGACCCGGCGGCCATTACCGGCCAGCTGGACGTGACCATGTTCCGGGACGATCTTTCCCGCCGCCCCACCCGGCCGCCGTATGCCACCCGCGAACCGGCCAGCGGCATCGACGACAAGGTGGTTGTCCTGGTGGACGACGTGCTCTATTCGGGCCGCACCATCCGCTCCGCCCTTGACGCCTTGGTGGACCTCGGCAGGCCCCGGATTGTCCGGCTGGCCGTGCTCGTTGACCGCGGGCACCGGGAACTGCCCATTCGCGCGGACCATGTGGGCAAGAACCTGCCCACCTCGTCGCGGGAGCAGGTCCGTGTCCGGCTGACCGAGTCGGATACTGCGGTATCCGGCGCTCCCGCCGTCGACGAAGTGGTTATCGAGGGCACTGCATGAGGCATCTGCTCTCCACACTGGACCTCAGCCGGGATGATGCCCTGGCAATCCTGGACACGGCGGAGCAGATGGCGGCAGTGGGGGAGCGGGAAGTCAAAAAGCTTCCCGCCCTGCGCGGCCGCACCGTGGTGAACCTTTTCTTCGAAGATTCCACCCGCACCCGGATTTCCTTCGAAGCAGCCGCCAAGCGGCTCTCCGCCGACGTCATCAATTTCTCCGCTAAGGGCTCCTCGGTGTCCAAGGGGGAATCGCTGAAGGACACTGCCCAGACACTGGCGGCCATTGGCGCCGACGCCGTGGTGATCCGCCACGGTTCCTCCGGGGCGCCGGCCAGGCTGGCCAACTCCGGCTGGATCGACGCCGCCGTCCTGAACGCTGGAGACGGCACGCACGAACATCCCACCCAGGCCCTGCTCGATGCCTTCACCATGCGCCGGCACTGGGCGCGGCTGCACGGAACCCCGTCCGCCGGTACCGACCTGGCCGGCATGAAGGTGCTCATCGCCGGAGACGTGCTGCATTCCCGGGTGGCGCGGTCGGACCTCTGGCTGCTGCGCACCCTGGGCGCGGAAGTCACCCTGGTGGCACCTCCCACCCTGCTGCCCTTCGGCGTCGGCGCCTGGCCGTGCACGGTCAGTTACGACCTGGACGAGGCGCTGGAAAGCCGGCCCGACGCGGTGATGATGCTGCGCGTACAGGGCGAGCGGATGGACTCGGCGTTCTTCCCATCCGTCCGCGAATACTCCCGCCGCTGGGGCCTGGACGACGTCCGGCTGGACCGGCTGGACGCTCTCGGCCTGACGGACACCATCATCATGCACCCCGGCCCCATGAACCGCGGGCTGGAAATCTCCGCCCGGGCAGCGGACTCGCCGCGCTCCACCGTCCTGGACCAGGTCAGTAACGGCGTATCCGTACGGATGGCCGCCCTTTACCTGCTGCTCTCCGGTGAGGGCAGCCACGCACGCACAGCACAGGAGCATTCGCTATGAGCACCACCGGCACCTACCTGATCCGCGGCGCCTCGGTGCTCGGCACGGAGCAGGCGGATATCTGCATCGAAAACGGCACCATCACCGCCGTCGGCCCCGGCCTGGACGCCGACGGCGCCGAGGTTCTCGAGGCACACGGCCTGATCGCCCTGCCGGGCATGGTGGACCTGCATACCCACCTGCGCGAGCCCGGCCGCGAAGACGCCGAGACCGTGGAAACGGGCAGCCGCGCCGCGGCCCTGGGCGGATTCACCGCCGTGCACGCCATGGCCAACAGCATGCCTGTCGCGGACACCGCCGGTGTGGTGGAACAGGTCCTGAGCCTGGGCGAACGCGCCGGCTGGGTGGACGTGCGCCCGGTAGGAGCCGTAACCGTGGGCCTGGCCGGGGAACGGCTGGCCGAGCTGGGTGCCATGGCCGATTCCCGTGCCCGGGTGCGGGTGTTTTCCGACGACGGCAAATGCGTCTCGGATCCGGTGCTGATGCGCCGGGCGCTGGAATACGTCAAGGCCTTTGACGGAGTGGTGGCGCAGCACGCGCAGGAACCCCGGCTCACCGAAAGCGCCCAGATGAACGAGGGCGAGGTGAGTGCCGTCCTGGGCCTGGCCGGCTGGCCCGCCGTCGCCGAGGAAGCCATCATTGCCCGCGATGTCCTGCTGGCGAAACACACCGGGTCCCGGCTGCATGTCTGCCACCTGTCCACCGCCGGATCCGTGGAAATCATCCGCTGGGCCAAGGCGCAGGGCATCAGCGTCACTGCAGAGGTCACCCCGCACCACCTGCTGCTGACCGATGAGCTGGTGCGCAGCTACGATCCGGTCTACAAGGTCAACCCGCCGCTGCGCACTGCCGCGGACGTGCAGGCAGTCCGCCGCGGACTGGCTGACGGCACCATCGACATTGTGGGCACCGACCATGCCCCGCATCCCAGTGAGCACAAGGAATGCGAATGGGAGCAGGCGGCCATGGGCATGACCGGCCTGGAAACCGCGCTGTCCGTAGTGCAGCACACCATGATCGACACCGGGTTGATGGACTGGGCCGGCTTTGCCCGCGTCACGTCCTCCACACCTGCCCGGATCGGGAATGTCTCCACGCAGGGCCGTCCCCTCGCCGCCGGTGAACCGGCCCATGTCATATTGGTGAACCCAACTGCGCGCCGGACCGTTGACCCTCATAAGATGGCAAGCAAGGGACGCAACAGTCCGTTTGCCGGACTGGAACTGCCCGGCGTGGTCGAGGCGGTTTTCTACGCCGGCCACCCTACGGTCCTGGCCGGCAGGCTGAACACGCCCCACCCCGCTGCCGCAAAGGAATCTTGATGGAACTGCTGTACTTCTTCCTGGGCCTGGCCGCCCTCATTGTCGTGGTCCTGGGCCTCTTTGCCCTGGGCTGGCGCGGCCGCCGACGACGCCAGCAGGACATGCCCCGCCCCCTGCCGATGCCGGAGGACCTGTCGGAATCGGGTTTCCAGGCGCTGGGCCAGTACGTGGTCACCACCACCGCCGGCGACTGGCTGGACCGGGTGGCGCAGTACGGACTGGGCATCAAGTCCAACGCCACCGCCGCCGTCTTCCCCGAAGGTCTGCTGTTTGCCCGGTCCGGGGCCGAGGATCTGTGGATCCCCAAGTCCGACCTGCGCGCGGTCCGGTTGGAGCGCGGAATGGCCGGCAAATTCGTCGAAAAGGACGGCCTGGTCACCGTGACCTGGCAGCTCGGCCCCAAGCGCGTGGACACCGGCTTCCGGACCCGCGCGGGCAGCGACAAGACCCCCCTGGTAAACGCCATAACGAAACTTCTGCCGGAATCGGCCGCCCCAAGCGAGGAACAACTGTGACAGTCCACGAGATCATCAATCCCACCCCCGCCGTCCTGATGCTCGAGGACGGGCGCACCTTCCGCGGACGGGCCTACGGCGCGCAGGGCACTGCCCTGGGCGAAGCGGTTTTCGCCACCGGCATGACCGGCTACCAGGAAACCATCACCGATCCCTCCTACGCCCGGCAGCTGGTGGTCCAGACGGCCCCGCATATCGGCAACACCGGGGTCAACGCCGACGACGCCGAGTCCCGCCGCATCTGGGTGGCCGGCTACATTGTGCGCGACGCCGCCCGCCGCCCCTCCAGCTGGCGCTCCGAATCCACTCTCCACGAGCAGCTCGCGGAGCAGGGCGTAGTGGGAATCTCCGGTGTGGACACCCGCGCCGTGACCCGGCACCTGCGCGAACGCGGAGCCATGAAGGCCGGGATCTTTTCCGGGGACGACGCCGGCCGTCCGGATGCCGAATTGCTCGCCGAGGTCCGTGCCCAGCAGGGCATGGAAGGCGCGCGTCTGGCCGAAGAAGTCAGCGTGGATGAAACCTACCTGATCGACCCGGCGGACCACGGCTGGACGGGCGAACCCATTGCCACGGTGGCCGCCGTCGACCTGGGCATCAAGTCGATGACCCCGGTCCGCCTGGCCGAGCGCGGCGTTCGGACCTACGTACTGCCCGCCGCTTCCACCTTTGAAGACATCTCGGCGCTGAAGGCCGACGGCGTGTTCATGTCCAACGGCCCCGGCGACCCGGCCACCGCCGACGCCCAGGTGGACCTGCTGCGCGAGGTGCTCGATTCCGGCACCCCGTTCTTTGGCATCTGCTTCGGCAACCAGATCCTTGGCCGCGCACTGGGCTTCGGCACCTACAAGCTGCGCTACGGCCACCGCGGCATCAACCAGCCGGTGCTGGACCGGCGCACCGGCAAGGTGGAAATCACCAGCCAGAACCACGGCTTCGCCGTCGACGCCCCGCTGGACGGGCCCGTCACTGCACCGGAGTCCCGCTACGGCCGGGTGGAGGTCAGCCACGTGTCCCTGAATGACAACGTGGTCGAAGGCCTCGCCTGCCTGGACATCCCCGCTTTCTCCGTCCAGTACCACCCCGAAGCCGCCGCCGGCCCGCACGACTCCGCTTACCTTTTTGACCGTTTCGTGGAGCTCATGGCCTCCAGTAAGAACAAGGAGAGCATCTAATGCCCCGCAGAACCGACCTTAAATCCGTCCTGGTCATCGGCTCCGGCCCGATCGTCATCGGCCAGGCCGCGGAATTCGACTACTCTGGCACGCAGGCATTGCGCGTCCTGAAGGAGGAAGGCCTGCGGGTCATCCTCGTGAACTCCAACCCGGCCACCATCATGACGGACCCGGAGTTCGCCGACGCCACCTACGTGGAACCGATCACCCCCGAGGTGGTCGAAAAGATCATCGCCAAGGAACGCCCCGACGCGATCCTGCCCACCCTGGGCGGGCAGACCGCCCTGAACACCGCCATCGCGCTGGATAAGAACGGCGTGCTGGAGAAATACAACGTGGAACTCATCGGCGCCAACATCGCCGCCATCGAACTGGGCGAGGACCGCGAAAAGTTCAAGGGCGTCGTCGAACGCTGCGGCGCCGAATCAGCTGATTCCATCATTGTGCACAGCATGGACGAGGCCTTCGCCGCAGCGGAAAAGCTCGGGTACCCGATGGTGGTCCGGCCCTCCTTCACCATGGGCGGGCTGGGTTCCGGCCTGGCCTACAACGCGGAGGACCTGCGCCGCATCGCCGGCGCCGGCATCCAGTACAGCCCGACCTCCGAGGTATTGCTCGAAGAGAGCATCCTCGGCTGGAAGGAATACGAGCTGGAAATGATGCGCGACAAGAACGACAACGTGGTGGTCGTCTGCTCCATCGAGAACTTCGATCCCGTGGGCGTGCACACCGGCGACTCCATCACCGTGGCCCCGGCCATGACCCTGACCGACCGCGAATACCAGAAGCTGCGCAACATCGCCATCGCCGTCATCCGGGAGGTGGGGGTGGACACCGGCGGCTGCAACATCCAGTTCGCCATCGAACCGGATACCGGCCGCGTGGTGGTCATCGAAATGAACCCGCGTGTATCGCGCTCCTCCGCGCTGGCGTCCAAGGCCACCGGTTTCGCCATCGCCAAGATCGCCACCAAGCTCTCCCTGGGCTACACCCTGGATGAGATCCCCAACGACATCACGAAGAAAACCCCGGCGTCCTTCGAACCGACCCTGGACTACGTGGTCGTGAAGGTTCCGCGGTTCGCGTTCGAGAAGTTCCCGGCCGCCGATCCCACCCTGACCACCACCATGAAGTCGGTGGGCGAGGCCATGGCCATTGGCCGCAACTTCACCGAAGCCCTGCAGAAGGCGCTGCGTTCCCTGGAGCAGAAGGGCGCCACGCTGTCCTTCGATCCGGTGGACGCCGCCGACGTCCCGGCCCTGGTCGAAGCAGCCAAGCGGCCCACCACCGCGCGGCTGCAGCAGGTCCAGCAGGCCCTGCTGGGCGGCGCTTCCATTGAAGAGCTCTTCGAAGCCACCGGCATCGATCCCTGGTACCTGGACCAGCTGGCCCTGATCAACGAGACGGCCGAGCAGATCCGCGCCACGCCGTCGGTCAACGAGGACATCCTGCGCCTGGCCAAGCGGCACGGCTTCTCCGATGAGCAGATCGGAACGCTGACCAACACCCCGGAGGCCGTTGTCCGCGGCGTCCGGCATGCCCTGAACGTGCGCCCGGTCTACAAGACCGTGGACACCTGCGCCGCCGAGTTCGCCGCCTACACCCCGTACCACTACTCCTCCTACGACGAGGAGGACGAGGTGGCCGAACACGCCAAGCCGTCCATCATTATCCTGGGCTCCGGGCCCAACCGGATCGGGCAGGGCATCGAGTTCGACTACTCCTGCGTGCACGCGACCATGGCGCTGCGCGAAGCCGGCCACGAGACGGTCATGATCAACTGCAATCCCGAAACCGTCTCCACCGACTACGACATCTCCGACCGGCTCTACTTCGAGCCGCTCACCCTGGAAGACGTCCTGGAGGTGATCGCTGCCGAGCAGCGCACCGGCGGCGTACTGGGCGTGTTCGTCCAGCTTGGCGGGCAGACCCCGCTGAAGCTGGCGCAGGCGCTGGCCGACGCCGGTGTCCCCATCCTGGGCACCTCGCCCGAGGCAATCGACCTGGCGGAACACCGCGGTGCCTTCCAGCGGGTCCTGGACCAGGGCGGACTGACCGCACCGAAGAACGGTACCGCCGTCTCCTTTGAGGACGCGAAGAAGGTTGCGGACGAAATCGGTTACCCGGTGCTGGTCCGGCCTTCCTATGTGCTGGGCGGCCGGGGCATGGAAATCGTGTACGACGAGGAAAACCTGTCCCGCTACATCACCAACGCCACCGAAATCACGCCGGACCACCCGGTGCTGGTGGACCGGTTCCTCGAGGACGCGATCGAGATCGACGTGGACGCCCTCTTCGACGGCACCGACCTGTACGTGGGCGGGATCATGGAGCACATCGAGGAAGCCGGCATCCATTCCGGCGACTCCGCCTGCGTGCTGCCGCCCATCACCCTGGGCACCGACGTCATCGCCCGGGTCCGCGAAGCCACCCGGGCCATCGCCGCCGGCGTGGGCGTGCGCGGCCTGATCAACATCCAGTTCGCGCTGGCTTCCGACGTCCTGTACGTCATCGAAGCCAACCCGCGGGCCTCCCGCACGGTCCCGTTCGTCTCCAAGGCCACCGGAGTGCAGCTGGCCAAGGCCGCCGCCCTGATCGGCACCGGCGTCACCATCGCTGAACTGCGGGCCGCCGGAAAGCTGACCGCCGACGGCGACGGCTCCACCCTGCCGCTGGACGCCCCGGTGGCCGTGAAGGAAGCAGTGCTGCCCTTCAGCCGGTTCCGCACGCCCGAGGGCACTGTGGTGGATTCCCTGCTCGGCCCGGAAATGCGGTCCACCGGCGAGGTCATGGGCATCGACAAATACTTCGACACGGCCTTCGCCAAGTCCCAGGCCGCAGCCAACAGCGCCCTGCCCACCGCCGGCAAGGTGTTTGTATCCGTGGCCAACCGGGACAAGCGCTCAATCATCATGCCGGTGAAGCTGATGAGCGACCTCGGCTTCGAAATCCTCTCCACCGGCGGCACCGCCGATGTACTGCGCCGCAACGGCATCACCGCCACCGTGGTGCGGAAGGTTGCCGAGGGGACCGGCCCCAACGGGGAAGGCACCGTCGTCGACCTCATCACCGCAGGTGAGATCAACCTGGTGGTGAACACTCCCTCCGGCGGCCAGGCCCGCGGCGACGGTTACGAGATCCGTGCCGCTGCCACCTCCATCGGCTGCCCGGTGGTCACCACGGTGTCCGAGTTCGGCGCAGCGGTGCAGGCCATTGAGGCGATGCGCTCCTATGAATGGGATGTCACCTCGCTGCAGGAGCATGCCGCCCGCCTGAAGGCCGCCGCAGGTGCCTGAGGCACGCCGTCAGTTCGGCGCACGGCTGCGCTCGGCCATGGACCGCCGCGGGCAGCTGTGCGTGGGCGTTGATCCACATCCGGGCCTCTTGGCGGACTGGGGACTTAACGACGACGCCGCCGGGCTGGAGCGTTTCTCGCTGACCGTCCTGGAGGCGGTGGCCGGGCACGCCGCCGCACTCAAACCGCAGGTGGCCCTGTTCGAACGCCACGGCTCGGCGGGCCTCGCGGTCCTGGAGCGCTTGCTGGCGGCGTGCGCCGACGCGGGGATGCTCAGCATTGCCGATGCCAAGCGCGGCGACATTGGCTCCACCATGGCTGCCTATGCCGATGCCTGGCTGCGGGACGGCTCCGTCCTGGCCGCCGACGCCGTGACGCTCAGCCCGTATCTCGGCTTCGAATCGCTGCGCCCGGCCCTGGATCTCGCAGCAGGCAGCGGACGCGGTGTGTTTGTGCTGGCACTGACGTCCAACCCGGAAGGTGCCTCGGTGCAGCACGCCGGCAACGCTCACGGGGAACGCTCGGTGGCTGCACGCGTGGTTGATGCCGCCGCCGCGGAAAACGCACGGACCCCGGATGGGCTGGGCCCGGTGGGCCTGGTGGTCGGCGCGACGGTGGGGGCCGGGGTGCTGGACGGGCTGGACATTGACCTGGCCGCATCCCGTGCGCCCCTGCTGGCGCCGGGCCTGGGTGCCCAAGGCGCGACGGCCGCAGACCTGCGCAAAACCTTCGGAGCGGCGTATCCCAATGTCCTGGCCACCTCCAGCCGCGGCATCCTGCAGGCCGGACCGGATCCGCGGTTGCTGCAGGCAGCGGCGGTACGGGCCGGCGCGGAGCTGGCAGCCAAACCGTAACTGCGCGCCGTCTGCGCCGAAAGCCCGCTCCATTGCAATTGGGCTTCGATTGCGGATAGGTTCGGTCCTACCAGCAGAGCCGCTGACAGCGGTACGTCGTCGTCCGGGAGTCCCTTTTGAACCTCAAGCCCCTGACCGAAGCCGAGCGTACCCGGGCCCGGGAAAAAGCCACTGCCGCCCGGGCCGTACGGGCCGAGGTCAAGTCACGCATCAAGTCCGGTGACCTCAGTATTGAAGAAGTGATCCTCTCCCGTTCGGGGGAGGAGGCCGTAGGCCGGCTGAAGGTCATGGACCTGCTCCGCGCCCTGCCCGGTGTAGGGGAGCGCCGCGCAGCTGGAATAATGGCTACGGTAGGTATAGCGCCCACCCGCCGTGTCCGGGGGCTGGGCGTGCATCAGCGCAAGGCGCTGATCGAGCTGCTGGAGAACCACTAGGTTTCGACCGCTGCAGTCTTTCAGCGCATTTATCACGAGTGAATGAGGTTTACGTGTCGCAACCGCGGCTGACAGTTCTTGCAGGTCCAACCGCAGTTGGCAAGGGCACTGTGTCCACCTATATCCGGGACAATTATCCCGAGGTCTGGCTTTCCGTCTCCGCCACCACCCGGGCACCCCGGCCCGGCGAGGAAGACGGCGTGCACTACTTCTTCGTCAGCGCTGAAGAGTTCGACGCCATGATTGAACAGGACCAGATGCTCGAGTGGGCCGTTGTCCACGGCCGCAACCGCTACGGCACCCTGCGCCGCACCGTGGAGGCCGCCATGGCCGATGGCCGCAGCGTTCTCCTGGAGATTGACCTGCAGGGCGCACGCCAGGTCAAGAAGTCCATGCCGGAGGCGAATTTCGTGTTCCTGGCCCCGCCCAGCTGGGACGAAATGGTACGCCGTCTGGTGGGCCGGGGTACCGAAACCCCCGAAGAGCAGCAGCAACGGCTGGAAACCGCTAAACTGGAACTTGCTGCCGAGTCCGAGTTCGATCACACCGTCATTAATGATGACGTCCAGCGGGCTGCAGCTGAGCTCGTATCACTCATGGGAATCAGTCCGCGCCAGCGCTGACAAACCTCGAATCCCGTTCAAGAATTTTGGAGAACCCTGTGTCTGAAGGCATCATCAACCCGCCGATCGACGACCTGCTCGAAGCCGCCGATTCCAAGTACGCGCTGGTCATCTACGGTGCCAAGCGCGCCCGCCAGATCAATGCCTACTACTCCCAGCTCCATGAGGGCCTGTTCGAGTATGTTGGCCCGCTGGTCGAAACCAAGCTGAACGAAAAGCCGCTGTCCATCGCCCTGCGCGAGATCAACGACGGCATGCTTGTGGTGCGCCCGAGCGAAACCGCCGAGTAGACAGCACCACCAACGGGGGAAGGCAGCAGCGTGCGCGTAGTTCTGGGCGTTGGCGGCGGAATTGCCGCGTACAAAGCCGCGTCGCTGCTGCGGTTGTTTACCGAAGCCGGGCACAACGTCAGCGTTGTGCCCACTGAATCCTCCAAGCAGTTTGTCGGAGTTGCCACCTGGGAGGCACTGTCCGGCAACACCGTTTCCTCTTCGGTCTTTGACGAGGTGGAGAAGGTCAACCACGTTCGGCTGGGCCATGAAGCCGATCTGATTGTGGTGGCCCCCGCCACGGCGGACCTGCTGGCGCGCGCCGCCTCGGGGCAGGCCAATGACCTGCTGACAAATACGCTGCTGATGGCCAGGGGCCCGGTGGTGTTCGCACCTGCCATGCACACCGAAATGTGGGCCCATCCCGCCACGGCGGCCAACGTGGCGACCCTGCGCAGCCGCGGCGCCGTGGTCCTGGAACCGGGCGTCGGCCGCCTGACCGGCAAGGACTCGGGTCCGGGGCGGCTGCCCGAGCCCGAAGCGATCTACGCTGCCGCGTTGGCCGCGGTGGAGCCGGGCCCGCTTTCCGGTACCACTGTAACCATCACCGCCGGCGGCACCCGCGAACCCCTGGACCCGGTCCGTTTCCTGGGCAACCGTTCCTCCGGCAAGCAGGGGACCGCTCTGGCCTCGGCCGCCCTTGCCGCAGGCGCCAAGGTGCGCCTCATCGCCGCCCACATGGACGTCCCGGCCCCTGCCGGCGTCGAACTGGTTTCCGTGGAGACCGCGCTGGACATGCGTGCGGCAGTCCGCGAGGCTGCCGCCAATTCGGACGTGCTGATCATGGCCGCGGCCGTGGCAGACTTCCGTCCGGACCGGACGGTGGAAACCAAAATCAAAAAGAGCGACGACGTCCCCGACCCTGTGATTACCCTGGTCCGCAACCCCGATATCCTGCGCGAACTGGTGCAGGACCGGGATGCGTCCGCCACCGCCGCACCGCGGCTTATTGTCGGGTTCGCCGCCGAGACCGGTGACGCGTCAGCCGACGTCCTGGAATACGGCCGCAAGAAACTGGCCCGGAAGGGCTGCGACCTGCTGGTGCTGAACCGGGTGGGCCGGTCCCTGGTCTTCGGTCAGGACGAAACCGAGGTGACGATTCTCTCACCGCAGGACTCGGACCTGGAGCCGGCCGGAACCATCGCCGGTACCAAATCCGAGGTCTCGGCGCGCATCATCGCACGGATTGCCGGCGAACTGGCTGCCCGCCGGTCCTGACCCCGCGGCCGGCCGGGTCCGGGAGTGTCCGGGGTGCCCGGTAGAGTAAATGCTGTGACTTCTACTTCTGCCTCTCCCAAGACGCAGTCCAACCTGCGCCTTTTTACCTCGGAATCCGTCACTGAGGGCCACCCGGACAAAATCTGCGACCAGATCAGTGACGCCATCCTCGACGGACTGCTCAAGGTGGACCCCGAGTCCCGGGTAGCTGTTGAAACCCTCGTGACCACCGGCCTGGTCCATGTTGCCGGTGAGGTGACCACCGAGGGCTACGTCGAAATCCCGCAGTTGGTCCGCGACACCATCCTGGACATCGGCTACGACTCTTCCGCCAACGGCTTCGACGGTGCGCGCTGCGGTGTGTCCGTCTCCATTGGCCAGCAGTCCCCGGAAATCGCCTCCGGCGTGTTCAACTCCCTGGAAAACCGCACCGGCAAGGTGGTGGACCCGTACGACGCCCAAGGCGCGGGGGACCAGGGCATTATGTTCGGCTACGCCAGTGATGAAACCTCGGTGCTGATGCCCACGCCCATCTGGCTGGCGCACCGGCTCTCCGAGCGCCTGACCAACGTCCGCAAGGACGGCACCCTCCCGTACCTCCGCCCGGACGGCAAGACCCAGGTCACCATTGGCTACGACGGCGACCGCCCAGTGTCCGTTGATTCCGTGGTGGTATCCACCCAGCACGCCGCAGACCTGGACCTTGAGCAGCTGCGGGCCGACATGGCGGCGTACGTCATTAATCCCGTGCTGGCCGGCAGTGACCTGGACGTCTCCAACGTGCAGCACATCATCAACCCGGGCGGCCCGTTCGTCATCGGCGGCCCCGTGGGAGACGCGGGCCTGACCGGCCGCAAGATCATTGTGGACACCTACGGCGGATTCGCCCGCCACGGCGGCGGCGCCTTCAGCGGCAAGGACCCGAGCAAGGTGGACCGTTCAGCGGCCTACGCCATGCGCTGGGTGGCCAAAAACGTGGTCGCCGCCGGCCTGGCCCGGCGTGCGGAAATCCAGATTGCCTACGCCATCGGCATGGCCCGCCCCGTAGGCATCTACGTGGAGACCTTTGGGACCGAAACCGTTGACCCGGCCCGGATCGCTGACGCCGTCCAGGAGGTCTTCGACCTCCGCCCGCTGGGCATCATTAACGGCCTGGACCTGAAGCGCCCCATCTACCAGCGAACCGCCGCGCACGGCCACTTCGGCCGCGAGGATGAAGGGTTCACCTGGGAGCGCAAGGACAAGGTCGAGGACCTCCGCAGCTACTTCAACGTGTAGCCGGCATGGCAGCGGACCAGTCCGGGGAGGCCGTGCAGCTGTCGCTGCTGCACGGCTTCACGCCGCCGGCCAAGGCAGTGGGCAAGGCCCAGCCGGCGCCTGCCCTGCCGATAGCGCGCGTCTTGCTGGACTCGCCCCTGCCGCACCTGGACCGGCCGTTCGACTATCTGGTTCCCGTGGAGCTCGACGCCGACGCGGTGTCCGGTGCCCGGGTCAAGGTGCGGTTCGGCGGGCAGGAGCTGCCCGGGTTCATCACCGAACGGACCGCGGAAGCGGATACCACGGCCCGGTTGATGCCGCTGGGTAAGGTCATTTCCCCGCAGCCGGTGCTCACCCCGCAGATCCTTCGCCTGGCTGAAGCGGTGGCGGCACGGTACGCGGGCACGGTGCACGATGTGCTGCGCGTCGCCATTCCGCCGCGGGCGGCCCGTGTGGACAAGGAATTCACGGCACGCAAGAACGCGGCGGACGACGGCGAAACTGCTACGCCGGCCGCACCGGGTAAGGCTGACGGACCGGAAGGTGCCGGAGCGAATCCGCTGGCACGTTATCCGCACGGCCCCCGCTTCCTCACCCACCTGGCTGCCGGCCACAGTCCGCGCGCGGTGCTCTCCTCGCTGGGCGGATACGGACCGCAGGACTGGCCTGCCGAAATCGCCGAAGCCGTCCGGTCCACGCTGATTTCCGGGCGCGGGGCCGTAGTGGTGGTGCCCGACAACAAGGACCTGGCCCGGCTTCAGGCTGCCCTGACCGCACGCATCGGAGCCGACGCGTTTGTGCGGCTGACTGCGGAGGACGGTCCCACCCCGCGCTACCGCAGCTTCCTAAAGCTGCTGCACGGTGACGTCCGGGTTGCTATCGGCACCCGGTCAGCTGCCTACGCACCCGTAACGGACCTTGGCTTGGCCGTGCTCTGGGACGACGCCGATGACCTGCATGCCGAGCAGCGCGCTCCCTACCAGCATGCACGCGATGTCCTGCTGCTGCGCACCGAACTGGAGAACTGTGCGCTCCTGCTTGCCTCGCATTCGCGCAGCACCGAAGCCCAGCGGCTGGTTGCCAGCGGCTGGGCCGCCGGGATCGCGGCCGAGCGCTCCACCGTCCGCGGGCACGCGCCCCGCGTGGTCAGCACCTCGGACTCCTTCACCATGGAACGGGATCCGTTGGCGGCCCGGGCCCGGATTCCGCATACAGCGTGGAAGGCCGCCCAGGACGGGCTGACCCGCGGTCCGGTGCTGGTCCAGGTGGCACGTACCGGTTTCTCTCCGGCCCTTGCCTGCCAGGACTGCCGGGAACCCGCGCGCTGCCGGCACTGCTCCGGTCCGTTGGGGCTGGCCAGCCGAAACGGCATTCCTGCCTGCCGCTGGTGCGGGCGCCCGGAGCCTATGTGGCACTGCGGCAACTGCGGCGGAACACAGCTGCGCGGTTCCACTGCCGGCGCGGGACGCACTGCCGAGGAGCTGGGGCGCGCCTTTCCTTCCACCACGGTCATTTCATCGGCTGGGGACCATGTGCGGGCCGAGATCCCTGATGCGCCTGCACTGGTGGTTGCCACGCCCGGAGCCGAACCGGTTGCGGCCGGCGGATACGCGGCGGCCATCCTGCTGGACGGCAACGCGATGCTCTCGCGGGAGTCCCTGCGTGCCGGGGAAGATACCCTGCGGCGCTGGTTCAGCGCCGCCGCGCTGGTTCGTCCGGCGGGGGAGAAGGGACTGGTGGTGGTGACGGCCGACGACGGCACAACCGTTGGGCACCTGCTGCGCTGGGACCCTGCGGGGGCAGCGGAGCGCGAACTGGCGCTGCGGCAGGAACTAGGCCTGCCTCCTGCTGTACGGTATGCGGAGCTGACCGGTTCGCGTGAGGCACTGGAAGCCTTTAGTACCCGGCTGGACCTGCCTCAGGGGGTCCGTTCCATTGGTCCTGCACCGCTTCCCTCCGCAGGTCTTCCGGGCGGCGTCCAGGACAGCGGACCGGAGGCCGGGCAGCTGGGCGGAGCCGGCGGCAGGTACCGCACGCTGCTGTTCTTCCCCTATGCTGCGGCCCCGTCCATCACGGCGTCGTTGCGGTCCGTCAAGGCCGCAGCATCCGCGCGGCGCACGGGGGACCCGGTGTACGTGCGGGTGGACGGCACCGACATCCTTTAAGCCGCTACAGCAGTTCACACAGGACGGCGCAGCCCGCCAGCAGCACGAGGAGCGATAGCTGCGCGGCGTTGCCCAGCCTGGCAAGCCTTCCGAGAAGTCCGCGGGGCACCCCGTGGATCATCCAGCCGGGCCGATTGACTTTGGGAATATGCACAGGCCATCCCTTCTTCCTGGACGCGGCGACTAAGAGGAGTCCCTTCCAGTATCCAGCCGGCCACGGAACGGTCCCTAACCGGAGCGGCGTGAACTTGGCAACAACCGCGTACAAGAGCGGGGTCCCGGGAGAGTTCCCGGGACCCCGCTTGGTTTTCACGCGCTGACGGCCTCGTGTGCCTCGGCGTCACGGGCTTCGCCTGCCTGCACCGCGATCTTCCTCGGCTTGGCCCGCTCGCTCACCGGGATGGTTACGCTCAGGACACCGTTCTCGTAGCTTGCGGAGATCTTCTCGGTGTCGAGTCCCTGCCCCAGGTTCAGCTGGCGCAGGAACGAACCGCTTTCCCGTTCACGGGTGAGCCACTTGACGCCTTCGGCTCCGTGCAGCGTGCGCTGGGCCCGGATGGTCAGCAGCTGGCCGTCGATATCAACGTCGATGGATCCGGGATCGATGCCCGGCAGGTCGGCGGCCAGGACATAGTGGTCGCCCTGCCGGTAAAGGTCCATCGGCATGCCGCGGAGCGTTCCTTCACCGCGCAGTGCCTGTGCCATCCGGTCGAGTTCCTGGAACGGATCAAACTTCATAGCCATGTGGTATCAACTCCTCCATTCGATCGCTTGATTCAAGCGTTGTTCTGCGTTTGTTGTGCGTTTGTTGTGCAATTGTTCCAAAGCTGAGTGAGCATCACTCAACTTGCGGAAGCAGATTAGCACTCCACGGGTCGGAGTGCCAACTACTTTTTCGGCGGCACAGGTGACGCAGGCGCGGGAATTCAGAGCGCAGGTTTGAGCGTGGTTTCCACCCAGGCCGCGAAGCTTGTTTCGGTAACCCGGTGCGGGTCTCGGACCTGCACGTCGTAAATGCCGTTGTTCTGGGCGGTCCCCATGTCCGCTAGGCCCTGAACCCAGCCTTCACTCATGCCGTATTGGAGGAGCGTCGACCGGTAGGTATCGGAGCTGACCTGCGCAAAGTGCACGGGCCGGCCGATACTGTCCGAGATAATCCCTGCCATCTTCCGTGGGGTGAGCAGGTCCGGCCCCACCACGGGTAACGACTCCTGCCCCGTCCAGGTCCGGTCTGTCAGCAGTCCCACCGCAACACGGGCGATGTCGGGGGTCGCGACGGTCAGCAGTACTTTGTCCTGCTCGTTGGGCAGGGGGAGTATCCCGTGGTCCTTGATGGATGAGCGGTGGTTCAGGAGGTTGTCCATAAAGAAGGGCATGGCCAGGGAGCGGGTGTGCACGCCTGTTGCGTTGATGATCCCTTCCGCCTCCAGGGCAGCGGAGAGGTGCCCGGCCTCTGCCGTATACCCCCGCCCGAGGGTGGATACCACGACCGCACGCTTGACCCCTGTTGCGGTAATTGCAGCCGCCGACGCCGCGGCGAACCCGCGGTAGTGGCTCCGTACATTCGCTGCATGGACATCTGGCGGGGTGATGTGGAGTACGGCATCCGCCCCCTCGTAGGCAGCCATGGCGACCTCAGGGTTGCCGTGCGAACCCGCGAACACCTCGACGTTTTCGGCGATGCCGTCCGGCAGCGCCGCGGGGTTCCGGGCAATAACCCGCACGGACTGGCGCTCCGCGAGCAGGCCCTGAACTACTGCGTGCCCGATCTGGCCGGTTGGTGTGGTGACTACAATCATGGTTTCCTCCGAAAATGGGCATCCTGCTTGGCAGGACTGGAACCGGAGTTCCGGTTCCGCTTTGGTGTGCGCCACAATACGGAACTACAATTCCGTTTGTCAAAGGAGTGCCACATTGAATGATTCTTTACGCGCCGATGCGCGAAGGAACCGGCAGAAAATCCTGGCTGCAGCCAGGGAGCTGTTCGCCAGCCACGGCAACGATGTCCACATGGACAGAATTGCTGCCCATGCCGGCGTCGGCATAGGTTCCCTTTACCGGCACTTCTCCAACAAGCAGGAGCTGCTCACGGCGATTGTGCAGGAACGATTCGGCGGCATGTCTGAGCTCGCCCGCTCGGCGGAGGCCATCGAAGACCCCCGGGCGGCATTTGAGGCCGTGCTGGTGGGCTACCTGGAAGCCGCGGACGACGACGCCGGCTTCCAGCTCGCCTTGCTCGGTTCCGGGCCTTTCGAATGGGAGGGCGTCCAAGCCGAGAAGACGGAGTTTGCCCGCATCGTCACCCGGATCATCCGCAGGGCCGCTGACTCCGGTGCCGTGCGCGGGGATCTGACCTGGGACGACTTTCCGGTGATCACCTGCGGGATTATGTCGACCATGTATTTCCAGCCCGGAGGCGCCGATTGGCGCCGGCATCTGACCCTTGTCCTGGAGGGGCTGGGATAGCCTGCGGCCCCGCACTACCCCTGCCGGCGAGCCAGCCAGTCGTACACCAGCCGGGCTGTGTGCCGTCCGTGGATGCGCAGGAGGGGACTGGTGTCGACGTCGGGTTGGCTGCCCCAGTGGATCATGTAGTTCAGCAGGGCTGCCAGCAAGGCATCAATATAGGCGTCCGGCACGTCCCGGGTGAGTTCGGACCGGCGCAGCCAGGCATCGGCGTCGATACCGTCGGCCCGGCCGTAAGGCAGCACCCCCACCCAGTCGATCCAGGGTGCACCGGTGCCCAGGAAATTCCAGTCGCAGAACAGCGCACGTCCGTTGCTGATGAGGATATTGTCGGCGCGCAGATCGCCGTGCAGGACGGCGTCTCCGGCCAGTGCCTCGGGACACAGGTCCAGTGCTTCCTGGAACCCGCCGGCCTCTTCAGCGCTGAGCCCGGGCAGGAACCACGGCGGCTCTCCGCCGTCGGCCACCGCCTTGAACCGGGTCGGAATCAGGGCCATATCTTCGGCAACCGGTGTTCCGCCTTCGGAACGCGGGAAGCCGGCGAGCAGTGCTGCGGCAGTGACGCAGGCGGTTTCGACGGCGGCAACATCCGCTTCGGTCCAGGGTTGGCCCGGCATCCGTCCGGGCACGGCCTCGTACACCAGCACCTGCCAGTGAATGCCGTCGGCCACCAGCCGTTGCACACTGCGCAGGGCAGGCATAGGCATCCCCGGGAGCAGCAGGGGAACCACCTGGGACTCGCGGAGATAGGAAGGGTAGATGAAGGCGTCCGACGCAGCGGCCGCCTTGGCGAAGATACGGTCCCCGCTCTTGTTCCCGAGCACCGCAGCGAAGCCGGGGGTGAACCCGCCGCCTGCCGGCTCCACCAGTGACACCCCGCCGTCAAGGGAAGCGGCAATGCTGTCCCGGACAGCAGCAGGAAGCCGGCCCCAGGGGAGACGGCGTGCGGTTCGGCGGTAATCGGGAATAGCCAGGGGTTCCTGCATGGCCACAGCCTACGGGAGGGGGCGGCAACCTGCCGCCAGCTGCTGCAGCCGGGCGACAGGCGCCAGCAGCCCCGAAGGCAATTAAGTTGTACACAACTGAGTTGTGTCCTACGGTGGAAGGCATGAACGAATCGCTGCAGCGCCAGGTCTGCTTCTCGCTGTACTCAGCCTCACGGGCCGCCACCGCGCTGTACCGTCCGATGCTCGAGGAACTTAAGCTGACCTACCCGCAGTTCCTGGTAATGACGCTGCTCTGGGAACAGGACGGCCAGAGCGTGAGTGACCTGGGGCAGTCCCTGGAACTGGACTCGGGCACGCTCTCTCCGCTGCTCAAGCGGCTGGAAGCGGCGCAGTTGCTTCAGCGCCGCCGGGCCGTTGAGGACGAGCGCCGGGTCCGCGTCTACCTCACAGATGCAGGACGCGCCCTGGAACAGAAATCCCACGACCTTCCGGACCGTGTCGCAGCATCCGCCGGCCTGGATCCGGAGGAACTGCGCAGCCTCCAGGAAACCCTCGCCAAGGTCAATGCCGCGCTGCGGCAGTCCGTGGCCAAAGCCCAACAGTCCATCCACCCCAACAGTTAGGACCTCTCCATGAGCACGTACCCCGAAACAGGCCGTGAAATCCAGCTTGCCTCCCGCCCCGAGGGCTGGCCCGCAGATGAGAACTTCCGCTTGGCCGAAGTGCCGGTCCCTGAACTGCAGGACGGCCAGGTGCTGGTCCGTAACCTGCACATGTCCGTGGACCCCTACATGCGCGGACGCATGAATGACGTGAAGTCCTACGTCCCGCCGTTTAAGCTCGACGCCGCACTCGAGGGCGGTGCAGTCGGCGAGGTCATTCAGTCCCGCTCGGATGACCGCAAGCCCGGCGACATAGTGCTCCACGGCCTTGGCTGGCGGGACTACGCGGTGCTGGACGGCCGCCGCACAAAGGTCATTGACACGGATCTGGCACCCGCCAGCGCCTACCTGGGTGTACTGGGAATGCCCGGACAGACCGCTTACATCGGCCTGACCAAGGTGGGGGAGTTCAAAGAAGGGGATGTGGTTTTCGTCTCGGGTGCCGCAGGCGCCGTGGGATCCCTCGTAGGCCAGATCGCCAAGGCGCTGGGAGCGAAGAAGGTCATCGGCAGCGCCGGTTCCGCGGAAAAGGTCCAGCGGCTGCTTGACCTCGGATTCGACGAGGCGTTCAACTACCACGAGGGCCCCGTCAAGGACGCCCTGAAGAAGGCAGCCGGTGCGGACGGTATCGATGTCTACTTCGACAATGTTGGCGGCGAACATCTCGAAGCAGCCCTCTCAGTGATGAACAAGGGCGGCCGGGTCGCAATGTGCGGGGCCATCTCCCAGTACAACGACAAGGGCGCCGCCACCGGACCCCGCAACCTTGCCATCGCCATCGGCAAGGAAATCACGCTGCGCGGCTTCATCGTCGGCAGCTACAGCCAGTATGTCGACGAGTTCAACACCGTGATGGGCGGCTGGCTGCGGGACGGCGCGGTCAGCTACGACGAAACCTTCGTGGACGGTCTGGAGAACGCACCGCAGGCCTTCATCGACCTGATGAAGGGTGCCAACAAGGGCAAGATGGTCGTTAACCTCTAACGGCAGGCGCTAACGACGACGTCGGCGGCCGGGGAACAGGCGTACAGCCTCCCCGGCCGCTGCCATCAGCTGCCGCGCGGAAGCCGCCCATCCGTAGTCGCCCGCCCGCTGCAGGCCGGCGTCGGACGCCTTCTGCCAGCGCTCCGGCACCGCCAGCTCACGGACGGCACCGGCGAACGCGGCCGGGTCGTCCGGATCCACCAGCAGGGCCGCGCCGCCGGATACCTCCCGGAAAATCGGAATGTCGCTGGCCACCACCGGGGTGCCCACCGCCATTGACTCGATCACCGGCAGCCCGTAGCCCTCGGCCTTGGACAGGGTCACCAGGGCCGTTGCCCGCCGCAGCAGGTGATCGTATTCCTCATCGGTCACCCCGTTGTGGAACCGCACCTGCGCCCCGGCCGGAACCAGGGCCTCCAGTTCCGTCCGCCGTGCATCGCTGATCCGGCTGAGCAGGTGCAGCGTGAACCCGGGCAGGTGCTCCATGCCGCGGATAACCGTTTCCACATTCTTGTACGGCATAAACGAACCCATATACAGCAGCGACGGTTCCGCAGGGGCATCCGCCGTCCGCGGCACGGCACCTGGCTGCGGTGCATTGGCAAGGATCCGGACCGGCCGCCTGGTCAGCCGGTGCTGCTCCATCAGCGCCCGCGTGGTCTCGCTGATGGTGGCAACGACGTCGGCCCGGTTCAGCAGGAGCCGCTGCGGCCAGTACGCCAGGTGGTACAGCCGCCACAGGGCACGCACCGGCAGCGGCAGGAACGACGGCGGGGCGGGGTTCTGGTAGTAGATCAAGTCGTGCAGGGTAAGGATCAGCGGGTACTTCCGTCCCCAGCTGCCCATGGTCTGCATGGGGCAGAACACCGCATCCGCCCCCAGCCGGTTGATCCGCCGGGCCACAAACAGTTCGGCGGGGGACAGGGGACTGTTGATCCTGACCCACGGCAGGTCCGGCAGCAGGGCCAGCTGCCGCTCGTCCGAAATCAGCATCAGGACATCGGCGTGTTCACTGACCGCTTCGATCATGCTGGCGCCGTAGCGGCTGATCCCGTCGTGGTGGTCCGTGCGGGTAAACCGGGCGTCGATGGCCAGCCGCATCCTCATGTGTGCCTCCGGGACAGGAAATCTTCGATTATTGCTGCCGCTTCGGCCGGTTTTTCATAGTGCACCAGATGCCCCACCCCGGGAAGGATGTGCAGCTCAGCGTCTGGAATCATAGCCGCCAGCTTCCGCTGGCCCTTCACGGATCCGAGGTCGTCCTGTTCCGCAGCGATCAGCAGCACCGGCATCGCCAGCTGCGCGGCGACGTCGCGCACCGTGGCGGAGATGGAGGCCCGGAACGCGTCCAGGACCACCGCGCGGTTGGCGAAGGCACTGAAATACGCATCATGCTGGCCGTGGATCCAGCGGCGCAACCCCGGATCACGGGTCTTGGCCATCATGATGCTCATGCCGCGGACAATCAGCGGGCTGCGCAGCAGTGCCATGCCGGGCCTCTCCGGCAGGGCGGCACTGGCCCGGTAGTACAGCTCCGCCGCCTTGCTGGTGATGCCCTTGGGTCCCTCCAGGGCAGGCTCACAGATGGGGTTGACCAGCACCAGTTCGCTGATCAGCTCCGGGGACTGTGCCGCGAGGTGCGAGGAGATGATCGAACCGAAAGAGTGGCCCAGCAGCACCGTGTCCGGGCCCAGGTCCAATGCGGCGAGGGCCTCCCGGACAAAGGAGGCGTAGGCCGGAACATCGTGCCGGCCGGGCAGGGCGGAGCCAATGCCGAACCCGGGAAGGTCGGGCACCAGGACCCGGTGGCGGGGGAGGGATTCCACTATGCGGAGCAGCCCGTGGTGGTCGCCGCGGAAGCCGTGGACCATCAAAACGGGAGGTGCGCCGGCGTCGTCGAGCGGGCTGAAGTCCCAGCAGAACTGCTCGGTGCCCGCCACGGTAAAGGAGCGGACGACGGCGTTGCGCGCCAAGGTCACGGCCGAAGCGGACATCAATTGACCTCATCCGGATGGGAGCCGGACCGCTGGCCGCGGTCCAGGCCGTTAATCGCCTGCCGGTGCGCGTCCGTCAGCTCGAAGGAGAACAGGTCCAGGTTCCCCGCAATCCGCTCCGGGCTGCTGGCCTTGGGGATCACCACGTTGCCCTGGTCCAGGTGCCAGCGGAGGATGACCTGCGCCGGGGTCCGGCCCAGTTCGCCCGCTATTTGCCCGATGACCGGGTCGGCCAGGACGGCACCGCGTCCCAGCGGACTCCACGCCACCGTGCGGATGCCCAGCTGCTCATGGAGTTCGCGCAGTTCCTGCTGTGCCAGCCACGGGTGCAGCTCAATCTGGTTCACGGCCGGAACAATTCCGGTGGCATCCATCAGCTGCTCCAGGTGTGCCGGCTGGAAGTTCGAGACGCCGATCGCCCGCACCCGGCCGGAGGCGTACAGGCTTTCAAGGGCCCGGTACGTTTCAATGAACAGGCCTCGCCGGGGGCAGGGCCAGTGGATCAGGTAGAGGTCCAAGTAGTCCAAGCCGAGCCGCGCGAGGGAGTCGTCGAAGGCCTGCAGGGTGGAGTCGTAGCCTTGGTCCGTATTCCAGACCTTGGAGGTGACAAAAATGTCCCCGCGGGCGGCGCTGCCGCTGTCCGTGAAGGTATTGACGGCCTCGCCCACCCCGGTTTCATTGCCGTACAGGGCGGCAGTGTCCACATGGCGGTAACCGGTGTCGAACGCGGTCAGGCACAGGCCGGCCGCGCTGTCTTCCGGAACCTTGTAGGTGCCGAAGCCGATTTGGTCCATCAGGACGCCGTTATTGAGCTCGATTCGAGGTGCCGGCTGCATAAGATGACTTTACCGAGGTGGGCGCCCGCCAGCCGAATCGGACCTGACTACCTGTTTTGCCGTGCTGTAATTGGCGTGCCGCCAAAGAGGTCCGCTAAGGTAATGGCGCTTCTTGCAAAAGATTGGTTGCATAGAACCAAAGAAATCCGCCCACCCGTCTGGGGCGCGGAATGCCACAAATGATCGGAGGAGTCGATGGTGACTCTGGGAGAAGTTTTTATCAGTGAGCTGGCGGGAACCGCCATCCTCATCATTCTTGGCTGCGGTGTCGTAGCCAACGTTGCCCTGGCCAAGACGAAGGGTGCCGGCGGCGGTTTCCTGATGGTCAACTGGGGTTGGGCCATCGGTGTGTTTGCCGGTGTCTACGCTGCCGCCATTTCCGGCGCACACATCAACCCGGCCGTCACCGTGGGCCTGTGGGCCAGCGGTGCCGATGAATTTGCCCCCGGTGTCGAGGTGTCCTTCGGTGCGGCCCTGACCTACTTCGCGGGCCAGATGGCCGGCGCCATTATTGGTGCCTTCGTCGCATGGCTGGCGTACAAGAAGCAGTTCGACGACGAACCCGACGCCGCCAACATCCTGGGCGTTTTCTCCACCGGCCCGGCCATCCGTTCCTACGGCTGGAACCTCGTTACCGAAATTATCGGCACCTTCGTGCTTGTTTTTACGATTATTGCCTTCGCAGGTACACCGACCGAACTGGGTCCGCTGGCCGTGGCGCTGGTAGTGCTCGGCATCGGTGCCTCCCTCGGCGGCCCCACCGGCTACGCCATCAACCCGGCACGTGACCTCGGTCCGCGCATCGTCCACGCCTTGCTGCCCATCCGGCACAAGGGCAACAGCGACTGGGCCTACGCCTGGGTCCCCGTGGTGGGTCCGCTGATCGGCGGCGCCCTGGGCGGCCTCCTCGGCGCCCAGATTCCCCTCCCGGAAATTTCGCTGTAGCGCACCGGCCGCCGCCCGCGGTCACCCATATACCCCCACCGCAAGGAGCAGAAACAATGCCTGATAATCCCAGGTACATCATCGCCATCGACCAGGGCACCACCAGCAGCCGGGCCATCGTCTTCGACCACGACGGAAACATCGTTTCCACGGGCCAGAAGGAACACGAGCAGATCTTCCCGCACGCCGGCTGGGTCGAGCACGATCCGCAGGAAATCTGGACCAACGTCCGCGAAGTAGTCGGCACCGCCCTCTCCAAGGCGAACCTGACCCGGCACGACATCGCCGCCGTCGGCATCACCAACCAGCGCGAAACCGCGGTGGTCTGGGACAAGAACACCGGCGAGCCCGTATACAACGCCATTGTCTGGCAGGACACCCGCACGCAGCCCATCGTTGACGAGCTGGCACAGAACGGCGGCCTGGACCGCTTCAAGAACACCGTGGGCCTGCCGCTGGCAACGTACTTCTCCGGCACGAAGATCAAGTGGATCCTGGACAATGTTGAAGGGGCCCGCGAGCGGGCCGAGGCGGGGGACCTCATCTTCGGCAACACGGATTCCTGGATCGTCTGGAACCTGACCGGCGGCCCCGACGGCGGCGCGCACATCACCGATGTGACCAACGCTTCGCGGACGCTGTTCATGAACCTTGAGACACTCACCTGGGATGAGGACATCCTCAAGGAATTCGGCGTGCCTAAGTCCATGATGCCCCAGATCCGTTCCTCGTCCGAGGTCTACGGCATGGTTGCCGGGTCGCAGCTGCTCCGCGAAACCCCGGTCGCTGGCATCCTGGGCGACCAGCAGGCCGCCACCTTCGGTCAGGCCGCCTTCGCCCAGGGTGACGCCAAGAACACCTACGGCACCGGCTGCTTCCTGATCTTCAACACCGGCGAGGAGATTGTCCGTTCCGAAAACGGCCTGATCACCACCGTGGCCTACCAGCTGGGCGACGCCAAGCCGGTGTACGCACTGGAAGGTTCCATCGCTGTCACCGGTTCGCTGATCCAGTGGCTGCGCGACAACCTGGGCATGATCAACAGCGCCCCGGAAATCGAGGAACTGGCCCGCCAGGTGGACGACAACGGCGGCGTGTACATCGTTCCGGCGTTCTCCGGCCTGTTTGCCCCGTACTGGCGTTCCGATGCCCGCGGTGCCATGGTTGGCCTGACCCGCTACGTGAACAAGAACCACATTGCCCGCGCCGCGCTGGAAGCCACCGCTTTCCAGACGCGCGAAGTGCTGGACGCCGTGAATGCCGACTCCGGTGTTCCGCTGACCGAACTTCGCGTGGACGGCGGCATGGTTGCCAATGACGCCCTGATGCAGTTCCAGGCCGACATCCTCGGCGTGGACGTGGTGCGTCCCAAGGTCATCGAGACCACGGCCCTGGGTGCGGCCTACGCCGCCGGCCTGGCCGTTGGATTCTGGAACGACACTGACGAGCTTGGACGCAACTGGGATGAAGGCAAGCGCTGGAGCCCCGCCATGGAAGATGCCGAGCGCGAACGGCAGATGCGCAACTGGAAGAAGGCCGTCACCAAGACCTTCGACTGGGTTGACGCTGACGTGAACTGATACCACGCAAAGCATGACGCAGAAGGCCCCGGCGGTTACCGCCGGGGCCTTCTGCGTTGTGCCGCGCAGGCGGCAGTGTGGCGAGTTCTCCATGTGGCCGGAAACCCCGACTACCCGGGACACCGCCATCGCCAGGAGCGGGCAACAGCGGCTGCGACATCGCGGTGGACGCCACTCGGGCCCGGGAAGCGCAGGAAGCCACTGAAGCTGCCGGTCAGAAGTACGACAGGCCGTTGGTCTTGAAAGGCAGTCCCAGGCCCCCGGCCACTTCTTCCAGCAGCTCCGGGCAGAAGAAATAGACCTTCGTCTCCGCAATCAGCGGCACGCCTTCCGCGGCACGCATCCGGACGACGTCGGCCACCACTTCCGCTGCGTCAGGGCTGTCCTTGGGCCGTTCCCAGAGGAGGATGACCTCCTCGCCGTCGAACTCGTGCACGGTGGCCCGGTAGATCTCGGGCGCCTCCGGGCCGAAGGTGTGGTCCAGGGAACCGGTGCGGATTTCCTCGTGTCCGGTTTCGCTGACATTGCCCACCACCTCCGTGCGGCCGTTCGCCAGGAACAGGCTGACCATGGCCTCAATGTCGTAGGAGTTGAACGCATCCGCCAGCCGGCGCAGCAGTTCGGCGTGCCCGGCCGAAGGCACCGCCACAGCCGCGGGACCGCCGGACGAGCCGTCGGAATGCGACGGCGCCTCCTGGGCAGCCGCCAGCGTGTTCCGGCCGCGGTGCAGGGCCGATTTCACTGCACCGGCGCTGGTATCCAGGACGTCCGCGGTTTCGGCCAGTGAATAGCCGAATACGTCCTTGAGGACCACGCAGGCACGTTCCTTCGGTGGCAGGACATCCACCAGCCGGCGGAGGGCGGCCTCCACCGCCACGGCGGTGAGCGGATCGGCGACGCCGTCGTCCGCGCGGTCCATCTCCGGGGCGCTGAAGTCCGCCACAGTGTTCCTGGTGCTGCGCCGGACGGTGTCCAGCCAGGTGTTGGTGGCTATGCGGATCAGCCACGCCTGCAGGTTCCGGATCGGTTCGTGCCGCTGGGACGCCTCGGCCAATGCCTTGGTCAGGGTTTCCTGGAGCAGGTCTTCGGCGTCCCACACGTTCCCCGCCAGGCTTCGGCAGTAACGGTAAACGGAAGGGCGGACCGGCTCCAGGGCGAGCAGGAAATCGCGCCGGACCTGCCGCAGTTGGCGCGGAATGCCACCCAGTCCCGCACTGCCGCTTTCCGTGCCCGCCAATGACACTGCAGGGTTTGTATCCACTGGCATTTCGCTCCTTTTTACAGGCCGCCCCCGGCGGTCCTGAACCAACAATGGCATTGCGCCACAGCCTTTAACCGGTAGACGCACGGAGCAGGGGAAAAGATACGCTGCCGGGCAGAATTTCCCCCTGCGGCTCACCCCGGCATCCTGCTTCCGGAGCGCACGCTCTGTTGTAAAGTGGAGAAATGAGCGCAGTACTCCTCCTTAGCTAGCCGCGCACCGTCTGTGCGCGGCCGCCCCTTGCTTGTCGAGGGGCTTTTGTGTGTCTGGGGAGGACCAGGTTTCCGGTGCATCGGCCCGGAGCGCGGATCAAGATTTTTTCATTCAGGACAGAGGCGAAACATAGTGAGCACGCAGTCACAGACTGATCAGCAGGAAGAGGCCGTCTACAGTTTCGCGGCCATCGAACAGAAATGGCCGAAGGTCTGGGAGGACCTTGGCGTTTTCACCCCTGCCGATGACGGCTCCCGCGAACGCCGCTACGTGCTGGACATGTTCCCTTACCCCTCCGGCGACCTGCACATGGGGCACGCCGAAGCGTTCGCGATGGGCGACGTCGTTGCCCGGTACTGGCGCCAGCTCGGTTATGACGTGCTGCACCCGATCGGCTGGGACTCCTTCGGCCTGCCGGCTGAAAACGCCGCCATCAAAAACAATGCGCACCCCAGCGACTGGACCTACCGCAACATTGAAACGCAGGCGGAATCCTTCAAGCGCTACGCCATCAGCGTTGACTGGTCCCGCCGCATCCACACCTCCGACCCGGAGTACTACCGCTGGACCCAGTGGCTGTTCACCCGGTTCTACGAGCGCGGGCTGGCCTACCGCAAGAACTCCCCGGTCAACTGGTGCCCGAAGGACCAGACCGTGCTGGCCAACGAGCAGGTAGTCAACGGCGCCTGTGAACGCTGCGGCACCCAGGTCACCAAAAAGTCCCTGAACCAGTGGTACTTCAAGATCACCGAGTACGCGGACCGGCTGCTCGATGACATGGAGCAGCTCAAGGGGCACTGGCCCGAGCGCGTGCTGGCCATGCAGAAGAACTGGATCGGCCGCTCGGAGGGCGCCCACGTCCGCTTCGCGATCGAGGCTGCCGAGGGCAAGCCCGAGGAACAGGTCACCGTTTTCACCACCCGCCCGGACACCCTGGCCGGTGCCACCTTCTTCGTGGTGGCTGCAGACGCTCCGCTGGCGGTTGAGCTGACCACTGACGGGAACATGGATTCCCTGCTGGCCTACCGCGAGCAGGTAAAGGCTCTCTCGGACATCGAACGCCAGTCCACCGAACGTACCAAGACCGGCGTCTTCACCGGCCGCTACGCCGTGAACCCGCTCAACGGGGAGAAGCTGCCCGTCTGGGCCGCGGACTACGTGCTGGCCGACTACGGCACCGGCGCCATCATGGCCGTGCCCGCGCATGACCAGCGCGACCTGGACTTCGCGAAGACCTTCGACCTGCCCGTGCGGGCGGTCCTGGACACCGGCGAAGAAGATCCCGCCGTCAGCGGCACTGCCACCACCGGCGAAGGCACCCTGATCAACTCCGGCGCCCTGGACGGCCTGCCGAAGTCCGAAGCGATTCCGGCCGCCATCGCCATGCTCGAAGAGCAGGGCACGGGCGAGAAGTTCGTGAACTTCCGGCTGCGCGACTGGCTGCTCTCCCGCCAGCGGTTCTGGGGCACCCCCATCCCCATCATCCACTGCGCCGAGTGCGGCGAGGTTCCGGTTCCGGATGACCAGCTGCCGGTCACCCTGCCCACCGGGCTGAAGGGCGAAGCCCTGGCACCCAAGGGCACCTCGCCGCTGGCCTCCGCCGAGGAATGGGTCAACGTTGCCTGCCCCAAGTGCAGCGGCCCGGCCAAGCGCGACACCGATACCATGGACACCTTCGTGGACTCGTCCTGGTACTTCATGCGCTTTGTATCCCCGCATTTCACCGACGGACCCTTTGATCCGGAGGCGGCGAAGAACTGGATGCCGGTCGGACAGTACGTGGGCGGTGTCGAACATGCCATCCTGCACCTGCTCTACGCACGGTTCTTCACCAAGGTGGTCCACGACATGGGCCTGCTGGAAACCAGCGAACCGTTCGGTTCGCTGCTGAACCAGGGCCAGGTCCTCAACGGCGGCAAGGCCATGTCCAAGTCGCTGGGCAACGGTGTGGACCTGGGCCAGCAGCTGGACAAGTACGGCGTCGACGCCGTGCGGCTGACCATGATCTTCGCCTCGCCGCCGGAAGACGACGTCGACTGGGCCGATGTCTCGCCGTCGGGCTCCGCTAAGTTCCTGGCCCGCGCCTGGCGCCTGGGGCAGGACATTACGAGCGAACCGGGCATCGACTACTCCGGCGGTGACAAGAAGCTGCGGTCGCTAACCCACCGGACCGTCGCCGAGGCCACCGAACTGCTGGAGAACAACAAGTTCAACGTGGTGGTGGCGAAGCTGATGGAACTGGTCAACGCCACCCGCAAGGCCATTGATTCCGGTGCGGGCGGCGCCGATCCGGCAGTGCGCGAAGCCGCCGAAGCCGTGGCCGTGATCCTGAGCCTGTTCGCCCCGTACACAGCGGAGGATCTGTGGAGCCTGCTGGGCCGCGAAGCCTCCGTGGTGAACGCCGGCTGGCCCACGGTCGACGAGTCGCTGCTGGTGCAGGACACAGTGACCGCCGTGGTCCAGGTCCAGGGCAAGGTCCGGGACCGGCTCGAGGTTGCCGCGGACATCTCCGAGGAGGACCTGCGCGAAGCCGCGCTGGCGTCCGAGGCAGTGCAGCGGACCCTTGACGGGCGCGGCATCCGAACCGTTATTGTACGGGCGCCGAAACTCGTCAACATCGTCCCGGCCTAGGCCCCGGACAACCATGGACTGGCTGGAACGGCTCGCATCGCGGGCCAAGGGACGGCAGCGGGAAACCGCCGCCGTCCCCGGGCCGTCCGTGGGAGTGGTGACGGATTCCGCTGCCGCCCTGCCCCGGGGGTGGGCGGACGCAGCCAAGGTGGCACGGTTTGTGCGGGTTGTTCCCATGCCGGTCATGATCGGAGACCAGATTTACGGTGAGGGATCCGAGGAACTGATCCCTGCCCTGGCCATGGCCCTGGCCCAGGGACACGAGGTGCGCACTTCACGGCCGGCGCCGGGCCGGTTTGAGGCGGCCTACGCCGAACTGGCTGCTGCCGGATGCAGCTCCGTAGTGTCCGTCCACCTCTCCGGCCAGCTGTCCGGCACAGTGGACTCCGCGCGGCTTGCCGCCCGCTCGGCAGCTGTTCCCGTGGAGGTTATCGACAGTGCGACGGCGGCCATGGGACTCGGTTTTGCCGTTGCCGCAGCAGCCGAAAGCGCCCGTGCCGGCTGTCCGCCCGAGGCCGTGGCTGCCTGCGCCCGGGCAGTGAGCGCGGATTCGAACATCCTCTTCTATGTGCCAAGCCTGGACCAGCTGCGGCGCGGCGGGCGTATCGGGGCGGCAGCCGGCTGGCTGGGGACCCTCTTCGCCGTGAAGCCGATCCTCGTGGTCCGCGACGGGAAGGTCCTGCCGCTGGAACGCGTCCGGACCGCCCCGAAGGCACTCGCCCGGCTCGCCGAACTGGTGCAGCAGGACATCGCCGCGCGGACCGGGAAGGTCCGTGCGGCCGTGCACCATTTCGGCAATGCCTCCGAAGCCGAACGGCTGGCCGGCCTCATCGGGGCAGCTTCACCCGAAGTCGAGATCCTTATCTGCCCGCTTCCTGCGGTTCTTGCCGCCCACGTGGGGCTGGGAGTACTGGCGGTCGCGGTTGTCGGGGACCGTGCGCCCATATCGGGTGAGCGCGGGGCACTTGCCGCACCGGTCAGCGCACCGCCGGAGTCGCCGGCGTCCTGAGGGGCTTCCTCCACAGGGGCGCCGGCGTCCCGGGCGCAGCGACGGAAGGCCCGGTTGCAGGCACGCGGAGAGCTGGATGGGCCGTTTTCCACCTAGCTTTTTCCCATGGCACAGCACCGATGGGAAACCACCTGGCAGGGGAGCGAACCGGAACCGGACCTGCCGGCTACTCCCGAGAACGCAGAGGATGCACCCGATGATTCTCCCGGCACGCGACGCCGGTGGGCCTTCACGCTGCCCGCCGCAGTACTGGCGGTGTGCCTGCTGCTGGGATGCGGGGCAGCCGTGTATCTGCTCAGGGACCGGAATCCGGTACCGGTTGCGTCCGTTGATCTTGAGGAGCCGGATGCCTCAACGCAGCCACCTGTTGGCGCCGGCAGTTCCGCAACGGGTACGGCACCGGCACCGGATGCCCCCGCAGAAGCCGCCCGCGTGTCCGGGCCGGCAACAGCGTCCGGTGGGGCCGGCGTAGTAGTGGTTCACGTCGCGGGAGCTGTCCAACGCCCCGGGGTGGTCCGCCTGGAGGCCGGAAGCAGGATTGTGGATGCCGTTGACGCAGCCGGCGGTTCAGCGGCGGATGCCGACCTTGCAGCGGTGAACCTGGCTGCAGTGCTGGAAGACGGTGCCATGGTGCTGGTGCCCCGTCTCGGCGAGGCTGCTCCGCCCGCAGCTGGAACGGCAGCGGAGCGCGGAGGGGGTAGCGGGGGAGTGCCTGGGATTAGCGGCGGTACTGGGGCGGGTGCCGGCGCGGCTCCCGGAGCCGGTTCCCCGGTCAACCTCAATACCGCCGACTCCGCGCAGCTGCAGGAGCTGCCGCGGGTGGGGCCGGTGCTGGCCGAACGGATCATCGCGTGGCGGACCGAGCACGGACGCTTCAGCCGGCCGGAGGATTTGGACGCGGTGCCCGGCATTGGGGAAGCCATGATGGCGGCGCTCCTGCCCCTGGTCACGGTTTAGCAGCTTCGGCATGGGTCAAAGGGGCACCTGGGACCGGTATGTGGCTTCCGCCTTGGGATCAGTATCAGCTGCGCCTGCTCCCGCTGTGGCAGCCGCACGTTCGCCGGCCAGGAATCAGCGCGGACAAAAGACAACCGAACCGCCGGCGCGGGTGCTGGAACTGCGGCTTCTGCCAACTGCCGCCGCAGCCTGGGCTGCTGCCTTCTGCGCAGTGCGGCTGGCCCCGGAAACCGGTTTGCTGCTGGCTGCTGCGGCAGCTGCTGGGAGTATTGCGGCGCTTGCCCTGGCAGCGCGCTGGCGGGCGGGCGGTGCTGCTCTCCTGCGGGGCGCCGCCGTGCCGATGGCCGCTGCAGCGCTTGTCTGTGCCGGAGCTGCCGGTGCTTTGACCGAGCGCAGCAGCGGTCCTGTTTCCGGTCTCATCGCCGGGGAAAGGTCAGTCAGTGCTGACTTCCGTGCTGTGTCCGATGCCCGGCCGGCCGCAGCAGACCGCTTCACCGGGCAGTCCCGGTACCTTGTTGACGCAGTCGCCGAAACCGCCGCTGCGGACGGTAAGCGTTTCGGAACATCAGCGCCCATCCTCGTAGTGGGCGGTGAAGAATACGCCGCGATCCGCTGGGGCGACCGGTTCAGCAGTGCCGGAACCCTGCAGAAACTGCAGCCCGGAGACCGGAACCTTGCGCTGATGCGTGCAGCCACAGATCCTGACATCCATCCGGGAGGCGGCTGGTACGGTGCAACGGCACAGCTGCGGGACGATTTCGTGCAGGCCGCCGCCCACCGGGGAGTATCCGTGGACGGACTGCTGGCGGGCATGGTGCTCGGCGACCGCAGCACCCTGGACCCGGATCTGAGCCAATCCATGAAGGCTACCGGCCTGACCCACCTGACGGCGGTCTCCGGCGCCAACTGCTCCTACCTGCTGGCCTTCGTCTTCCTGGCCGCCAGGGCCGCGCGCCTGCCCCGTGCAGCCGCCGTGCTGCTGGCGCTGGCCGGACTGACGGCTTTTGTCCTGCTGGTCCGGCCCGATCCGAGCGTGCTTCGGGCAGCGGTTATGGGCGGGCTGGGCACCCTGGCGGTGCTATCCGGACGGGGGCGCCTGCCGGTGGCCCTGCTGTTCCTGTCCATCACGGTCCTGCTGTTCATCGACCCCTGGCTTTGCACGAGCTACGCGTTCATTCTGTCGGTCTGCGCCACACTGGGACTGGTGCTCCTGGGGCCGCACCTGCTGCGGGTGCTGTCCCGTCGGCTTCCGCTGTGGTTCGCGGCAGCACTGACGGTGCCGGTCGCGGCGCAGCTGTTCTGCGCCCCGGTCCTGGTCCTGCTCCAGCCGCAATTGCCGGTGTATTCGGTGCCTGCCAATCTGGTGGCTGCACCGGTCGTCCCGGGCGTAACCATCACGGGAATGCTGGCCGTGGCAGTGGTCGGGTTGGCACCGGCCGCTGCCGGAATCCCTTTAGCGGTCGCGGCCGCAGGGGCCTGGTGGGTCGCCGGGACCGCCCGTGCCTTCGAATCCGTGCCGGGCGCCCTGGCGCCGTGGCCGGCAGGCGGACCCGGAGCCGTGCTGATGGGGACGGCCGCAGCCGGCGCCGCAGGCGGGATCCTGTACTTGTCCCGGAGGAACCGGCACCACGGGGACCTTCCGCGCCGGCAGGGGCCCTCACTGCCCTGGTTCCGGCACCGGAACGTTAACCGCTGGAACGTTAACCGCTGGAACGTTAACCGCTGGACCGTGGCCGGTGCGGTCATTGTCCTGGTCCTGCCGGCCGGGACGGTGCTGGTCCTACGGGGTGCGGGTGAGGGGCCGGCCGTGCCGGTGAAGGAGTGGGTGCTGGCTGCGTGCGATGTGGGGCAGGGCGACGGACTGGCGGTCCGCACCGGGCCGGGGAGCGCCGTCGTTGTGGATGCGGGCGGTGAGCCCGAGGACATGGATAACTGCCTGGACCGGCTGGGCGTGCAAAGCATTGACCTGCTGGTGATAACGCATGCCCATCTGGACCACTACGGCGGCACCGCCGGTGTCCTGTCCGGGCGCAGCGTGCGGGAGATTGGTTATTCCACGGCGTCGTCCACGCTGCCCCCGGAACTGGAGGAGGCACTGTCCGGCTCACCGGCGCCCCGAACCCGGTTGAGTGAGGGCATGACGGGTACCGCCGGCATGGTGCGCTGGGAAGTTCTCTGGCCGCCGGAAACAGCCTCAGGACGGGCAACGCCGGGTGCGGGGGAGGACGATGAGAACAATGCCAGCGCCGTCCTGCTGCTTACTATTGCCGCTGCGGACCCGGGCCGGCCGCCCCTGACGGTGCTTTTGACCGGAGACGCCCAAACGGACGCCGCCGCTGCGGTCCTGGCATCCCACCCCGTCCTGCATGCCGGAGTGGATGTGCTGAAGGTGGCCCATCACGGTGCCCGCAACGGCGGCGACGGGTGGCTGCGTGCAGCCCATCCGTCGCTGGCGCTGATTTCGGTCGGAGCGGACAACGACTACGGACATCCGGCCCCGCAGATTGTCCAGGGACTGGAAAGCGCCGGCGCAGCTGTAGCACGGACGGATGAGCTGGGGACCGTCCTGGTGGCACGGCGCCAGGACGCCCTCCAGGTCAGCGGGCTGCCGCCGTGACCGGACGGTGGATTGATGGCCTCGGGACGGTCACCGGCTCTCCGGAACCGGCGCGGAGCCCTGAGTTGGTGCCCGCGGACCGGCGTGAGAATCTTGGAGGGAGGATATCCGCAGTGCGGGTATGCTCAGATCCACTGATCCCGGCGGGTTCCGCAACCCCGCCGCCAGCACAATCCCAGGAGCACCTGCTGTGAATCCGGCCGTCCCTTCCAAACGCAGCTCCGGCAGCAAAACCTCCTCGCGCACGGTGTCGTGGCGGGAGGTCGAACCGGCCCCGGTTATCCTGCTGGCCGGCCCCGAAGATTACCTGGCGTCCCGGGCCCGGGACCGGCTACGGGCGGCGCTGCGGGAGAAGCAGCCGGACACCGAGCTGGTGCAGTTCGACGCCGCTTCCTACGCCTCGGGGGAACTCACCCTGCAGTCCAGCCCCTCACTCTTCGGCGAAGCCAAACTCATTGAAGCCGTGAACCTGGCCTCCATGAACGAAGACTTCCTCACCGAAACCCTTGCCTATTTGAAGGATCCGTCCCCGGACGCAGTCCTGGTGCTGCACCACAGCGGCGGCAACCGCGGCAAAAAGCTGCTGGACGCCGTGAAGGCTGCCGGTGCTCCGGTGGTGGAATGCCAGCCGTTCAAGAAGGATGCAGAAAAGCTCGAGTTCGTCACCTCCGAATTCCGGTCCGCCCGCCGCCGCATAGATCCGGCTGCCGCCCGCGCACTGGTGAACGCCGTGGGTTCCAGTCTGTCCGAGTTGGCTGCGGCCTGCCAGCAGCTGATCAGTGACGCCACCGGCGAGGTCACCGAAGAATTGGTGGAACGCTACTACGGAGGCAGGGTCGAAGCCACGGCCTTCAAGGTGGCAGACGCCGCCCTGGCCGGCCGGGCGGCCCAGGCGCTGTCCATGCTGCGTCACGCACTGGATACAGGAGTCGATCCGGTGCCGCTGGTCGGCGCCCTGGCCATGAAGGTCCGCGCGGTGGCCCGCGTGGTGAACCTGCGCGGTTCCTCCGCGTCCATGGCCAAGGAACTGGGCATGGCACCGTGGCAGGTGGACCAGGCACGCCGGGATGCGCAGAGGTTTTCCTCGGAGTCCCTCATCGAAGCAGTGCAGGCCCTCGCCGAAGCAGACGCCCAGGTCAAGGGCGCCGGACGGGACCCCGTGTACGCGGTGGAACGCGCCGTGACCGTAATTGCCCTGGCGGCATCGGGCCGGTAAAAGCCTGGACTTAAACCAAAGCGCGGCCGGTCCCGAAGGACCGGCCGCGCCGGAAGTCTTGCTAGCTTGCTGCTTAGAGCGCGCTGACCTTCTTGGAGATGGCCGACTTGCGGTTGGCAGCGTTGTTCTTGTGGATTACGCCCTTGCTGACGGCCTTGTCCAGCTTGCGGCTGGCGGTCTTCAGCGCTTCGGCTGCTGCATCCTTATCGCTGGCCTTGACTGCAACATCAACCTTGTTGATGACGGTCTTCAGCTCGGACTTCACCGAGTTGTTACGCTGACGCGCCTTCTCGTTGGTGAGGATGCGCTTCTTCTGGGACTTAATATTGGCCACTTATAAACTCTCTTTGTATTGCGGACTTGGTCGGTGAGGGAATTTCAGACCAGACATTGACTGAGCGGCGTGGGGATACCGTAATGGCGCCTGAACTGAAGTGCCCGTCGACCTGCGCGGACACACAGCAATAAATGTTAGCAGAGATTCGGTGCCGGTATGCCAACCGGCGCTCAGCGCGCCGGGCGCACCTTTGCCAGTGCGCGGACTACCCGGCCGAACGCCCGCTCATCCATCACTGCGCCCTCACGGCGGATGCTCTCCGGTTCCAGGCGGAGCACCCGGTCCAGTTTAACTTCACTGGGACGGCCCTTACTGTCCCACGGCCCGGTACCGACGTCCAGGTACCGCGGATCAGACGATCCAGTGTTGTTCCGGTCCCGGCTGGTCATCATCAGGCCCAGCAGCAGGGCACCGTTGCGGCCGATCAGCAGCACGGGGCGGTCCTTGCCCTGCGCCGGGTCTTCCTCGTAGGGGACCCACGCCCATACAACCTCACCGGGGTCGGGATCGCCGTCGGGCCGGGGTGCGTAGACCGGACTTACGGGCCCCGCATAGTCACCCGCGTATCCAGTAGCGCCCGACGCCGCGGCCTGCCGGGGGTGCGACGGCGCAGCCTTGGGTCCGGGGGAGGGCGCGGGGGACGGCCTTGGGGAGCGCCGGCCGGGCCCGGGCCGGGACTTTATGCCGGTCCGGTCCCGGGACCCCTGCCCGGAAACGGTGCCGGCACCGGACCCGGCCTGGCCCAGCAGCCGGGCGGCGGAACGGACAAGGGAAGCGAAGGTGCGTGCGTTAAAGGGCATGGCACTACGTTAGGCGTCCGGCAGTCAACGGCGCTTCGGTTCCTGCTGGGGCAGGCAAACGTGGGAGACTGTTAATTCGACAGAAACACCCACCAGCAAAGCCTGGACACTGCCACCGCACGCAGGCGCACCCGCGCGGCGTCGGGCCTGTCCCGGAAACAGTAAAGGAACCGCCACAGTGTCACCTATGGCCCGCTTCTCGCCGGTGCCTGCCGCGACGGATCCGGCGATCATCAGAAACTTCTGCATCATCGCCCACATCGACCACGGCAAGTCCACCCTGGCCGACCGCATGCTCCAGTCCACCGGCGTCGTCGAGCACCGCAATATGAAGGCCCAGTACCTGGACCGGATGGATATTGAGCGGGAACGCGGCATCACCATCAAGTCCCAGGCCGTGCGCATGCCGTGGGAGCTCGACGGCGAGTCCTACGCACTGAACATGATCGATACACCGGGCCACGTGGACTTCACCTACGAAGTATCCCGGTCCCTGGCAGCCTGCGAAGGCGCGATTCTGCTGGTGGACGCCGCCCAGGGTATCGAGGCCCAGACGCTGGCGAACCTGTACCTGGCCATGGAGAACGATCTGACGATCATTCCGGTGCTGAACAAGATCGACCTCCCGGCAGCGCAGCCGGAGAAGTACGCCGAAGAACTGGCGAAGCTCATCGGCGGCGACCCGGCGGACGTGCTGAGGGTTTCCGGCAAGACCGGCGTGGGCGTCGAAGCCCTGCTGGACCAGATTGTCCGCGAGATTCCGGCGCCGCAGGGCGATCCCGATGCCCCGGCCCGCGCCATGATTTTCGACTCCGTGTATGACACCTACCGCGGCGTCGTCACCTACGTCCGTGTGATTGACGGGTCCCTGTCCCCGCGCGAACGAATCCAGATGATGTCCACCCGCGCCAGCCACGAGCTCCTGGAAATCGGCGTCAGCTCCCCGGAACCCACCCCGTCCAAGGGACTTGGGGTCGGCGAGGTGGGCTACCTGATCACCGGCGTGAAGGATGTGCGCCTGTCCAAGGTCGGCGACACGGTTACCAACCTGGCCAAGCCGGCTACGGAATCCCTGCCCGGCTACGCAGACCCGAAGCCCATGGTCTTCTCCGGGCTGTACCCCATCGACGGTGCCGACTACCCGGTGCTGCGCGAGGCGCTGGAAAAGCTGATGCTCAACGACGCCGCGCTGGTCTACGAACCCGAGACGTCGGCCGCGCTGGGATTCGGCTTCCGGGTGGGCTTCCTGGGCCTGCTGCACCTGGAAATCACCCGTGAACGGCTGGAGCGTGAATACAACCTTGACCTGATCTCCACGGCGCCCAACGTGGAGTACGAGGTGACGCTCGAGGACAAGAAGGTCGTCACGGTGACGAACCCCAGCGAGTACCCCGAAGGCAAAATCAAAGAGGTCCGTGAGCCGATGGTTTCGGCTACTATCCTGGCGCCGAATGAATTTGTCGGCGCCATCATGGAGCTGTGCCAGACCCGCCGCGGTGTCCTGGGCGGCATGGACTATCTGTCCGAGGACCGGGTCGAGATCCGGTACCGCCTGCCGCTGGCCGAGATCGTGTTCGACTTCTTCGACATCCTCAAGTCCAAGACCCGCGGCTACGCCTCCCTGGACTGGAAGGCCGACGGCGAGCAGGTTGCCGATCTGGTCAAGGTGGACATCCTGCTCCAGGGCGAGCAGGTGGATGCTTTCAGCTCCATCACCCACAAGGACAAGGCGTACTCCTACGGCGTGATGATGACGGGCAAGCTGCGCGAACTCATCCCGCGCCAGCAGTTCGAGGTCCCCATCCAGGCGGCCATTGGCTCGCGCATCATTGCCCGCGAGTCCATCCGCGCCATCCGCAAGGATGTGCTTGCCAAGTGCTACGGCGGCGACATCAGCCGTAAGCGCAAGCTGCTTGAAAAGCAGAAGGAAGGCAAGAAGCGGATGAAGATGGTGGGCCGCGTGGAGGTTCCGCAGGAAGCCTTCGTGGCTGCACTTTCCTCTGACGATTCCAAGGACAAATCCAAGAAGTGACACCCAGCGCATTGCCCCTCGGAGACCCGGCACCCGCCGACGGCCTCCTGCCCGCACAGGCCGCAGAAGGCGCAGCGGAGCGGAACTTCGGACTGTACGTCCACATTCCGTTCTGCTCCGTCCGCTGCGGTTACTGCGATTTCAACACCTACACGGCCACCGAGCTCGGCGGCGGCGCCTCCCAGGCGGCCTACGGGGCGACGGCGGCCCGCGAAGTGGTTTTCGCAGCGGACGCGCTCCGCCGGTCCGGGATGCCCGAGCGCCGGATGGAAACGGTGTTCTTCGGCGGCGGCACGCCCACGCTGCTGCCGGCCGAGGACCTGGCCATGATCCTCACAACCGCCGTCGACCAGTGGGGCCTGGCGCCCGGCGCTGAGGTCACCACCGAGGCGAACCCGGATTCGGTGACCCCCGAATCCCTGCAGTTGCTCGCCGACGCCGGTTTCACCCGCGTGTCCTTCGGGATGCAGTCAGCGGTACCGCACGTGTTGGCGGTCCTGGACCGCACGCACACCCCCTCGCGGGTGCCGCAGGCAGTGAAATGGGCGCGCGACGCCGGCCTGCACGTGAGCGTGGACCTGATCTACGGCACCCCGGGCGAATCCATGGAGGACTGGAAAACTTCCGTGGAAGAAGCCCTGAGCTACGAGCCGGACCACATTTCGGCCTATGCCCTGATCATCGAGGAAGGGACCAAGCTCGCGGCGCGGATGCGGCGCGGCGAGGTGCCCCCGATTGACGACGACGACCACGCTGACAAGTACGTGCTGGCCGACGAAATGATGACCGCAGCCGGCTTGTCCTGGTATGAGGTCAGCAACTGGGCGCGCACCCCGGCGGACCAGTGCCGGCACAACCTGGCCTACTGGCGCAGCGACGACTGGTGGGGGATCGGCCCCGGCGCACATTCGCATGCCGGCGGCGTGCGCTGGTGGAACGCCAAGCACCCCACCGCCTACGCCCAGCGGATCGCAGCGGGGGAGTCGCCCTCAGTGGGCCGGGAGACGCTTGACGCCGACACCCGGTACATCGAAGACATCATGCTGCGCACGCGGCTGGCAGAGGGACTGGAACTGAACCGGCTGCGGGAGCCCGGCCGGCTGGCCGTGGCGGGCCTGATGGCCGACGGACTGGTGGATCCCCGGGCGGCGCTGACCGGGAAAGTGATCCTCACCGGCAACGGACGGCTGCTGGCCGATGCGGTGGTCCGCCGGCTGCTGCCGGACTGATCGCCGGCACAAACGAAAAAAGCCGGACCGGGCTTAGTCCCGGTCCGGCTTTTTTATTTGGCTGAACTACTTGATACGGCGCAGGTTGAACGGGTAGCGGTACGGCCGTCCCCGGTTGCACTCAATGCCGGCAATGACGGAGGACACAGCCACGTAGACCCAGATCAGGGCGTTGAGTACGGCGAAGAAGCCGCCCACCACGGGGATAAAGGACAGGGCCCAGACCACCAGCGCCGCAATGCTGGGCGGTAGCGTGAAGTTCAGTGCTTCCTTGGATTCCTGGGCAGTGAACGGGCCGCGGTCGCGGAAGACCAGGTAGATGATCAAGGACGGGACGAAGGCGAGTATGCCGCCGAAGTGCGCCATGGTTGCCCACTGCCGGTCCTCCGAAGCGGTCAGCGGAAGCGCGTTGGCCGGAGCGCCCTGATACACGGGTCGCTGCGCGGGCTCTTCCGGGCGGGGCGGGTGATTCTGGCGTGTGTTGGACACGGCGTAATTTCCTTTTGGCTCATGGTGACTCAGGGTCGGTCCGCTACTACGTATTCCTCAAGCGTACTGTCTGGTCCGCTTTATAACGGAACGGAGACGGCCGGTGCGGCGCACATCTCACCTAAGGGACAGTCAGGAAGTCAATGACTTCTTCCACCCGTCCCAGCAGCGAGGGCTCAAGGTCCGCATAGGTGTGCACCTGCCCCAAAAGCTTCTTCCACCCCAGGGCGACGTCGGTGTGGTCCCGGTGCGGCCAGCCCAGGCCCTGCAGGATGCCGGTCTTCCAATCAAGGTTCCGCGGCACCACCGGCCAGGCACTCCGGCCGATCACCGAGGGTTTGATCGCCTGCCATACATCCACATAAGGGTGGCCCACAATGAGGACGTTGCCCGGCGCTCCGGGGCAGGTCATTGCCTCGGCGGCAATCCGGGATTCCTTGGACCCCGGGACCAGATGGTCCACCAGGATGCCGAGGCGGCGCCCGGGTCCCGGCCCGAAGCCGCGGACCGCCGAATAGAGGTCATCAACGCCGTGGAGGGGCTCGACGACGATTCCCTCCACGCGCAGGTCATCGCCCCAGACCTTTTCCACCAGTTCCGCGTCGTGCTTGCCTTCCACCCAGATGCGGCTGGCCCGCGCGGTGCGGGCGCGTTGGTTGGCCACCCGTACGGATCCGGACGCGGTACGGGCCGGTGCGGCCCTGCCCGGCGCGGCCGCGGACGCCGGCACCACCTCCACGGGCTCGCCCTCCAGCAGGAAGCCAAAGCCCAGCTCGAAGGACTTGGTTTTTCCGCGGCGGTCCTCCAGGACCATCAGGTGCAGCCCGCCGGATTTCTCCACCCGCACCACGGCACCCACCCAGCCGGAGGCAACATCCTCCAGGACCAGGCCGGGTTCGGCGCCGACTTTTCGCAGGGCCGTCCGGGCCGGGGCAGTGATGTCCTGCGGACCCCAGGAAAAACTGGACACGAAAATTGCCTCACTCAGATGCTCGGTTGGGCTGGAATGCCCGCAGGGGGTGAACGGGTTCCTCAATGCTAGCAACGCAGTTGATCCGTATTAGACTTAGCACTTGAGCAGTGGGAGTGCTAACCCGCCGCACCATCCGCCGATTCGCTGGGAGGGAAAAGCCATGAGTGAGCCACGCCGGCTCGAGGTCCTCCGCGCCATTGTCGAGGACTACGTCCATTCACGCGAGCCCGTCGGCTCCAAGGCACTGGTGGAGCGCCACCAGTTGGGTGTTTCCTCGGCCACCATCCGCAATGACATGGCGGCCCTTGAAGAGGAAGGGCTCATCACCGCCCCGCACACTTCGGCGGGACGCATCCCCACGGATAAGGGCTACCGCCTGTTCGTGGACCAGATTTCGGACGTGAAACCGCTCTCGGCCCCGGAACGCCGTGCCATCCAGTCCCTGCTCGAAGGCGCAGATGATCTGGATGACGTTATGGACCGCACTGTACGGCTGCTGTCCCAGCTGACCAACCAGGTGGCCGTGGTCCAGTACCCGCACCTGGGCAACGCCAAAGTGCGCCACATCGAATTTGTCCTCCTGGCGCCGGCCCAGGTGCTGGTTGTCCTGATTTCCACCACGGGACGGGTGGAGCAGCGGGTCATCACGGTTCCGCAGCCGGTGACCGAACCCGATCTGCTGGACCTGCGCCACCATTTCCTTGCCGCCCTTGCCGGCACGCCGCTCAGCAGCATCACCGGCCACCTTGCCGAAGCGCTGGCCACCGTGCCTGCCGCTTCCCGGAGGGTGGCCGCCGCGTTGGGCCACTGCCTGGAAATGCTCGCCGGAATTAACCGGGAGGACCGCATGGTTATGGCCGGAACGGCCAACCTGGCCCGCTCCACGGTAGACTTCCCGCTGACAATCGGACCGGTCCTGGAGGCTCTCGAGGAACAAGTCGTGATGCTGCGGCTGTTGTCCGAGATGGAGCAGGACGCCCGGGGTGTTGCCGTCAGGATTGGACGGGAAAACCCGCACGGCGGACTATCCGAAGCATCGGTGGTGGCCACGGGGTACGGACCCGACGCTTCGGCAAAGGTCGGCATCCTGGGGCCCACCCGGATGGACTATCCCACCACCATGGCAGCCGTCCGGGCCGTGGCGCGGTACCTCTCCCGAATACTCAATAACTAGGCCGGCCCGCACCAGCTGCGCGGCCGTCCCGCCGGGCCACCCGGCGGACCACAAACTACGCCTCCACCACCGGAGGCAGGCAATACAGGAAGCGATGTGCACGAGTGAGCGATCACTATCAGGTTCTGGGCGTCGGACGAGACGCCACGGGTGAAGAAATCAAGAAGGCGTACCGGAAGCTTGCCCGCAAGCTGCATCCGGACGTCAACAATGCTCCGGGTGCATCCGATGAGTTCAAAGCCGTAACGCACGCCTACGAGGTTCTCTCGGATCCGGAGAAGCGCCGCATTTACGACACCACGGGCAACGAGAACGGCACCGACAACGGCTTCGGCGGCGGCGGCTTCGGCGGCCAGGGCTTCGGTTTCCAGGACATCTTCGACACCTTCTTCGGCGGTGCAGCCCCCGGCGGCGGACGGGGACCCGCCTCGCGGGCCCGGCGCGGCCAGGATGCGCTCATCAACGTGCGGATCGACCTCAAGGACGCCGTCTTCGGCGTCAACAAGAAGATCGACGTCGACACCGCCGTCGTCTGCCCCACGTGTGACGGATCGTGCTGCCAGCCGGGCACATCCCCGCGGACCTGCGACATCTGCCACGGCACCGGCCAGGTGCAGCGGGCTGTACGTTCCATCCTCGGCCAGGTCATGACCTCGGCCCCCTGCGGAACCTGCAACGGCTTCGGCACCGTCATTCCGGATCCGTGCCACGAATGCTCCGGTGAAGGCCGGGTCCGCAACCGCCGCACACTGACCATCAAGATCCCCGCCGGCGTCGCCACCGGCACCCGGATCCAGCTCAGCCAGCAGGGCGAGGCCGGCATGGCCGGCGGCCCCGCCGGCGACCTCTACGTGGAAATCAGGGTCAACAATGACCCGACGTTCCTCCGCGAGGGAGATGATCTGCACGCCACCCTCACCGTCCCGATGACTGCGGCGTCCCTGGGCACCACGGTCACCCTCGACACCTTCGACGGCGAACGTGAAATCACGGTCAAGCCCGGCACCCAGTCCGGTGAGGTCTCCGTCCTCAACGGACTCGGTGTTACGCACCTGCGCGGCCACGGCCGCGGCGATCTGCGGGTGCATGTGCACGTGGAAACCCCGCAGAAGCTGGACTCCGAGCAGGAAGAGCTGCTGCGCAAACTCGCCCAGCTGCGCGGGGAGGAATACAGCGAGGGCCGCCTGAACAGTTCGAACTCCGGCGTCTTCGCGAAACTGCGGGACCGGTTGGGCAACCTCTAGGATGACCAACCCCATTTTCTTCGGGGATCCGGAGCTGGTGGCAGCAGTCCGCCCAGGCGGCTCGTTCCGCTTGGAAGGACCGGAAGCCCGCCATGCCGTGTCCGTGAAGCGGATTGCCCCCGGCGAGCCGGTGGACGTTGTGGACGGTGCCGGACGGCGGATCACCGGCACCGTCACCGTGACCGGCCCGTCCCTGCTGGAACTGGCCGTGGAAGCGGTAACGCAGGAGCCGGCGGAGGCTGAGCGCCTTGTCCTGGTGCAGGCCCTCGCCAAGGGAGACCGTGATGAGCAGGCGGTCGAAGCGGCCACGGAACTGGGCGTGGATGCCGTGATCCCGTGGCAGTCGGACCGCAGCATTGTCCGGTGGCGCACGGAGAAAGCGGCCAAGGGCCAGGCCAAGTGGCAGGCACTGACCGCCGCGGCCGCCAAGCAGTCCCGCCGCTCCCGCATTCCCGAGGTTGAGCCGCTGCTTGACAGCAAGGCCCTGGTCCGCCGTCTCTCGGACCTGGACCTGGTACTGGTGCTGCATGAGGAAGCCGACGCACCCCTCGCCGGGGCATTGGCGGCACTCGGCGACCGCCGCGCTGGTCCGGCCGGGCCGGATGCGGCGCAGGCTTCCATTGCGGTGGTTGTGGGACCGGAGGGCGGTATCAGCCCGGCGGAGCTGGAACAGCTGCGTGCCGCCGGCGCGGTGGCGGTCCGGCTGGGCCCGCATGTGCTGCGGTCCTCCACCGCCGGTCCTTCTGCGCTGGCCGTCCTGAATCAGCTGCTGGGCCGCTGGTAGTCCGGCCGCCGTAGGGCGACTTACCCCTCGGGGGAGCCGGGATCGGAGATAACCGTGATCCGCTTGGAATCTCCGGCCGATTCATGTCCGCCGTAGAAGACACGGATACTGTAGTCGCCCGGTGCGAGGGTCGCGGAGAAACTGAACCTCCCGGTTTCCCCTACTGCGGCATGCAGGTCCACGGTGCCCGCAGCCACGGCTGCCGAGGACGGCCTGCCGTCCACCACGGGCTCGGCACGCCAGTACAGCTGGGAAGGCTGCGCCACCGCGGTGCCGCTGATCTCCACGTCACTGCCGCGCACCTGGGATTCCTGCGGATCGATGATCCAGATGGGAGCAGCCAGCTTGGTGTCCCGGCGAAGCGGCTCATCCAGCGGGACATGCCCGAACGCACGATAGCCCGCCTTGCCGTCCACCAGGATCACCACCGTGCTTTCCTGGCCCACCGCGGTGAGTTTCGCGTTGGCGGCAGCGGCGGTGGCGGTGTACACCAGCTGCTGCACGGCACGGTGGGCCATTCCGGAGTCGAGGGAGCCCTTGAACGCATCCGAGGAGATGTCCACCGTGATGACGTTCTTGCTGGAAATGGAAGCGGTGACGCTGTCAGCCGGATGCCATGGCGTGAAATAGTCCTGGTCCAGCGGTTTCCCCGCCGTCATTGCCCGGACTGCCTCGCCGACCGGATCGCCGGTATGGTCCGAGTGCAGGAACTCCCGGTAGAGGCTCACGGTTGTTTCGTTGAGGCCGAGCCAGTAGACCGGCATCAAGGTAGAAGCCGAGGCCGCCTCGGCGGGCGGGGAGATGGTCATGGCGGCACCTCCGCCGGTTTCGCCGGCGTTGGCCGACGTCGGCATGGTGGTGGTGGCATTCTCTGCCACCACGCCGCAGCCGCCAAGCATCACGGCGCCGGCTGCCAGCGCGGACCCGGCGAGCAGGAGCCGGCGCCGGCACATGGAGGGGGATGGGGCACGGCGGGTTTTTCCGGTGGACATCAACCCTCCTTAAGGTGTCGCTAACAGGTACGTCATCCACCTTCGCACACGGTTTCGGGCCCACCGGTGCTGTTCGCGGGACCGCGGCCGGACTGAAACACGATTGAGACATCACCGTTGCGGCCCCGAGATAAAGCCCATGGTGTTCCGCCCGGGTGCGGGCAGATCAAGTAAGATTTACGTAGCCGGAGTTGCGCGGCGCAGGCACCAGCAGGGGCGCAGGAATCACGTGCAGGGAAATAAAGCCCCGTACTGCGGCGTTTTTAGTAAACGGGACGCGGAGTACGGCGCACCGAACCACCCAACAGCAGCACACCCAACAGCACTCAATAAGGGGCGATGAAAGGCCTGGAAAGGCCGTCTATATGACCGAATCTTCAATGGAAATCGGCACCATCCGACTGGACAACCAGACAATTGTCTTTGACTCCACGGAACACATGGTCCAGTCGCTGGGGGCCAACGACGAGGCCCTGCGGATCATTGAGGCGGCCAATCCCGAGGTGAGCCTGCTGGTCCGGGGAAATGAGCTTTCGGTTGCCGGACCCGCGGCCGATGTGGAGCAGACCGTCCGCCTGGTCAACGAGGTCCGTGTCCTGGCCCGGAACCAGACCCGGGTTACCCCGCAGGTCCTCGAGCAGCTGATCAGCATGCTCCGTGACCAGAGCACGCACCGCCCGGCGGACGTGCTGACCCAGAACATCCTCTCCACCCGGGGCAAAACCATCCGGCCGAAGACCCTGAACCAAAAGAACTACGTGGACGCGATTGACCGCAACACAGTGGTCTTCGGCATCGGGCCGGCCGGCACCGGCAAGACATACCTGGCAATGGCCAAGGCCGTTCAGGCGCTGCAGCAGAAGGAGGTCAACCGGATCATCCTGACCCGGCCGGCCGTTGAAGCGGGGGAGCGGCTCGGCTTCCTGCCGGGCACACTGAGCGACAAGATCGATCCGTACCTGCGACCGCTGTACGACGCGCTGCACGACATGATGGACCCCGAATCCATTCCGCGGCTGATGGCGGCAGGCACCATTGAGGTGGCGCCGCTGGCCTACATGCGCGGCCGGACCCTCAATGACGCGTTCATCATTTTGGACGAAGCGCAGAACACCACGCCCGAACAGATGAAGATGTTCCTGACCCGCCTCGGCTTCGGCTCCAAGATGGTCGTCACCGGGGACGTCACCCAGGTGGACCTTCCCGGCGGCACAGCCTCGGGGCTGCGTATTGTGCACGACATCCTGGGCGACATCGACGACGTCGCGTTCTCCGAACTCCAGGCGGTCGACGTCGTACGCCACCGGTTGGTCAGCGACATTGTCACTGCCTACAGCGAGTGGGACGAGGCAAAGCGCAGCCGCAGCGCCGCGCGCAGCGACGAAGGACAGTCCAACAGCCGCGGCAACGGCGGCCACGGGCGGGAGGCCCGTTCATGAGCATTGAAGTAAACAACGAATCCAGCGCGCCCGGAGTGGACGAAGAGGGACTGGCCCGGCTGGGCCGGTACCTGCTCGACAGCCTCTACGTGCACCCCGAAGCGGACCTGTCCATCATCCTCGTGGACGAGGATGCCATTGAAAAGCTGCATATCGAGTGGATGGACCTGCCGGGCCCCACCGATGTGCTCTCCTTCCCCATGGATGAGCTGCGTCCCGGAACAGCCGGACGAATCACCCCGGCCGGCGTCCTGGGCGACATTGTGCTGTGCCCGCAGGTAGCCGCACGCCAGGCCGCCGACGCCGGGCACGGCACCGACGAGGAACTGCTTCTCCTGACCACACACGGCGTTCTGCACCTGCTCGGATACGACCACGCCGAACCGGAGGAAGAGAAAGAAATGTTCGGCCTCCAGCGCCGCCTGCTCTCCGCCTACCTGGGTAAACAGGCCCCCAAGGAGACCCGAAGTTGAGCATTGGTGTCCTTGTTGTTATGGCCATGGCCTTTATGGTCCTGGCCGGGCTGCTGACCGCAGCCGAATCGGCGTACGGCTACCTGCCCCGCCAGGACGCCGAGGCGCTGCTTCACGGCAAGGCAGGCGCACCGCTGCGCCGCATCCTGGCACACCCCGTGGCGCACATGCACGCGCTGCGGTTCTGGCGCGTCTGGTTCGAAATGGCGATGGCGGTTTCCGTGGCCACGCTGTTCCAGCTGCTGCTGGACAACATCTGGCTGGCCGGGCTGCTGGCGACCGTCACCATGGCCGCCGTCGGCTTTGTCCTGGTGGGGGTGTCCCCGCGGCAGATTGGACGCAAGCACGTTACCGCCGTCGTGGTCCTCACCGCCGGACTGGTCCGCGTGCTGCGCGCCGTCCTGGGTCCGATCCCCGGCTGGCTGGTGCGGCTGGGCACGGCCGTGGCTCCCGGCACCCAGGGCCCGGATGCCGCCTTCTTTACCGAAGAGGAATTCCGGGAGCTGTTGGACCGCGCCTCCGATGCGGACATGATCGAAGACACCGAAGCGGAACTGATCCATTCCGTCTTCGAACTCGGTGACACCAAGGTCCGCTCGGTGATGGTTCCCCGCACCGACATGGTCTGCATCGAAGCCGGCAGCACCCTGCGCCAGGCCATGTCCCTGTTCCTGCGTTCGGGATACTCCCGGGTGCCGGTCATCGAAGACAGCGCCGACCACCTGGTGGGCATCCTCTACCTCAAGGACGTAGCCGCCCGGATCCACAGCGATCCCGAGCGCGGCTCCGTGGAAAAGGTCGAAGACTTTGCCCGCAGCGTCCGCTACGTGCCCGAATCCAAGGCCGTCAGTGAACTGCTCCAGGAACTCCAGCGGGAATCCACTCACGTGGCCGTGGTGATCGACGAATACGGCGGAACTGCCGGGCTGGTGACGCTTGAGGACCTCATTGAGGAGATCGTCGGCGAAATCGTCGACGAGTACGACTCGGAGCGCCCCGAAATCGAAAACCTCGGCGAAAACCGCTACCGCGTCAGCTCCAAAACCGGCATCGACGACCTCGGCGAACTGTTCGACGTCGAACTGGAGGATGATGAAGTGGACACGGTTGGCGGATTGCTGGCCAAAGCCCTCGGCCGCGTCCCGATTGTCGGTTCCGAGGTGGTAGTGGAAGGCATCGTCCTCCACGCCGAACGCCTGGAAGGCCGGCGCAACCGGGTTTCACATGTCCTGGCCTGGAAGGCCGCTTCCCCGGAAGACTCCGAAGAATCCAGCGATGAGGGCCAGAACCCGGCCCCGCGCTCCCGCTCTACAGAATTGGTACCCCGTAATGACTGAACCGCAGTTCCGCGCAGGATTCGTTTCCCTGGTGGGCCGGCCCAATGCCGGCAAGTCCACCCTGACCAATGCGCTGGTCGGTTCCAAGGTGGCGATTACCTCCGCCAAGCCGCAGACCACCCGGCACACCATCCGCGGCATCGTGCACCGCGAAGACTCACAGGTGATCCTCGTGGACACCCCGGGACTGCACCGCCCCCGCACCCTGCTGGGCAAGCGGCTCAACGAGCTGGTGGCTGACACCCTGGCTGAGGTCGACGCCGTCGGGTTCTGCCTGCCGGCCAACGAAGCCGTAGGCCCCGGCGACCGCTACATTGCCGCCCAGCTGGCGGCACTGAAACGCACTCCCGTGATTGCCCTGGTCACCAAGACCGACCTGGTGGACCGCGCGGCACTGGCCAAGCAGCTGATGTCTGTCACCGCGCTGGGCAATGAGGTGCTGGGCGAGGCCGGCTGGGCCGACGTCGTACCCGTCTCTGCTGCGGACGGTTTCCAGGTCGGTACCGTAGCGGACGTGCTGGCCGGCCACATGCCTGCCTCGCCGCCGCTGTACCCGGACGGAGAGCTGACGGACGAGCCCGAGGCCGTTATGGTGGCAGAACTGGTCCGGGAAGCCGCCCTGGAGGGCGTGCGGGATGAGCTGCCACACTCCCTTGCCGTGGTTGTGGAGGAAATTGTTCCCCGCGAAGGCCGCAGCGAGGAGAACCCGCTGCTGGACGTACGCGTGAACCTGTACGTAGAGCGTTCTTCCCAGAAGGCCATTATCATCGGCCGCGGCGGGTCCCGCCTGCGGGACGTTGGAACAACTGCGCGCCGCGGCATCGAGGCGCTGCTGGGCACGAAGGTGTACCTTGACCTTCACGTCAAGATCGCCAAGGACTGGCAGCGGGACCCCAAGCAGCTGGTGAAGCTGGGGTTCTAGCTCCGCTCCGGCCGGCTCTTCCGGCCGCCACGGTGCCTGCCCCCGCGTAACTCACAGGGTCAGCCCGTACACTTTGTACATTCGTTTGAGCATATCGATTCATGAAGGGGACCGGCTATGTCATCTCGCCGTGCCGCAACGGGCGGCGGCCCCTTGGGAAATACCAGTGCCAGGACAGGCGGTTCCGCGGAACCGGGTGGCAGGCATCTTTCCCGGCGGGCCTCCGCCGGGCATCCGGTCCTCAAGGGTATTGCCGCCCTCCTTTCGCTGGTCCTCGTGGCCGGCGTCGTTTTCGGCGTGGTGCAGGTCATGCGGCTGCAGGGCAACTTTGACACCGAGCCGCTGAACCTGGGTTCGGGTGACGCTCCGGTTGAGCAGGTGGATGCCAACACCGATCCCATGCAGATCCTGGTCTTGGGCACCGACAACCGCGACGGGCAGAACTCGAACAACTCCGACGTGATGATGCTGGTGAACCTCTCCGCGGACCGCTCTAACGTCACCGTGGTGAGCTTCCCCCGCGACCTGCTGGTCCCGCTGCCCCAGTGTGAAGATCCGGCCTCCGGCGTTGTTTATGACGCCATGGACTTGGGCCAGCTCAACGGCGCCCTGGGCAACGGCGGCCCGGGCTGCACGGTTGCAGCCATCAACGAACTGACCGGCCTGACCATCGACCACTTCATGATGGCCGACTTCGATGCCGTGAAGGAGTTGTCGAACACGCTCGGCGGCGTGGAGGTGTGCGTCAACCAGCCGGTTAATGACCCGCTTTCAGGTTTGGATCTTCCCGCCGGTGTCAGCACCGTCCAGGGCGAACAGGCACTGGCGTTCCTGCGCACCCGGCACGGATTCGGCAACGGCGGCGACGAAGGCCGTATCCGCGCCCAGCAGAGCTTCCTGGCCTCCATGGTCCGCAAGGTCAAGGACGAAGGTACGCTGAACAACCTGCCGAAGCTGTACTCCATGGCCGAGACGGTCACCAAGAACCTCACCGTGGACGAGGGCCTGGCGCAGATTCCGGACCTGGTTTCCCTCGCCACCCGGCTCAAGGACGTGGACCTGGGCAAGGTGGCGTTCGTGACCGCTCCGGTGGTGCCCTGGGAACTGGACCCGAACCGCCTCGTGCTTGACGAGGAAAAGGCGCAGCCGCTCTTTGACGCACTGGTCTCCGACCAGGGTGTGACCGCAGAGCCCACCGCACCTGGAACCACCGGGACCCCGACGGATGCCTCTACTGACGCAGCCACCGGCATGCCGGTCACAGAGGAGCCCACGGTTCCGGTGGTGGATCCGGCAACTGTGCCCGTCACGCTGGTGAACGCCTCCGGCGCTTCGGGACGGGACAAGGCTGTAGCCGAAGTCCTGCTCTCGAAGGGGTTTGTCCAGGCACTGGCCGGCGGCACGGCGTCCACGCAGAGTCCGGCAACGCAGATCTTCTATGGTTACGGCTATGAGGAGATGGCGCTGGAAGTGGCCCGGACCCTGAATATCCCGGACGTGCAGGTGGTCCTTAGTGCGGCCTACACGGGTGTTTCCGTGGAGATCGGAGCGGACTTCGCCTCCGGCTCCGCCATGAAGGACCTGGGCGACGTCGGTGACCTGAGCGGCCAGACCGCTGCGCAGGTTACGTGCCAGTCCGCATTTGGAAACTAACATTTGAAGCGGGGGATCGCCTGCGTGTTAGTGTGATCACGTGCACGCAGAGATCCTTCTCCTTAGCTGCCGCGGCGAGGCTCCACAAGCACCTGCTTAGGCCGACCCCCCGCTGCGGAGTTCGTGTTGCCCGGCCACCGTTTCTGATGATCGACGAGAAAAGGCCAAACCAACACCATGCGCAACGCACAGCAGCCCTCGGGCATGCCGACGTCCAAGTACGTACCGTTCCACGAGCAGATCAACGTGGACCTGCCGGACCGGACGTGGCCCGGCAAACTCATCACCAAGGCGCCGCGCTGGTGCGCGGTGGACCTGCGGGACGGCAACCAGGCCCTCATTGACCCCATGACTCCCGAGCGCAAGCACAAGATGTTCGACCTGCTCGTGAAAATGGGCTTCAAGGAAATCGAGGTCGGTTTCCCCTCCGCATCCCAGTTGGACTTCGACTTTGTACGGCAGCTCATTGAAGGCGACCGGATCCCGGACGACGTGACCATCCAGGTCCTCACCCAGTCCCGCGAACACCTGATCGAGCGGACCTACGAATCGCTCGAAGGCGCAGACCGGGCCATTGTGCACCTCTACAATTCCACCTCGATCCTGCAGCGGCGGGTGGTCTTTAACACCGACCGGGACGGGATCGTGGACATTGCGCTCAGCGGTGCCCGCCTGTGTAAAAAGTACGAGGAACAGCTGCGCGGCGTCGACGTCACGTATGAATACTCCCCGGAGTCCTACACCGGCACTGAACTGGACTTCGCCGCACGCATTTCCGACGCCGTCGCCGAGGTGCTGGAAGCGTCCCCGGACCGGCAGATGATCCTGAACCTGCCGGCCACCGTGGAAATGACCACCCCCAACGTTTACGCGGACTCCATCGAGTGGATGCACCGCAACCTCGCCAGCCGGGACTCGGTGATCCTCTCCCTGCATCCGCACAATGACCGGGGGACCGGTGTGGCCGCAGCGGAGCTGGGCTACCTGGCCGGGGCGGACCGGATTGAGGGCTGCCTGTTCGGCAACGGTGAGCGCACCGGCAACGTGGACCTGGTGACCTTGGGCATGAATATGTTCAGCCAGGGCATCGACCCGCAGCTCGATTTCTCCGACATGGACGAAATCCGGCGCACCGTTGAGTACTGCAACCAGCTGCCCGTGCCCGAGCGTTCCCCCTACGGCGGCGACCTGGTGTTCACGGCCTTCTCCGGCTCCCACCAGGACGCCATCAAAAAGGGCTTCGAGGCCATGGAGAAAGACGCCGCCGCCGAAGGCAAGACCGTGGACGAAATTGCGTGGGGCGTTCCGTACCTGCCGATTGACCCCAAGGACATTGGCCGCAGCTATGAAGCGGTTATCCGGGTCAACTCCCAGTCCGGCAAGGGCGGGGTGGCCTACCTGCTTAAGAACGAGCACAACCTGGACCTGCCGCGGCGCGCGCAGATCGAGTTCTCCGGCGTCATCCAGCGCCGCACCGATACTGCCGGCGGCGAGATCACCGGTGCTGAGCTGTGGAAGGTGTTCCAGGACGAGTACCTGCCGCACACCCCGGAGTCCGACGCCGCCGCGTGGGGACACTATGAACTGATCTCCGTGAACGCCGACACACCCGCGGACGGCCGCTTCAACCTGACCGCCACCCTGAGTGTTGACGGCGTCTCCCAGCGGCGGATGGCCAGTGGAACCGGTCCCATTGCCGCACTGCTGGAAATCCTCGGCCAGGACGGCATTGACGTGCGCCTGCTGGACTATACCGAGCACGCACTGTCGGCCAGTGGAAACGCCCACGCGGCGGCCTACGTGGAACTCGCGGTGGGGGAGCGGGTGCTGTGGGGTGTGGGAATAGACCCCAACACCACCATGTCCGCGCTGAAAGCGGTCATTTCCGCGGTCAACCGGGCCATCCGGGACCAGGGCTGATCCTGCCCTTCGCAACGGTGTCCGGACGCGCCCGGCGGCAGTGTCCGCCGGGGCGTCCGGACGTGGGAAAATAGCCGGGTGGCCAAATCCTTCGCATCCCGCACCTACCGTGATGATGCCGTGGTCCTGCGAACCCACAAGCTGGGCGAGGCGGACCGCATCCTCGTGCTGCTGACGCGCGAGCACGGCCAGGTGCGCGCCGTGGCCAAGGGCGTGCGGCGGACTTCGAGCAAGTTCGGGGCGCGGCTGGAACCCTTTATGGTGGCCGAACTCCAGCTCTCGCACGGCCGGAACCTGGACATCGTTACCCAAGCCCAGACCAAGGGCGCCTACGGGCACGGCATAGTATCCGACTATGCCCGCTACACGGCCGCCGCCGCCGTCGCCGAAACGGCCGAACGGCTCACCGACATTGACGGCGAGTCGGCCAAGGCGCACTACCAGCTGGTGATCGGCGCCTTTGCCGCGTTGAGCCGCGGTGCGCACGCCCCGGAACTGATCCTGGACTCATATCTGCTGCGCGCGCTGGCCACGGCTGGGTGGGCGCCGAGCTTCACCGACTGCGCCCGGTGCGGTGCGCCGGGTCCGCACACCGCTTTTTCAGCGCCGCTGGGCGGAGCGGTCTGCCCGGTGTGCCGCCCGCCCGGCTCGGCGTCGCCGTCCCCCGAAACCATGACGCTGCTGGCGGCGCTGCTCAGCGGCGACTGGCCGGCGGCCGATGCTTCCGGACCACAGCCGCGGCACGAATCCGCCGGGCTGGTGGCCGGTTACCTGCAGTGGCACCTGGAACGGGTGCTGCGGTCCCTTCAACACGTGGAGCGTGTCTGACCTTGCGTTCAAAAACCCCCTCCGCCGTTCCGGCAATGCCGGTTATCCGGCCTACACCGCATCCCTCAGGGGCGGTGCCGCCGCCGGTGCCAGCGGAGCTGGTGCCCGCGCACGTGGCTATTGTGATGGACGGCAACGGACGCTGGGCCAACCAGCGCGGACTGCCCCGGACCGAGGGGCACCGCGCCGGCGAGGCGGCACTGCTGGACGTGATGGCAGGCGCCATCGAAATGGGTATCCGGCACGTCTCCGTCTACGCCTTCTCCACCGAAAACTGGAAACGCTCCCCGGAAGAAGTCCGCTTCCTGATGGGCTTCAGCCGCGACGTACTGCGGCGCCAGCGGGACCAGCTGAACGAATGGGGCGTCCGGATCCGCTGGTCCGGACGCCGCCCGCGGCTGTGGCAGAGCGTGGTGAAGGAACTGGAGACCGCTGAGGAGGCCACCCGCGGCAACACGGTATGCACGCTGAACATGTGCGTGAATTACGGCGGGCGGGCGGAAATTGCCGACGCCGTGGCCGCGATTGCCGCAGATGTGCAGAAGGGGCGGCTGCGGCCGGGGTCCATCAGCGAAAAGACCATCCAGAAGTACCTGGACGAACCGGACCTTCCGGACGTTGACTTGTTCCTGCGCACCTCGGGGGAGCAGCGGTTCTCCAACTTCATGCTCTGGCAGTCGGCCTACGCTGAAATGGTCTTTATGGACACGCTTTGGCCGGATGTGGACCGGCGGACCCTGTGGGAAGCGGTGGAGATCTATGCCCGGCGCGACCGCAGGTACGGCGGCGCCGTCGATCAGGCCGCCGTCGGCCAGGCCGCAGCCGACCCGGCCGCAGTAGATGAGGCCGCCGGGGCCTAGCCGCCGAACACAAACGCGGAGGCCCAGCGTTTGATGCCGGCGTATACGCGGGTCCGGACCGGCAGCGCGGAAAGCAAGGTGTCATGGAGGGCGCCGTCGAAGCGGTACACAGTGACTTCCGGACCCAACAGCACCGCGCGCTGGACCATCAGGGAGACGTCCAGGACGCTGTCGGTGCGCAGCATCTGCGGATTCCAGGCGGGGGCGATGGTGGAGGCCGCAGAGGCGAGCATCAGGACGGGCACGTTGATGTCCAGTCCCCGGGCCACGCGTGCGTGCCCGGCCAGCACGGCCCGAATCCAGCCTGCCCGCACCGGGAAGCTGAAGGGCGGACGCCAGGCCGGGTCTACGGGCCACTCCCCGTCCATTTCGGCGCTGATGCTGCGGAAGTAGAAACCGAATTCGGGGATCTTCAACCGTGTTTTGGGCCGGCGGCGTGCCACCGGTTCCACCAGCCCGCTGGTGGCGAAGCGGAGCATGGAACTGCCGCTGATTTCCAGCCACGGGCTGTTCAGGATCAGGGCCCGGAGCCGGCCCGGGTTGCGGTGCGCCCACAGCGCGGCGACCAGCCCCCCGGTGGAATGCGCCATCAGCGTGGTCCGGACTGTTGCATCGGCACCGTACCGGGCCTGTACATCCTCGGCGACGGCGGCCAGCGCCGCTTCGATGTCGGCGTTATACTCGGCGAGGTCGCTCACGTAACCTTCGGATTGTCCCGGCCTCAGGCTCCTGCCGTACTTGCGCAGGTCAAGTGCATAGAACACCGCACCCTGTTCCGCCCAGAAGCGCGCAAGCTCCGCCTGGAAGAAGTAGTCACTCCAGCCGTGCAGGTAGAGAACGGTATCCACGGTCCCCTTTACCGGTGCCGCCTGCACCGGTACATAGGAGACCAGGGTGGCAACCAGCGGGCCTTCCTCGTCTGCCCCGAGGTCCAGCGTCATACTCCGGAATCCAACGCCCAGGACGTCGGGTTTCCAGTTCGGCTGATCGTGGTGCATGCCTTCGACAATAGCGGAGCGTGCAGCAGCGGCGGGCAGGGTTTGGCCGGACGTGCAGGTTCTGGAATTCTTTGGAGTATGCGCATCTATCCCACCTTCTTCCGCCTCGTTTTCTCCGGCATGGATCCCGAGCGGGCCCACCGGATCGGTTTTGCGCTGATCCGTGCCGCAGCCCGGACTCCCGCAGCACCCGTGATGCGCCGCCTGATGCGGCCGGCGGCAGGTCTGCGCACCGAGGCCCTCGGCTTGTCCTTCCCCTCGCCCTTCGGCCTGGCCGCCGGGTTCGACAAGGAAGGCTCCGGCATCGGCGCCCTGGCGAACCTTGGCTTCGGCCACGTGGAAGTAGGCACGGTCACCGCGCAGGCGCAGCCGGGCAACGCCAAACCCCGGCTCTTCCGCCTGGTCGAAGACCGTGCGGTCATCAACCGGATGGGTTTCAACAACGACGGCGCCGCCGCCGTCGCCCCGCGCCTGGACAAAGCGCGGAGGGCGCTGGCCCGCACCTTCAGTGAGCCCCGTCCCGTGATCGGGATCAACATCGGCAAGACGAAAAAGGTGGACCTGGCCGACGCTGTGCAGGACTACCTCACCAGTGCACGCACCCTGGCGCCGCACGCGGACTACCTCGCCGTCAATGTCAGCTCGCCGAACACCCCCGGCCTGCGCCTGCTGCAGGACATCAGTTCCCTGCGGCCGCTGCTCACGCAGGTGGGCAATGCTGCGGACGACGCCGCGGGCCGGCATGTGCCGCTGCTGGTAAAAATCGCGCCGGACCTGACGGATGAGGATATTGACGACGTCGCAGAACTGGCGCTGTCACTGGGACTGGACGGGGTGATTGCCACCAACACCACCGTCACGCGGGAAAACCTGGCCACGGACCCGGAGCAGGTGATCTCCTGCGGTGTCGGCGGACTAAGCGGTGCACCGCTGAAACGGCGTTCCCTTGAGGTCCTGCGCCGGCTGCACGCCCGGCTGGAAGGCAGCGGCTGCGCGATCATCTCCGTCGGGGGAGTGGAAACCGCAGCGGATGTCCGGGAACGCCTGGCTGCCGGGGCAACCCTGGTGCAGGGCTACACGGCCTTCCTCTATGAAGGTCCGTTCTGGGCGGCACGCATCAACCGGGCACTGGCGCGCGGCTAGGCGGCGCCCGGAGAGCAGGCCTGGAAAGCAGGCACAAAAAAAGGGGGAAGGGCCGCCGTCGGCCCTTCCCCCTTCCGGTAAGCGGAACGGGTCAGGCGGGGTACTGTCCGCGCGCCACCTGCGGCTTCGGGAGCCGGAAGCGGCGCAGCTGCAGGGAGCGGGACACCCCGTACCAGACATCGCCGGAGTTGGGACCGCCGAACTTTGAGGTGAGACGCTTGCGGATCTGGCGCCGCAGCATAAAGCTGTCGGCGATAACAGCCAGGATCAGCACCCAGAAGGCGGCCATCACGAACAGCTGGACATCTACGTTCTGGATGAAGCTGAAGATGACGAACACCAGGGCCGCGATCATGACGTATTCGCCCACGTTGCGGCGGGCGTCGACAATGTCGCGGATGAACCTGCGGTTGGGGCCCTTGTCGCGCAGCGGAAGATAACGCTCGTCGCCGGTGTCCAGGGCCTGGCGGGTCTTCAGCCGTTCCGCCCGCATGGAGTCGCGGGCAGCAGCCTTTGCCGCCTTGCGGTCATCGGGGACCAGGGGGCGCCGGCGTGCGGCTTCCTGGTCCTTGCGGCGGGGTGTGGGAGCGCCTTTGCCGGCACGTTCCCTGGCGCCGGCTTCAGCGGCGACAGCCTGGTCCACAGTTTCCTGCGCGGTGGGCGCTTCTTTCTTTCGTCCGAACACACCCCAAGGATACCGTGAAAGATTGTAGGGTTTTGGCTATGACTTCCAACCCCGCACAAGACCCCATTCCCGCGCAGATCCATGAGGACGCCCTGCGCGCCAGCGTGGCCGCAGACTTCCCGCGGACCGTCGAGCAGCTCAAGTCCCTGGTCAGCATCCCGGGCATCGCGTGGGACTCTTTTGACCCCGAGCACCTGAACCGCAGCGCCGCCGCCGTGGCGGAGCTGATCCGCGAAGCCGGCATCGAAGACGTGCAGGTACTCCGCGTGGACAACAACGGCACGCCCGGCGGCCCCGCCGTCGTCGCCCGCCGCCCGGCCCGCCCCGGCGCTCCCACCGTCCTCCTCTACGCGCACCACGACGTGCAGCCGCCGGGAGATCCGGACCTCTGGGAATCCGATCCCTTCAGCGCCGAGGAACGCAACGGGCGGCTCTACGGCCGCGGCGCTGCAGACGACAAGGCCGGCATCATGGCGCACATCGGTGCCCTGCGTGCGCTGGAGGACGTCCTGGGCGAAGAGTCCGGCGTAGGCGTCACCCTGTTCATTGAAGGAGAGGAAGAAGCCGGTTCGCCGACCTTCCGCACCTTCCTGGAGACCTACCAGGACCTGCTGCGCGCAGACGTCATTGTGGTGGCGGACTCGGGCAACTGGAAGGTGGGCGTTCCGGCCCTGACCACCAGCCTGCGCGGACTGGTGGACGGCACAGTGGAAGTCCAGGTGCTGGACCACGCCGTGCACTCGGGTATGTTCGGCGGTCCCGTGCTGGATGCGCCCACGCTGCTCGCCCGGCTGATCGCCACTTTCCACAACGCCGACGGCGACGTCGCCATCTCCGGGCTCGTCGCCACCGACGACGCGGCCGTGGACTACCCCGAAGCCGATTTCCGCGCCGATTCCTCGCTGCTCGACGGCGTGCAGCTGGCCGGTACCGGGTCAATCGCCTCCCGCCTGTGGACCAAGCCGGCCCTGTCCATCATCGGCATCGACGTCCCCACCGTCGCGATGTCCTCGAACACCATTCAGCCCAAGGCGCGTGCCAAGTTCAGCCTGCGCCTTGCTCCCGGCCAGAGCCCGGAAGCAGCCATGGAAGCCATTGAAGCCCACATGCAGGCCAATGCACCGTTCGGCGCGAAGGTCACCTTCACACCGGGGGAGAAGGGCAACGCCTTCGCCACCGACACCAGTGCCAGTGCGGCCCGGACCGCACTGTGGGCACTGGGCCGCGCGTGGGGAGTGGAGCCCGTGGAGTCGGGCATGGGCGGCTCCATTCCGTTCATTGCAGACCTGGTGGAGCTGTTCCCGTCCGCTCAGATCCTCATCACCGGGGTGGAGGACCCGGATTCCCGGGCACACAGCGCCAACGAATCGCTGGACCTGAACGACTTCCGGAACGCGATCCTGGCCGAAGCACTGCTGCTGGCCCGCCTGGGTGCACGCGAAGGCTGATCGGCCGGCAGCCGGGGCGCACGGATGACCGGGGGAATGGATCAGTCCCCGGTATCTGTTAGATCGTTGGGGGATACGGGACGTACCATTGAGACACTGGTTTCGGCCTGCGGCAGGCGCGACGGCTTGCCAGCGGGAAACCAGCTGAGGAAAGAGAGAAACTATGAGCGTTTCCACCAGCGAAAACATCACCGCTGCGGCAGATACTGAGCTGCCCACGCACGAAGTGATGCTCTCGGACGTAGCCGCACAGAAGGTCCGCAGCCTGCTGGAGCAGGAGGGCCGTACGGACCTCCGTCTCCGCGTTGCTGTCCAGCCCGGCGGCTGCTCGGGACTTATCTACCAGCTGTACTTTGACGAGCGGGTCCTGGACGGCGACGCCGTCCGGGACTTCGACGGCGTCGAGGTCATTGTGGACAAGATGAGCGTTCCCTACCTTTCCGGGGCATCCATCGACTTCGAGGACACCATCTCGAAGCAGGGCTTCACCATCGACAACCCGAATGCGGGCGGCTCGTGCGCCTGTGGAGACTCCTTCCACTGACACACCGGCCCGACGGCCCTAAAAGCAGAGCTTTATTTCCCCGGCGCGGCGGCGATCTGTCACTGGATGGCCGCCCGTACGGGTAAGCTCTACACGTAGTAGTAAAACTAATGCCTGCAACCGGGAACTTTTTTGTCCCCGGCCGGGCAGCACTTGCACGCAACAAGAGGAAGGGCCGTCTGTGAGTTCGCAGGACCGAACCAGCAGCCGACGCGCCAGGATCTTAAAGATCTCAGCCGTAACGTCGGCCGGCGCGTTGTTTTTATCGGGGTGTTCATCGGAAGTCCAAAAGGGCTGGCTGCCTACGGACCGCGACACCACTAACCACACCGGCCGCATCATGGACCTTTGGGTCAACTCATGGATTGCTGCCCTGGCTGTAGGTATCCTCACCTGGGCATTGATCCTGTGGTGCATGGTCGCTTACCGCCGGCGCAAGAATGAGACCGGATACCCCCGCCAGCTCAGCTACAACCTGCCGCTGGAAATCTTCTACACGGCGGTTCCGCTGTTCATGGTTTTGGTGCTGTTCTACTTCACCAACCAGGACATCCAGGCGATCAACGAGCGCAGTGATGATCCCGACGTCGTCGTAGACGTCCGCGCCAAGCAGTGGTCCTGGGACTTCAACTACGTCAACGAAGACAAGTACTACCAGGGCACCCAGGTTAACCTGGACGGCCAGGAAGTCTCTGCCGACGAGTTCCCGACACTGGTACTGCCTGTCGACAAGACGATCGAACTGCAGCTGAACACCCGCGACGTCCAGCACTCCTTCTGGGTGCCTGCGTTCCTGCAGAAGATGGACATCTACCCGGGCCGCACCAACGTCATCACCTTGGAAACCGGCAAGACCGGAACCTTTGACGGCAAGTGCGCCGAGCTCTGCGGCGAGTACCACTCCGAAATGCTCTTCAACGTAGAGGTCCTCAGCGAAGACGACTACAACGACTACGTTGCCACCTTGCCCGACGGCCAGGTGACCGGCGAGTACGACCGCCAGTACAACTCAGAATCAAGCGAAGTTAGGAGGTAGGAGGACGCTATGACTACTCTCGAATACACTTCGGAAGATTCCGGCACCAGGGTTGCACCCCGCGTAGTACCCGTCTCCAAGGGACGAATCGTCGTCAACTGGATCACCTCCACTGACCACAAGACGATTGGGTACATGTACCTGATTGCCTCATTTATTTTCTTCTGCCTCGCAGGCGTGATGGCCCTGGTCATCCGTGCGGAGCTCTTTGAGCCGGGTATGCAGATCCTGCAGACCAAGGACCAGTACAACCAGCTGTTCACGATGCACGGCACCGTGATGCTCCTGATGTTCGCCACGCCGCTGTTCTCGGGCTTTGCGAACGTCATCATGCCCCTTCAGATCGGTGCCCCCGACGTCGCCTTCCCGCGGCTGAACGCACTGGCCTTCTGGTTCTTCCTGCTGGGCAGCAGCATCGCAGTGGCCGGGTTCATCACCCCGCAGGGTGCCGCATCCTTCGGCTGGTTCGCCTACACCCCGCTGTCGAGCACGACATTCTCTCCCGGCGTCGGCGGTGACCTCTGGGTCTTCGGCCTGGCACTGTCCGGTTTCGGCACCATCCTCGGTGCGGTCAACTTCATCACCACCATCATCTGCATGCGTGCCCCGGGCATGACCATGTGGCGCATGCCGATCTTCACCTGGAACACGCTGGTTACGGCCATCCTGGTCCTCATGGCCTTCCCGCCGCTGGCAGCAGCCCTGTTCGCCCTCGGTGCAGACCGCCGGTTCGGGGCGCACATCTTCGATCCGGAGCGCGGCGGTGCCATCCTGTGGCAGCACCTGTTCTGGTTCTTCGGACACCCCGAGGTGTACATCATCGCCCTGCCGTTCTTCGGCATCGTGTCGGAAATCTTCCCGGTCTTCAGCCGCAAGCCGATCTTCGGCTACAAGGGCCTGGTGTACGCAACCATCGCCATTGCTGCACTGTCGGTGACCGTCTGGGCGCACCACATGTATGTGACCGGCGCAGTTATGCTGCCGTTCTTCGCATTCATGACAATGCTGATTGCGGTGCCTACCGGCGTGAAGTTCTTCAACTGGATCGGCACCATGTGGCGGGGATCGATCACGTTCGAAACCCCCATGCTTTGGAGCATCGGCTTCCTGATCACCTTCCTCTTCGGCGGCCTGACCGGCATCATCCTGTCCTCCCCGCCGCTGGACTTCCACGTCTCGGACACCTACTTCGTAGTTGCCCACTTCCACTACGTGATCTTCGGCACCGTGGTATTCGCGATGTTCGCCGGCTTCTACTTCTGGTGGCCTAAGTTCACCGGAAAGATGCTCAACGAGCGTCTGGGCAAGATCCACTTCTGGCTCCTGTTCGTCGGCTTCCACGGCACCTTCCTCATCCAGCACTGGCTGGGCGTCATTGGTATGCCGCGCCGCTACGCCGACTACCTGGTGGAGGATAACTTCACGGCCATGAACCAGTTCTCCACCATTGCCTCCTTCGTCCTCGGCGCCTCGATGATCCCGTTCTTCTGGAACGTGTACATCACCTGGCGCCACGGCAAGAAGGTTGAAGTGGATGATCCCTGGGGCTTCGGCGGATCCCTCGAGTGGGCTACGTCCTGCCCGCCGCCGCGCCACAACTTCACCTCGCTGCCCCGCATCCGTTCGGAGCGTCCCGCCCTGGACCTGCACCACCCCGAACTGCAGCAGCACGTTACCGACGAATCAGCTGCGGCCAAGGTCTTCGGCCCCGGTGACCGGAAGGAAAAGGTCAAATGAAGGTAGAGACTAAACTCTTCAGCTACCTGACACCGTTCTTCCTGGTTGTCGGCGTGGTCTACGGCTACATGGTGGAGTGGACGGAACCCGTTGGTTACCTCGCCCTCTTCCTGACGGCAGCTATGTCGGGCATGATCGCCTTCTACATCGGCTTCACCGGCCGCCGCGTGGGTCCCCGCCCGGAGGATCGGCTCGACGCCGAAATCCATGAGGGATCCGGCGAACAGGGCTTCTTCAGCCCGTGGAGCTGGTGGCCGCTGCTGCTGGGTATCTCCGCTGCCATCGGATTCCTCGGTATGGCAGTTGGCTGGTGGATCCTGTTCATCGGTGCCGGCCTTGCCGTCATTGCACTGGTTGGCTGGGTCTTCGAATACAGCCGCGGAAACCACGCCCACTAGGGCAGGTTTGAACACGGCAGCTTAGACAAGCAGCATCTCAGGGAGGATCCGCAGGAAACTGCGGGTCCTCCCTTTTTGCGTGCCCCCGGTGTGTAGGGTGCGGATATGGCTTCCCGACTTATGCTGCTTGATACCGCCTCCCTGTACTTCCGTGCCTTCCACGGCATTCCGGACACCATCCGCCGGGCCGACGGAACCCCGGTGAATGCCGTGCGGGGACTGCTGGACATGATCGCCCGCCTGAGCACCGAGTATGGGCCGACCCACCTTGTGGCCTGCTGGGACAACAGCTGGCGCCCGGCGTGGCGGGTTGCCCTGCTGCCCGGGTACAAGGCCCAACGCGTGGCAGCCGCTTCCCCGGACGGGGACACTGAAACCGTGCCCGAGGGCCTGACCGCCCAGATTCCGATGATCCGGGAGATCCTTACAGTGGCAGGCATTGCCCTGGTGGGCGCCGATGACCACGAAGCCGACGATGTCATCGGCACCTACGCCCAGTCGGCAGGAACGCCGGTGGACGTGGTGACGGGCGACCGTGACTTGTTCCAGCTGGTCAGCGATGACCGGGAGGTACGGGTGCTCTATACGGCACGCGGGATGAAGAACCTCGAAGTTCTGACGGAGGCATCTGTGGTGGGCCGGTACCGGGTGCTGCCTGGCCAATACGCCGACTATGCGACGCTGCGCGGGGACGCTTCCGACGGGCTGCCCGGGGTGGCTGGGATCGGTGAAAAGACCGCGGCACAGCTGCTGGGGGAGTACGGAAGCCTGGACGGGCTGCTGGCGGCCGCGGCGGATCCGGGCAGCGGGCTGGCGGCACCGGTCCGCGCCAAGCTGGCCGCAGCGGGGGAGTACCTGCAGGCGGCACCGGCCGTGGTGCATGTGGTGCGCGACCTTCCCGTTCCGGCGCTGGAGGCCGCTGGGGCGCGCCTGCATGCCCCTGGTCCGCAGGCCCGCGCCGACCTGGAACGGCTCGGCTCCGGCTGGAACCTGGGTGGATCCCTCAACCGGTTCCTGCACGCGCTGGCGGCCTATCCTGCGGAGCAGGGCGGGGACACCTCCCGGTATCCTTAGACGGCACGTGTTTTCCCAGTCGAAGGGGCGGAGTAGAAGAATGCGGAAAATTCTGGCCGGCCAGGGAGCTTCCCAGTGAGCAACCGCCGGCTTCTGCTGCTGACCGAATCCATCGATCCGGAAGCCGGCGTCGCCAAGCACATCCAGCTGCAGGCCATTCTCCGCCGGTTCGTGGAGGACCACGCCGGTGCGGGGGAGATCATCCCGTCCGAGCGGGAACTGGCGGAGCACTTCGCCGTCGCCCGTATGACCATCCGCCAGGCCGTAGACGCCCTCGTTGCCGACGGTGTCCTGGAACGCGTCGTGGGGCTGGGAACTTTCGTGGCACGCAAGAAGATGGACCTGCAGATCCAGCTAACCTCCTACTCCGAGGAAATGCACCGCCGCGGCATGGTTCCGGATGCCCATGTGCTCAGCTTCGAGCAGACCGGAGCGTCCCAGCTGGTGGCCCGTGAGCTGCAGATTGAACCCGGACAGCCGGTGGTGCGCTTCAGGCGCCAGCTGCTGGCCGACGGCGAACCCATGAGCGTGGACGAGAACTTCATTCCCGCCCACTACGTCCCGGGGATCCTCGAGGAGGAGGCTCCCACCTCGCTGTACAACATGCTGGGAGAACGGTACGGACTGGTGATGGAGTGGGGTGAGGACACCATCGAGGCCACTGCCGCATCGGCGTCCATTGCGCGGCTGCTGAATGTAGAACTGGGTGCACCGGTCCTGAAGATCCAGCGGCATGCCTATGTCTCCCGGGCGATGGTGGACTACTCCGTGTCCTACTACCGCGCAGACCGCTACAAGCTCTGGGTGCCGCTGCAGCGCCCCGGCGTACGCACCCCGCGCTCGTACCATCCCCGCCGCCTTCCGCGCGCCTAGGCCGCGGCACCACAATCCACAGCAGGAAGAGGAACACCGCAATGATAACCATCAGGATGTACAAGCGCGACGAAGCAGGAGTACTGCACTTTCGTGAAGCGCTCTACGAGGAGGACGAAGGGCAGCTAATGCTGACCTCCGGGCCCGTGGGCCACGAAGGCAAAGCCAAGGTTCAGGACGTGGCGCCAGAGGCAGCCGAGGGGCTCCTGCACGCCTTCGCAGTGGCCTCGGAAGAGGACGGCTATGCGGAACTGGATCCGGAGCAGCAGCACTGGGTCATCGCCCAGTACGCGCTGAAGTCCGCCACCGGTACTGAGCGGGACCGGTACCTTGAGCACAAGGCCACCCAGGCTATCTCCTCCTACTTCCTCTGGCGCGGGCTGGGGGAAGTGGACCACAGCGAGTTCGCGCCGCGGAAGCTGAACATCTACTGCCTGGTTCCGGATGTGAACAAAGCCGTGGCCGGACTGAAGGTTGTGCTGCGGGACCCGCTGCTGGACTTCACCAAGCTCACCATCGGTTCCGCGCCGGTGGCCGATCCCGATCAGCTGCGCCGCCGGTACCCGCTGCCCTCCAAAGAGCCGTTCACTCTGTCCTGATTACCAGCCTGAACATCGCAGAGATACAAGGAAGGCCCCGCCGGACATCCGGCGGGGCCTTCCTTTACGCTAAGCGCCTTGCGGCAGTTAGTGCTGTTCGATCGACTGCTGGTCGTCAGCCTTGGCTTCGACCTCGGCAGGCGACTCGTGGTGGTGCGCGTTTTCAAGCTCCGACGGCGTTACCGGGGCAACGCGGTCTTCGAAGAAGAAGCGCGAGAGCTTGGCCCGCCGCTTCTCCTTGCCGGAGACCTTGCCGTTGGCGCCCGGCTGGGCCGGCAGTGCCTTGTAGGACTCGAAGTCCACCAGGCGGTAGCGCTTGTACTCGTCCAGCGGCTCGTGGACCTCGATGTACTCGCCGTGCGGGAGACGGACAATGCGTCCGCTCTCCACGCCGTGGAGGACAATCTCGCGGTCCTTGCGCTGCAGCGCCAGGGCGATGCGGCGCGTGATGATGAACGCCAGGACCGGGCCAACGAAGAGCAGGACCCGCAGCCAGTAGGTCACGTCGTTCAGCGACACGTGGAAGTGCGTGGCGATGAGGTCGGAGCTGGCAGCTGCCCACATAACCGAGTAGAACGTGATGCCGGCGACGCCGACTGCCGTGCGGTACGGAGCGTTGCGCGGACGGTCGAGCAGGTTGTGCACCCGCTTGTCCTTGGTCAGCCACGCTTCGATCCAGGGCCAGGTGAACAGCAGTGTGAAGACCAGGCCTGCAGGCACCAGGGCCGGCAGCAGGACGTTCAGGGAGAGCGTGTTGTCGCCCCACGGGAACGGGATGACCCATTCGAAGGGGAACCCGCCGATGAAGCCGGGCATCAGGCGCAGGGCGCCGTCAACCCAACCGATGTACCAGTCAGGCTGGGTACCGGCGGACACGGGGGAGGGATCGTACGGGCCGTAGTTCCAGATCGGGTTGATCGTGAAGAAGCCCGCAATGATGGCGATGATGCCGAAGACGATGAAGAAGAATCCACCGGCCTTGGCAGCGTAGACCGGGCCCACCGGGTAACCGACAACATTGTTGTTGGTCCGGCCGGGTCCGCGGAACTGGGTGTGCTTGTGGATGACCACCATGAAGAGGTGGATCGCGATCATCAGCAGGATCAGGGCCGGCACCAGGAGGATATGCAGGACGTAAAGACGCCCGATGATATCCGTTCCCGGAAATTCGCCGCCGAACAGGAAGAAGCTGATGTAGGTGCCCACTACGGGAATCGACTTGATGACGCCGTCGATGATTCGCAGGCCGTTGCCGGAGAGCAGGTCATCGGGGAGGGAGTAGCCGGTGAAGCCGGCCGCGAGGGAGAGGATCAGCAGGACGCCGCCCACCACCCAGTTCAGTTCACGGGGCTTGCGGAACGCTCCGGTGAAGAACACGCGGAGCATGTGCACGGAGACGGCCGCTACGAAGAGCAGGGCCGACCAGTGGTGCACCTGGCGCATAAAGAGGCCGCCGCGGATATCGAAGGAGATATTCAGTGAGGACTCGTAGGCGACAGACATCTCCACGCCGTTGAGCGGAACGTAGCTGCCTTCGTAATGCGTTTCCGCCATGGACGGATCGAAGAAGAAGGTCAGGAACGTGCCGGTCAGCAGCAGGATGACGAAGCAGTACAGCGCAACTTCACCGAACATGAAGGACCAGTGGTCGGGGAAGACCTTGCGGCCGAACTCCTTGACCATGGCCGAGCCGCTGACCCGGGAGTCAACGAAGTTGGTGACGCGGCCAAGACGGGTCTTGGCTTCGTAAGGCGTAGCGGAGGGGACACTCACGGTTAACCACGCTCCCAGTAGCTCGGTCCGACAGGCTCTTTGAAGTCACTCTGAGCCTGCAGGTAGCCGTCTTTGTCGACCTTGATGGGCAGCTGCGGCAGTGCGTGGCCGGCCGGGCCGAAGATGACCTTGCATTCCTGCGTGACATCGAAGGTCGACTGGTGGCACGGGCACAGCAAATGGTGCGTCTGCTGCTCGTAGAGGGCCACGGGGCAGCCCACATGGGTGCAGATCTTGGAGTAGGCGACGATGCCGTCTACGGCCCAGTCCTCGCGCCCGGGGGAGGGGTTGAGGTCTTCCGGGTTAAGGCGCATGAGCAGGACTACTGCCTTGGCCTTCTCTTCGAGCTTGTGCTCTTCCAGTTCCGTCAGGCCTTCGGGGATGACGTGGAACGCCGAGCCCAGGGTGACGTCGGAAGCCTTGATCCGGGTACCGCTGGGGTCCCGGGTCAGGTAGGTGTTCTCGTCCCACATGGTGTGGCGCAGGGTATTGCCGGGCAGCGGGCCGAGGTCGCGGAAGACCGCGATCGCCGGCAGCGGTGCCAGGACCATGGCGCCGAGGAGCGTGTTGCGGATCAGGGGACGGCGCTTGATGCCCGTCTCCTCGATGATGTCGCCCACCATCTTCTCGGCAATAACGCGGTCCTCTTCGGGACGGATCTCGTGGCGTTCTTCCACGATTTCGTGGTCCGGCATCAGGGTCTTGGCCCAGTGGACAATACCTACGCCGATGCCCAGCATGGCGAATGCCGTGCCCAGACCCAGCAGGATGTTCTGCAGCCGCAGCGTGGCGATGCTGGCATCATCCAGGTGGATGCTGAAGTACCCCACGAAAAATACGATCGTGCCAATGGCCGAGATGACGAACAGGCTTGCGACCTGCCGTTCGGCCCGCTTTTCGGCGCGGGGATTTGTGTCGGCTAGACGAGGGCGGTGCGGGGGAAGTCCCGGATTCTGGAACTTCTCCTCTTCTCCCTGGCCAGCCGTAGCGACGGTGCCCGAGGTGTTCGGACTGCCGTGACTATGGTCGCCCATGATCCCCCTCATCCTTCTCTTGAAACTGCATTTATAGACCTATGTGTAACTGTGATGTCACCCGTGGGGGTGAGCGCGGCGGGTGGTTAGGAAGACCGGGAGGTCAACCAAATAGTGAAAGCGATGATGATTCCCAGACCTGCGGTCCAGATGAACAGGCCTTCGGAAACCGGTCCCAGCGAGCCGAGCTGCGCTCCGCCGGGAGAGCCGTTGGCCTCGATGTTCTTCAGGAACGTGATGATGTCCTGCTTGTCTTCGGGCGTGATGTTCGTGTCGTTGAAGACAGGCATGTTCTGCGGGCCGGTGACCATGGCCTCGTAGATGTGCTTCTCGCTGACGCCCTCCAGGGACGGAGCGAACTTGCCGCGGGTCAGCGCACCGCCGGCGGCGGCAGCGTTGTGGCACATGGCGCAGTTGACGCGGAACAGCTCGCCGCCGTTGGCGGCAGCCTCTTCGTCGCTGGTGTCCGGTTCCAGGTACTCGGAGTCCGGAACGGAGGGACCGGCGCCGATGCTGGAGACGTAGGCGGCGAGGTCTGCCGTCTGCTCTTCATTGAACTGGACGGGCTTCTGCTGGGCCTGCGGGCCCTGCATGGCCAGCGGCATGCGGCCGGTACCGACCTGGAAGTCAACCGACGCAGCGCCGACGCCCACCAGGGAGGGTCCGTTCTCGGATCCGGTGGCTTCGATGCCGTGGCACGTTGCGCAGTTGGCGACGAACAGCTTCTCGCCTTCGCTGACGTCATCGGCAGTGTAGGTGGTGGTCGCGGCCTGGGCCTGGTTGGCGCCGTTGGCTACGGCGTAGAGACCACCCGTAACGAGGAGTCCCAGCAGCAGCAGCGCTACTGCTGCGAGGGGATGACGCCGCCTTTGCGATAGTGCCTTCACTTCGTAGTTCCTAACTTATGTGGTCTTTGGGAAACAGGTGCCACTTTGAGGTATTTCTTGGGTGCGGTCCTCAAGCAGTGTTACTTGAGGAAGTAGATGATGACGAACAGGGCAATCCAGACCACATCAACGAAGTGCCAGTAGTACGAGGTGACGATCGCCGAGGTTGCTTCGAAGTGTCCGAAGCGCTTGGCGGCGTAGGCACGGCCGATGATGAAGAGGAACGCGATCAGGCCGCCGGTCACGTGCAGGCCGTGGAAACCGGTGGTCAGGTAGAACGCGGAACCGTAAGAGTTCGACGAGAGGGATACGCCTTCAGAAACCAGCGTCGCGTATTCGAAAGCCTGTACGGAGACGAAGATCGCTCCAAGTACGAAGGTCAGCAGGAACCACTCGGTCATGCCCCAGCGGGAAAGCTTCAGAAGCCCTCCGGTGCGGCGTGCCTGGAGTCGTTCTGCAGCGAAAACGCCGAACTGGCAGGTGAAGGAACTGGAAACAAGGATCACCGTGTTAACGAAAGCGAACGGGACGTTCAGCTTCTCCGTCTCCATGGCCCACAGTTCGCTCGAGGTGGAGCGAAGCGTGAAGTACATGGCGAACAGGGCAGCAAAGAACATCAGTTCACTGGAGAGCCACACCACGGTTCCTACGGAAACCATATTGGGGCGGTTCAGCGTGGGGTGAGCCGGGGTACTGGGGGCATGGGTCGCTGTTGTCACATAGACATTATGGCGGTAAAACCGCCTACTTCTCCAACAGATCAGGGCCAACGGCGCGTCCCCGGCGCGCACTGAAGCCCCGGATCCCTGTATTGGCGCGGAATCGGAGCTTCAGAAAGAAATCAGCAATTTCTACGAATCGTAGATAACCTAGGGGGTGTGACTACGAATCCGAGTTCGACATACACCTGGCCGGGCCTGATTACGGCGCTGATCGAGGGCAGGCACCTCACTACCGCGCAGACCCGCTGGGCGATGTCCGCGATCATGGCCGGCAACGCCACCGACTCCCAGATTGCGGGGTTCCTGGTGGCACTGCGCGCCAAGGGAGAGACGGTTGACGAACTCACCGGGCTGGTCGAGGCCATGCTGGCAAGCGCCCGGCCGATCGATATCCCGGGGGAGACCCTGGACATTGTCGGTACCGGCGGTGACCGCCATAACACTGTGAACATTTCCTCCATGGCGGCGCTGGTGTGCGCAGGGGCGGGCGCCAAGGTGGTCAAGCACGGCAACCGGGCGGCCTCGTCGGCGTCCGGTTCCGCCGACGTCATTGAGGCGCTGGGAGTCCGTCTTGACCTTCCCGTTGACCGGGTGGCGCGGGCCGCCGTGGAAGCAGGCATCACGTTCTGCTTTGCGCAGGTCTTCCATCCGTCCATGCGCTTTGCCGCCGTACCGCGGCGTGAGATGGGCGTGGCCACCGCCTTCAATTTCATGGGTCCGCTGACCAATCCGTCCCGCCCCAGCGCCTCCGCGATCGGCGTGGCCGATGCACGGCTGGCACCCCTGATGGCCGGAGTATTGGCCCGGCGCGGCGTGCGCGCCCTGGTGTTCCGCGGCCAGGACGGTCTGGACGAGATGACCACCACGGGTATCTCGACCGTCTGGGAGGTCCGTAACGGGGCCGTGGAGGAGTCAGTGGTGGATCCCCTGGATCTCGGGATCAGCCGGGCTACGCTGGAGGACCTGCGGGGCGGTGACGCTGCGTCCAATGCAGCGGTGGTCCGCAGTGTGCTCGCCGGAGACAAGGGGCCGGTGCGCGACGCGGTGGTGCTGAACGCTGCAGCTGCCCTGGTGGCACTGGATGAAGACGCAGACGGCCCGCTGCTGCACCGGCTGGCCCGCGGGCTGGAACGCGCCTGTGCCTCAATTGACAGCGGCGCGGCCCAAACCGCGCTGGACCGCTGGGTGGCGGCAACGCAGTAGGGCCGCGCCGTGGTTCGGCGGGCGGGGGACAAGCGGGGGACCGGCGGGGAACAGGCCCGGATGTTAGCTGTCGAAGCCCAGTGAGAACGCGGCGTCGAGGTCGTGTTTGGAGTAGGCCCGGAACGCGATCTGCGTGGTGGTTCCGATCACCCCGTCCACCTTGGACAGCCGGTTGGCAATGGCGTCGGCGAGGTCCTCGTGCCGCTGCACACGGGCAATGGCAATAAGGTCGCATTCGCCGGTGACGGAGTAGACCTCGCTGATGCCTTCGATCTCCGAGATTTCCTCGGCGCATTCCGGGATCCGGGCCGAGTCGGTCTGGATGAGTACAAAAGCTGTGATCATGGCGGGGGCCTTTCCTGCGGCGGTGTGCGGGCGCGCGGTGCGCCCGCGGGTCGTAACCTTGAGCCTAGTGGATCCGCCGGGAACGCACGCGGGCACCGGCGCGCCAGAGGAGCCGCTGGCCCAGCAGGAACACTGCCAGCACAGCGAGGGTAACCAGCATGAAGCTGGTGGCCGTACCGCCGCCGGTTAGTGCCCGGATGCCCAGGCCTGCAACTACCGTAACCAGCCAGATGACGACGCCGGAGGGCCACAGTGCGACCGGTCGGCGCCAGGCGCGCGCAGCAGCCCATCCGAGCAGGCACGCGGCAGCAAAGGGCAGGGCCGTGCCGAGGATGCCGGCAAGCGCCAGCCCGTGCTCATGGCTGCGCCGGCCCAGGGCGGCGAACACAACAATCAGGACCAGGTCCGCCGCGAGGACCAAGGGCCAGGACCGGATGGTCTTTTCAGTGGAAGTACCAGCGGAATTTGCGGCGGCAGCGTTTCCGCCGGACGTATGCGGTGCAGTATTGCTCATGCGGTGCCCTCCTGGGCGGCGGTGGCGCGGTTTTCGCGGACGTACGGGCCAAGGAGTTCGCGGACCCGGCCCTCGACGATTTCCCGGCCGGTGCCCGATTCCAGCAGCCGGGTGGAGGAATGGACTATGGCGTTTATCAGTTCGGCGGTCACATGAGGATCCCGGACGCCGAGCATGGTCAGGGTTTCCACCAGCGGGGTCAGCAGCTGGCGGTGCATCATGGCGCTTTGGTTGTTCAGTTCCTCGCCCGGTGCGACGGCGGCAAGGGCGTTGCCCACGGCGTGTTCACCTTCGGCCACGAGGGCGATGTTGGTCAGGACATAGGCCATGATCCGGTCCGCCGGGTCCGGCTCAGCGTCCATGGCTTCCCTCACCCGCCGGGTCCAGCGCGGAAAAACGTCCTGGACCAGTGCGTGCAGGAGGTCCTGGCGGGACTTGTAGTACTGGTAGGCGCTGGGCCGGGCGAGGCCCGCCAGCGCGGCCACTTCGGCCATGCTGGGGGCCTCGCCGGTGCGGGCCAGGAGGGTGCGCGCCGCATCCAGCAGCGCCCGCTGCTGTGCCGCCCGGTGTTCGGCCACCGTGGGGGCAGAGATTCGGGGCACCTGGCCCTCCTGTTCGTGCTGGTTTAGCTTGAGAGACGCCCGTCCACCATTTCGACTACGCGGTCGCAATGGTGCAGGACGTCGTGATCGTGCGTCACCATAACTGTAGCAACGCCGCGCTCATGGGTTTCCCGGGCCAGCAGGGCCACCACGTCCTGGCTCCGGGCCCGGTCCAGGGCTGCGGTGGGTTCGTCCACCAGCAGCAGGGACGGCCGGTTGACCAGTGAGCGGGCAATGCCCACGCGCTGGCGTTCCCCGCCGGAGAGCTGGTCCGGCCGGCTCTTGGCCTTGTGTTCCATGCCCACCCCGGCCAGCAGTTCCATCGGGTCCAGGCCGTCGCTGCTGCCGGCCAGTTTCTGCATCAGCTTCAGCTGTTCGACGGAGTTCAGTGCGGGAATCAGGTTTCCCGACTGGAACACAAAGCCGATTTCGCGCAGGCGGAACCTGGCGCGGGCGGCCTTGCCGAGGGTTGCGAGGTCCACGCCGTTCACCTGCACGGTGCCCGTGTCAGGCGCGGTGAGGGCGCCGGCTACCGCTAGGAGGCTGGATTTGCCAGCCCCGGACGGTCCGACGACGGCGACCATTTCCCCGGGCCGGACGGCCAGCGAAACATTGTCCAGGGCCTGGACTGTGCTGCCGCCGTCGCCCAGCGCCAGGTTCGCGGAGGTGATCAGCAGGCCGCCGGTTCGGGTGCCGGAGTTTTGCTGCTGTGTGGTTGCGGTGCTCATCGTTGTCCTCCAAGGGCAGCCAGGGGATCTACGCGGGAAATGCGGACAATAGCCAGGGCGGCGCCGGCCAGGCCCAGCACGATGGTCAGGACCGTGGCCAGCACGATGGGTGCGGGTTCCAGTGCGAACGGCATGGCGGTCCCGCTCAGCCCGGCGCCCATGGCGAGGCCGGCAAGGATGCCGACAACCGTGGAGACCACCAAGATGATGGTTGCCTGCAGCAGGCCGTCACGGAGCAGGTACCCGGTGGAGGCGCCTACGGCGCGCAGGACTGCGAGTTCGTGTTTGCGCTGGATGGTCCAGACCGTGAAGAAAGCACCAACGACCAGGGCGCAGATGGCGTAGAGGAACACCTGGATCATCTGCAGGGTCATGGTTTCGGCGGAGTAGCCGGGGGAAGCATTGAAGGATTCGGACAGGGTGGACGTGACTGTTCCGGCGGCGTCGTCTCCTGCCGCAAAGTCGATGTCCGCACCGTCGGCTGCCTTCAGGGCAACCGTGCTGGCAGTGTCGAATTTCACGCCGTCCATTTGTGCCTTGGCGGGGGCTCCGGGAACACTCTGGCCGCTGGCCAGGTACTGCCAGGTATCCAGCGGAAGGTAAGCGAGGTCAACGTGGCCGAACGTCGCCTGGCTGTCCGTGTAGCCGACCACGGTCAGTTCGACGCCGATGCGTTCGAGGGTCACCACGTCACCAATGTTCAGGCCGGCATCTGCCGCGGTGGAGGAGACCACGATTTCATCCGGTGCGGACAGGCCGCGGCCTTCGCCGACCTGCGGGGCCAGGAACGAGTCGGGTTCAATGCCGAACAGGGCCAGATCCACCTGGGTGCCGTTTCCGGTGGTGCCGTTCATCATGGCAGTGCCCATCAGGGCCGCTTCATCCACGCCGGGCTGTTCGGCCCACACTGCAGCCTGGTGTTCGTCCACCACGCTGCGGGAGAAGGCATTGTCGGTCTTGGTGCCCTCGTTGAAGGCAAACGCAGTTGCCGGCATGGATTTCAGGCCGGAGACGCCGTCGTTGACGAGACCGGAGGACAAGCCGGACAGCAGGACCATTAGCACGGCGATGAGGGCGACGACGCCGCCCATCAGTCCGAATCTGGCCCGGGCGAAACGCAGTTCACGCAACGCTAAAAACATCGGTACCCCTTGAGTGGTATTTTTCTGGGCATGATGCCGACGGGCTGTTGGCATCATGCCAACATCATGTCAGAAAAGCACCGGGGGACGCGAATGCTGCCGTTAAACACCTCCGGCGCCGGGGGATACCCGGCGCCGGAGGTGTTTGCCGCAGCGGTGCGGCAGGGGGCGGACTAGGACCAGATGTCGTCGCCGCGCAGCGTCGCGTCGGCGCCGCCGTCGGTGTAGATGGTCTGGCCGGTGGTGTGGGTGTTCTCCTCGGACGTCAGCCAGATGAGCAGCCGGGCAATGACCTCGGGCTCGGAGTGGCCGTTCAGCGGCATGGGGACGTTTTCGTCCACCATGGCACGGCTTTCGGGCGTGGCCAGGAGCTCGCGGGTCATGGCGGACAGGACGGTGCCGGGGGCCACGGCGTTCAGCGGGATGCCGGCACCGGCAAATGCCGGGGTGATGCTTTCGCGGCGGACCCAGCGGCTGAGTGCGCGCTTGCTGGACGGGTAGTTAAGGTAGCCGGTCTGGGGGCCCTTGTCTGCGAGCTCCTTGCCGATCCGCAGCGCTTCCTCCTCGCTGCCGGCCAGCAGCGCCTCAACCAGCTCGGGGGAGTTGGGCTGCAGGCTCGCCATGGAGCTGACGACGGCGGCACGCGGGGCGCTGCTCTTGGCCAGGACGGGTGCCAGTGCGGTGAGGAAGTCGGTAACACCGAAGAAGTTCACGGCCACGGTGATGGGGGCGGGGGCAGAGATGCCTGCGCAGGCGATCACGGCGTCGACAGTGCCGCCGGAAAGGTCAAGGACCTTGGCTACGGCAGCGGAACGGCCCTCGGGGGTGCTGAGATCGCCTTCAACGTCGGCGTTGCGGAGGTCAACGCCAATGACTTTGTTGCCGGCCTCCTTCAGCAGGTTGGCGGTGGCTGCTCCGATGCCGGAAGCGGATCCTGTAACGATGTAGGTTCTAGTCATGTTTACAGTGTAAACCCGGACTCACCCGGTGCTGCCCACGCGTTCAGCGCAGCAGCTCCTGCCAGTCCGGAGGCACCCGGCTGGCCGGCCCGGGAACCGACTGGTTGAACGGGTGGTGCTCCGGCGGGGCCAGCTCGGGGCCGGCGAAAACAGAGGAATCGGCGTAGTTCCAGAACCAGTCCTCGCCCGGCTCATAGCTGCGGATGATCTGGTGCCCGGTCTGCTGCTCGTGCGCGGTGGCGTGCTGGCCCGGCGAATTGTCGCAGCAGCCGATGTGCCCGCATTCGGTGCAGCGGCGCAGGTGGTACCACCAGCCCTGCTGCTGCGTGCATTCCACGCAGCCCGGGCCGCTGGGCGGAACCGAAACGTTGATCCCGGGGATTGGCTCCATGGCGGATCTCCTTACAACGGGTAGCTGTTCTTGCCTACCCTCCACGGTAGCCATCCCGCCTTCCCGCCGACAGGCCCCGGAAGCAGCCGCCGGTCAGCCGAGCCAGGCCGTGGTGTCCGGCGGCAGCAGGCCGCCCTCGAGCGGCGCGCTGGTGTGCAGCACCGTGCCGGCGGGCAGGGCCACGGCCGCGGTACCGAAGTTGGTGATGCTCTGCCAGCCGCCGGGCCGGGTGAAGTGCAGGACGGAGGCAGCGCTGGGCACCCACGCAAGTTCCTCGGCACCCTGCCGCTTGCCGCGCAGTTCCAGGGCCCGCCGGTAGAAGTTCAGCGTGGAATCCGTATCGGCGTCCTGCAGCGACACGGCCGCGGGACCAAACCATTCCGGCTGGGGCAGGTGGGGTGCACCGGTGCCGAAGCCGAAGCACGGCTCCTCCGGGGTCCAGGGCAGCGGCACCCGGCAGCCGTCCCGGCCCTTTTCCACCCCTGCGTTGCGGAAGAAAGCGGGATCCTGGCGGTCGGCGTCGGGGATGGCAGCAACCTCGTGCAGGCCCAGTTCTTCGCCCTGGTACAAATAGGCGGAGCCGGGCAGGGCCAGCATCAGGAGGGTGGCCGCACGGGCCCGGCGCAGTCCCGCGGCCCGGTCCAACTGCTCTTCCGGTCCGCCGGCCAGGACCCATGCCTTGCCGTCCTGGCCCTTGGCGCTGTCCGCCGGCGTTGCCGGCAATCCGTAGCGCGTGGCATGCCGCACGACGTCGTGGTTGGACAGGACCCAGGTGGACGACGCGCCGGTTTCCGCCGCCTGGACCAGATTGTCGGTGATGACCGTGCGGAAGCGGGCGGCGTCGAAATCCGCCTGCAGCAGGTCGAAGTTGAATGCCTGGCCCAGGCCGGCGGGGCTGGCGTAGCGGCCGCGGCGGGATGCATGGACCCAGGCTTCGGCCACCGCCGTGCGCGGCGGAGTGTATTCATTGAACAGTGCGCGCCACTCGGTGTAGATGTCATGGACCTCGTTCCGGTCCCAGAACGGATGCGCGCCGTCGGTTCCGTCGCCCTCGGCAGCGAGCAGCGCGCTGGAGGGCAGCGGTTCGCTCAGGTCCTTCGCCAGGGCATGCGCCACGTCAATCCGGAAGCCGTCCACCCCGCGGTCGGACCAGAAGCGCAGGGTGGCCAGGAATTCGTCCTTCACCGCACGGTTCTCCCAGTTGAAGTCCGGCTGCTCCGGAGCGAAGAGGTGCAGGTACCACTGCCCGTCCGGCACCTGCTCCCAGGCGCTGCCGCCGAACACGGACTGCCAGTCCGAGGGCGGCTGGGCGCCGTCGGGCCCGGTGCCGTCGCGGAAGATATACCGTTCCCGGGCCGCGGAACCCCGGGGCGAGTCCAGCGCTTCGCGGAACCAGGCATGCCGGTTGGAGGAATGATTGGGGACAATGTCCACAATCAGCTTGATTCCGGCACCGTGCAGGGCAGCGGCCATGTCGTCGAAGTGCGCCAAGGTGCCCAGGCGCGGGTCGACATCACGGTAGTCGTCGACGTCGTAACCTCCGTCGGCGAGCGCCGAGGGGTAAAAGGGACTGAGCCATACGGCGTCCACGCCGAGGGCCGAAAGGTAGGGCACCTTGGCGGTTACGCCCTGCAGGTCGCCCAGCCCGTCACCGTTGGAGTCCGAGAAGCTGCGCGGATACACCTGGTAAACCGCAGCCTGCCGCCACCAGTCCGGATCCGTCAGGGGATCGGCGTTGGATGGGAAGGGCTGCGGGTTTGAGGTCAAGGTGATCCTTTGGCAGAGACTGTGGATTTGCAGAGACTGTGGAAGGGCAATGCGGGAAACGCGTGTGGTTGGACTCTACTCCTGCCCCCGGAGCAGCAGGAGCCGGCGTTCATGCCGGTTCTCCGCCAGTTCCGCGGCGGCGCGGAATTCGGCCCTGGCCTCCTCGACCCTGCCCAGCCGGGAGAGCAGCTCGCCGCGCACGCTAGGCAGCAGATGGGATCCCCGCAGGGCCCCCGGGCGTCCAGACGCTCCACAATGGCCAGGGCCGGCTCGGGCCCCGACGCCATGGACACTGCTACGGCACGGTTGAGTTCGACGACGTCGCCGGGGCTGATGCGGCCCAGCGCCTCATAGAGGTCCACGATGGCCGGCCAGTCCGTCTCGTCGGCACGCCCGGCGGTGGCATGGCATTGCGCGATGGCTGCCTGCAGTGCGTAGCTCCCGCGGGACCGTCCGGCCGCTGCTGCCAGGGCGTCCGCGCGGGCCAGCGACGCGCGGCCCCGCTCAATCTGCGCCCGGTCCCACCTGGTGCGGTCCTGGTCCGGCAGCAGCACCGGCTCACCGCCGGCCCCGGTGCGGGCGGCGAAACGGGAGGCTTGGAACTCCAACAGCGCCACCAGCGCGTGGACCTCCGGGACCCGGGGCACCAGGCCGGCCAGGATCCGTCCGATCCGCAGTGCCTCGTTAGCCAGGTCCGGCCGGATCCAGGTCTCACCGGCCGTTGCCGCATACCCCTCCGTGAACATCAGGTAGACAACATGCATCACACCCCGCAGCCGCGGACCCCACTCATTGGGTTCCGGGACTTCGAACGGGACCCGGGCGGCGGCCAGGCTCTTCCGGGCACGGAGGATCCGCTGCTGCATGGTGGCCACGGGTACCAGGAACAGCCGGGCGATTTCCTCCGTGCGCAGTGATCCCACCAGCCGCAGGGTCAGCGCTACCTGGGCCTCAGGCGCAAGCACGGGATGGCAGGCGGTAAACAGCAGCCGGAGCACATCGTCGGGGAGCGGATCCCAGTCAACGGCGGCTTCATCTTCCCGGGCGCGGGCCAACTGCGCGTAACGGTTGCCGAGCTGGTCCTCCCGCCGCCAGCGGTCGATGGCGCGCCGCCGGGCCGCCGTCGTAATCCAGGCGCCGGGGTTCCGCGGAATGCCGCGTGTGCCCCACTGTTCCAGTGCCTGGGCAACCGCTTCCTGGGCCGCGTCCTCGGCCAGGCCCACGTCCCCGGTGGCACGCGCCAGGGCAGCAACAATCCGGGCACCTTCGATGCGCCACAGCGCGTCGAGGCGGCGCCGGATTGCCGCTGCCTGCCCGGGACCGGCTGCTACCGGTGCTCCGTGCGCAGCTTCTCCTCGTCCCTGCGCCATCCTTCTTCCTTCCGGATGTACTCGTTGTCGGCGAAATCTGCGAAGTCCGCAGCCTCCGTTACCCGCCGCACTTCCAGCTTCGATCCCGGTCCAAGCGGGCAGCGGCTGGCCCACTCCGCCGCTTCTTCGCGGGAGGCGGCGGAGATGATCCAGAACCCGTTGAACAGCTCATGGGTTTCCCCGTAGGGGCCGTCTGTGATCAGCGGCGGATCCTCGGAAAAGTCCACAACAAAGCCGCTGTCGGTGGAAATCTCGGCCAGGCCTTCGCCGGCCAGCAATACCCCTGCGTTGATCATTGACTCGTTATAGGCGCCCATCCGGTTAATGACTTCCTCGAAGGGGACATCCTTGTAGGCCTGCACGCCCGCGTCGGTGGACCGCATAATGAGCATGTACTTCATGGTGGACTCCTTCTTCTATGCGTTGCTGTTCCTGCAACTGTGAGGACGCGGTGTTGCGTCTTCTACTATGGCGTCGAACAAGCGGCGGAGATATCGACAGCCGCGGAAAAATATCTGTTCCGCAGTACCGCGGCGTTCGGTTCCGAAACCAAGGACGTGAGGATATGGACGAGCTTCCTGACGATGCCGGCGCGGACCGGGCGATCAAGGCACGGCTCAGGGCCATCTGGTCGCTGGGGGATTACGCGGCCGTTGCCGCCGAAACCATTTCGCCCCTGGGGCCCGTCCTCGTCCGGGCCGCCGGCATCCGGGGCAGCGACCGGGTCCTGGACATCGCGGCGGGGACCGGGAATGCGGCAATCCCGGCAGCGGAGACGGGAGCCGATGTCACCGCTTCGGACCTGACGCCTGAGCTGCTGAATTCCGGTAAGCGCCTGGCGCTGGCCCGGTCCGTCCGGCTGACCTGGTCCATGGCGGACGCCGAGCATCTCCCGTATGCCGACGCCTCCTACGACGCGGTGATTTCCTGTGCAGGCGTGATGTTCGCCCCGCATCATCGCCTGGCTGCCGCCGAACTCGTCCGTGTGTGCCGGTCGGGGGGACGCATCGGGCTGATCAACTGGACTCCGGAAGGATTCGTCGGCAGCATGTTCGCCGCTCTGAAGCCCTACTCGCCGGCGCCGCCGCCGGGAACGCAGTCACCGCAATTGTGGGGAAACCGGGAGCACGTCGAGTCCCTCTTGGAAGGGCGGGTGAGGGAGTTCCGCGCCGAACGCCGAACCGTGCTCATTGACCGGTTTGCCACGCCGGAGGACTTCCTGGGGTTCCTTAAGGCACATTACGGACCAATTATTGCGGTGTACGAATTCCTTGCGCGCAATCCGGACCGGGCGGGCGCACTGGATCAGAAGCTGCTGGCCCTGGTGCAGAGGTACAGCACCCAGGCAGGCGGTATGGCCATGGACTGGGAGTATCTGCTGGTGACTGCTAGGCGGTCCTGACGCTGGCCGCCCGGAGGAGGGGACTCAGGCGGGGGCCGCGGCCAAGCCTTCGCCGGCGGGCAGCGGCAGGCGCATCAGGACCTCGTCACGGAAGTCGTCTGCGGCCAGCCGCAGGGCCCGGGGCCGGCGGCCGTACTCGACCCAGCCCAGGCCCGAATAAAAGGACTCCAGCCCCATGCCGCCGCGAACCTCGAGGATCAGTTCGTCCAGCCGCAGTTCCTCACGGGCGTATCGGGCGGCTTCCTGCATCAGTGCGGAGCCGATGCCCCGGCCACGTGCCGCCAGCGCGCTCTGTACCCGGGTTACGCGGGCCCAGTGGCTGGTCAGGGTGCCCGGGTTAACGGTGAGGACCAACCACCCGGCCAGCACGCCGTGTTCTTGCGCAATCAGCAGCCGGGGGCCTTCGGGTGCGAGGGCGGCAACGAGCGCTGCCAGCGCCGGCTCGACGTCGCCGGTACCCACCGGCAGCAGCGGGAAGCCGACGGCGCCGCCTGCGTTGCTGACGTCCGTCCAGCAGTGCAGCAGCTGGCGGCGCATGGCAGGGGAAAGGCTGCCGGGGGAGTCGAGCCAGGAAAAGGCCACCGTCATTCGCCGGCCCCTGAGGCCCATCCCGGGTACCCGAGTGAGATGCGGGAATCGCCTGTCAGCACGCCCAGGTCCCGTTCGAGCTGCCCTAGTTCGGGTGCGCCGATCCGACTTGCCCATGCAGCGCGGAGGCCGTCAAATACTGCTTCGCCTTCCCTAAGCATCCGGTGGCCCAGGGGAGTGACGGTTAGCCGCTTGCGCCGGGCATCCTGTTCATCCGTGCGGCGTTCCGCGTAACCGCGTTCCAGCAGCACCGCGATGGTCTTGGCGGCCGCCTGCTTCGTCACCGCCGTCGCGCGCCCGAGTTCAGAGGCGGTGTCGGCTCCGGCGTCAATGGCGCGCAAGGCAAAATCATGCACCGGCCGGATGTCGGCATAGCCGCGGGCCGCCAGCTCGGCGGTCGCGTCCTCCACCAGCTGCCGGTAGGCAGCGAGCAGCAGCAAAGCAAGGTCCGCACCGGTCCGATTCACGAAAACAGCATACGCGGACTATGGATTAGACAACCCGATTGTCTTACGATGGTGGACAACTCGGTTGTCTATTGGAGGACGCGCCATGAACATGAGTCCAGCCGCCACCATCCCCGGCGCCCGCCATGCCACCGCCCAGGCCGGCGAAATTCGCCTCCATTACGTCTCCGCCGGACGGGAAGGATCACCGGTCCTGCTGCTGCACGGTTTCCCGGAAAGCTGGTGGGCGTTCCGCACATTGATCCCCGTGCTGGCCCGCAGCCACCGGGTGTTTGCCGTGGACCTGCCGGGCTTCGGGGATTCCGCTGCAGTTCCGGACACGGGCCTCGACAGCAGAGCCGTGGCGGAAACACTCCATGAATTCCTGCGTGCCCTGGGCGTCGGGCCGGTACATCTACTGGCGCAGGACATCAGCGGGGGAGCGGCGTTCCGTCTTGCCGCCGTACACCCCGAGGCAGTGGCAAGTTTTACGGCGGTGGAGGCCGGGCTGGCCGGGTTTGGACTCGAAGCCCTGGCCGATGTCGCCCATGGCGGTTCCTGGCATATCGGCATGCTTGCCGCCCCCGGAATACCGGACTTGCTGCTGACCGGCAGGGAAATGGACCTGCTGGCCGCCTGGGCCTATCCGTCCATGACGGCAGTGGAAGGCGCCGTGACCAGCACGGATATTGCTGAGTTTGCCCGCACGTACTCCCGTCCGGGCGGCTGGAACGGCGCCGCGGGCCTCTACCGCTCCATGCTTTCGGAAGGGGCGGAAATCAAGGCCCTGGCGGCGTCGCGGCCCCTTGCGATGCCGGTGCTGGCCGTGGGTGCCGGCGGCGGGCCGTTCACCGAACAGACCTTCGCACCGCTGGCCACCGGATCTTTCACGGCTGTGCAGCTGGATGGCGTTGGGCACTATGCAGCCCAGGAGGCTCCCGAGGCCCTGGGGGCGGCGCTGCTGGAGTTCCTCTCCGGCGTGGACGGCTAGCCGGACCCCGGGCCGGCGACCGAAACTTCTGCGGACGGCAGGGCCTGCTGCAGGCAGTCGGCAATCCGCCCGGCATCGTCTGCGGTTGCGTCAGCAGTCAGGGTCACACCCATGTGCGAAGCTGGATAGTCCGCGGACACAAACGCCTCCTCAACGCGCGGATCTTCAAGGCACTGCTCATAGGCGCCGGGCCCGGGATCGATGACGCTCACGGACCACCGGCTGGGCCTTCCGCCGGTGCTCTCGGATTCGGCGCCGTCGGATCCAGCGCCGTCGGATCCGGAAGCGCCCGCGCCGCAGCCGGCCAGGGACACTACGAGAGTGCTGACGGCTGCGGCAACGGGAAACCAGCGATGCGCGCCCATGATGCCTCCCTTGAACGCCGGGTGTTTGCCGGAAGCCTACATGCTGCGGCTGCCCCCGGAGATGAGGGCTTCGGGCGGGTCCGGGGGACCCCCTTCTAAACGCTAGTTGACATAATGTGGATTATCGGCACTTTGCGGTACGCGTCGGAAGTGGCCAGAAGCACTAATATCGCTTTTCCGGGTTATATGCCGATTCGGTACTCAAATCAGCACAAATCCCCCGGTTTTGGACGTTTCTGCCTCCCGGAGACCTTTGGGAATGCTTTTTGCAGCGGACGACTCGTTTTGCGCCGCTGTGCGGGGCTGCAGCATGCCGGGCCGGTTTCCTCCGGCGTGTTGGCGTACCCGGGCGGCCGGGCCAAAATCCGCTGACCTGGTTGGACAATTTCCGGTCCCCGGACGTTTCCCGTACAGGTTCATGGTGAGTTGACATAACTCCCCCGCAGGCCCGCCGCCGCGGTTCATCAAGTTGACATAACCGTTGCGTGCAGCGCTGGGCCGTGCCATTCCCCTGTGCCCGTCCCCTGTGCCCGTCCCCCGTGCCCGTCCCCTGTGCCCGTCCCCCGTGCCCGTCCCCCGTGCCCGTCCCCCGTGCCCGTCCCCCGTGCCCGTCCCCCGTGCTGCACTGCGCGCCCGGGGTCCCCGGATTACCCGGGTACCGGCGGTCCTGCCGAAGGAACTACCGCCGGCACTACGGGAGAACGGGACGTTGGTCACTTTCGCCGCCTATTTCGTCAACGAACGGCCGCCACGCCTGTACGGTTTGGTGCAGCGACTTTCGTTGCCCTATATGATCTACGCTTCAACCCCCCCAAATCAGGAGATAAGCACAACAAAATGGCTACCGATTACGATGCCCCGCGCGTCAAGGAAGAAGACCAGCACACAGACTCCCTGGAGGGTCTGAAAGCTCAGCAGCGCGGCGGAGCGATGACGGCTGTCATCGATGTCGAAGAGTCAGACGCCATTGATGGTTTTGACCTTCCCGGCGCAGACCTGTCCGGCGAGGAACTGCTCATCAAGGTAGTTCCCCCGCAGGCAGACGAGTTCACCTGCATGTCCTGCTTCCTCGTACGCCACCGTTCGCAGATTGCCCGCGAAAAGAACGGCGAGGCTTACTGCGTGGACTGCGAAGGCTAACTCCTGCCCCGCAGCACAGCCGGGTTCCGCCGTTGAGGCGGGACCCGGCTTTTTGTTTGGCTCTCCCCCGCCGGCGCATACAATCCACGGGTGACCTCCTCCCTCCATGCCGCCCTCCCGCCGTCGTCCCGGGCGCTGTCATCCGCAGAACAGGACCTGGCGGACCCGGACGCATGACCGGAACAGGCGCCGCCCTGCCCGGGATCCACCCGCTGCCGCGTCAGTCCCCCGGTCCCTCCACGTCCTGAACCACCTCGTTGCGGCGCAGGAACCAGGGCCGGTAGGGCGGGTCGAACCGCGCAAAACGCGGATTTCCCAGCAGGCTGAACCCCTCTGCCCCGACGGCGGCCTGCAAGGCGGCCAAATGGGCTTGGTAGTTGGCTTCATTCCAGCGTCCGGAGAAGGCGGCCGCCGCCCCCGTTTGTCCCGGTACCGCCACAATGCTCACAGCGGGATCTTCCGGCACCGGGGCGGTGAGGGCGGTCAGGTCCCCAGGGAGGACAAAAGCCACCGTAAAGGCTCCCGCGATGGGGCTCGGCTCCAGGAGCACCGGGGCTGTCATCGCCAGGTTTTCGCTGAACTGCACTTCGCCCGGCGGATAGGGGTCCAGTCCCGCCCGGGAGGAGTTCCGGCCGCTGATGTACCGGTACAGGTAGCGGAAACCGGTGTTGCCGGCCCCCTCGAATCCCGCGTTCACAGTGACCTGGGCCAGCACGTGCGCCGGATAGTGGCGCAACTCGAATCCTGGATACCGTCCCAGCACGGTGTAGGGCTGCTGCTCAGTCATGATGGCCCAGACGCTACTCTTCGGCGCGGCGCACCAACAGCGTAGCGGCCATTAGGATGAATCCGTGCCCACCGAATCCTCCGCCCTGCTGCGTGACCTGGTCCTTCCGATGCTGGAGCAGGAGCTTGTACCGATTGTCCAACTGGGCCACCCCGCCCTGCGCCGTGCGGCGCTGCCCTTTGACGGTGAGCTGGACGCCGAGGAGCTGGAAGCGCTGATCGCGCTGATGCGGCGGGTGATGCATGCTGCGCCAGGTGTGGGCCTGGCCGCGCCCCAGTTGGGCATCCCGTTGCAGATCGCGGTACTGGAAGACACCTACGACGTCGGCGCCGAAGCTGCAGCGGTACGCGAACGCCTGCCGTTGCCGTTCTTCACCATCATCAATCCCCGCTACGAAGCCGACGGCGACGACAGCGCCGAATTCTTCGAGGGCTGCTTGTCCTTCGAGGGGTACCAGGGCGTGGTGCGCCGGCATGCGTCCGTGGTGCTGGACTACACCGACCCGCAGTCCCGCCAGCACATGGAACGGTTCAGCGGCTGGCAGGCGCGGATTGTCCAGCACGAGACGGACCATCTCTACGGGACGGTGTACGTGGACAAGGTGCTCACCCGCTCGTTGTGCAGCAACACCGAATACGCCCGGCGCTGGGCCGCGCCGGACATCGACGAGGCCCAGCGGGTCCTGGGCTTCTGACCCGGCCCCGCTGCGGGTTCCCTGCTGCCTAGGCGCCGGCCGGCTCCGGCTGTCGGGCGTTCTGCGGTGCGGGATTCTGTGCCGTGGGCAACCAGCGCGCCCACCAGCGCAGCAGATGCTCGAACCGGCGGCGGCGGTGCCAGGGGGTGCCGCTGCGTGATAGTTCGTGGTTTTCGCCCGGGAACAGCAGCAACTCGGTGGGCACGCCGCGCAGCTTCAGCGCCGTGTAGTAGCGCTGGGCCTGCTCCACGGGACACCGCAGGTCCTCCTCGGAGTGGACCACGAACGTGGGGGTCCGGACGGCGTCCACGTGGGCCATCGGACTCTGCTCCAGGACGTGCCCGGGATCGGTGCCCGTGTAACCGGCGCTGAAGAACCACCCAATGTCCGCTGAGCCGGTGAAGGAGAGCGGATCCAGGAAACCTCGCTCCACCACGGCAGCGGTGAAGCGGTGGTCGTGCGCGATGGTCCAGGCCGTGAGGTAGCCGCCGTAGGAGCCGCCCATGATGCCCACCCGGGTGCCGTCCAGTTCCGGGTGCCCGGCCAGGGCGCCGTCCAGGAAGGCCAGCACATCGGCCAAATCGAGGGTGCCCATATCCGCTTTGATGCTGCGTCCATGGTCCTGCCCGTACCCGGCGGAGCCGCGCGGATTGCACATCAGCACGGCGTAGCCGGCCTCCGTGTAAATCTGCGTTTCATCGAAGCAGCCCCACCCATACTGCGCAAACGGTCCGCCGTGAATGTTCAGCAGTACCGGGTGGGGACCGGGCGCCTCCGGCAGCGCCACCCAGCCATGGACCGGATAGCCGTCGGATGAGGAATGGGTTTCCTCCGCCGGAATAGTCAGCGGAGCATGCCGGCGCAGGGCCGCCGAGAAGTCGGTAAGCCGCCGCAGCCCGTCGTCGTCGACGACGGCCAGGTCACCGGCGGTCTGCGGATCCGTATAGCAGGCCACCACGGTGCCGCCCGCCGAGCCGGCTGCGGTGACAACCCGCGGGCCCTCCACCATGGTGTGCACCCCGCCGCGGGGATCCACGGACAGCAGCTCGCCTGTGCCCCGGGACCGGTTAAAGACCAGGGCTTCGGCACTGTTGTGCGGAACCACGGTGCCCTCGGCCAGGTCCACGGTTTCCGGATCCGTCAGCCGGCGCACCGCGGACGGGTCTGCTGCCGGCGCGGCGTACAGCGAGGTGTTCCGGGCCACGAACTCGGTGCCTGACTCCGATACTTCCTGCCCGAGGTAGAACAGCCAGTGCCCGTTGGCGCTTTGCACCGGGTCGGACACGGCCAGCGGGCTGCCGCCGCCCAAATTGGTCAGCTTCGTGAGGCCGGTTCCGTCAGGGCTGATGCTGTAGGCATCCGCCACCAGGGTCTCATCGTCCCGGGCGGCAGTGAACAGGATCCGGCTCCCGTCGGCGCTGAACACGGGCTGCAGGTGGTCGGTGGCTCCGGTGGTCAGCTGCACCGCCTCGGGCAGCCCGCGGCTGCCGCCGTCCTCGCCGAGGTCCTCGCCGAGGTCCTCTTCGCGGTCTTCCCCGGCCCGGGCTTCCCGGCTCCGTCCCCGGGGCGGAATGTACGGTTCCGCATCCAGATCGGGCAGGTCCACGAGGAAGGCCTGGACGGGTTTGTCCTGCGTGTAGCCCACGCCGTTCATCCGGTATTTGAAGGTAGTGATCAGCCGGGGATCCTCGGCACCGGCGGCCACGCCCTCAACAGTGCCGTACCGGCCCGCTTCCGGCACCCGGGCGGAAAACACCGCGCGGACCCCGTCCGGCGAGAACGCGAACCAGCTGACGCCCAGGGCGGCATCGGTCAGCTGCACCGGTTCCCCGCTGCCGGCACCCAGCACGTACAACTGGGCCGGCTCCCCCGGTGCTGCACGGAGGAACCCCAGGACACTGCCGTCCGGACTGTACTTCGGGACGGTGTCGCGGAAGCCCCGGGTGAGCCGGCGCGGCGCCCCGCCCGGCGTCAGCGGGACCCGCCACAGCTGGCCGGTATAGGCATCAGCGGCGAAGTCGGGCCGGGTCACGGACACCACGCAGTGCAGGGCGTCAGGGTGCAGGGCGGGAGCGGACAGTGAATTAAGGAGAGGCAGGTCACATGGTTTCACGAGTGGAAGCCTAATGTTCCCTGCCGTCCCCGGCCAACTGCCGCCTTAGGATGGTTTTATGCCTTCCCTGCCGCCCCTGGAGTGTCCCGTCTGCGGCAGCACCCTCGAGCCCGACGCCGCGCTGCGGACCCTTGCGTGCCCGGCCGGGCACCGGTACGACGCCGCCAAACAGGGCTATTTCAACCTCCTCACCGGTGCCGGCACCAAGTTCCAGGCCGACACTGCGGCCATGGTGCAGGCCCGCGCCGATTTCCTCGCCGCCGGCCACTACGCGCCCCTGGCTGCGGAGCTGGCCCGGCTGGTTTCCCCGGCGGCCCCGAACGCTGCCACGGTGCTCGACGCCGGTGCCGGCACGGGTTATTACCTCGGCGAGGTCCTGGCGGCCCTTCCCGGAGCAGCCGCCGTGGCAATGGACATTTCCAAATTTGCGCTGCGCCGTGCTGCCCGGTCCCTGCCCGGTTCCTACGCCTTGGTGTGGGACGTGTGGCGCAGGCTTCCGCTCCCGGATGCCTCGGTGGACGTGGTCCTGAATGTCTTCGCACCGCGGAACCCGGCCGAGTTCCGCCGGGTCCTGGACTCCAGCGGCGTGCTGGCTGTGGTCACCCCCGGCCCGGACCATCTGCAGCAGATCCGCGCCGCAGCAGGGATGCTGGACATCGGGGCGGAAAAAACGGAACGGGTTGCCGCCGCAATGGAGCGGTGGTTCACGCCGCTGGACACGGTCCGCTGCACCTACGAAATGCAGCTTGAGGCCGCGGACCTGCGCAACGTCGCCCTCATGGGCCCCTCTGCCCGGCACCTGGATCCGGCCGCCCTGGACCGCACCGTGGCGGGCTTTGCCCTGCCACTTGGGGTAACCGCGTCGTTCTCCCTGCAACTCTTCCGGGCCCGCTAGCCCGGGCGGGACGCAAACGTTACCCAACCGGCACGGTTATCCCTAGGTCTGTACCGTCTCTTCGGGCAGAATGATCTCAACGCGCCGCTGCGCCGGGAGAACCCGCGCACACCCGGACCGCCGCACCAACCGGCAAGACGCCCCGCGCGACGCCCGGGCCACAGCGGAGCAACCCGGTAAAGCCGGAGCCCGACTACACGCGGATACATCCGAACGAACATCCGAAAGAAAAGGGGATAACGGATGCAGGAAGTCTACGAATGGATGCTCAGCTACGGCTGGGCCCTGTGGCTGGTGCTTTTCCTGGGCTTCGCCGCTATTGAGGCCCTCACTCTGGATCTGTTTTTCGCGATGCTCTCCGTTGGTGCGCTGGCGGCCATGCTCAGTTCGCTGCTCGGTGCCCCGCTGTTCCTGCAGGTTGTAGTGTTCGCCCTGGTGTCCGTGCTGATGATCGCACTGGTGCGTCCGCTGGCACTCAAGCATCTGCAGCACAGCAGCAAGGACCAGCTCTCCAACATAGACCGTCTCGTCGGCGGGCCGGCGCTGACGCTGGAGCCCGTGACCGGGCTCGCCGGCACGGTGAAGATCGGCGGGGAAACCTGGTCCGCGCGCAGCGCCGCCGGGGATACGCTGGCGGCCGGGACGCAGGTACGGGTGGCCCGGATCGAAGGCGCCACCGCCGTCGTCGAGGCTTCGGCCGGTAATACCCCGGACCGGCCCGCCGGAAGCGGAAAGACCCCGGAACCGGGCCGCCGCAAAACAACCTAACTAATCGTGCCGGCGGCACCACCGCCGGACCAACCGCAGGATCCGCGGATTCTGCCAAATCCCAAAGGGGGGAACATGGGTACCGGAACCGGCGTCCTAGTAGTTGTTCTTGCCGTGCTGGTGATCTTTGTATTGGTCATCCTCGTCAAGGCTGTAAAGATTGTCCCGCAGGCCCGGGCAGGGGTGGTTGAACGGCTGGGCAAGTACCAGAAGACCCTGAATCCCGGCCTGACTATCCTGATCCCGTTCGTGGACCGGCTCCTGCCGCTGCTGGACCTGCGTGAACAGGTGGTGTCATTCCCTCCGCAGCAGGTCATTACCGAGGACAGCCTGGTGGTCTCCATCGACACCGTGGTGTACTTCCAGGTCACCGACGCCCGGGCGGCCACCTATGAGATTGCCAACTACATCCAGGGTGTGGAGCAGCTGACCATTACCACCCTGCGCAACGTAGTGGGCGGCCTGAACCTGGAAGAGGCGCTGACCTCCCGCGACCAGATCAACGGCCAGCTGCGCGGCGTGCTGGATGAGGCCACCGGCCGCTGGGGCATCCGTGTCTCGCGTGTGGAGCTCAAGACCATTGCCCCGCCCCTGACCATCCAGGATTCGATGGAAAAGCAGATGCGTGCCGAACGTGAACGCCGGGCCACCGTGCTGACCGCGGAAGGCTCCAAGCAGTCGCAGATCCTCACGGCCGAGGGGCGCCGGCAGGCAGCCATCCTGGCCGCCGAAGGCGACGCCAAGGCTGCGATCCTGCGGGCGGACGGCGAGGCCCAGGCCATCGCCAAGGTCTTCGACGCGATCCACAAGGGCAACCCGGACCAGAAGCTGCTGGCCTACCAGTACCTCCAGACGCTGCCCAAGCTGGCCGAAGGTACGTCCAACAAGGTCTGGATCATCCCCAGCGAACTCGGTGAGGCGCTCAAGGGTGTGGGCAGCGCCCTGGGCGACTTCGTACCGGATGCGAAAAAGCACTCCTCCACCAACGGCAGCTCCCCCGTGCAGAACGGGTCGGGGCCCGCAGCGGACGCAGCCGGGGTGGCCTGACCCTCCCCTGTGTTCGCCGATCGGCGGTTGGTACCGGTACAATAGGTTGTTTGCCGGGCAATGGCCGCGGCGCCGATACGGGACCGCCGCCGGGAACAGCAGCAGCGCCGTCGGCGTTGTAAGAACTGTGAGGGCGGAAGGGGCCGCCGGCCGGACCGCCCGCAGGGGCGGCAGCGTGCAGATAAGCGGCATCAGAACCGGCAACAGCACCGGAAAGAGCACCGGCCCGGCGCCGGCACAACAGAGGATCCGCCAGCGGATCCAGCGGATTGAAGAGGGAGAAAAGATGAGCGATCGTAGCCTGCGGGGTATGCGCCTTGGTGCGCAGAGCATGGAGACCGAATCCGGTGTGGAGCCGGCTCCCCGCCAGCGGGTGGAATACCGCTGCGAGGATGGCGAGCGTGTTTTCGTAACCTTCGCCGCCGAAGCGGACATTCCGCCGGTCTGGATTTCCAAGACCGGCAAGGAAGCGCTCCTGGTCAACGGCGAGAAGCCCGACACCAGCAACGACAAGCCGGTGCGTACGCACTGGGACATGCTGCTGGAGCGCCGCAGCATCGAGGAGCTTGAGACCATCCTCCAGGACCGGCTGAACATCCTGCGTGAACGCCGCGGAGAGCGCACCAGCGCTTGACCCGGTTCGCCGGTACGGCAACGTACCGGCCGGCGCAGACATAGTCGACACGCAAAAGCAGGGCGGCTGCCAATCGGCAGCCGCCCTGCTTTTTTGCGTCTGGGCCCGGGGACTAGGACCGGCCGGTGAGCTTCTTCCATCGTGCCGTGAGTCCCCAGCGGGTCACGTTGGTCATGGCCTCGACCACAATGTTGCCGCTCATCTTCGAGGCGCCGAATTCCCGTTCCACGAAGGTGATGGGCACTTCGGTGATCTTCAGGCCCAGCCGTGCCACGCGGAAGGTCATATCGACCTGGAAACCGTAGCCGACGGACTCAACTGCACCCAGGTCCAGCTGTTCCAGCGTGCCGCGGCGGAACGCGCGGTAGCCGGCGGTAATGTCACGGACGGCAATGCCCAGCATCAGGCGCGAGTACGTGCTGCCGGCGCGGGAGAGCAGCTTGCGGCGCAACGGCCAGTTCACCACCGAACCGCCGGGAACCCAGCGCGAGCCGATCACCAGGTCCGCACCGGCCTTGGAAGCTTCAAGCAGCCGCGGCAGTTCCTCCGGACGGTGCGAACCGTCGGCATCCATCTCCACCAGCACGTCATAACCACGCTCCAGGCCCCAGCGGAACCCGGCAATGTAGGCGGCGCCCAGGCCCTCCTTGCCCTTACGGTGCAGTACATGCACCTTCGGGTCCTTGGCAGCAACCTCATCGGCGTAGTCGCCGGTGCCGTCCGGGCTGTTATCGTCCGCAATCAGTACATCCGAGTCGGGCACCGCATTCCGCAGCCGCGTGAGGGTCTTGGGAAGGGACTCAATCTCGTTGTAAGTAGGGATGATGGTCAGGACACGCACTCGGTAAGCCTTTCGTGGACGCACGCCGCGCTGTTGGCGGGCTAGACGGGGTTGCTCCCCCGGCTGACTACCTAGTATATGGGAGCGCGCGGCCGGCGTGCTCCGGCGGGAGCCCGGTCACAGCCGGGCCCGGACCGGGGACAGGCGGTGCGGCACGCACAATCGGGCGGGTCCTGCCGTCTTCGGGCCAGTACCGGACGGCGCCGGGCCTGTTTTCTACTGACGGTTGAACCCACCCGATTGCTGTGGTGCAAGGCCCTGTCACCAGCCGCCCGCGGAACTTTCGCCCCGGCACGCGCTGAACGGGGCCGTGGCAGCCGAAGAACCGGAAACGCGTAGGGGCAGTGCACAGGGCCCGGGCTGGAACAGGTCCAGCGCCGTGCCCGGCATGTCCCCCAAACGGCCGGTCCCGACTGCAGTAGTCATAGCCTACGTCCTCGCTTCCCGCTGTCAATGCGGCCGCTGACTAGGACGTTTCCGGTATCACCGCAGGTCAGGGCCGGGCCCAGGCGGGACTGTGAATTTACCACCTAGGCCAGGTCCGGGGCGCGGTAGAGCTCGTTGCCGTTATGGACCGTCTGCAGGCACCGGGGTTCGTCACCGTTGTCCAGTGCGGGCAGCAGCGGAGTTCCGGCCCGCGGATCGGTGCTCCAGGCCGACACATTGGCGTCCGGGGTCTGGACCATCAGTTCCTGCACCTCCCACAGCGCGAAGGAAGCCGGTGCGCCGGGAGCCAGCTGGCCGCGCATGAAGTTCTTCTCCCCCGCTGCACGCCAGCCGGCACGGGTGTGCCCGATGAATGCGGCCCGGGCGGAAACGCGTTCACGCGGATTCGAGTGCGCCACGGCAGCACGGACCCCGGACCACGGATCGAGGGGAAGGACGGGAGTGTCGGAGCCCAGTGCCACCGGCACTCCTGCCGACAGCAGGGAAGCCAGGCGGTTCATGCCCTCACGGCGCGGACCCACCCGCTGCTCGTAGAGGCCGCCCGGGTGGCCCCAGGCGGCGTCGAAGCCGGGCTGCAGGCTGACCGTGACACCGAAGCGCAGCAGCTCGGCGATGGCCGCGTCATCAGTCATTTCAGCGTGCTCGAGCCGATGATGGGCGGCGCGCAGGGCCGCTTCGCCGCCGGCGTCGGACAGTGCCTCGGCGGCCAGGCGCAGGCCTGCCAGCGCGGTATCCATGCCCGCGTCTCCGATCACGTGGAAGCCGCCCTGCAGTCCGGCCCGCGTCATCAGTTCCAGGTGCCGGCCCACCTGTTCCGGTGTGAGGTACAGCGTCCCGCGGGTATCGGACCGGTCGGTGTACGGCTCCCGCAGGGCCGCGGTGCGGGCACCGAAGGACCCGTCAATGTTCAGGTCCCCGGCCAGGCCCAGCAGCCTGCCCTCGAAGAACTCCATCAGCCCGGTGGCCTGGGCTTCTGTTTCCACCAGCTGGCCCCAGTAAGGCAGCACCTGCGGCATCGGCTCCTCGGCCGGGGCACCGTCCAGGCCCAGCAGTTGCCGCAGATCCTCCGGAGGAGCAATGTGCGGTGCGGCCATTTCAGTGACGGCCACCACGCCGCGGGAAGCGGCGTGCTTCAGGGCAGCCCGCTGGAACGCCGAGCGCTGGGCCGGGTCGGCGCTCCGCGACACGGTGCGCGCAGCCTCATGCGCGGCGCGGACCACAAAACCGTTGTCCCATCCGTCGTACTCCTGCAGGCGCAGATTGGCCGCCAGTGTTCCGGATACGGCGGCGCAGTGCACGTCGCTGCGGGAAAGATAGACGGGCCGGTTGCCGGAGGCGGCATCCAGTTCCGCCGCCGTGGGGAAACGGCGTTCCGGCCAGCGGGACTCGTCCCAGCCCGCACCCAGGATCAACCCGCTGCTGGCCGCGGCATACCGGCTGACGGCCTCCAGCAGGTCCGCCAGCGATGTGCAGCCGCTCAGGTCAAGGGTCGCCAGGGACATGCCCAGTTCGGTGGCGTGCACGTGGGAGTCCACAAAACCCGGGGCCACCAGCGCTCCGTGCAGGTCCACCACATCCATCTTGCTGTCCTGGATGGAGGTGGCGGCCTGCTCGGACCCCACCCAGGCGATGGTGTCGCCGTCCACGAGCATGGCGGTGGCAAAGGGATCGCCGGCACTGTAGACCGAGCCGTTGCGGTAGAGCGTCAGCTTCGGGGCGCTCGGGATGGTACTGCCGTTCAAGGACTCACCTGTTTTCTGTAGAAACTGTTGGGGGAAGCGGAAGGAGGCTAGTCGCCGACGTTTGAATAGGCGACGACGCCGCGGCGCACCAGGCCAATGGCCTCGCGGAGGCGCCGGTACATTGCGGAGGGAAGGTCGGGCACCTTGGCGAGCTGGTCGAGCAGGTCGATCACCTGCTTGGCCCAGCGTACAAAGTCACCTGCCGCCAACTCGGTGCCGTTCAGGGCCACCTGGAGGTGCTTGCCCTTGACCCACTTGTACATGGGCCAGACCAGGCCCAGCTCGGGCTCGCCCGTGAGCGGCAGCTTCGTGGCTTCTTCCAGGTCCGTCAGCTCAGACCACTGCCGGATGACGGCATCCACGGACACTTCGAGCGAGACGCTGGGCATTTTCGGGCGCAGGCCGCGCTCCTCGCGCTTGGCCTGGTACACCAGCGCGGTGGCCAGGCAAGCCAGCTCTGCAGCGTCCAGTTCGTCGAACGCGCCGTTTTCCAGGGCGAGGGCAACCAGGAGGTCCTTTTCACCGTAGATGCGCCGCAGTTTCTGCCCGGCGGGCGTGACCCCGGCGGTCCCGGATCCGTCCACCGCAACGTATCCGTACCGGCTCAGCACATCGCACACCCGATCGAAGGTTTTGGCGATGGTGTTGGTGCGTCCGCGGATCTGTCCCACCAGGTTGTCCGTCTCCCGGCGCAGCTTCCACCAGCGCTCGGCCCAGCGGGCATGGTCTTCGCGTTCGCTGCAGCCGTGGCAGGGGTGGGCCCGCAGCTTCCGGCGCAGTTCGGCGATGGCCTTCTCCTGCCGTTCCGTTCCGGCCGTGCGCAGCTCGTTGGCCCGGGCGGCGGCGGGGCGCGGCGGCCGGTGGTCATGCAGGGCGTTCCGCAGCGACGCGGAGAGGTCCCGGCGGTCCTTGGGTGAGCGGGAGTTGAAGGACTTGGGGATCCGGATGTGGGACACGGATTCGAGCGGACCATCCAGGTCCCCAGAGCTGATGCGCCGGATCTGCTTGTCCTCGGTCAGTACCGCCGGCCGTACCTCGCGGGCGGAAGCATCCACGTCCAGCACCACGGCATGGCCGGAATTACGCCCGCCGGGGATGTAGACAATGTCGCCGGGCCGCAGGTTTTCCAGCGACGCCGCGGCGGAGCTGCGCTTGTTCCGCGCCCGGACCTTGGACGCCGCGTCTTCCAGGTCCGACAGCTGGCGCCGCATGGCAGCGTATTCGCTGAAGTCGCCCAGATGGCAGGTCATGGCTTTTTCGTAGCCGGCCAGCGACTCCTCGCGGGAGCGCACCTGCTTGGCCAGGCCCACCACGGAACGGTCCGCCTGGAACTGTGCGAAGGAAGACTCAAGGATCTCCCGTGCACGTTCGCGGCCGAACTGGGCGATCAGGTTGATGCTCATGTTGTAGGTCGGCCGGAAGCTGGAGTTCAGCGGATAGGTGCGCCGGGACGCCAGGCCGGCGACGGCGGCCGGGTCCGTGCCGGGTTGCCACAGCACTACCGCGTGGCCTTCAACATCGATCCCCCGCCGCCCCGCGCGGCCGGTCAGCTGGGTATATTCACCGGCGGTGATGTCAACGTGCGCTTCACCGTTGAACTTATCCAGTTTCTCCAGCACCACGGACCGGGCGGGCATGTTGATGCCCAGCGCCAGGGTTTCTGTGGCGAACACGGCGCGGACCAGGCCGGCGGCGAAAAGGCGTTCCACCACTTCCTTGAACGTGGGCAGCATCCCCGCGTGGTGGGCGGCGAACCCGCGGACCAATCCCTCGCGCCAGGTCCAGAAGCCCAGCACCTCCAGATCGTCTTCGGGGATGTCCTGGGTGGCTTCATCCACCACCCGCGCTATCTCGTGGCGCTCTTCTTCATCGGTGAGCCAAAGGCCCGAGTCCACGCACTGCCGGACGGCGGCCTCGCAGCCGTTGCGCGAAAAAATGAAGGTAATGGCCGGCAGCAGGCCGTTGCGGTCCAGCTGGGCGATGACCTGCGGGCGGGAGGCACGCTGGATCCGGGTGATCGGGGGTCCGGCCTGCCCGTGTGCGCCGGGACGGCCGCCGCGGTGCCGGTCGCTGCGCCCGCCGCGCGCGCGGGCTCCGCCCCAATGGCCGCGCTGGCTGACCCGTGACTCAGCCCGGGCCAGCTCCATCAGCTCGGGGTTCACCCGGTAGCGTTCCTTGATGCCGGGTGATTCGTCTGCCGCCTCGTCAAAGGACACGTCGGATTCGAACAGGTCGAAGATCTCCCGGCCCACCATCACGTGCTGCCACAGCGGAACAGGACGGTGCTCGGAGACCACCACATCGGTGGAGCCGCGGACGGTGTCCAGCCAGGCGCCGAATTCCTCCGCATTGGACACGGTGGCACTGAGCGAGACCACCTGGACGTCGGAGGGCAGGTGGATGATGACTTCCTCCCAGACCGCGCCGCGGAACCGGTCGGCGAGGTAGTGGACCTCGTCCATGATGACGTAGCCCAGGTCCATCAGGGTCTCCGAGTTGGAGTAGAGCATGTTGCGCAGCACTTCGGTGGTCATCACCACGACGTCGGCGTCGGGGTTGATGCTGGTGTCACCGGTGAGCAGGCCCACCCGTCCGCTGCCGTACGCTGCTGCCAGCTCGGTGTATTTCTGGTTGCTCAGGGCCTTGATGGGGGTGGTGTAGAAGGCTTTCAGGCCCTTCTGCAAGGCAAGGTAGACGGCGAACTCCCCCACCACCGTCTTGCCGGCACCGGTGGGTGCAGCTACCAGGACCCCGCGGCCGGCCTCGAGGGAGCGGCAGGCCTCGGACTGGAAAGCATCCAGTTCGAAGCCCAGCGACTGCTCAAAGACCCCCAGCTCCGTCTTAGCGTGTTCGGAACGTTGTTTTGCGGCAAGGTACCGCTCCGAAGGAGAAGTCATGTACCCAGCCTATGCTCTATGCAAACTGCCCGATGCCATATCGCCGGTGGGCGAACACGGCGGCCCTACAGTTTGTCGATGGGGGTGGCTTTGTCCGCATCGGCTTCGACCGCGGCTTCACGTTCGGTCTCCCGGCGGGCACGCCGGCGGTCGTTGATCAGGCACAGGACCACGGCCAGCGCGAACAGGGCCAGCAGCGGGGCTGCCAGATAGAACATGCTCAGGGCATCGGCGCCCGGCGCGGCCATGGCCGCAAAGAGGCAGATCACGAAAACGGTGATCCGCCAGTACTTGATGATGGTCCTGCCCCGCAGCAGCCCGGCGATATTCAGCCCGACCAGGAAAACGGGGATCAGGAACGCGATGCCGAAGGCCAGCAGCAGCCGCAGGACAAACGCCAGGTACACCGACGCCGTTATAACGTTCGAGCCGCCTTCGGGCGTGAACTCGGTCAGCACCCGCACGGCGTTGGGGAGGATCAGCCAGGCCAGGTACACGCCGGCAAGGAAGAGCGGAACGGCTGCTGCCAAGAACCCCAGGGCCGCCCGTCGTTCCTTGCGCTTGAGGCCCGGTGTGATGAAGGCCCAGGCCTGGTACAGCCAGACCGGGCTGGAGACGAGCAGGCCGACGAAGACGGAGACCTGGATCATCTGGTCGAACGGGGTGGCTACACCCTCGAAGTTGATCGTGGTGAAGCGGCCGTCACTGTTGCCCGCGTCAATGAGCGGCTTGGTCAGGGCCTCGAAAACAGGGAGGTACAGGAAAAAGCCGCCCACGGTGCCAAGCACCACGGCGATGGCGGATTTGAAGAGCCGGTTGCGGAACTCCCGCAGGTGCTCCTTGAGCGCCATCCGCCCTTCGGGGTTGGATTTGCGCCCTTTGCGCAGCGCCACGGCTGCTAGCGGCTGGTTGGCGGGTTACCCGCGGGGCCGGCGGAACCGCCCGGAGTACCCGACGGCGGGGTCTGCCCGGGGAAGAAGGTCTGATCGGCAGCCTTGGGCTGCTGCTCGGGGTTGACCACCCGGCCTTCCATCGGATCCGCGGGGGCCTTGGGATCGTCGTCCTTCATCTGGCGGACCTCGGATTTGAAGATGCGCAGGGACTGGCCCACGCTCCTTGCCAGTCCCGGCAGCTTCGGAGCGCCGAAGAGCAGGATGGCCAATACGATAATGGCAATAAGCTGCCAGCCTTCAAGCCTCATGGCGTTGTCCTTTCGTTAAACAACAATCCTATGTCAGAGTTCCGGGAAGTCGCGCCATGCACGGGGCTGCCCTTTGGCTGTGCGGCGCTCAACCCGGCGCTGCCGGCGCGCCTGGCGGCGGGCGGTCTTGCCCGCTTCGTAGGACTTCCGGGCGGCGGCCGGTTCCGTGAAGATGCCAGGCTTTTCATCCTCGACCACCATGGACGGAACGGTGTCCGGTGTGCGCAGGGAGAACTTGGCCGTGGCGGTTTCGACTTCCCGGAGGACACTGAGGAACCGCTGGAACAGCCGGTAGCCAATGAGGGCATAAAAGCCCGCCGCGCCTGCCGCGAGGGCAAGCCAAATCAGTATCCAGGACCACCAAGGCATAGTTCCAGCATAGTGGAGTATGTATTCCGTGGCGGACTGCCCGTTAGCCGGCCGGATAGTTTCCGGCAGCTTCCTCAAGCCAGGACTGCGCCGCCTCGCGCAGTTCAGCCGGTGCAGCAACCGCCGCCCCGCCGCCAAGCCTGCCCATAAAGGAGGGAATCCAGGCGGCGTCCGCCGTCCGCAGTTCCACCGCGGTGCGCCCGTCCGGCAGTGCGGCCCGGCGCTCGGCGTCGTACGCCTCAGCCACCCACAGGGAGGCCGGGTCCAGTACGAGTGTGACCAAGGTGTCCTGCGGGCCGGGCGTGAACAGGCTGTCCGGGAAGGACGCATCCGTCTCGGGTGCATGGGTGAGGGCAGGGCCGGTGTCCCGGACACCGAGGATCCGGTCAACACGGAAATTGCGCAGCGCTTCGGCCCGGTGGCACCACGCTTCCACGTACCAGATGTTGTCCACGGAGAACAGGCGGCGCGGATCAACCGTGCGGAGGGTGACTTCGTCCCGGCGCGGAACCAGGTACCGCAACTCAAGCTGACGGGCACCGGCAATGGCCTGCTGCAGTTCAACCAGCACGTCTGCCCCGGCGGTGTCGTCAAGGCGTGCCGCCACGGCCGTGCCCACGGCCCCGGCTTCGCCCGCAGCTTCCGTCAGTTTCCCGACGGCGCCTGCCACTGCGGCCGAGGAACCAATGCCCGGCAGCGCGGACAGCGTGTCCAACCCGACAATGAGCGCTGCGGCCTCATCCATGCCGAAGCGCACCGGCTCGGAGAGGTTGTCTGCGTTCTCGATATAGATCCGGTCGTCATCGAAACTGACGTCCATCAACCCGTTGGGGTAATGCCGGGGCCCGCTGACAAACAAAAGGTCCAGGTCCTTGGCCAGCTGTTCCTTGCTCACTCCGAAGGCGGCAGCTGTTTCGTCCATGTCCGCACCCTGGTTGGCCAGGACGTACGGGACCAGGTCGAGCAGCCGGGTGAGGTGGTCCTGTGCGCCGTATCCCGGTCGGCGGGCCGGTGCGGACTGTTCCGCCAGGGTGAATTCCGGCAACGGGCGGCGCTGGGCTTCGAGGGCGCCGGTGAGCGCGTTGCGGACTGCGTCCACGTATTCGGGCGGGTCGACGGCGACGGCGGCCGCCCCGAGCGCGGCGGTGTCGGCGGCAAGCGAGTCGAGGTCGCGCACCTGCAGCAGGAGCCTGTCCCGGCCTCCCGTACCGGGAACCACCGACTGTGCCTGGAGCCGCAGGGCCGTGCCGGTGCCGGGAAGCAGCTCCACCTCAGCCGGGCGGACGGTGAAGACATCATCGAGGGAAGCAAGCGAAGCATCGATGTCAAAGTCTTCGGGCACGGTGTAGCTGCCCGGACGCAGCCGCACTGGTGCCTGCATGCGGGATAGCCGGAAGATCCGCTCGGCACGGCGGTCAAGGTCGTACCCCACTAGGTACCAGTGCCCGAAGCGGCTGCCCATCCCCCAGGGCTGGACCCGGCGGACCGAAACGGTGTCGGACCCGGACGCGCGGTAGCTGAAGGTTACCGGGACCCGGGTGGTGGCAGCACGCCAGATGTCATCGAAGTACGGGTCATTGGTCCGGATGCTCGGCTGCAGCGGGATGCGGCCGGCGTCGTCGGGAAGGACCCCGCGGGCCTGGAGCTTGCGCAGTGCCCGTGCTGCCGCGGAGCCGAGCGAGGCCTGGTCCCACATCCGGGCGGCCAGGGCCAGGACCGCGGACTCTTCCGGGGTGAACTGGACGCCGGGAAGCCGGTACGCGTCGTGCCGGATCCGGTAGCGCTGGACGGTGTTGTCCTCGTATTCCTCGCTGGCGGACTCCACCGGGATGCCCTGCTCGCGCAGGAAGGCCTTGTCCCGGTCAAAGAGTTTTTCGCGGGCCTCGGGCGTGGCGGCTTCTCCGTACAGTTCGATCTCCTCGAACAGTTCATGCTTGGTGAAGCCCCTGCGGGTGGAGAGCAGCGCAATAACGAGGTTGAGCAGGCGTTCGGTTCTCTTGGCGGACACGGAGCTAATCTACCTTCCTTCCGTGCCGCCGGACGAAGAAAGGCGGCGCCGGCCTCCATGTCGGAGGCCGGCGCCGCCGGAACGCAGGGCTAGCGGACGCCGAGCAGGTCCACCACAAAGATCAGCGACTCGCCCGGAGCCACGGCGGAACCTGCGCCGCGGTCGCCGTAAGCCATGGATGCCGGGATTTCCAGCCGGCGGCGGCCGCCGACCTTCATGCCCAGCAGGCCCTGGTCCCAGCCCTGGATGACCTGGCCCACGCCTACCCGGAAGTCCAGCGGAGCGCCGCGGTTCCAAGAGGCATCGAACTCTTCGCCGGTGGAGAAGGCCACGCCCACGTAATGGGTGGAAACCGTGTCTCCGGCCTTCACTTCCTGGCCGTCGCCGACTACGAGATCCTCAATCACGAGGTCCGTGGGTGCGTCGTGGGCCGGAAAATCGATCTCCGGCTTCTGGCGGTCGTATTCACGCTTTCCGAATGACATTGGTGCTCCTCGCATCGGTACAACTGGTGTGTCTGGTGTGTCTGGTGTGTCTGGTGAGTCTGGTGAGTCAGGTGTTAAGGCTACTTGACTTCCTGGATGTCCACTACAAAGGCCAGCGGGCCGGAAGGGCCGCTCTGGGCTGGATCGCCGTAGGCCAATTCGGACGGCAGGACCAGGAGGACCTTTGAGCCCGCCTTCTGGCCGGCCAGGCCGTAGGTCCAGCCGGACACCACGTTGGCCAGCGGGAACTCCACCGGCTCACCGCTTTCGTAGCTGGAATCAAAGGTCTTGCCGTCCCGCAAGCCCACGCCCAGGTAGGCGGCCTTGACCGTGCCGGTGGATTCGAGCACCGGACCGTCGCCCTCTTCGAGGACCTTCACGATGAGGCGGTCGGGTTCCTCCACACCCTCGGGAATGGTGATCGACGGCGTGCCGTCTTCTCCGAAGCTGACCTGCGGGAGCTTTCCTTCGCTGTCCAGGGCTGCAACGTCTTCGGGACTCATGAGCAGCGTGCCTTCGGCATTGCGTGCTGCCGCTTCATCCTGGCTGAGGGAGGGCACGGTATCCACGGCGTCCATGACCGTGAAGACCAGGAAATTGGTTTCAAGTCCGGCTTCTTCGTCGCCCGGAACGTAGTAGGCGAAGTCGGAGCCGACGTGGGCGCCGAGCAGGGCGTCGTAGAGCTGGGAGTTGGAGGATTTCAGGGCCTCGTCCACGGCGATGCCCTGGGCATCCTCCGCGGTGTAGCTTTCATCGACGAGCGAGCCGTCTTCGGGGTTGATGATCGCCAGGCGAAGCATTGCGGTCTGGTCCGCTGCCACTTCCTTGCCGTCACCATCGTTGATGCGTGTCAGGGTGGGTTCGTCCGCGCTGAGCGGCTTGTCGAAATCGACCGTGGGTGCGGTGCCTTCTTCGCCCCCCTGGATCTTCACGGAGGACAGCGGGCCGCTGTCATTGCCGTCGCCGCCGGAGCAGGCGGTCAGGAACAGCAGGAAAGGCAGGAGTATCGCTAGTACTTTACGCACAGTACTTCTTTCAGTGGTGGACATGATCAGTGTGGAACCGGGGCATGGCGCTATCCGGACCGCAACAGGCCCCACACTAACCGGTCCGCCTGAATGAATCCTAGGTGGCGCAGGCGGCAGGCGCGTCACAGGGTCGAGAGCAGGGCCTCCACCCGTTCATCGACTGAGGCAAAGGGGTCCTTGCACAGCACGGTCTGCTGCGCCCGGTCGTTGAGCTTCAAATGCACCCAGTCCACCGTAAAGTCCCGGTTCGCGGCCTTGGCCCGGCGTACAAAGTCACCGCGGAGCTTGGCCCGGGTGGTCTGCGGCGGCTGGTCCACGGCTTCCTTGATGTCGCTGTCCTCGACCACCCGCGCCGTTTCCCCGCGTGCCTGCAGCAGATAGAACAGGCCGCGGCGCCGGGAGATGTCATGGTACGTCAGGTCCACCTGGGACAGGCGCGGGGAGTTCATTTCCAGCCCGTTGCGCTCACTGTACCGGTCCACCAGCTTCTTCTTGATGGCCCAGTCGATCTCGGTGTCGATGCTGGAATGGTCCCCGGACTCAATGGCGTCCAGCGTGCGTTCCCACAGGTCCACCACCCGCCCGGTATGCCGGTTGTGTTCCCCGTTGGCGGAGACGAAGTCCTTGACCCGCTGCAGGTAAATCCGCTGCAGGTCCAGCGGGGTCATGGTGGAACCGTTGGCCAGCTTCAGCGGTTGCCGGCCGGAGAGGTCATGGGATGTTTCCCGGATGCTGCGGATGGGGTTTTCCAGCCGCAGGTCACGCATCAGCACTCCGGCTTCGATCATCCGCAGCATCAGGTCCACCGAGCCGGCCTTGAGCAGCATGGTGGTTTCGGACATGTTCGAGTCCCCGGCGATGACGTGCAGGCGCCGGTAGTGCTCGGCGTCGGCGTGGGGTTCGTCCCGGGTGTTGATGATGGGGCGGGAACGCGTAGTGGCGGAGGAGACACCTTCCCAGATGTGGTCCGCGCGCTGGGAGAAGGCATAGAGGGACCCGGACTGGGTCTTGAGCACCTTGCCGGCACCCACCAGCAGCTGGCGGGTGACCAGGAACGGGATGAGGACGTCAGCCAGCCGGGAGAACTCCAGCCGGCGCGGAATCAGGTAGTTTTCGTGGCTGCCGTAGGAGTTGCCGGCGGAGTCGGTGTTGTTCTTGAAGAGGTAGACGCTGCCGTTGAAGCCTTCTGCCCGCAGCCGTTCCTCCGCCTCGTCCACCAGGTCGTCCAGGATCAGTTCCCCGGCCCGGTCGTGGGCCACCAGCTGCGCCAGGTCGTCACATTCGGCGGTGGCGTACTCGGGGTGGGATCCGACGTCGAGGTACAGCCGGGAGCCGTTGGTGAGGAAGACATTCGAGGAGCGTCCCCAGCTGACCACCTTGCGGAAGAGATAGCGTGCCACTTCCTCCGGGGACAGCGGGCGTGAGTCCGGGCCCGAGTAGGCGATGCCGAACTCGGTTTCCACCCCGTAGATCCTGCGGTCCATCAGTCTCCTTCCGCGCCGGACAGCAAGCGGTCCAGCTCAACGGTGTTTATCCTGCGGAACGCCCTGACGGTGCCGCGGGTCGAGAGCGGGTCCCGGTCCAGCACTGCCACTTCCAGCAGCCCGGCCCCCAGCCGGTCCGGAGGCTGGCCCCCGCCGTTGCCCTCCGGGGTCCGCGTGGCGGAGAGGGCGGTAACAGCTGTGCGGATGGCGGAGACGAAGCCGGCGTCCTGGTTCCAAGACCGGGCCAGGGCCTCTTTGACAATGTCGGCCTGCCCGCCCATCACGGTGTAGTTGCTTTCGTCGGCGATGGCACCGTCGAAGTTGAGCCGGTAGAGGCGGTCCGAATAGGGGTCCTCCCCCACCTCCACCACGGCTAGTTCAACTTCGAAGGGCTTGCCCTCGGTGGTGAACACCGAGCCCAGGCTCTGCGCGTAGACGCTGGCGAGGCCCCGCGCGGACACATCCTCGCGGGAATAGGAATAACCGCGAACGTCCGCGAACCGGATGCCGGCCTGGCGCAGGGACTCAAACTCGTTGTACTTGCCGACGGCGGCGAAACCGATGCGGTCATAGATTTCGCTGAGCTTGTGCAGGGACGGCGAGGGGTTTTCGGCCACCAGCGCAATGCCTTCCCTGCAGGTCAGCACCACCACCGACCGTCCCCTGGCAATGCCTTTCCGGGCAAAGTCTGCCCGGTCCTTCATCAGCTGTTCGGGCGACACATAGAACTGCTGGGTCACGGCTACGCCTCCAGCCCGGCGGCGGAGCGCCGTTGAACGAGCTCACGGGCAAGTTCCTGCAGTTCCCGCTCGGGGATTTCCCGATTGCCGGCGCTGTTGACCACGTAGACCACCGGCCACAGCCGGCGCACCATGTCCGGTCCGCCGGTGGCAGAGTCGTCATCGGCGGCGTCGTAAAGGGACTCCACCGCCACGGCCACCGCCGACTCTTCGTCCAGGTTCGGCTGCCACAGCTTTTTCAGGGCGCCGCGGGCAAAGACCGAACCGGAGCCCACGCTGTGGTGCTCATATTCCTCGTACCGGCCGCCGGTGACGTCGTAGGAGAACAGCCGGCCCGCCCGGCGCTGGGTGTCGTACCCGGCGAACAGCGGAACCACTGCGAGCCCCTGCAGGGCCAGCGGCAGGTTCGAACGGACCATGGCAGCGAGCCGGTTGGACTTTCCGTCCAGGCTCATGGGCGTGCCCTCGATCTTTTCGTAGTGCTCCAGTTCCACCTGGAACAGCCGGATCATATCCAGGGCCAGCCCCGCGGTGCCGGCGATGCCCAGCACCGAGTAGTTGTCCGCGGGAAAGACCTTCTTGATGTGCCGGGAGGCGATCATGTTGCCCATGGTGGCCCGCCGGTCTCCGGCCATCAGCACCCCGCCGGCGTAGGTGAGCGAGACGATGGTGGTGGCCTGCGGCGCCAGCGAAGCCGCGGAACCCTGCGATGAGGGCCCCAGCGACCGGGCGGAGGGCAGCAGGCCGGGGTTGTGGCGTTCCAGATGGTCGGTGAACGATGCGGAGGCGGCGGTGTCGATGGCGGCGGCGGGGTCCCGGGGGGCCATCCGTCACTGACCGCCCTTCTGGATGAAGCCGCGGACAAACTCTTCGGCGTTGCTCTCCAGCACGCCGTCGATTTCGTCCAGCAGATCGTCCACGCCTTCGGTTTCGGCGGATGCTTCCGCTTCGGCGGCAGGCGGCGGGGCGGTTTCGGTTTCTTCTTCTACGGGATGCGTTCCGGTGTTTTTGCGGTCCTGGGTTGCCATGATGCTTAGCCCTTTCTTGCCCGGGGGTTGAATCCTAGTCCTATGGTGCCACGGTGCCCTCTGAACCGGTCAGGAGTCTGGCCACAAAATCCTCGGCATCGGCCGAAGCGCGGAACAGTTCCTCCGTAAGCTCGCGGGTACCGCGCAGCGGTTCGCGGGTAGGGATGCGCTGCAGCCGCCGGCGGGAGGGCAGTTCGAAGATGATCGAGTCCCAGCTCGCACCGATGACTTCCCGGGGGAACCGGGTCAGGCAGTTCCCGCGGAAATACGCGCGGGTATCCTCCGGCGGGTGGGTGACGGCACGGGCAATTTCCGCATCCGTCAGGATCCGCTCCATCTGCCCGCGGGCTGCCAGCCGGTAGTACAGTCCCTTTTCCGGCCGCATGTCCGCGTACTGCAGGTCCACCAGGTGCAGCCGTGCATCGGACCAGGACAAACCGTCGCGGTCCCGGTAGGCCTGCAGCAGTTTGAGCTTGGCTGCCCAGTCCACTGAAGCGGACGCCTCCAGGGGGTCCCGCTTCAGTGTTCCCAGCAGGGCGGACCAGCGGGCCAGGATGTCCTCGGTGTCGGCATCGGTTCCGCCGGTGGCGCGGGCATGCTCCGCGGCAGCTTCGAAGTAGATCTCCTGGAGGTCCAGCCCGGTGACCATACGCCCGTCCTTCAGCTCCACCAGCTGTTCCAGGGCCGGATCATGGCTGATGGCCTGCAGCGAGCCCACCGGGTCCCGCAGTTCCAGGTCCGGGGCGGTACCGGCCTCGATCATGGACAGCACCAGGGACGTGGTGCCGGTCTTCAGCAGCGCGGACACCTCGCTGAGGTTCGCGTCCCCGATTATCACGTGCAGGCGCCGGTATTTCTCCGCCACGGCATGCGGCTCGTCACGGGTGTTGATGATGGGACGCCGGATGGTGGTTTCCAGCCCCACCTCCGTTTCGAAGAAATCCGCCCGCTGGCTGAGCTGGAAGCCCTGGCGCTGGTTGTTGGTGCCGATGCCCACCCGCCCGGAACCGGCAATCACCTGGCGCGAGACGAAGAACGGCACCAGGCCGCGGACCAGGGCACCGAAGGGAACGCTCCGGGGCACCAGGTAGTTCTCGTGGGAACCGTAGGACACCCCCTTGTTGTCGGTGTTGTTCTTGTACAGGTGAACCGGCGCGAACCCGGGCATCCGGCCAATGTGCCGCATGGCCGCCAGCACCACGGCGTCGCCGGCCTTGTCCCACAGCACCGCATCGCGGGGGCGCGTGACTTCCGGAGAGGAGTACTCGGGATGGGCATGGTCCACGTACAGCCGCGCCCCGTTGCCGAGCACCATGTTCATCAGCACCGGGTTGTCAGTGGTCTGCTCGCCATACAGCGCCGCCGGTCCCCCGCCCTCCATGGCAATCTGTTCGGCGTCCAGTACGGGCGGTTCGTCCGTCAGTTGGGTCGGGTCCGCGGCCGCCCGGGGCACGGCGTAACCCCGGGCGTCGTTCAGCGGCGCCTCGTCGGTATAGTCCCACCGCGTGCCGGAAAGGTTGCCCGCCCCGGAGCGCAGCGTGGCCGCGTAGGCGTTGACGATCTGGCTGGACAGGACGGTGGCATTGGCGGAGGGCAGGGACGGAGCGAGCACGCCGTACTCGGTCTCCGTCCCCATCACCCTGCGGACGGTCACAGATACTGTCCCGGGTTGGCCGCGGTTTCGATGGTCCGGCCGGGTTCCTGGCCGGCCTTGCCCTGGACAATGGTGCGGATGTAGGTGATGCGCTCGCCCTTCTTCCCCGAAATCCGTGCCCAGTCGTCCGGGTTGGTGGTGTTGGGCATGTCCTCGTGCTCGCGGAACTCGTCCACCACGGCGCGCATCAGGTGCTCAATGCGCAGGCCCCGCTGGTGCAGCTGAAGCAGGTCCTTGATGGCGTACTTCTTCGCCCGGTCCACGACGTTCTGGATGACGGCGCCGGAGTTGAAATCCTTGAAGTAGAGCATCTCGGTGTCGCCGTTTGCGTAGGTGACCTCCAGGTACTCGTTTGCCTTGTCCTCGGCGTACATTTTTTCCACGGTGCGCCGGACCATTTCCCCGACTGTTGCCACCGGGTCGTAGCCGTGCTCCGCGAGGTCTTCCCGGTGCAGCGGAAGGTCCGGTGTGAGGTACTTGCCGAAGATTTCTGCGGCGCCTTCGGCGTCGGGACGCTGGATCTTGATTTTGACGTCCAGCCGGCCCGGCCGCAGGATGGCCGGATCGATCATGTCCTCCCGGTTGGAGGCACCGATCACTATGACGTTCTCCAGCTTCTCCACGCCGTCGATCTCGCTGAGCAGCTGCGGAACAATGGTGGTCTCGACGTCGGAGGACACCCCGGTGCCGCGCGTGCGGAAGAGGGAGTCCATTTCGTCGAAGAAGACCACCACGGGGCTGCCGTCCGAAGCCTTCTCCCGGGCGCGGCCGAAAATCAGCCGGATGTGCCGCTCGGTCTCCCCCACATACTTGTCCAGCAGTTCCGGGCCCTTGATGTTCAGGAAGTAGCTGCGGGCGCCCAGTGTCCCGTTCTGTTCCATGACACGGGCGGCCAGGGCGTGGGCCACGGCCTTCGCGATGAGCGTTTTGCCGCACCCCGGAGGGCCGTAAAGCAGGATCCCCTTGGGCGGTTTCAGCCCGTGCTCGCGGTAGAGGTCCGGATGCATGAACGGCAGCTCCACGGCGTCGCGGATCTGTTCGATCTGCGGGCCCAGCCCGCCGATATCGGCGTAGGAGATATCCGGAACTTCCTCCAGGACCAGGTTCTCCACTTCGCTGCGCGGAATTTTCTCCAGCGCGTAGCCGATGCGGGTATCCACGGTCAGCGCGTCCCCCACCCGCACCTTGTCCCTGCTGAGGGGGCCGTTGAGCCGGACCACCCGTTCGTCGTCGGCGCGTCCGATGACCAGGACCCGGTCCGGGTCCAGCAGTTCCTTGACCGTGAACAGTTCGCCGGCCCGTTCAAAACCGAGCGCCGCGATGACGGTGAGGGACTCGTTAAGCAGCACCTCCTGGCCCGGGACGATTTGTCCCAGGTCCAGGAGCGGTGAAACCGCCACCCTCAGCTTGCGCCCGGACTGGATGATGTCCAGGCTTTCCTGCACCGATGCCGTGGTGGTCACTCCCGGCTCGGCGTCCCGGCGCTGGTTCACTCCGATCACGGTGCCGAAGCTGAACGGTGTGGCGCCCTCATTCTCCAGTGCATCCTTCAACCGGATGATTTCGGATTTTGCGGTTTCAAGCATGGCTACGAGCCGCGCGTTGTTGTGCGTCAGGGCAGCAAGCTGCCGGTCCAGGTTCCGGAGTTTATCCCGGAGCACATTCAACTGGCGTGCTTCGGCCGCTGTTCCGGCAGAAGCCGGAACAGCGTGGGATTCCCCGGTCCCGGGTGCGACGTTTTCGGGTTCAGCCATGGTACCGACCGCCTTCACATAGCTCTGGGTCTGTCCTTCGACAGTAACCCAGCGCTGCGTGAGATACACGGGGTCCGGCGTCTTGTGTTTCGCCGGCTACCCGTTAAGGGGTGTCGGTCTCCTGCTGGAACTTTTCGGCGTTTTCGAGGGCTCCGCGCTGCACTGTGGAGCTCGCGTCCTTGGCCGCCCGGCGCAGCTTGTGGGCTGATACTTCGCGTTCCCCCACTGCTGCGGGTGTCCACGCGTTGAGGTCCTCTTCGCTGAAATTGGTCTTGGAGGCGCGGCGCTTGGCCACCAGTCCGGTGGCGCCTTCGGCCAGCCGGCGGGCGGTCAGCAGGAAGCCCGTGTGGGCCACCATCCGGTGGTCCGGGCGGACTGCGAGGCCTTCAAGGTGCCAGCCGCGGACCATGGACTCCCAGCCGTCCGGCTCGGTGAAGCGGCCGTCGGCGCGGATGGCCTCCGCCGTGCGGGAGAGCTGGGTGACCGTGGCAACGTAGGAGATCCACACCCCGCCCGGGGCCAGGACAGTGGCGACGGCGTCGGTGCACTCCCACGGGGCGAGCATGTCCAGGACCACGCGGTCCACGCTGCCCGGCTCTTCGGCCTTGACCACTTCGTCCTGGAAATCCCCCAGGGTGATGTTCCAGGCCGGGTGCGGGCCGCCGAAGAAGGTTTCCACGTTGCCGCGTGCGATCTGCGCGAACTCCTCCCGGCGCTCGAACGAGTGCAGGCTGCCTTTGTCGCCTACGGCGCGCAGCAGCGAGATGCTCAGCGCACCGGATCCAACGCCGGCTTCGACTACCCGTGCACCGGGGTAGATGTCCGCCATGGTGACGATCTGCGCGGCGTCCTTGGGATAGACCACTGCGGCACCGCGGGGCATGGACAGTACGAAGTCCGAGAGCAGCGGGCGCAGGACCTGGTACTGGTGGCCGGCGGTGTTGGATACTACGGAACCTTCGGGCAGCCCGATCAGGGTGTCGTGCTGAAGGTACCCGCGGTGGGTGTGGAAGGCGCCGCCTTCGGTGAGGGTGATGGTGTTGCGCCGGCCCTTTTCGTCGGTGAGCTGGACCCGTTCCCCGGGCTTCAGCGGTCCCCTGCGGATATCGGCGCCGTGGGGTGCAGCGCCGGCGGCCTGCTCCTGGTTATCGGAGTTCATGGATCTTCCTTTGGTTCTCTTGCGGGTATGTAACGGGCAACGGCGGTGCCGGGCCCGTAAGGAGGTGTGTGGCGGCCGGCCCTAGCGGGGCGGGCGGGCGGGTTTGCCGGTCACGGCGGTGACGACGGCGGCCTGGCGCAGCAGGCCCGTGACGGCGCCGTCACTGTCAATGACCGCGTATTCGCTTCCCTGCAGTTTGGCCAGGTAGGAGACCAGTTCCTGGCCGGCCGCGGCTTCGGGCACATAAGCGCCGGGCGCCAGCGGGCGGGCCACGGACTGCACGGGTATCTGTTCGGCCGTGCCGGGGGGAACGGAGGCCAGGGCATCCCGGTCCACCACCGCTTCGGGCTGGCCGGTGGCGGCGGTGACCACCACGGCGGTTCCCGGGTGCTGTTCGGCCAGATGCCGGGCGGCAGCCGCCGTAGAACCGGCGGGCAGGGAGACCGCAGGTTCCATCAGCGCGGAGGCAGCAACCCGGGGCAGGCGCAGGCGCAGCCGGGCATTGGTGATGGCCGCTCCCGCCCCCATCCACAGGAAGCCTGAGAGCAGGGCAGCCACCAGGACCAGGCTGAGGGTGGGCGTATCGCCGCGCATATAGGGCGGAATGAACAGCAGCCCCAGGATCAGGACAACAATGATCCGGCCGGCCCAGCCTGCCGCAATCGTGCCCCGTTCCTGCGAGCCGGTGGCTTTCCAGACGGCGCTTTCCACAATCCGGCCGCCGTCCAGCGGCAGGCCCGGAAGGACGTTGAAAACGGCCACGAGGAGGTTGGCGTAGGTGAAAACGGCTGCGACCAGCCAGCCCACCGTGCCGGAGGGAAGGATCCTCAGTACCCCGTAGCCGGCCAGGGCCAGCAGGAAATTCGCAGCCGGTCCGGCCAGCGCCACCAGCAGGGACCTGCCCGGTGTGGAGCGAAGGTCACCGAACTGGGTGTGTCCGCCCCACAGGGTCAAGACGATCTTCGTGGTGGGCCAGCGGTAGGCACGCGCAATGAGTGCGTGGGCAACCTCGTGCGCGAGTACCGACAGCAGGAGCAGGATGGCGTAGCCAAAGGCAACAGCGTAGGCGCCGGTCCCGAGGTTCGGGAAGAACTGCCGCACCTGGGGCCCGAACACGGCCACAATAAGCGCGGCAACCAGGAACCAGGAATAGGCCAGGATGATCGGCACCCCGGCAATGCTGCCCAGCGCGATGCCTTCCCGGCGGGCGGTGCCGCCGGGCCCGCTGCTGCTCACCTGGCGGGCTCCGGAACGGGACCCGAAAGCAGGAGCAGCAGGTCGCGGATGCCGCGCCCGGCCAGGGTGTCCCATTCATGCCGGACGGTCCCTGCCGGCAGCGGTACGAAGTTGGGTACTCCCAGTGTGGAAAGTCCGGCCGCCTGTGCGGAGGCGGCACCGGGCAGGGAGTCTTCGACGGCCACGATGCCGGTTTTCTCCAGTCCGGGAAGGGCTGCCGCCATGGTGTCGAAGGCCAGCTGGTAGGGCTCGGGGTCCGGCTTGCCTGCGCTGACCATGTCTCCGGTGACCACCACATCGAAGGTGCCTGCCGGCAGGGCCCGGACAATTTCCCGGGCCAGGACGGGTTCGGACATGGTCACCATGGCGCAGGGAATATCCGCCTGGCGCAGTTCTGCCAGCAGCTCACGCGCGCCGGGCCGCCAGGGTACAGCGAGGCGGACCTGCTCGGTGACCTGCCCGATCAGCCGGTCGATGATCTCCCGCACAGCCAGGGGCACGCCGGCGTTGCGGAGCATTCCGGCTGAGAATTCAAGGGCCTGGCCCACCATGGCCTCCGCCTGCGCTTCGGTCCACTCGATGCCGTAAGCGGCCGTGAGGTCTTTTTCGGCGGCGATCCAGTAGGGCTCTGTGTCAACGAGGGTGCCGTCCATATCCCAGAACACGGCCTGCAGGGTCGGGGCGGCATGGCTGCGGGCGGAATGGTCTGCGGGAAGTGTGGGCATGCCCTAAGTCTAAGGGGCGGCGCGGACCGGCGTTTCTTTTGCTCTGCGCGAAGCGCCCTGACCCGGTCCTGACACAGGGTGAAACGGGGCATAGTGTGATCATGTGAGCACTACCGACGGCTTCCCGGCAACCGGGCTGCAGGACTTTTTTGGCGATGAGACTTCCCCCGAACGCGTCACCGTGATGCTGGCGGCGTTCGAGGGCTGGAACGATGCAGGTGAAGCTGCCTCGGACGCGCTGAAATTCCTCCACCGGCACTGGGACAGCGAAAAAATTGCCAGTATCGACGCCGATGAGTACTACGACTTCCAGTTCACCCGGCCGGCCATCAAGCGAACGGCCTCCGGCGGTCACCGGATCAAGTGGCCGACCACCCGGATCTCCCGCGCCGAGGTCCCGGACAGCAACCTTGACGTCATCTTCGTGACCGGGGTGGAGCCCTCCTATAAGTGGCGGGCCTACACCGCCGAACTTATTGCCTTAGCCAAGGAACTGGACGTGGACTGCATAGTGCTTGCCGGCGCACTGCTGGCCGATGTGCCGCACTCGCGTCCCATCCCGGTAACGGCCACCTGCGAGGAACCGGACCTGCAGGAAAGCCTGAGCCTGGAGGAGTCCGCCTACGAGGGACCCATCGGCATTGTGGGCGTGGTCTCGGAGATGGCAAACCTCGCGGACATTCCCTCCGTCTCGCTGTGGGCGGCCGTGCCCCACTATGTGGGGCAGGCTCCCTCACCCAAGGCGCAGCTGGCACTGCTCAACCGGATCGAAGAGCTCCTGCAGGTTCCCCTGGACACCCGCCTGATCACCGAAGAGGCCGAGGCGTGGGAACGCGGGGTGGACGAGCTGGCCACCGAGGACCCCGAAGTGGCCGCCTACGTCCGCCAGCTGGAAGAGGCCAAGGACACCGCCGAGCTCCCCGAGGCCAGCGGTGAATCCATTGCCCGCGAGTTCGAGCGTTACCTGAAGCGGCGCCGGCGGGACTGACCTGCGCTAGAGGCGGATGCCCAGCAGGGCATCCAGTGCGGCGGAGACCAGCTCTCCCCCGGCCGGTGTCCCCGCAGGGACGGTGGCCAGTGCCGCCGCGGCCCAGGCGTCGGCGGCCTGGAGTGCGGCAGGGGCATTAAGGTCATCGGCCAGTGCTTCGCGGATCCGTGCGAGCAGGCCTTCGGCCGCACTCTCGTCCGTGAACTCCAGTGCGTGCCGCCAGCGGCTGAGGCGTTCCTCCGCCGACCGCAGCTGATCTTCGGTCCAGAACCAGTCGGTGCGGTAGTGGTGGGAGAGCAGGACCAGGCGGATGGCTGCCGGTTCCACCCCCTCGGCGCGCAGACGCGAAACCAGGACCAGGTTGCCCAGGGACTTGCTCATTTTCTCGCCGTCCAGGCCCACCATGCCCGCGTGCGCATAGTGGGAGGCCAGCGGGGTTCCGGCACTGGCGTAGGCGTGCCCGGCACTCATTTCGTGGTGCGGGAACACCAGGTCCGAGCCGCCGGCCTGAACCGTGAACGGGCGGGGCAGGAACCGCTGGGCAATGACCGAACACTCAATGTGCCAGCCGGGCCGGCCCTGGCCCAGCCGCCCGCCGTCCCAGGACGGTTCCCCGGTCCGGGCCTGGCGCCACAGCAGCGGATCCAGGGCGTTGCGCTTGCCCGGACGGTCCGGATCTCCGCCCCGTTCGGCGAACACCGGAAGCATGGCTTCGCGGTTCAGGTGCGAGACCTGGCCAAGCCACCACGCATCGGGGTCTTCCTGGGCGAGCCGGGAGGCGGCGTCGACGTCGAAGTACAGATCGCCGTCGGGCTCCCCCGCGGTTCCGGGAACCCGGTAGGCCAGTCCGCGGTCCATCAGGTCCTCCACCACCGGAACAATCCACTCCACGGCCTCGACGGCACCAATGTAGTGGTCCGGGGCCAAAACGTTCAGGGCCTCCATGTCATCCCGGAAGAGCTGGGTCTGCTCCTGGGCCAGCTTGCGCCAGTCGGCACCGGTGGCGTTGGCGCGTTCCAGCAGCGGATCGTCGACGTCGGTGACGTTCTGCACGTACCGGACGGTGTATCCGGCGTCGCGCCACTGGCGGTTCAGCAGGTCGAACGCAACGTAGGTGGAGGCATGGCCCATATGGGTCGCGTCGTAGGGGGTGATCCCGCAGACGTACATGCTCGCGTCTGAATCCGGCTGCACGGTCACCGGCGCCTGCGCGGCGGTGTCGTAGAGGCGGACGTTGGTCGACGTACCGGGCAGAGTGGGCAGGGAGGGGGATTTCCAGGCAATCACGCTATCAACTCTACTGGGCGCGGCCTCCGGCCGCTGACGGTCCCGGACCGGCCGGGCGGCCGTCAGGCGGCAATAAAGCCGAAGCCGAGAAGCAGGTAGATCAGCACGCCCAGCAGGATGCGGTACCAGACGAAAAGACTGTAGCTGCGGGTCGAGACGTAGCGAAGGAACCAGCCGATGATGACGAATCCCACAACGAAAGCGACAACGGTGGCAGCGCCGGTCTGGGCCGCCGAGTACGGCATCGGCTCATCCAGCGCCTTCACCAGCTGGAACAGTCCGCTGCCGAAGACGGCGGGAATGGCCAGGAGGAAGGCGTAGCGGGCCGCGGCTTCGCGGGTGTAACCCATCAGCAGCCCCGCCGTGATGGTTCCGCCTGAGCGGGAGACGCCGGGAATCAGGGCCAGCGCCTGGGCGAACCCGTAGAGGATGCCGTGCTTGTAACTGAGCTGGTCCAGGGAGCGCTGCTGGCGTCCGACGGCGTCGGCGATGGCCAGGATGATGCCGAAGACAATGAGCATGGTGGCCACAAGCCACAGGCTCCGGAACGTGCTTTCGATCTGGTCCTGGAAAAGCAGGCCCAGCACCACGATCGGGATGGTGCCGATAATGATGAGCCAGCCCATGCGCGCATCGGGATCGCTGCGGGGCACCCTGCCGGTGAGGGAACCGAACCAGGACTTGATGATCCGGACAATGTCCTTCCAGAAGTACACGGCCACGGCCGTCTCGGTGCCCAGCTGGGTGATGGCGGTGAACGCCGCCCCCGGATCCCCGGCACCGGGCAGCAGTTCCCCCACAATGCGCAGGTGCGCGCTGGAGGAGATGGGCAGGAACTCTGTCAGGCCCTGGACCAGACCCAGGAAGATCGCTTCAAACCAATTCACACTAAGACTCTATGGCACCGGAGGGCGTCTCCCGGGCACTGCGGTGCGGTCAGCGGCTGGCCGGGCGCCCCAGCGGATTGCCGTTTTCATTCCCGTCATCCCCGGGAATCCCGTCCGGCGTGATCGGGTCCGTGTCGTCCTCGAGGGCCTCGTAGTCGTCTTCGTCGTCTTCGTAGATTTCCAGCGGGGTGACCTCCCCGTAGGCGTCATAGAGCACTTCCTCGTAGACTTCGAAGGCATCGGCGATCGCGAGGTACGCGCTCTCGACGACGGGATCCTTTTCGCCGCGGCGGCTGGCAGCCGCCGCAAGGTGCTCCTCGAAGGCCGTGACCAGGGACTGGAGCGCGATGCGCGGATCTATGCTCATTCCCTAGACGTTAGCGGTAAAGTAGGCAAAATTGGAGGGAAATGCGCGAACAAATTCTTGCACCAGATGTCTCCCGCCGGCGCGAAAACACCCGGGACTATGAATACCTGGTGGTCTCTGTTGAGCCCACCGAATCCCTGCCCGAAGCCCGGCGCCGCCTGATTGAACACGCCGAGTACGGCAAGTGGGAACTGCACCGCAGCCGCATCTACAGCGGCGGCGGACGGCGGTTCTGGCTGCGCCGAAGAATCCTGCGAGTCCAGCGGACCGCCTAGGGCCTACTCCACCGGGCCCAGGACGGCATTGGCCACGGAGGCATGCACCGAGTCCTCGCTCGAGGGATGGAACATGCCCGCCAGTACATCCCGGTACAAGCGCTCCAGCTCCTGTCCCCGGGAGTAGCTCCGGCCGCCCGCCACCCGCATGGCGGTTTCAACGACGCCGCGGGCGGTTTCGGTGCTGCGGTACTTCAGGCCCGAGAGCAGCGGGAACCAGTAGCTGCCGTGGTCCGTGCCCTCTTCCAGGTCCCGGGAGACGGCGTCCAGCTCCAAGCCTGCGCCGTCCATCCGCAACGCGGCGTCGGCAACCTTCCACCGGGTGTCCGGATCAGCCGACGCCGGAACGCCGTCCGGTGAGCGGCGGCCGCGGGCTGCGTCAGCGGCCAGCTGCACGGCGCGGTCCCCGATCCCCGTGTAGACCGCGGACAGCAGCGTCTCGAAAAGGCTGAAGATGCCGAAGACGAACGCGTCGCGGTGCGGGCCCACCGGCGTCGTGCGGACCATCCGGGCTGCCGGTACCATCGCGTCATCCAACCGTGTGGTGCAGGACTGGCTGGCCCGCATGCCCATGGTGTTCCAGTCATCGGCGATGGTGATTCCTGCGGTCCCCCGGTCCGCGAAGCCGAAAACCAGCCGCGGGTCTTCCGGGGCGGAGGTGTCCTTCCCGAAGATGCCCAGCCTGGTCCACGCCGGGGAAAGGCTGGTGAAGATCTTGGTGCCCGTGAAGGCGTAGCCGCCGTCCCCCGTGGGCCGTGCCGCTGTGTGGGAGTCAAAGAGCACGGCGGGATTGCCGGGCTCGGAGACGCCAAAGGCAAACAGCTCCCCCGCTGCCGCTTCCTTCAGGACAAAGGCCAGGGAGTCATCGCCCTGCCGGGCCAGCAAGTGGGCTACTCCGCACCAGACCTGGTGCATGTTCACGGCCAGCGCGGTGGCCGGGGCTGCTGCCGCCAGCATGCGCTGGCTGGCAACGACGTCGGGAAAGCCCAGTCCCGCCCCGCCCTCGGCTACCGGCGTGAACAGGGCGAGATACCCTGCTGCCCGCAGCTCTTCCAGGTCTTCGGTGAAGAAGCTGTTGGTTTCGTCGTAGCCTGCGGCGCGGGACCGCAGGCGCTCAAGCAGATCCGGGGTGAGGATGTCGGTGGCGGGCACAGGGGTTCTCCTTGTTGGGTCAGTAACCGGGTGCGTTTAGTAACTTGTGAGCAGCCGCGACAGGACCCGGGTGCCGAACTTGAGTGAATCCACCGGCACCCGCTCGTCCACGCCGTGGAACATGCCGGTGAAATCCAGGTCCTCGGGCAGGCGGAGCGGGGCGAAACCGTAGCCCGTGATGCCCAGCCGGCTGAGGGACTTGTTGTCCGTGCCGCCCGAGAGTGTGTAGGGAAGCACGGGCGCGCCGGGATCCTCGGCCTGCAACGCACCGACCATGGAGTCCACCAGGTTGCCCTTGAACGGCACCTCCAGGGACACGTCCTGGTGCTCATAGCTGATATCAATGCCGTCGCCGGCCAGTTCCCGGATGGTGGCCAGCACCTGTTCCTCCTGCCCGGGCAACGTGCGCGCATCAATCAGCGCCTCGGCAGTCCCGGGAATGACGTTGTGCTTGTAACCGGCCTTCAGCACGGTGGGGTTGGAGGTGTTCTGCAAGGTGGCACCCACAAAACGCGCCACGGTGCCCAGTTCAGCCAGGATGCGGTCCGGGTTGTCCGGATCGAACTCGACGCCGGTCAGTTCCGTCACACCGTCAAGGAAGGCCCGCGTGGTGTCCGTCAGCTCAATGGGCCAGGGGTGGCTGCCGATATTGGCGACGGCGCGCGCCAGCCGCGTCACGGCGTTGTCGGTGTTGATCTGGGAGCCGTGCCCGGCGCGCCCGTGGGCCACCAGCCGGAGCCAGGAGATGCCCTTCTCCGCCGTCTGCAGCAGATAGGTCCGCCGGCCGCCGATGGTGGCCGAGAAGCCGCCCACCTCGGAGATAGCCTCCGTGGCGCCGTCGAACAGTTCCGGCCGGTGTTCCACCGCCCAGCGTGCGCCGTAGTCACCGCCGGCTTCCTCGTCAGCGAAGAACGCGAAAACAATGTCCCGGCGGGGCTTGGTGCCCGTGGCCGCCATGGAACGCATCACGGACAGGATCATGGCGTCCATGTCCTTCATGTCCACGGCACCGCGGCCCCAGATCAACCCGTCGCGCTCTTCGCCGCTGAACGGGTCCACGCTCCAATCCTGTTTCTGTGCCGGCACCACATCCAGGTGCCCGTGCACCACCAGGGCGGGCAGGGATGAATCACTGCCCTCCATCCGGGTCACCACCGACGCGCGGCCGGGCGCGGACTCAAAGAGATCCGCCGAGAGCCCGGCTTCCTCGATCAGCCCGGCCGTGTATTCAGCCGCGGCGCGCTCCCCCGGTCCGGAGTTGTCGCCGAAGTTGGAGGTGTCGAACCGGATCAGCTCCCGGCAGATCCGGGCCACCTCGTCTTCGGCGCGTACTGCTGCGCCGGACCGGACTGCACGGGAGTCGTCCCCGGCGGAGGAATTGGAGCGGGCGTCTTCAGGCATGGTGTCCCCTTCGGTAAGCTGTGCTGCCAGCTTAGCCAGAGAGGGCGTGAGGTGCGCCGCATTTCGCCTTCCGGCGACACCCAACCTGCCTGCGGCTTGGGTCGATTCGTTGTTCGGTGCGAAACCGTGTTAGAGTTTTTCCCGTTGCTTCCACAGGTTTTGAACAACACCGGAACCTGTGGAGATCACCCAAGCGCGGGTGGCGGAATGGCAGACGCGCTAGCTTGAGGTGCTAGTCCTCTAACGAGGGTGGGGGTTCAAGTCCCCCTCCGCGCACAGACAAACCCCCGGAATCTTTCGATTCCGGGGGTTTTTTGTTGGCCGTGAAAAGCATGTTGATGTGATGTTCGGCACCACTGGACGAACGGCTTGGATGCTAGGTGCCGGGAACGGAACAGTATCCGTTCCGTTTGCGGGTCAATCATCGCAGGGCCGCTGCGGGGCGTGTTGCCCGGATGACCGCACCGGTACCCTCGATGCCATGGACGGCGGCGCGGTTTTCAATCTCCTGCTGGTTGTGTTCTTCATCCTGCTGGGCGGAGTTTTTGCGGGTGCTGAAATGGCCCTGGTGTCCCTGCGGGAAAGCCAGATCAGCGGCATTGAACGCAGTGGCCGGCAGGGGGCGCGCACCGCGCGTCTGGCCCGCAACCCGAATCTTTTCCTCTCCGCCATCCAGATAGGCGTGACGCTCACCGGTTTCTTCTCAGCGGCCTACGGCGCTTCCGCCCTGGCACCGGCGGTGGTGCCGCTGCTGCGCCGGTGGGGACTGTCCGAGGCGGCCGCTGACACTACGGCCTTTATTGTGCTGACCCTGTTCGTGGCCTACCTGTCCCTGGTGCTTTCGGAACTGGTACCCAAGCGCCTGGCCATGCAGAACGCGGTACGGTTCGCCAGGATCCTTTCGCCCGCACTGAACCTGTTCGCGGTGCTGATGCGCCCGGTAATCCGGTTCCTCTCGGTCTCCACCGATACCGTGGTGCGCCTGCTGGGCGGCAACCCCAACGTGAAGACGGTACCGGTGAGCAGCCAGGAACTTTGGGACATGGTGGCAGCCAGTCCCATGCTTGCCGAGGACAGCAGGCGGATCCTGTCCGATGTGTTCGGAGCCGGTACGCGGTTGGTGCAGGAAGTGATGCGTCCGCGCACCGAAGTGGTTTTCCTCCGCGCGGACCTGTCGCTGGAGCAGGCCCGGGAACAGGTGCGCGAACTGCCGTACTCGAGGTACCCGGTCATCAGCGGGTCCGTGGACGACGTCGCCGGGTTCATCCACGTCCGTGACCTGATGCCGGATCCGCAGGACCCGGAACGGGACGTGCGCACCGTGGCGCAGATCCTGCGGCCCATCCTGTTTGTACCCGGCACGGCCACGGTGCTGCCCTCCCTGACCCGGATGCGGCGGGAAAACAGCCACATAGCCGTTGTGGCCGACGAATACGGCGGTACGGACGGGATCATCACCTTGGAGGACCTGATCGAGGAACTCGTGGGCGAAATCTACGACGAATACGACACCGGCCGGGACCCGGAGGACCGTTACCGGCGCGAGAAGGGCCAGCTGGTGGTGGACGGTGCGCTGATCCTCCAGGAGTTCGAGCGGCTCACCGGCGTCGCACTGCCGGAGGGGCAGTACGAGACACTTGCCGGCTACATCCTCGAACAACTGGGCCGGATGGCCCGCCCCGGCGACACTGTCCAAGGGCCCGGCTGCCGGTTGGAGGTACTGGGCGTGCGCAGGCGGCGGATTGGTGCGGTGCGGGTAATTCCCGAAGCCGCCCACTGAACGGCGTCCACTGAACGACGCCCCCGTTGCCTTTATCGGGTGCCACCGCGCACAATACCGAGCAACGTGGTTTGGACCGATTGTCCGGGAGGGCAGACATGGCCGATATCAAGTCTGAAACGGACCGGACCGAACTCAAACGGGTCATGGGCACGAAACTGCTGCTGCTTTTCATTGTGGGCGACATCCTCGGCACTGGCGTTTATGCCCTGACCGGCCAAGTGGCCGGGGAAATCGGGGGCGCGGCGTGGGCGCCCATCCTGCTGGCCTTCGCGGTGGCCACCATTACCGCCCTGTCCTATCTGGAACTGGTCACCAAGTATCCGCAGGCCGCCGGAGCCGCCCTGTACACGCATAAAGCCTTCGGCGTGCATTTCCTGACGTTCCTCGTGACCTTCGCGGTCCTCTGTTCCGGGATCACCTCGGCCTCGACCGCTTCCAAGTTCCTGGCTGAAAACTTCATGGTCGGGTTCCATCTGGGCTGGGGGCAGGCCGGCGTCACCTGGGTGGCGGTGATCTTCATGCTGCTGCTGGCGGCCGTCAACCTCCGGGGTGCGGCCGAAAGCGTGAAGTTCAACATTGTGCTGACTGCCATCGAGCTGACCGGCCTGCTGATTGTCATCCTGATCGGGTTCTGGGCCATGGGGCAGGGAAACGCCGACTTCTCCCGGGTGGTCGTGTTTGAAACCGAAGCGGGCAAAAGTGTTTTCCTGGCCCTCACGGGCGCAACCTCGCTGGCGTTTTTCTCCATGGTCGGGTTCGAGGACTCAGTGAACATGGCCGAGGAAACCCATGACCCCGTACGGATCTTCCCCAAGGTAATGCTGACCGGCCTGAGCATCACCGTCTCCGTATACCTGTTGGTGTCCATCGCAGCCGTGGCCGTGGTGCCGGTGGGACAGCTGTCCGAAAGTGCCACGCCGCTGCTCGAAGTGGTGCGCGCCGGCGCCCCCAACCTGCCCGTCGACGCGGTCTACCCGTTCCTGTCCATCTTCGCCGTGGCCAACACCGCCCTGATCAACATGCTGATGGCCAGCCGCCTGCTGTACGGCATGGCCCGGCAGGACGTCCTGCCGCGCGGGCTGTCGCTGGTGCTGCCGGGACGGCGGACCCCGTGGGCAGCGATTGTGTTTACGACGGCGATCGCAGTTGGGCTGATCATTGTGGTCACCAACTTCATGGGCAAGGGAACGGTCACTGCGCTTGGCGGGACCACCGCCCTGCTCCTGCTGGGTGTCTTCACGGTGGTCAACATCGCCTGCATCGTGCTGCGCCGTACGCCGATTGACCGGCCGCACTTCCGCTCCCCCACCGTGATGCCCTTCATCGGTGCCATCACCTGTGCCTTCCTGGTGGGTCCGTGGGCCCAGGATGCTGTGGAGTACCGCATCGCGGGCATCCTGCTGCTCCTGGGCCTGGTCCTTTGGGTACTGACCTGGTTCTGGAACCGCGCCGTCAAGGCCCGCAAAACCCGCTTCAGCGACCCGTCCCAGCTCAGTTGATGCTTCGCCGGCGGCACGCGGCCGGCGAAGAACCGCCAGGAAGAAGGAGACCATGACCGTCGTCGTCGGATATGTACCCACACCGGAGGGGGAAACAGCACTGCGTGCCGGGGTGCGGGCAGCCCGGGAACTGGCCATGGGGCTGGTAGTGGTGAACGTGGAGAGCACCCGCGGGGCCCGGGACCCGGGCGAATCCCCCGGCTACCTGCAGGAGCTGGCCACGGTCCTGCAGGAAAGCCGGCTGCCGCATACCCTGCTGCATCCGGTGGGTGACTTTGACGCGTCGGAAGAGATCCTGAAGGCCGCCGAGGGCCATGGCGCCCAGCTTGTGGTGCTGGGCATCCGGCACCGGACACCGGTGGGGAAACTGTTCCTCGGCAGTACGGCCCAGCGGGTGCTCCTTGAAGCGGACTGCCCGGTCCTGGCGGTGAAGGCAGGGCAGGCGTGAGCTACAGCCTGGCCAGCACCGCTTCGATTCCGGTGAAGGTCTCCGCGAAGGACGTGGACAGCGGAGACAGGCCGATGCGGATGCCGTCGGGATTGCGGTAGTCCGGAATGACCCCCTGCTCCCACAGGGCGGCGGTGACCGCCTTGAACGCGGGATGGTCAATGGTGATGTGGCTGCCGCGGCGTTCCGGATCGCGCGGCGAGGCCAGCACGACGCCGCGCGGTGCCAGCAGTGCGTCCACAGCGGCAACGGCGTATTCGGTCAGCGCCTGCGACTTTGCCCGGACGGCTTCCATGCCGGCCTCGCGGATCAGGGCCACCATGTCCTGCATGGCAAGCATGCCCAGAATGGGCGGGGTGCCGGAGACCAGGCGCCGGATGCCGCTTGCCGGGACGTACCCCGGCGCCATCCCGAACGGGTCGTCGGAGCCGAGCCAGCCCTGGATGGGCTGGGTGAACTCCGCCTGGTGGCGGGCGGCGACGTAACCCCAGGCAGGTGCGCCCGGGCCGCCGTTGAGGTACTTGTAGCTGCAGCCGACGGCGTAATCCACACCCCACGCGTCCAGCTCGGCAGGGACCGCGCCGGCGGAGTGGCACAGGTCCCACAGCACCAGCCCGCCGGCGTCGTGCACCAGCGCGGAAATGGCTGCGGCATCGGCGAGGTAGCCGGAGCGGTAGGCAACGTGGCTGAAGACGGCCAGCGCGGTATGCGGGCCCACGGCCTCGGCCACGGCTTCGGCGCTGACTCCGCCGTCGTAATCCGCGCGCACCCAGCGCAGGGTCAGCCCGCACTCGCGGGCAACCCCCTCCAGTACGTACCGGTCCGTAGGGAAGTTGTCGGCATCGAGCAGGATCTCGGTTCGGCCCGGCCGGGCGGCGACGGCCGCCCGGGCCAGCTTGTACAGCAGCACGGTGGTGGAATCCGCCACGATGCACTGGCCCGGTGCCGCACCCAGCGCCACCGCCCCCAGTTCGTCGCCAATCCGCCCGGGAAGCTCCAGCCACTCCTCGTCCCAGCCGCGGATCAGCCGCTGGGCCCACTGTCCGGTGACAAAGTCCTGCAGGTGTTCGGCGGTCCCCCGGAGCGGCCGGCCCAGGGAGTTGCCGTCAAGATACGCGCTCACCTCCCCGGCCGGAAGGAAGCGGTCCCGGTAACCCGCGAGGGGATCCGCGGCATCCAGTTCCTTGGCGGTAACCAACAGGGAGGCGGCATCAATCATGGGAGGAACCTTAGCAGTTGGGGAAGTGCCGGATTGCTGCGGGACGGGACGGGCCCCACCGAGCTCCGCTGCTGCGGAGGCCGACGGGGCCCGGGGTGCTGCTGGGAAGTACTGCGGAGCCTGGGGAAGCCAGGCCCGGCCAATCAGGCCCGGGTGGCGGCAGCGAACCCGTCCCCGGGGGCGGCTGCCTCCAGCGGACGGACGGTGCCGGCGAAGTGCCGGCGCATCGAGCGCGGATTCCAGCCCGTGAAGGTGGAACCGGCCCAGCTGCTGCCCGCCTCGTCGTCGTGGATCGACACTGCAACAGTGGCCGGCAGGAACACCGGGGACTCAAAGTCGATGGTCCACTCGAAGGGGCCCTCCTGAGTCTGCACCGCATCTGAAACCACCCGCGAGGCCAGGTACATGCCGTGGGCCAGGGACCGCTTCATGCCCAGCGCCTTGGCGGACAGGCGGCTCAGGTGGATCGGGTTGAAGTCCCCGGAAACGCGGGCATAGTTGCGGCCCGCGTCGGCACCCAGCCGCCACATGGCGGTAGGCAGGGGCGGAACGAACTCGGGCCGCCCCGCGGACTCGCCGGGCCGGTCCGTCTTGGGAAGGAAAACACCTTTCGCCAAGTAGGTGGAACGCCCGCGCCACAGCACTTCGCCGTCCGCCCCCGTAACCTCGGCTACCAGCTCCACAGAGGTGCCGGACCGGTGTCCGCCCAGGTTCTCTGCCCAGGCGGTGACCGTCAGCGGCTCGCTGTAGTGGATTGGACGGTAATGCTGGACCACGTTGCGCAGGTGCACCATGCCCAGCAGGGGCAGCGGAAAGTCATCGCGCGCCATGAGGCTCATGGCCACCGGGAACGCGAAGGTGTGCACGTAACCGGTGGGCAGGTAATCCGTGGCACTGTGCAGGATCAGGCGCTGGAAGTCGGTCAGCTTTGCCAGGTCGACGGCGGCGCCGGACACCACGTGCCGGTCCGCCGGCAGCGTCGTGCTGCCTTTGGCGGAGGACATCCTGGCCTTGGCGGCACTGCCCAGTGCGCCGGCATAAAGCTTGCCGAGGGCCGGGATTTCACGCAGCTGGGTGGAGCTCATGCGCCCACCATGTTCTGCCCGCATACCCGGACCACCTGGCCGTTGACCCCGGCCGCGGAGTCCGAAGCCAGGAAGGAAATGGTTTCGGCCACATCCACCGGCAGGCCGCCCTGCTGCAGGCTGGACAGGCGGCGTGCCACCTGCCTGGTCAGGGCCGGAATAGCAGCAGTCATGTCCGTTTCGATAAACCCCGGAGCGACGGCATTGATGGACCCGCCGCGCGGAGCCAGCAGGGGTGCGGTGGCCCGGACCATGCCGATGACGCCGCCCTTGGAAGCGGCGTAGTTCGTCTGGCCGCGGTTGCCGGCAATACCGCTGGTGGAAGCCAGCGACACGATCCGGCCCTCGGGGCTGAAGCCGCTGGAGGCCAGGAAGGCCTGGTTCATGCGCAGCTGGGAGGCGATATTGACGGCGATGACCGAACCCCAGCGGGCTTCGTCCATGTTGGCCAGCAGCTTGTCGCGGGTGATCCCGGCATTGTGGATCACGATGTCCAGGTGCCCGTAGCGCTCGACGGCATGGGCAAGGATGCGCTCTGCCGCGTCATCGCGGGTGATGTCCACCTGCAGCGCGGTGCCGCCGATTTCGTTGGCGACCTTGGCCAGCTGTTCGCCGGCGGCCGGCACGTCCACCACAATCACGGTGGCGCCGTCGCGGTGCAGCACCTTGGCAATGGCTGCGCCGATGCCGCGGGCGGCACCGGTTACCACGGCCACCTTGCCGGCCAGGGGTGCGTTCCAATCCGCCGGCAGCGAGCCTGCGTCGGAGCCGACGGTGATGAACTGGCCGCTGACGTAGGCGCTTTTGCCCGAGAGGAGGAAACGCAGGGCAGCGGCCACTGAGGGGGCCGACGCCTGCACGCCGTTGGCGAGCACGATGCCGTTGGCGGTGGCACCGCCGCGCAGTTCATGCGCGATGGAACGCAACGTACCGTCAATGCCCTGGCGGGCGGCGGCGGCGGCCGGATCCTGCGCTTCTGCTGCGGGCCGGGACACTGTGAGCACCCGTCCGCCCGGGGCGAGGTCGCGCAGGGCGGCGCCTGCCGCCAATGTGGGTTCGGCCAAATCGGTGGGATCGGCGGCATCATCCAGGACAATCAGGATGGCGCCGAGCTTTTCCTTCGGAGTGGCATGCCGGCGTACGTCCTGGTCCCAGGCAAGCAGCAGCTGTGAGAGGTCATCCGCGGTTTCGCCCTTGCCGAGCACCAGCACCGGCCCCGGTACCAGCGGCTTGGCCGGGTCGAAGCGGCGCAGGATGGCCGGCCGGGGCAGGCCGAGCTTCTTGGACAGGTCTTTGGTGAAGCCGGTATTGACCAGCTTGAGGTAGGTATCAGTCATGGCTAGCGCGCCTCCAGGATCGCGACGAGGCCCTGCCCGCCGGCAGCGCAGATCGAAATAAGGCCGCGGCCCGAACCCTTTTCATGGAGCATCTTGGCCAGCGAGGCCACAATGCGTCCGCCGGTGGCAGCGAAGGGGTGGCCGGCGGCCAGCGAGGAACCGTTGATGTTGAGCTTGCTGCGGTCGATGCTGCCCAGTGTTGCATCCAGGCCCAGGCGGGTGCGGCAGAACTCTTCGTCTTCCCAAGCGGCCAGGGTTGAGAGCACCGTGCCGGCGAAGGCCTCGTGGATTTCGAAGAAGTCGAAGTCGTCGAAGGTGAGGCCGTGGCGGGCCAGCAGGCGCGGGACGGCGAAGGCCGGAGCCATCAGCAGTCCGTCCTTGCCGTGCACAAAGTCCACGGCGCCGGCTTCGGCGTCCACAATGTTCGCGAGCATCGGCAGATCGTGTTCGCGGGCGTAGTCCTCCGAGCCCAGCAGCACCACGGAGGCACCGTCGGTCAGCGGAGTGGAGTTGCCGGCGGTCATGGTGGCGGCATCCCCAAGGGACTTGCCGAAGGCGGGCTTGAGCTTGGCGAGCTTCTCCATGGTGGTGTCCGGACGCAGGTTCGCGTCCTTGGACAGCCCGCGGTACGGGGTGACAAGGTCATCGAAGAAGCCGCGGTCGTAGGCGGCAGCCATATTGCGGTGGCTGTTGTAGGCCAGCTCGTCCTGTGCCTCGCGGGTGATCTTCCACTGCGCGGTGGTCAGGGCCTGGTGCTCGCCCATGGACAGGCCGGTGCGGGGCTCGCCGGTGGACGGGGCATTCGGGGACAGGTCCTTGGGGCGGATCTTCGCGACGGCGGCCAGCTTCTGCTTGGTGGTGCGGGCGCGGGAGAGGTCCAGCAGGGCCCGGCGCAGGCCTTCACTGACGGCAATAGGGGCGTCCGACGCGGAGTCCACGCCGCCGGCAATAGCGGATTCCAGCTGGCCGAGCTTGATCTTGTTGGCCAGGCTGACCACTGTTTCCAGTCCGGTGGCGCAGGCCTGCTGGACATCGTAGGCGGGGGTCTCAGGCGCCAGTGCCGAGCCCAGGACCGCTTCGCGGGTCAGGTTGAAATCGCGGGAGTGCTTCAGGACGGCGCCGCCGGCTACTTCGCCGATCCGCTCGCCCTGCAGGCCGAAGCGGGCAATAAGCCCGTCAAGGGCTGCCGTGAGCATGTCCTGGTTGGAGCTGTAGGTGTACTTTCCGCCTGAACGGGCGAAGGGGATTCGGTTGCCGCCGATCACCACGGCCTTGCGTACCGCGGGTGCGGTCTCGTTGGGCCGGGCGGTGAGGGGTTCGGGCTGTGCAGCCATTCGTCGTTCTCCTTGGGAGTGCTTGGGGGTTGGGTGGCACGGTGGGGTGTGTGACGGTAGTTACTGTTACCCAGCGTACCTGATACGCTCAGTATCGTGAACAACGCACTAGAGGACTCCTCCGCGGCCGCCCCCGCCGGTGACGGCCGCGCGCTTCGCTGGGAAGCGCACCGGGCCGAACGCCGCCGTACGCTCATTAAGACCGCGCGCCGTGCCGTGCACTCGCTGGGCTACTCGGCCTCCATGGAAGAGATCGCGGCGGCCTCCGGTACCTCCAAATCGGTGTTCTACCGCTACTTCGGAGATAAGGCCGGGCTGCAGAAGGCCATGGGCGAAATGGCCGTGGCCCGCATGCAGGAGAAAATCCTGGCGGCCGGCCGCACCGCTTCCTCACCGCGCTCCGGGCTGCGGGCCATGGTCTCGGCGTACCTGCAGATGGCGGAAACCTCACCCAACGTGTACCTGTTCGTCACCGGCCGGCTGGCCGAGGGCGGCCCGGACCAGCAAGTGGACACCACGCTTTCGCACTTCTTCGAAACCATCACGTCAATGATGGATTCGGCCATGCGGCACTACCTCGCCGGCCGTGAAGTGCCGCCGGAGGCCAGCGGCACCGCGCAGTACTGGCCCACAGCTGCGCTGGGCATGATCCGTGCGGCAGGAGAACGCTGGATCGCCGCGCCCCCGGGCGAAGACAAGCCCACCGAAGAACAAATGACCGAGCAGCTGACCGTCTGGCTTTTTGACGGCATCGGCTACGACCAGGGGCACACGCCCCTCCCCCGGATTTCCTGAGCACGCCCCACCACCACAAGAAGGAAAAGCAATGACGCAAACACTTTCCCCCGCCGAACGCCAGCTGCCGGCCAGCGCCACCATCAGCGACAACGATGCCGCTGTGGTGGACACCGCTTCCCTGGGCCGGGCACTGCTGGGCAAGTGGGCGGACATCCGCCTGCAGGCCCGCGAGCTTGCCGGCCATGATGAGCTGCACACCCCCGCCGGATTGAGCCACACCGAGCACCGCGAACGGGTTATGGGCCAGCTGAAGGTCCTGGTGGACACCAAGGCCGTTCACCGTGCCTTCCCCAAGTATGTGGGCGGCGAGGACAACCACGGCGGCAACATTGCCGGGTTCGAGGAACTCGTGGTGGCCGATCCGTCGCTGCAGATCAAGGCCGGCGTGCAGTGGGGCCTGTTCGGGTCCGCCGTCCTGCACCTGGGCAACCGGGAACACCATGAGAAGTGGCTGCCGGGCATCATGAGCCTGGAAACCCCCGGCTGCTTTGCGATGACCGAAACCGGCCACGGCTCGGATGTCGCCAGCATCGCGACCACCGCCGAGTACGACGCCGCAGCGCAGGAATTCATCATCAACACGCCGTTCCGCGCAGCCTGGAAGGACTACATCGGCAACGGTGCCGTCCACGGCAAGGCGGCCGTTGTGTTCGCCCACCTGATCACCAAGGGCGTGGACCACGGTGTCCACGCGTTCTATGTGGAACTGCGCGATGACAACGGTTTCCTGCCCGGCGTGGGCGGCGAGGACGACGGCGTCAAGGGCGGACTGAACGGCATCGACAACGGCCGGCTGCACTTCTCCAACGTGCGCATCCCCCGGACCAACCTGCTCAACAAGTACGGCGACGTAGCCGAAGACGGCACGTACACCTCCGCCATCGCCAGCCCCGGCCGGCGCTTCTTCACCATGATCGGCACCCTGGTGCAGGGCCGCGTCTCCCTGGACGGTGCGGCCGTTGCCGCCAGCAAGATGGCGCTGAAGACCGCCATCCAGTACGGCACCGAGCGCCGGCAGTTCAACGGTGCATCCGACATCAAGGAAGAGGTGCTGATGGACTACCAGCAGCACCAGCGCCGCCTGCTGCCCCTGCTCGCCACCACGTTCGCGGCCGCCTTTGCCCACGAGGAACTGCTGCAGAAGTTCGACGACGTCTTCTCCGGCGCGCACGACACCGACGCGGACCGCCAGGACCTTGAGACCCTTGCCGCCGCACTGAAGTCCCTCTCCACCTGGCATGCCCTGGACACGCTGCAGGAATGCCGCGAAGCAACCGGCGGTGCGGGTTTCCTTGCCGAGAACCGGTTCACCGCACTGCGCGCGGACCTGGACATTTACGCCACCTTCGAAGGTGACAACACGGTGCTGCTGCAGCTGGTCGCCAAGCGCCTGCTGGCTGACTACGCCAAGGAATTTGCCGGCGCCGACTTCGGCGTGCTGGCCCGCTACGTTGTGGGCCAGGCCGCCGACGTCACCGTGCACCGCACCGGCCTGCGCCGCATTGTGCAGACCGTGGCCGACTCCGGTTCGGAGAAGAAGTCCGCCGTGGCGCTGCGTGATCCCCGTGCCCAGCATGACCTGCTGGCTGACCGGGTAAGCACCATGGTCGCCGAGGTGGCCGGCGCGCTGAAGGCCGCCCGCAACATGCCGAAGGAAAAGGGGGCGGCGGTCTTCAACGAGAACCAGCACGCCCTGATCGAAGCAGCGCGCGCCCACGCCGAACTGCTGCAGTGGGAAGGCTTCACCCGGGCGCTGGACCGGATTGACGACGCCGGCACGCGCCAGGTCATGACCTGGGTCCGCGACCTGTTCGGCCTGTGCCTGATCGAAAAGAACCTGGGCTGGTACCTGATGAACGGCCGGCTCTCGGCGCAGCGGGCCCGGACCCTGGGCCCCTACATCAACCGCCTGCTGGCCAAGATCCGCCCGCACGCCCTGGACCTGGTCGATTCCTTCGGCTACGGCCAGGAGCACCTGCGCGCCAAGATCGCTTCCGGTGCGGAGAAAGCCCGCCAGGACGAGGCGATGGAATACCAGCGCCTGCTGCGTGCCAGCGGTGCCGCTCCGGTGGATGAGAAGGTGCTGATCGCCCGCGAAAAGGCTGCCTCGAAGGCGTCGAAGAAGTCCGGGAAGAAGTAAGCCCGAAGTACGCCGGAAAACACAAAGGCGCTGCCGCAGAAATGCGGCAGCGCCTTTTGCGTGTCCGGGCTTTTTGCGTGTCCGGGCTAGGCCAGCACGGACCGGTAGACATCCAGGGTGGCTTCGGCAATGGATTCCCAGGAGAACTGGTCGGTGGCGCGGAGGCGCCCGGCCTCCCCCATGCGGCGGGCCAGGTCCGGATCGGCCACCACAGTAGTCAGGGCTGCGGCGAAGTCGCGGACAAAGGCTTCCGGGTCCAGCGGGGTGCCGGTGCCGTCGGTGACCTGGTCAATGGGTACCAGCAGCCCGGTGACGCCGTCCTCGACCACCTCCGGGATGCCGCCCGTGGCACTGGCGACGACGGCGGTGCCGCAGGCCATGGCTTCAAGGTTCACGATGCCCAGCGGTTCGTAGACGGACGGGCAGGCGAAGACGGTGGCAATGGAGAGGATCCGGATCAGCTCGGCCCGCGGCAGCATCCGCTCGATCACGATGACGCCGGTACGGGTGCGCCGCAGGTCCTCAATCAGGGCGGCTGTTTCGGCCGCGAGCTCGGGCGTATCCGCGGCACCGAGGCAGAGGACCAGCTGGACCTCCGGCGGCAGCAGCGCTGCGGCGCGCAGCAGGTAGGGCACGCCCTTCTGCCGGGTGTTCCTGCCCACAAAGACCACGCTGGGACGGTCCGGGTCAATGTCGAAGGAGCGGACGCCGTCGGGGTCGATAACCGGCTGCCACTGCTCAACGTCAATGCCGTTGTGGACCACCTTGACCTTGGCCGGATCCACGTCCGGGTAGCTGCGCAGGATGTCCTGGCGCATGCCCTCGGAGACGGCGATGATCGCGGCGGCGGCCTCGTAGGCGGTTTTCTCCACCCAGGAGGACACCGCGTAGCCGCCGCCCAGCTGTTCGGCCTTCCACGGCCGCAGGGGCTCCAGGCTGTGCGCACTCAGGACATGCGGGATGCCGTGCAGCAGCGAGCCCAGATGGCCGGCCATGTTGGCGTACCAGGTGTGGGAATGGACCAGGTCGGCGCCGGCCAGCCCGCCCAGGATTTCAAGGTCCGTACCCAGGGTCTGTACGGCCGGGTTGGCGCTGTCCAGCTCCGCCGGCACGGGGTACGCGGTTACTTTCGCTCCATGGAAATCCTCCGGGCGTTCGGCCCCGAAACAATGCACATGGAGATCTACTTCTCCGGCCAGGACACGGCTAAGCTCGGCGACGTGAACGCCTGCTCCTCCGTAGATTTCCGGCGGGAATTCCTTCGACACAATATCTACTCGCACTAAACCAACGTAGTGCACCGGGCAACGTGTGATCTAGTGTGAAGTCAGTAGACTTATTTTTTTGCGGAAGAGGTTCAAGACAATGGCGCCTAAGAAGGTCCTGGCAGTAGTCCTTGCAGGTGGGGAGGGCAAACGGCTGATGCCGTTGACGGCGGACCGCGCAAAACCCGCGGTTCCCTTTGCCGGGCGGTACCGGCTTATCGACTTCGCACTGTCAAATCTGGTGAATTCCGGGTACCTGCAGATAGTGGTCCTCACCCAGTACAAGTCGCACAGCCTTGACCGGCACATTTCCGAGACCTGGCGGCTGTCCACGCAGCTGCAGAACTATGTGGCCTCGGTTCCGGCGCAGCAGCGCGTCGGCAAAAGCTGGTTCCTGGGCAGCGCGAACGCCATCTACCAGTCCATGAACCTGATCGATGACGCCCAGCCGGACATCGTCGTGGTGATCGGTGCGGACCACGTGTACCGAATGGACTTCTCGCAGATGGTTGAGGCGCATATTGCCTCCGGAGCCTCGGTCAGCGTGGCCGCCGTGCGGCAGCCGCTGCATCTGGCGGATCAGTTTGGCGTCATCGAAACGGACCCGGCAAATCCCGGCATGATTTCCGCGTTCGTGGAGAAGCCCGAGACCACCCCCGGGCTGCCGGATGATCCGGGCAGCTTCCTTGCGTCCATGGGCAACTACGTCTTCAACACCGACGCCCTGGTCGAAGCCCTGCAGGCCGATGCCGAGCGGCTGATCACCAAGCACGACATGGGCGGGGACATCATCCCCTACTTCGTGGAGCGGCAGGACGCGGCCGTATACGACTTCACCCAGAACGTGATTCCCGGTGCCACCGGCAGTGATCACCAGTACTGGCGGGACGTAGGCACCCTGGACTCCTACTATGACGCCAACATGGACCTGATCTCGCCGCTGCCCGCCTTCAACCTGTACAACCTGAAGTGGCCCATCTACACCCGGCAGAGCGTCTCCCCGCCGGCGAAGTTCGTGCGCAGCGCCTCGGAGCAGGCCGGTACCGCGTTTGATTCGATTGTTTCCGACGGCACCGTGATCTCCGGCGGCACCGTCACCGGCTCCGTGCTGGCGCAGGACGTCTATGTGGACCACAACGCCGTCGTCACCGACTCGGTGCTGATGGACAAGGTGTATGTGGGTGAGGGTGCGGTGGTCCGCCGCGCGATCATCGATAAGAACGTGCGCATTCCGGCCGGCGCCACCGTGGGTGTGGACCGGGAGCTGGACCTGCGCCGCGGGTTCACTGTGACCGAGTCCGGACTGACCGTGCTGAGCAAGGGCCAGCGGGTGCCGGTGGAGGCTCCGGCCGAATAGGTCCTGCCGGCCTCCGGGGGCACCGGGTGTGAGATACGCCCGGTGCCCCCGCGCCCGATACGGGGACGGGACTGCTTCTCCGGTATCCTCGAAGTGCGCACCCAATGCGCCGGTCCCGTGTATCCGCCGGGGCCGATGAGCAGAAGGTCCACATGAGCACCCCAGAAGTCCCGGAAGAATTCAGCCCGGAAGATATTGAAACCGCCCTGAAGGTCTTGGCCTCCATCCATGTCCTGGATGAGGAAGACCCCGACTACGTTGCGGTCCGGCGGGCCACCGCCAAAATGTTCAAGTCGGTGAAGAAGCACCGGAAGAACGAGAAGCGTTCGGCCGTGGCGGACGCGGACCGCGCCGTCGTCGCCCTCACCGCCACCGGCGCAGCAGACCGGATTGATGACGAGACCCGCGGTGCGCAGCTCACCAGTGCAGCGCATGGTCCGTCCGCCGGGACGCTGCTGAAGCCGCGCAACTGCTACATCTGCAAGCAGCCCTACACCGTGGTGGATGCCTTCTACCACCAGCTCTGCCCCGAGTGCGCCGCGTTCAGCCACACCAAGCGCGACGCCCGCACCGACCTCACGGGCAAGCGGGCGCTGCTGACCGGCGGTCGGGCGAAAATCGGCATGTACATTGCCCTGCGGCTGCTGCGGGACGGCGCGCACACCACCATCACCACCCGCTTCCCCAAGGACGCCGCCCGCCGTTTTGCGGCCATGGAGGACTCCGGGGACTGGCTGCACCGGCTGCGCATTGTGGGCATTGACCTGCGCGACCCGGCGCAGGTGATCTCCCTGGCCGAATCCGTAGCCGAGGCCGGGCCGCTGGACATCCTGATCAACAACGCCGCCCAGACCGTGCGGCGCTCGGCGAACGCCTACCGGCCGCTGACCGACGCCGAGCTGGCGCCGCTGCCGGACGGACCCATGCCGGAGCTGGTCACCTTTGGCCACACCTATGACGCGCACCCCACCGCCCTGGCCGGGTCGGTCGCAGCGCATCCGGTGCTGGCCGCCGACGCCGTGACCTCACTCGCGCTGACTGCAGGCTCCTCCTCGCTGGCCCGGATGGAAGCCGGAACCGCCATCGATGCCGGCGGATTGGTGCCGGACACTGCGCCGATCAACAGCTGGACCCAGGTTGTGGACCAGGTGGACCCGCTGGAAATGCTCGAGGTCCAGCTGTGCAACGTCACCGCCCCGTTCCTGCTGGTTAACCGGCTGCGTCCGGCCATGGCAGCCTCGCCCGCCCGGCGCAAGTACATCGTGAACGTCTCCGCCATGGAAGGGCAGTTCTCCCGGCGCTACAAGGGCCCCGGGCACCCGCATACGAATATGGCCAAGGCCGCATTGAACATGCTGACCCGCACCAGTGCCCAGGAAATGCTGGATACGGACGGGATCCTGATGACCGCGGTGGACACCGGCTGGATTACGGACGAGCGCCCCCACCCCACCAAGGTGCGCCTGGCCGAGGAGGGCTTCCACGCCCCGCTGGACCTGGTGGACGGCGCAGCCCGGGTGTATGACCCGATTGTGATGGGCGAGAAGGGTGAGGACCAGTACGGGGTCTTCCTGAAGGACTACAAGCCCTCACCCTGGTAGGCGCCGGGCGGCAATCCGCTGCACCGCCTTGCCGAGCTCCGAGAACACCAGCACAGTGGCACCCACTGCCAGGCAGAGGAACCACTGTGCGGAGGTGAGCGGAACGGTATCGAAGAATCCCTCGAAGATGCTCAGCTGAACCACCAGCACCTGCAGGACCACCACGGCGGCCAGGGACACCCAGACAGCACGGTTGGTGAAGGTGCGCAGCGAGAACACGCTGCCGGTCTCGGAGCGGACGTTGAGCAGGTTGAAGACCTGGTAGAACACGAACGTGGTGAAGGCCATGGTGGTGGCGAAATTGGTGCTGCCGGCACTTTCGGGGAACCAGTGCGGTGCGCCGACCAGCACGATGCAGGTCCCGGCTGCCATCACGATGCCCAGCAGTGTCAGCACGGCGATCCGCCGCCCGGTCAGCAGCGGCTCGTCCGCCCGCCGCGGGGGCCTGTTCATCACCTCTGGGTCGGTACGGTCCACCCCCAGCGCCAAGGCCGGCGGTCCGTCCATGATGATGTTCACCCATAGGATCTGCAGGGCAGTGAACGGCGCCCCGCCGCCAAAGCCGAAGGTGGCCGCGGCCAGGAAGATCAGCACGAACCCCCACGCAGTGGTCAGCTGGAACCGGACGAACTTGAGGATGTTGTCATAGATCCCCCGGCCCTCCTCGACAGCGGCCACAATGGTGGCGAAATTGTCATCGGTGAGGATCATCTTCGCCGCACCCTTGGACACGTCGGTGCCGGTGATGCCCATGGCGATGCCGATATCCGCACGCTTCAGTGCCGGTGCATCGTTGACGCCGTCGCCGGTCATGGCAACCACGTACCCGTCTGCCTGCAGCGCCTTGACGATGCGGATCTTGTGCTCGGGCGAAACCCGGGCCAGAACCCCGAGCCCGGGGGCTTCCCCGCGCAGCTGCCCGTCATCCATGGCATCGAGGGCTGTGCCGGCGACGGCGCGGCCCCCGATCCCCAGGTCCCGGGCGATGGCTGACGCGGTAACCAAGTGGTCTCCGGTGATCATGCGGACGTCTATGCCTGCGGCGTGGGCCCGGGCGATCGCCTCGCCGGCCTCTTGCCGCGGCGGATCCATGATGCCCGCGACGGCGTACAGCACCAGGTTCGCTGCCTCCGCCGACAGCGCCTCGGGACCGGCCGGCAGCGGTGCATCCATTACCCGTCCCGCCACTGCCATGGTGCGCAGCCCCGCCGTGGCGAGGGCATCGACGTCGTGCCTGATGCGTGCCCGTTCCTCTGGACCCAGGGGAACGGGACCGTCCGCGGTCATAAGGAACGCCGCACGGTCAAGGACCACGCCGGGTGCGCCCTTCACGTTGCAGTGCACGGCGGTGCTGTCGGAGGTCCGGTTGAAAGTGGCCATGAACTTGTAGTCCGAGTCGAAGGGCACCTCGGCAAGGCGCCGGTGCGTGGCGCGGGCGCCGGCCACGTCGATGCCGCCCTTTTCCGCCAGCACCACCAGTGCCCCTTCCGTGGGGTCTCCCGTCAGCCGGCCGTCCTCCACCGACGCGTCGTTGCACAGCGCCATCGCCAGGTACGCCTCGGTGAGGACGGGGACGGGCTGCCCGTCCGGGCTGAGGATCTTACCGTCCGTGGAGTAGCCGGAACCGGTGACCCGGAAGCGGCGGCCATCCGGAGCATAGAGCCGGCGGACCGTCATTTCGTTCAGCGTGAGCGTGCCGGTCTTGTCGGTGCAGATCTGCGAGGTGCTCCCCAGCGTCTCCACTGCTGCCAGCTGCTTGATGATGGCGCCGCGCGCGGCCAGGCGGGAGGCACCCATCGCCAAAGTGAAGGCGACGACGGCGGTAAGTCCCTCCGGGATGGTGGCCACCGCCAGGGACACCGCCGTCAGGAACAGGTCCTCCCAGCTGTCCCCGCGCAGCAGCCCCAGCACGAACACGAGGGCGACCACGGCCAACGCAATGTAGGTCAGGACTTTCGCCAACTGGTCGATGCTGCGCTGCAGGGTGGTTTTTTCCTCGGTGGTGCTGCCCAGCAGGTGGGCGATGGTGCCGATCTGGGTGTCCATGCCGGTTCCGGTCACCAGCAGCTCGGCCCGCCCGCGCGTGACGTCCGTGTCCATGTACAGCAGGTTGGTCCTGTCCCCCAGGGGCAGCCGGAGATCCGCCAGCACTCCTGTCCCCTTATTGACGGGCTTGGACTCCCCCGTCAGCGCGGCCTCGGCCACCTGCAGCCGCACGGCTTCGAGCAGCCGCCCGTCGGCGGGCACGCTGTCACCGGCTTCCAGCAGCACGACGTCGCCGGGTACCAGATCAGTTCGTTCCACCGTTGCCGGGGTTCCCCCGCGCAGCACCCGGCAGGTGTCCACGGATGCACTGCGCAGCGCCTCCAGGCTGGACTCGGCTCGCTGCTCCTGCACGTAGTTCAGGACGGTGTTCAGGACGATCACCAGCAGGATCACCACCGGCGTCTCCCATTCGCGGGAGACCACCGCGCTGACAACTGCGGCAATGATCAGGACAACGGTCAGCCGGTCGGACAGGAGCCAGAGGATTTTCCGCCAGACGGGCACCCGTTTTCCTTCAGCAAGCTGGTTGGGACCGTAACGCTCCGCGCGCTCCCGGACCTGGCCGGCGTCGAGGCCGGCGCCCGGATCGGTGCCCAGGGCGGACGCCACCTGGCCGGCGGTAAACAGCCAGGGGGCGGACAGCTCGTTTGGGGCGGCAGGAGTGTCACCGGGACCGCTGCCGTTGGCCTGCAAACTCATGGGCGCTCCCCCGAGGGGTCTTGAAGATGGTGCCACCCATGGTAGCAACGCGGGCAGGGCGGCGGACGCTTTGGCAAAGCATGCATACTGCGGCAGGGTGTAACCGTGCCATCCTCCGCTCCTCCCCCGCCCGTTCCTCAGCCGCCGGCCGGCCGCGCCGCCCTGGTCCCCGGACTCATCGCCGCCGGTACGGCCGTCGCCGCCGCCTATCTGATCTCCGCACTGGTGCCCGCTGTGCCGGTGCTGACGGCAGCTGTGCTGCTGGGGCTGGTGGCCGCCAATCTGCCGGGGGCGGCACCAAAGGCTGCCGGGACGTGGAAGCCCGGGCTGGCCCTGGCTGCCCGGAAGTTCCTGCGCACCGGCATTGTGCTCCTGGGCCTGAAGGTCTCCCTGGTGGACATTGCCGGACTGGGCTGGGCCGCCCTGGGGTTGGTGGTGGCCCTGGTCCTGGCCGCGTTCGCGGGTACGTACGGGATTTGCCGGCTCTTCCGGCTGCCGGGTGAGGAACCGGTCCTGATCGCTGCCGGGTTCTCGATCTGCGGTGTATCCGCCATCGGTGCCGTGGCGGCGGTCCGCCGCACCCGCACCGAAGACACGGTGGTGCCGATTGCGCTGGTCACGCTGTGCGGAACCCTGGCCATCGCGGCCCTTCCGCTGGCCGGCTCGCTGTTGCACCTCGCCCCGGAAGTCTTCGGGACCTGGGCCGGGGCGTCAGTGCACGATGTAGGGCAGGTGGTGGCCACGGCGCAGACCGCCGGTTCCGCGGCGCTGGCCGCCGCCGTCGTCGTGAAGCTGGCGCGGGTAGTGCTGCTGGCGCCCATGACCGCTGCCGCCGGCTTGCTGGCGCGCAGGGCGGGCAAGGCCGGCAAGGCGGGCGGGGATGGCAGGGCCGGCAAACAGCCGCCCCTGGTACCGCTGTTCGTCTTGGGCTTCCTGGCGCTGATCCTGGTCCGGACCACCGGATTGCTGCCCGCTGCCGCGCTGGATGCCGCGGCCGTGCTGCAGGAGCTGCTCTTCGCCGCGGCACTGTTCGGGCTTGGCGCCGGCGTGCGGGTGAAGGCACTCTTTGCCTCCGGCATCCGGGCCGTAGCGGCGGCCCTCGCGGCCTGGGCCTGGGTGGCCGGACTGGGCCTGGCGGTGGCATTCGGGCTGGGCACTTAGGCGGGCGCAGCGGCGTAAATGGCCCAAGGCCCTGTTCATGGAGCCCGCACGGTAGCTACGGTTGCGCATGCGCGCTGCAGCAAGCCATCAGCGGGACACGCAGCAGAAGAGCCGGTTTCGGTGGCTGCCACGGGTGCTCCGGGGCCCGGAGGCCTGGCCGGCAGGCATCGGACTGGTGTTCTGCGCCGTCGCCGCCTGGGCAGTGCTGGGCAATTTGTTTGATCCGCACTTCGGTTTTTCCCGCTACCGGACCGGCTGGTCGCTGGCCGCTGTGGCGGCCTTCCTGGTCCTTTCGGCGGTCGCCTACCTGGTGGTGGGCCGGACAGCCCGGCTGGCGGGGCGGCACCGCGCATGGAGGGTGCTGGCGGGCGCCCTGGTGTGGACGGCACTGTTTGCCGCTCAGATGCGCGTGGCCTACGCCGTGCGGCTTCCTCCGGACTGGGACGTGTTCGCGATCCACGAGTCCGCCGCCGGACTGGCCGGCGGAACACTGACCGCGGTGACTCCGTACTTTCAGATCAACCCCAACAACCTGCTGCTGACACTGCTGCTTGCGGCGTATTACGCCCTGGTCCTCGCCTTGGGGCTTACTGACCTGGCCATGGCCGCGGCATTCCTTAACAGCCTGGTCCTGTTTGCTGCCACCGTCCTGACTTACTGCGCCGCACGGATGCTGGCCGGTCCGAAGGCGGCCGCCCTGACCATCCTCCCCGCAGCCGTGTTCCTGACCTTCTCGCCATGGGCCGGCGTGCTGTACTCGGACACTGCGGGAGCGCTTTTCCCGGTCCTGGTCCTATGCCTGCTGCTGGCCTCCTGCCACACCCGGCGGGTGTACCTGAAGGCGGCACTATGGATCCTGGCCGGAGGCCTGGGTGCCATAGGAACGGGCATCAAGCCAACAGTTGTCTTCTGTTTGATTGCCGCCGGCATAACCGTCCTGTGCATGCTCGCCCGCCGGAGGAACACCGCCGTCCTGCTGGCAGCGGTTGCCGTGGTTGCGGGCAGTTTCCTGATCGGCAACCGGCTCATCTTCGCCTTTATGCAGCACACCCCGGTGGTAGCCTTCGACCTCTCCAACAACCCGGATGCCATGAATCCCGGCCACTTCCTCAAAGTCGGGGCGCAGACCGCCGAGAGCCCCAACGGGCCCTATTACGGTTCCTATAACCAGTCCGATTATGAGGACACCGTGGCGATCCACGGCAGCAGCGCCAAGTTCCAGGCGGGCCTGGACACGTACCTCGAACGGGTCGACGCGATGGGTGCCGGCGGCTACGCAGAATTCCTGGCTGACAAACTGCTCTGGGTGACCGGGGACGGATCCTTCTTTGCCTGGGGTGAGGGCCGGCTGACGGGCGCGGATTTCCTCTCGAACCTGGGCGCGGACCGTGCCCTCCAGGATCTTTTGGGCAATACCGGTGCGCATTTCCAATGGATGCTCTCCATCTGGCAGGGAACATGGTTTGCCGTCCTGGCACTGGCCGCCGTGCCGCTGCTGCTGCGGACACGGCACCTGCTGAGGCCTGAATTTTCCGCCATGCGCATTTGCCTGCTCGGACTACTGGTCTTCCTTCTGTTCTTTGAGGGAAGGGCACGCTTCCTCTACCTATACGTGCCGTACTTCATCATCTTGGCGTCCGTCTCCTGCGCGGCGGTACTGGAACGGCTGCGGCAGTGGAAGCACCACGCAAAACCCGCCGCTGCCGGTGACCGGCGCGGAAGTGATTGAATGGGCAGGTGCCTAACCAGAACCTGAGCCGCGATGAGGCTGCCCTGCGGTCCCGCCTGTTGTCCGTGACCTCCTATGACGTCCACCTCGATCTGGGCAATGCCGAAGATCCGGATGCTGAAGGCTTCCGCTCCCGGAGCACCATTGCCTTCAGCTGCTCCGAGCCCGGAGCCGCAACTTTCCTGGACTTCATCCACGGCGGGGTCAGCTCCGTAGTGCTGAACGGGAAGGACCTGGACCTGTCCGAAGCACTGGAGGGTTCCCGCATCCACCTGCCGGCCCTGCAGCCGCAGAACACCGTCACCGTGGACGGCACCGCCCTGTACAGCCGCAGCGGTGAGGGCCTGCATCGGTTCCGCGACCCTGCCGACGGACGCACCTACTTGTACACGCAGTATGAGCCCGCAGATGCCCGGCGGGTTTTCGCTGACTTCGAGCAGCCCGATCTCAAGGCATCCTTCGGCTTTACGGTGACCGCCCCTGCCGGCTGGCAGGTGGCCTCCAATGGTGTTGAAACCGCCCGCACTGAGCTGGACGGCGGTAGCCTGGCCCGCTGGGAATTCGCTCCCACCCAGCGGATTTCCACCTACATCACCACTGTGCTGGCCGGCCCGTACCACCGGGCGGAGGACGAATGGTCCCTCCGGCTCGACGACGGTACGGACCTGCACGTGCCGCTTGCCGCTTACTGCCGTGCTTCCCTCGCAGAGCACTTCGATCCTGAGAACATTTTTGCGGTCACGAAGCGGGGCCTGGACTACTTCCACCGCCTGTTCGCGTACCCGTACCCGTTCGGCAAATACGATCAGGCTTTTGTCCCCGAATACAACCTCGGCGCCATGGAAAATCCCGGCCTGGTCACGTTCACCGAGTCCTATGTTTTCCGCTCCCGGGCCACCGAGGCGCAGTATGAAGCCCGGGCCAACACCATCCTGCACGAGATGGCACACATGTGGTTCGGCGACCTGGTGACCATGAAATGGTGGGACGATCTGTGGCTTAAGGAATCCTTCGCCGACTACATGGGCGCGCTTGCCGTTGACCGGGCCACCGACTTCACAAATTCCTGGGTCAGCTTCGCGAACCGGCGCAAGGCCTGGGCCTACGTGCAGGACCAGCTGCCCACCACGCACCCGATCGTGGCTGACATTCCGAACCTGGAAGCGGCCAAGCAGAACTTCGACGGGATTACCTACGCCAAGGGCGCCTCAGTCCTGAAGCAGTTGGTGGCCTATGTGGGGTTCGAGACGTTTATCGAAGCCGCGCGTGCCTATTTCCGCGAGCATGCCTTCGGCAACACCACCCTCGACGACCTGCTGGCCGCCTTGGCCGACGCTTCCGGCCGCGACATGGGTCTTTGGGCACGCCAGTGGCTGCAGACCGCCGGCGTGCCTGTCCTGGTTCCGGAGACTGAAACCGACGACGACGGCGCCTACACCTCAGTGGTGATCCGCCAGAACGCACCGGACCCGGTCAGCGGGGAACAGGTCCCCCGCCCGCACCGGCTCCGCATCGGGCTGTACGACTTTGACGGCGCCGGGTTCCTGGCCCGCACCGACACCGTTGAACTGGACGTAGCCGGGACCCGCACCGAGGTGCCCGAACTGATCGGGCGGAAGCGTCCTGCGGTGCTGCTGCTCAACGATGAAGACCTGACCTACGCCAAGATCCGCTTTGATCCGGCGTCGCTGGCCGTTTTGGTGGAGTCGCTGCACCTGCTCGCCGATCCCCTGGCCCGGGCCATCGCCCTGTCCGCGCTGTGGAACAGCGTCCGCGACGGTGTGCTCAGCGCCCGGGACTATGTGCACCTGGTGCAGAGGGTGGCCCCGCATGAGACCGGTGCAGGCGTGCTGAACGTACTGCTGGATAACGCGCGCAGCGCCATTGAATACTACGCACCGGCTTCGCGCCGCGAAGAGCTGCGCAGGGAGTTCGGTGCCTGCATTACCGAGCAGCTGCGTGCGGCACCGGCGGGCAGTGACCGGCAGGTTATCTGGGCACGGGCGGCTGCCGCCGCCGGGCAGCGCAGTGCAGGCTCCGCCGAGCTGCTGCGAAGCCTGCTGGAGGGCAGCGCCGGGATCAGCGGGCTCACCGTCGACACGGACCTGCGCTGGCGGCTGTGGGTTGCCCTGGCAGCCACCGGATCCGCCACCCGGGCGGAACTGGATGCGGAGCTGGAACGCGACAACACGGCGTCGGGCCGGGTGGGACACACCACGGCAGCCGCGGCCTTCCCGGATCCGGCGGTGAAGGACGCTGCGTGGCAGGCCGCCGTCCACTCGAACGGACTGTCCAATGAACTGCTCTCCGCCACCATCACCGGGTTCGGACTCGGCAGCCACGAGCTGCTGGACGGCTACATCCCGGACTACTTTGCCTCCCTCACGGGTGTATGGTCCAGCCGCAGCATCGAGCTGGCCTCCCGCGTAGTGGGCGGACTCTACCCCGGCGGCCAGGATGCGGCTCCGGGAACCGCACCGGCTGACCACCCGGTGGTGCAGAAATCCGTGGAATGGCTGGAGCAGCACCCGGACGCGCCGGGTGCCCTGCGCAGGATCATCATTGAACAGCAGGACCAGCTGCTGCGCTCCCTGCGGGTCCAGGCAGCCGGCCTGTAGGCCCCGTCACTGCTAGGCCCCGTCACTGCTAGGCCCCGTCGCTGCTGGGCCCCGTAGGGACGGGGCCCAGTTGGGGTATGTTCCTCAGGCCAGCTGCGGTTTGGCGACGGTCAAGAGGATGGCCGAGTCCTCCAGGGCCCGCACTGAATGGCGGGCCTGCGGCACAATCAGCAGGTCTCCGGCGGAGCCGTCCCAGGTTGCGCCGTCGGAGACCAGGCTGACTCGTCCCTTGAGGACGAAAACAGTGGCTTCGCCCGGGTTTTCATGTTCGTCCAGGACAAACCCTGCCCGCAGGGCAATCACGGTCTGCCGCAGCACATGCTCGTGCCCGCCGTAAACCGTGGAGGCGCTGCGGCCGCTGGCGGCCGAGTGAGCCCTTTCCATCTGCTGGCGGACAAGGGCGGTAAGGGACTTTTTCTCCATGCCCGCAGTCTAGGCACTCCGGACGCGGCAGGGTAACCGGGCTGCCGCGCCCCGGGTGCTGCCGGGTGCTGCCGGGGTCAGGGAACCCGGTTCAGCCACTCGGCGGTGTCGAACTTTTCCTTGACCTTCTGCTCCGCCAGGTCCATCTCTTCATCGCTTATTCCGGCCTGGACTGCGCCGTAGCGGGCGGTGAAGGTGTCGATCATCGTCGCAATGATCTCCTCCCGCGAAAGCCCGGTCTGCCGCTTGAGCGGATCAACGCGTTTCTTGGCGCTGGTGGTGCCCTTGTCGGACAGCTTCTCCTTGCCGATGCGCAGCACCTCCACCATTTTGTCGGCGTCGATGTTGTAGGACATGGTGACGTGGTGAAGCATTCCACCGCTGCTGAAGCGTTTCTGTGCGGCACCGCCGATCTTGCCCTGGTCCGTGGCCATGTCGTTCAGCGGCACGTACCAAGCCTGGATGCCCAGCTTCTTCAGGGATTCCATCACCCAGGCGTCAAGGAAGGGATAGGAATCGGCGAAGCTCAGCCCGTCCACCAGGGACTGGGGCACGTACAGGGAGTACGTGATGGCGTTGCCGTGTTCCATGAACATGGCACCCCCGCCGGTGATCCGCCGCACAACGGTCACGCCGTGGCGTTCGGCACCGGCCGGATCCACCTCGTTTTTCAGTGACTGGAAGCTGCCGATCACTACGGACGGAGTTTCCCACTCCCAGAACCGCAGCGTCGGGTTCCGGTGGCCTGCGCCCACTTCCTCGGCCAGGACTTCGTCCATGGCCACATGCATGTGCGTGGACAGCGGGGTGGGCGGGATGATTTCCCACTGGTGGTCGCCCCAGCCGGTGGCCTTCCCCAGTGCGCGCCGCACTGCCGTCGCCACGGCTTCCGGAGAGAAGCCAAAGAGCACGGCGTCCGGGCTCAGCCTGGCGTGCACGGCAGCGGCTATGTCGCCGAAGCCTGTTTCCGCGGGCAGCCCCTCGAGGGCGGCGTTGATGTCGAGCAGCGCCTCATCGGGTTCCAGGAAAAAATCACCGCCCAGGGACACATCTGCAAGGCGTCCGTCACGGACGTCGAGGTCCACCACAACGAGCTTGCCGCCGGGGACCTTGTACTCGCCGTGCCGCCGGCTGAAGCTTCCATCCGCGCTTGCCATCACAACTCCTCATCTTGACCGGTGCCGGGACCGGGCGGTCCCCCACTACGGGGAAAGGCCCGCCGGGCTGATGCCGGCGGACCTTCCTCCAAGTACTGCTGTTCTTCCGAACGTTACTTCTTAGCGCCGAAGCCCTTGAAGCGGGCGTTGAAGCGCTCGACGCGGCCGGCGGAGTCCATGATGCGCTGCTTGCCCGTGTAGAACGGGTGCGATGCGGAGGAGATTTCCACCTCGATGAGCGGGTAGGTGTTTCCGTCTTCCCACTCGATCGTCTTGGAGGACGTGGCGGTGGAGCTCGTCAGGAAAGCGGTGTCGGACGCGAGGTCACGGAAGACAACCGGAGCATACTTGGGGTGGATATCAGACTTCACAGTTTTACCTTCTTTTGGTGCCTGGATTTTGCCAGGCACAGGTGGGTTAAAAGCTTTATTGGCCGGTGTTTCGACCAGCAATCCATACTACCGCACTTACCGGGCCGGCAGGAAACACCTGCAACCGCGAGTCAGGACAGCGGCTGCGTGCCCCACTGTGTGTTTACCGCCGTCAACAGCGAGGGGATGCCCTGGTTCAGGCCTGCAATCTCGATCCGGGACGGTCGGTAGTAGTCATCCAGATACAGAGAGAACGTGCCCTCGGGGATCACCGCCAGGGAAGCCGGTTCCGCGCCGTCGGACGCAGCATTGCTGAAACTGCCGCTGATGCGCGTGTACGCGGCCCCCGCCAGCACGGCCCCGTACTCCACCTCCACCGTTTCCGCCGCCGACAGCATCGCAGCCACGCGCTCGGGCCGGACCGTCAGCTCGGCGGCATCGGCCAGCACGGCGGCGTAGGCCTGTTCCGGGGAGCCGCGCCGGTCCGCAGAAATATCCTCCCCGCCCTGCCGCACCACCCGGTTGTCCCCGCGGATTTCGATTTTCAGGCCTGCGCCGTCAGGGGCCGCACCGGTTGCCGCACTGTCCGTGCCTGTACTGCCGGGCACAGCACCGGCGGCCGCGGGACCGTGCAGGTCCATGGTGAAAGCGGGAACCGTGCCGAAGGTGACGGTGTACTCCCCCGCGGGCAGCCAGCTGGTGCCGGTGGACAGCGTCTGCACACCGCCGCCGCCGGCCGTGATGGCCGCGGCCACGCAGCTTGCCGCTTCAGTGCCGGACATCGGTTCGGGATCACCGCGCAGCAGCCACTGGCAAGCATCCTGCACTGCCGGGGGCATGCCTATCTGGTTTCCGGCTACGCCCACGCGTGCCGGCGGCGGGCTCTCCGGTGCCGGTGCCTGCGGTGGTGGCGGCGGGCTCTCCGGGCCCGGGGCAGCTGTCCGTGGCGGTGCGGTGCGGGCCGGCTGCGGAGTAGCGGAAGGGGAGGCAGCGCGCTCCCGGAGCTGTTCCGCCGTCGGTCCGCATGCTGAAAGCGGCAGCAGCAGTACTGCGCACAGTGCAAGGACCGTGCCCAGTCGGGTCCGGGATTCCATGGCGGCTCCGGTGGATGCTCGGGGGATGCTCAGGGGGATGGTGGCTGGGCACAGTCTGGCACTTGGGGCGCGCGAGGGTAAGAGCAGTTCGGGTCCGGTGTGTAGCTAGAGCCGGTGTGTAGCTGGAGCCGGTGTGTAGTTAGGGCCGGCACTCCCAGAAAGCCACGGCGCTGGCGGCTGCCACGTTGAGCGAGTCCACCCCGCCGCTCATCGGAATCCGCACGGCCAGGTCCACAGCGGTCAAGGTGGATTCGGCCAGCCCGTCCCCCTCGGTCCCCAGGACCAGGGCCAGGCGTTCGTCCCGACGGGCACTGAGTTCGTCCAGGGTCAGGGAATCCTCGCGCAGGGCCAGGGCTGCGGTGGCAAAACCGGCAGCGCGCAGCTGTTCAAGCTGTCCGGGCCAGTCGGTCAGGCGGACCCACGGAACCTGGAAGACGGTTCCCATGCTCACGCGGATGGCGCGCCGGTACAACGGGTCCGCACAGCGGGGCGTGACCAGTACGGCATCAACCTGGAGCGCCGCCGCAGAGCGGAAGATTGCCCCGATGTTGGTGTGGTCCACGATGTCTTCCAGGACCGCGACCCGGCGGGCGGTTGCCAGCAGCGCGTCCAGCTCCAGGGGAGCCGGCCGTTCCATGGCCGCCAGGGCGCCGCGGTGCAGATGGAATCCGGTGATCTCCTCCAAAACGTCCGCCGTACCCACAAAGGCGGGGACGTCGGGGAAACGGTCCAGGACGTCCTGCAGGTCCGGCAGCCATTTCTCGGCCAGGAAGAAGGAACGCGGACGGTGGCCGGCGTCGACTGCGCGGCGCAGGACCTTGGAGGACTCGGCAATGTACATGCCCTCCTCCGGTTCGCGGCGCCGCCGAAGCGAGGTATCCGTGAGGGAGGTGTAGTCGCTGACCCGCGGATCGGCGGCGGACTGCAGGTACTGAAGGCTCACCCGTGCACTGGCCTTAGCTGCGGCGCGCGGTGGCCGAGTAACGGCCGCCGTCGCGCTTCAGGTCCAGCGGAAGACCGAAAGCGGTGCTTAGGTGTTCTTCGGTGAAGACCTCTTCAATGGGCCCGGACGCTACCACCCCGCCGTCGCGCAGGAGCAGGGCATGGGTGAACCCGGTGGGGACCTCTTCCAAGTGGTGGGTCACCAGCACCATGGCGGGCGCTTCCTCGTCCCGGGCAAGTTCGCCCAGCCGGAAGAGCAGGTCCTCGCGGCCGGCGAGGTCCAGCCCGGCAGCCGGCTCGTCCAGCAGCAGCAGCTCCGGGTCGGTCATGAGGGCACGGGCGATCTGCACGCGCTTGCGCTCACCTTCGCTCAGCGAGGAGAAGCGGCGGTTGAGGAACGTGGACATTCCCCAGTCATGCAGGAGACGGAAGGCACGGCGCTCGTCGAGCTTCTCGTACTTCTCGCGCCAGCGCCCGGTTACGCCGTAGGAGGCGGTCACCACTACGTTCAGGACAGTTTCGTCTTCTGGAATCTGGCCGGCCAGGGCCGCGGATGCGAGGCCGATCCGGGGGCGCAGTTCAAAAACGTCCACCGCGCCCAGGACTTCTTCGAGGATTCCCGCAACACCGCGGGTGGGGTGCATGCGTCCGCCGGCTATCTGCAGCAGCGTAGTCTTTCCGGCACCGTTGGGCCCCATGATGACCCAGCGCTCCCCCTCCTTGACCTGCCAGTTAATGCCGTCCAACAGGGTCTTACCGCCGCGAACCACGCTCACGCCGGCAAATTCAAGAACATCACTCATAGCACTAGACACTAGGCTAAAGAAAGGGACATTGGCGAAACGATACGCCGCAGCGGCCGGTGCAATGCGGCCCGCATGCCCCGGTACCGCACAGGTACCCGATGCCGGACCAAGCAGAACGGATGCCATGCCGAACACCCCCGAGTACAGTGTCGTCAGCTATGGGCGCGACTTGTCAGATGCCTACCTGGGCTCGGTGCAGGCCGCAGTGACCGGGATCGGGGCGCGGATCCTAGAGCTGGAGAACGCTGCAGGGGACGGCTATACGGTGTCCAAGCTTTTTGTCGGGTACGACGGCGGGACAGCCAGGCTGCGGCGCACCGTTGCGGCCGCTGCGGCAGCGGTGCCGCAGAAAAACGGTGGGGAGCAGACCGCGGTGGTGCCGCCGTCGCTCCTTGAGGAGGCCCGCAAGCTGCTGGTGATGGATGTTGACTCCACCTTGATCCGCCAGGAAGTCATTGAGTTGCTGGCCGCCCATGCAGGGCGGGAAGCAGAGGTTGCAGCCGTCACCGAAGCCGCCATGCGCGGCGAACTGGACTTCGCCGCCAGCCTGCACGCGCGGGTGAAGACACTGGCCGGGCTCCCCGCTTCCGTAATAGACGAGGTGGGTACCCGGATTGAGCTCTCCGCAGGCGCCGAGGTGCTGGTGAAGGAATTCCTGGCCGCAGGACACGGCGTGGCAGTGGTGTCCGGCGGGTTCAGCCAGGTGCTCGATCCGCTGGCTGCCCGCCTGCAACTGACCTTCGCCCGCGCCAACATGCTGGACATCAAGGACGGTGTGCTGACCGGAGCGGTGGCCGGCGAAGTGGTGGACCGTGCGGTCAAGGCCCGGTCACTGGCCGAATGGGCCGGTGAACTGGGTGTATCACCGGAACACACCATTGCCGTGGGCGACGGCGCCAATGACCTGGACATGCTGGCGGCGGCCGCACTGGGCGTGGCGTTCAACGCCAAGCCGGCAGTGCAGGCCGCCGCAGATGCCGTGCTGAACCTGCCCAACCTGGACGTGGTGCAGCACTTCGTGAAGCTCTAGGCGTTCTCGCCGGCCGCGAGGTAGTCGGCGCCGCCCACGTACTCGGTGTGGCCGGAGGGAACATCGGCGGTGGCCATGCGTGCCACTTCGGCACCGAACTCAGCGACCGAGTACAGCCGGCCTGCTTCCTCCCGGCGGGCTTCGATTGCGCCGGGGTTGGCCCGGTCCAGCAGGGTTGCGGTGACGGTTCCCTCGATCATGTCACCGGAGACCACCACGAGGGAGATCCCCTTTTCCTCAAGCTGCGGGAGCATCGCGCGCAGCGCGTCTTCCCCGGCACGCTTGCTCAAGGCAACAGCTTCGTATTCCGGCATAGTGGGAACCGAGGCGATGAAATGCGCCTGGTGGCTGGTCACGAACACTACGCGGGAGCCGGCGGGCATGGCCTCGAGGGCCTGGGTGAGCATGTTGACCTGCGCGTCGCGGTTGAGCTTCAGCGCGTAGTCCTCCTCCATGCCGGTCTCCATGCCGCCGGAGGCGTTGAGCACCAGGACGTCCAGTCCGCCGAAGTTCTCCTGCGCAGCGGCCACGAGTGCAGCCGGTCCTTCTGGAACGGTGAGGTCGGCGCCCACTGCCACAGCCCGGCCGCCGTCGGCCTCAATGCCGGCCACCACCTTGTTGGCCCGCGGTGCCTTCTCGCGGTAGTTGACCACCACGCCGGCACCCTCGGCTGCCAGGAAGCGGGCTACCTCGGCGCCGATTCCGCGCGATGATCCGGTAACAACCGCGGCTTTGCCCTCAAGCAGGCCCATACAAACTCCTTTTGTAGAAAGTGTCTAAGCATCTCGCTCCGACTCCCATCCTGCCAGCCGTCCGGCCCGCAGGCAGTTGAGGAAACCTCCAACGAATGCGGGCCGGAGACTTACGGTACTTAGTGCCCCATGCCCAGGCCGCCGTCCACCGGAATGACAGCGCCGGAGATGTAGCCTGCTTCCTCGCCTGCAATCCAGCGGACGACGGCGGCCACTTCCTCGGGCTCCGCGAACCGGCCGGCCGGGATGGAGGACAGGTAGTTCTTCTGGGTGTCCTCGGGCAGGGACCGGGTCATGTCCGTGTTGATGAAGCCGGGAGCCACCACGTTGGCCGTGATGTTCCGGGAGCCCAGTTCGCGGGTCAGGGACCGGGCGATGCCGATCAGGCCGGCCTTGGACGCGGCGTAGTTGATCTGGCCGGGCGAACCGTAGAGGCCTACCACCGAGGAGATCAGCACCACGCGGCCCTTCTTCATCCGGAGCATGCCCTTGGAAGCACGCTTGACCACGCGGAAAGCGCCGGTGAGGTTGGTGTCGATGACGTCGGCGAAGTCCTCTTCACTCATCCGCAGCAGCAGGGTGTCGCGGGTAATACCCGCGTTGGCCACCAGCACCTCCACCGGCCCGTGTGCGGCTTCGACCTCTGTGAAGGCCGCGTCCACGGATGCCATATCTGTCACATCGGCCTTGACGCCCAGCATCCCCTCGGGAACGTCGCCGCTGCGGTACGTGATGGCCACCCGGTCTCCCGCGGCCAGGAATGCCTGGGCTATCGCCAGCCCAATACCGCGGTTTCCGCCGGTCACCAGGACGCTGCGGCCGGACTCGTTTTCTGGGGTGCTTTGCACGGATCTTCCTTCTTTCAGCCTGTGATGGGGGTTGCCTCGATCCTACGTGCGGCGGATTCAACTTCTGCAACGCCCCCGCTAGTGAGAGAATGGACGAACCTGTTTGGAGAGTGATGGCTGCTATAGATGGCTAAGGACACAAATCGCGGGGACAGTGTTCCCCGGATCACCGCCGCGCCTAACCCGCACACCGATGAGATGCATGCCCGCATGATCAAGTACGGCGTGTCGATGGGCATCCGCGTGGTGTGCCTTTTCCTGCTGTTCTTCGTTCACGGCTGGTTGTTGTGGGTGGTTATTGCCGGTGCAGTGGTATTGCCCTATTTCGCTGTCATCATGGCCAACGGCGGCGCCGACACCCGCAACATGCAGGCCTCCGACGCCATGATCAACCAGCCTCCGGCTGCAGCTATTGACGCTCCTGCTCCGCCGCCGGACACCGCACACACAGAAGAATCCCCCGAGACCTCCGTGGTGCCGGGCGAGATAGTAGAGAACACTGATGATGACGACGACGACGACGACGACAAGGCCTAAGCCCAGCGCATGAACCTCTTGGACTCACTATCCGGCGGCCTCTCCGGCTCGCACTCCGGTACCCGCTCCGAATCCGGGGCGCCGGCCGGCCCCGAAGGCACCCCAATTTGCTCCCGCAAGGCCTGCCGGCAGGAAGCGGCGTGGCAGCTGTTGTGGAACAACCCCCGCATCCACACCCCCGAGCGCCGAAAGACCTGGCTTTCCTGCAGCGAGCACCGCGACTGGCTGGAGGACTACCTGCGCACCAGAGGCCTGTGGAAAGAAACCCTCCCACTGGCGTCCGGCACCCAAAGCGGAGCCCTGTAGATGTACCGCTTCCTTTTATCCGCCCGCTGGCTCGGTTGGCTTGTGATGGTTTGCGTCCTGGCTGCCGCGTGCGTCGGACTGGGCCTGTGGCAGATGGACCGCCGTACGGAGTCCCTGGCCGACAGTGCGCGCATCGAATCCAACTACGACGCCGCCCCGGTTGCGTACGCGGAGGCCGGAAAGTACTTCGACCGGTTCGACGAATCGGCCGAGTGGCTGCCCGTGACCCTGGAGGGCACCTACGATTCCTCGGAGCAGCGTATTGTACGGAACCGGCCCCTGAAGGGACGGCCCGGCTACGAGGTGCTGGTGCCGCTCAAGCTCGACGACGGCACGGCGGTGGCGGTCAACCGCGGCTGGCTGCCGATCGGCGACGATGAAGCGGGGCACCCGGACAGCATTCCGGCTGCGCCGGAAGGACGGGTCAGCGTTGTTGCCCGGGTCAAGGCCGCCGAGCCGGAGCTGACTCGCAGGGCTCCCGAAGGCCAGCTCGCGTCGATTGACCTTTCCGCGTTTGCGGACGAACTGGAGTACCCGTTGCACGAGGGCTCCTACGGGCTGATGGCCAGCGAAGATCCGCGCACGGCCGTTGTCCCCGAAGCTGCGCCGCGGCCGGAAGTGGATGAAGGCCTGCACCTGTCCTACGGACTGCAGTGGTACGGGTTCGCGTTGATGATGTTCCTGGGCCTGGGATACGCCGCCCGTCAGGAAGCCCTGAACCGCTATTACGACGGGATCGAGGATGACGAGGACGACGACGACGAAATCATCGCCGCCAATCCGACTCCGTCCCGCCGTCGTCCGCCGCGGAAAAAGCGCGGACCAACCGGCGAAGAAGAGGAAGACGCAATCCTGGACGCGCAGGGGTTCTAACAGGCAGCCGGGTTCCAGGCAGCTGGGGGCATGGAGTTTCCGGTACGATCCGGAGCCATGACCACGCTCCCCTCGACCCGCCGGGAACTGCGCCGCCTGCGGCTGGCCGCCTCCGGGCTGGCGGCAGCCAAGGCTGCCTCCCCCGCTGATGCCGTGGGACGGCTGCTGGCGGTGCAGGCCCAAAACGCCGCGGGAGCCGCGTGGAGCATAGGCCAGCGGACCGTCGGCGGCACCGAATCCGGTGTCCGCGCAGCCATTGCCGGGCGCGGCTTGGTTCTGACCTGGACCATGCGCGGGACCCAACACCTGGTGCGCGCCGTCGATGCTGCATGGCTGGTACCCTTGCTCGGACCCCGGGCCAACGCCCAGCAGGCGGGCCTTCGCCGGGCCGCCGGAGTGAGCGAAGAAATCCTGGACCGGTGCACGCGCGCCGTGGCCGAAGCCCTCAGCGGCGGTCCTGCGGCCCGGTCCGTACTCGTGAAAGTGCTGGCTACTGCGGGCGGACTGACCGACAGTGCTGCGGCGTCGCACGTCTTGCGGTTCCTGGCCCAGTCACAGGTCATCGTGTTCGCTCCGCCGGCAGGCAAGACAGCCATGTTTGAGCTCTATGCGCGGGTCATTTCCCCGGCCGCTCCCCTGCCCCGCGATGATGCCCTGGCGACGCTGGCGGTCCGCTACGTGCAGGGTCACGGCCCGGTGCGGGCGCAGGACCTGGCCTGGTGGAGCGGGCTCACACTGCGCGACGCCAGGCGTGCCTTCGAAGTGGCCGGAGACCGGATCACGCCGCTGACGGCCGCGGAGCCTGCCCGCGGGGAGGACCGGTGGTGGGTGGCGCCGGAACTCCTCGAGGAGCAGGAAACGGGCCGGTCAGGCGGCGTACGCCTGCTGCCGGGTTTTGACGAATACCACATCGGTTACGCAGACCGGGATCTGATCATGGCCGCGGAGCACCGCGCAGTGGTGGGTCCGGCGAAAAACGGATTGTTCCGGAACGTGCTGCTTGTGGACGGGCGGATTGCCGGGATATGGGAAAGGAACGGCTCCACGGTGGACGTGGAGCCGTTCCTGATGCCCGGACGCCGGGACGTTGATTCGGATCCTGTTGGGCTCGACCCTGCGGAACTGGAGCGAGCGGTCCAGGAGTACGGGAGTTTTCGGGAATCTCCCGGGAACGGCTCCTAGGCCAGGGTCACCAGTTCCAGGTAGTTCTCGTTCCAGTGGTCCTCGTCGCCGTCCGGCAGCAGCACCACGCGCTCGGGGTTCAGTGCTGCCACGGCGCCCTCATCGTGGCTGACCATCACCACTGCACCCGTGTAATTGCTCAGGGCGCCCAGGATCTCGGCACGCGAAGCCGGGTCAAGGTTGTTGGTGGGTTCGTCCAGGAGCAGCACGTTGGCGGAGGAGGCCACGATGGTGGCCAGCGCCAAACGGGTTTTTTCACCGCCGGAGAGGACACCAGCCTTCTTCTCCACGTCGTCGCCGCTGAACATAAAGGAACCGAGAACGCTGCGCACCTCGGCGTCGTCCATGTCCGGGGCGGAAGAACGCATGTTCTCCAGGACCGTCCGGTCCGTGTCCAGGGTCTCGTGCTCCTGGGCGTAGTACCCGACCTTCAGGCCGTGGCCGGGGATGATTTTTCCGGTGTCCGGCTTATCCACGCCGGCCAGCATCCGCAGGAGGGTGGTCTTTCCGGCACCGTTCAGGCCCAGGATGACCACCTTGGAGCCGCGGTCAATGGCCAGGTCAACGTCGGTGAAGATTTCCAGCGACCCGTAGCTCTTGCTCAGGCCCTCGGCCATCATCGGGGTCTTGCCGCAGGGTGCGGGATCCGGGAAGCGCAGTGCTGCCACACGGTCGCTGGCGCGGACGGCGTCGAGCCCGCCCAGCAGCCGGTCCACGCGCTTGAGCATGCTCTGGGCAGCAGAAGCACCGGAGGCACGTGCCTTCATCTTGTTGGCCTGGGCAAGCAGGACCCCGGCCTTCTTTTCGGTATTGGCACGCTCCCGCTTACGGGCCCGCTCGTCTGTCTCGCGCTGGACCTTGTACCGCTTCCAGTCCATGTTGTAGATGTCGATGGTGGCGCGGTTGGCATCCAGGCTGAAGACCTTGTTGACGGTGGCTTCGAGCAGCTCGGTATCGTGGCTGATCACGATCAGGCCACCGGTGTGGTTCTTCAGGAACTCGCGCAGCCAGGCGATGGAATCGGCGTCGAGGTGGTTGGTGGGCTCATCGAGGAGCATGGTGTCGGCGTCGGAATACAGGATCCGGGCCAGTTCCACACGACGGCGCTGACCGCCGGAAAGGGTCTTCAGCGGCTGGTTCAGCAGCCGGTCCGGCAGGGCCAGGTTGGCGCAGATGGTGGCAGCTTCGGATTCGGCGGCGTATCCCCCGGCGGACAGGAATTCGGATTCGAGCCGGTCGTAGCGGTTCATGGCCTTCTGCGAGATCTTCGGATCATCACTGGCCATCTCGTCCTGGCACTTTTTCAGCTGCGCGGAAACGACGTCGAGGCCGCGGGCGGAGAGGATCCGGTCCCGGCCCAGCTGGTCCATGTCCGGTGTGCGCGGATCCTGGGGCAGGTAGCCGATCTCGCCGACGCGCTTGACGCTGCCGGACGCCGGGAGGGTCTCACCGGCCAGCACCTTGGTGAGAGTGGTCTTGCCGGCACCGTTGCGGCCCACCAGCCCGATCTTGTCTCCCTTGTCCACACGGAACGAAACCGCTTCCATGAGAAGGCGTGCGCCTGCGCGCAGCTCGAGACCAGATACGGAAATCACTCAGTGGACCTTTCGAAGGGTTTATAGGTGTTGCAGATATAACGCTGCGCGGTGCGCGGGCCTCGTACCGGGTGGGAATCCACCGAGGCGGGAATGGTCACAGTGACCGATGGCAAGGCCGTGTTGGCCGGATCAGCCTTCCCAGTGTAGCCGCCATGGCCGGTTTGTAGAAAACCTCCAATGGAATCCCGTCATCCCGCCACTAGTGTTCAAAACGCAGGACCGAACCGATTTCTTCCCCAGACGAGAGAGCTGCGATGGACAACACACCGCTTGATGCACCGGGATCCACCAGCGCTGCTGCCGAGGGTTCACCCCCGCCGGCAGCCCGCCGCCAAGGCAGGCAGCGGGGATGGAAGCCCGGCGACCTGTCCCTGATTGCTGTTTTCGCCGCACTTACGGCTGCCTTCTCGGTTCTGCCCGGCATTCCGCTGGGTTCAGGGGTGCCGATCACGCTGCAGACCCTGGCGGTGATACTGACGGGAATCCTCCTCGGCCCCGGCCGCGGTGCGGCAGCCGTAGGACTGTTCCTGCTCGCGGGTCTGGCCGGATTGCCCGTCTTCAGCGGCTTCCGCGGCGGCCTGGGCGTGCTGGCCGGCCCCTCTGCCGGTTACCTGCTCTCCTTCCCGCTGGCTGCAGCCGTTGCGGGCGTCCTTGCCGGTATTGTGCTGCGGCGGGCGAACCGGGCACGGTTCCCGTTGCTGTTCGCTGCCGGGCTGGCCACCAGTTTCCTCGTGGTCCACCCTGCCGGCATTGCAGGGCTCATGGTTAATGCCCACCTGCCCTTTTCCGGCGCCCTGGTTACGGATATAGCGTTCTGGCCCGGCGACGTCCTCAAGAACATGCTCGCCGCGGCGGTGGCGGTCAGTGTGTTCAGGGCGTTCCCCCGCATGGCACCGGCCACCCGGCGGCGCCCCTGATGGCACGTATTGCCCTGGACAATGTTTCGGTGCTGCCGTCCGGCGGCGGGAGTGGCGCTGGGACTGGCGGCGGGAGTGGCGCCGAGCCGATCCTGCGTCCCTTCTCGCTGCAGTTCACCAACCCCCGCACGGCGGTGATCGGTGCCAACGGCTCGGGGAAATCCACCCTCCTGAAGTTGATCAACGGTCTGGTGCTGCCCGATACCGGAACCGTCACCGTGGACGGCCTGGATACTGTGCGCCAGGGTGCTGCGGTGCGGCGGCGGGTGGGGTTTGTCTTCACCGATCCGCTGGCCCAGCTGGTGATGCCCACCGGCAGGGACGACGTCGAGCTTTCCCTGCGCGCGTCCGTACGCAATCGGTCCGAGCGCCGTGCGGCGGCCGAGGAACGGCTGGATTCATTCGGCCTTCTCCCCCTGGCGGACCGCAGCATCTACGACCTGTCCGGGGGTGAACGCCAGCTGATGGCACTTGCTTCGGTCCTGGCCGTTGAGCCGGCGGTCCTCGTGGCGGATGAACCGAGCACCCTCCTGGACCTGCGCAACACGGCCCGGTTGCGCAGAACGCTTGCCGGGCTGCCGCAGCAAGTCATCTACACCACCCATGACCTCGAGTTTGCTGCCGACGCAGATCGGGTGCTGGTGATGGACTGCGGACGGGTGGTGTTCGACGGCGACCCCGGGGAGGCTGTCGCCAGATACCGTGCGATGGCGCTGGACCTTAGGTGAAGAGGCGTTCAGCCGGGCTGGCTTCAGCCGCGCTCCTGACGGGCGGATACCGGACCGGAACCTCCCTGCTGCACAGGGCACCGCTAGCCCTGAAGGCTGTAGTCCTGGTGCTGCTCTCCGCGGTGGTGCTCGCCTCGTCATCCTTTGTGGTGCAGGCCTCCGCTGCGGTGCTGGTGGCCGGGCTTTATGTCCTGGCACGGATGGTGCGGGAGTTGTGGGTGCCCTTGCGGTTGATGTGGCCGCTGCTGGTCCTGCTGGCTGCGGTCCAGGTGTGGATGGAAGGACCGGCTGCGGCAGTGCTGGTCACCGGCCGGATAGTGCTGTGCGTAGTAGCCGCCCGGCTGTTGACGCTGACCACGGCGCCCCAGGAACTGATGGACGGGCTGGCAGCGCTGGCCCGGCCCCTGAAGTGCCTGGGGGCGGACCCGGAGCGGTTCGCCCTGACGCTTGCCCTGATGATGCGCAGCCTTCCGTTCCTTCTCGGTTCGGCAGGCGAAGTCCGCCAATCAGCAATGGCCCGGGGACTGGAACGCAACCCGAGGGCATTGGCGGTGCCCGTGGTCATCCGGGCGGTGGCGTATGCCCACCAGACCGGTGAAGCACTGGCCGCCCGTGGGTTGGGTGAACCAACGCCGCAGCAGCCCTCCAAACGGAAGCATGCTGGCCGTCAGGGATAATCGATGGCATGAGTTTCAACGAAAACGCGCGCCTTGATTCCTCACGAGTGAGCGACCGGCGCGGCAAAGGCAAAGGCATCGCTGTTGGCGGAGGGCTGGGCGGCGGACTGCTGCTGATCCTCTCCCTGTTCTTCGGCTCCGACGTTATCGATGGGCTGGGATTAAGCGACGGCGGCGCCTCCTCCGCTGGGCAGGGCCAATCCGAAAGCATCAGCACGTGCCTGAACGGCGAGGATGCCAACGAACGCCTGGACTGCCGCATCCTCGGTACTGCGGAGAGTTTGGACAGCTTCTGGGAACCGCAGCTCGCTGAGCGCGGTGTCACCTACACCGAGCCCGGCGTGGTGCTGTTCTCAGACCAGACCACCACGGGCTGCGGAGCTGCAACCAGTGCTGTGGGGCCCTTCTACTGCCCCGCCGATGAACAGACCTACTATGACACGGCGTTCTTCTCCGATCTGGTGAACAGCTATGGTTCCTCCGGCGGACCGCTGGCCCAGGAGTACGTGGTGGCGCACGAATTCGGCCACCACATCCAGCAGCTCACGGGATCCAGTACAGGCCGCAATGCCGACCCGCAGGGACCCGAGTCCGCCTCGGTCCGGACCGAGCTCCAGGCCGACTGCTATGCGGGCCTCTGGGCACGCCATGCGGCGTCTACTCCCGCACCGGGCAGCGACGTTCCCTTCCTCGCACCGTTTACCGAAACGGACATCAACGACGCCCTCTCGGCTGCCTCTGCCGTAGGTGATGACCGGATCCAGGCTTCGGCCACGGGGCAGGTCAATCCGGAGAGCTGGACGCACGGCTCGAGCGAGCAGCGCCAGGCGTGGTTCCTGGCGGGCTACAACGACGGCGGCTCCTTGGAAACGTGCGACACCTTCAGTGCCGCTGACCTGTCACGCCCGTAAGGGTTTCCATCCGGCTCAGCACCCGTGCCCGCTGAGCCACCGCCCGCGGTGCCCCGAGCGGACCGCTCACATCCGGCCCAGCAACTCCCGCAAATCCGTAGGATCGGCATCCCCCGGAGGACGAAAGTGCACGGTGCGAATGCCGAGCGCCCGTGCAGCGGAGATATTTGCCTCGTTGTCGTCGATAAAAACCACGTCGCCGGGCTCTGCGTGCAGGTCCTTCAGGACGAGCTCGAAGATCCGGCGGTCAGGTTTGGTCATTCCCAGCGGGCCGCTGAAATAGGTCTTGGCAAAGTGCCGGGCCCATGCTGAATCGCGAAGGTAGCGCCGGGACATTTCCGTCGGCATGTTCGAAAGCACAGCCAGCTTCGCGCCTTCGCCTTCAAGGGCCCGCAAGATGCCGGCTGTGTCCGGGTTGAGGTGGGACCACTGTGCTGCGTCCAAGTCCTCCAGCACCCGCACCCGCTCCTCGTCCGCCTCGGGCAGGGCAAGCACGGCGGCCCAGTACGCAGCCGGACTGAGCAGGCCCGCGTCATAGCTTTCCCGGTGCGTCCAATAGGGGCTCGCGGGATCCTGCAGATGCTGGCCGGTCTCCAGCTTCAGTGCGGCCCAGTCTGCCGGCTCCGGCGCGGTGGAGATCACCATGCCGTAATCGAACAGGTACCAGGTGCCGGGCTTGGAAATGTTCTCGGTGTTCCCCATGCGGCGAACCCTAGCAGCGGATGTCAACGGCCATAACCGGTTCTCCTCCGCTTGACCGGGTCCCGGCAACTGACATAAGTGTCCGTGCCTTCCGGCCAGCACACGGAGGCGGCAGTGACTGGCGTGTCAAGAGTGACCAGCTGCCGCTTCAATGCATACTGAAATCCGATTCCGGAAGCCCTAGAGGTAAGGAACCTCAGTGAAGAAGAGTTATGGACTGCCCGCACTGCCCGTCTTGGCCTTGTCACTGGCTTTGTCTACCGCACTGTCAGGCTGCGGCCAGGACAGCAGGGATGACCCGGCCGAAGTCCGTTCGGACGTACGAGCGGCCTTTGCGGAGTACCAGTCCGCGGCAGCAAAGGCGGCCAAGACCATGAACGAAAACTTTGACGCCTATGAAGCCAAGTTTCAGGATGCTTTGAGCCCTGAAGAAATGACGAAGTTCAAAACCGGTGACTATGACACGGTTGAAGAAAATTACGACGCCCTGAAACCCGAGAGCCAAAAGGCGTTGGCGGACTTTCACGCGGAGTTCAACCCGATGTCCGGTTCCTACCACTGGGAGGGGATGAGCGATTCAGACCGCGCCATCATCGGGTACAACTCCATGCTGATCACTGCGTTTACGGACGAGAACGATGCGAAGGCGGCGGCGGACATCGCGGAGGCGGACATCATGGTCATCGATGCACGGCACGCGGTAATCATGTACGAAGATCCGGACCACGACGCGTCGACAACCAGCAGGGACGTTTTCATGGTGAAAGTCGGAAAAGACTGGAAGATTGACGGAGCCAAAGAGTTCGAGGACTACGTCAAGCCGAAGGAGGGGTAGCCGGCGCAATGCTGCTAGGCCGCAGGTTGGCCCACATTGACTTCGGTAAGGTCCCGGCAGAGCAGCCACTGTCCCTCTGTTAGCCGCCAGGATTCCATCAGCAGCGCACGTGCCGTGTTATCCCCGCCCACCCGGTACGTCATCTCGTAGAACACCACCGCTTCGTCGCGGCCGCGCGGGGCTACAGTACGGAAATCGGCGTGGACCGTGCTGCCCTTCAACGCAGAGACGGTAGCGCGGAAACCCTTCCGAGCCGTCGCACCGTCGAACGGCTCGGCAGACGCAGCCGCGGAGCCCAGCCATCCGTGGTACTCCGGCGCCAGGAACGCCTCGATGGGTGCACTGTCTCCGGACGCCATGGCCGCGTTCCAGGCAGTGAGGTACCGGTCGTGAAAATGGTCTGTGCTTGCAGTATTGCCCATGGCGCGAACGCTAGCAGCGCCGGCTGGGATGCTGATACCGACACGCAAAGAGCCGCCCCCGGAAAATCCGGAAGCGGCTCTTTGCCGTATCCACAGCTGCTAGATGTTGAACCCGAGGGCGCGCATCTGGTCGCGGCCGTCGTCGGTGATCTTTTCAGGTCCCCACGGCGGCATCCACACCCAGTTCAGGCGCCACTCATCAACGACGCCGTCCAGCGCCTGCGCGGTCTGCTCTTCGATGACGTCGGTCAGCGGGCAGGCCGCAGTGGTCAGCGTCATGTCGATCAGCAGTGCGCCGTCCTCGGCGTACTTCAGGCCGTACAGCAGGCCAAGGTCAACGACATTCACCCCCAGCTCGGGGTCAATGACGTCCTTGAGGGCCTCTTCGACGTCCTCAAGGGACGTGGAGGCCAGATCGGAGTCGCTCATTATTGCTCCTTCAGCTGTTCCGAATTACGCGCCGGCCGCGGCGTTGGCGCCGGTGAAGCGGTCGTAACCCTCTTCTTCGAGCCGGTCGGCCAGCTCGGGGCCGCCCTGCTCGGCAATGTGTCCGTCAACGAAAACGTGGACGTAATCGGGCTTGATGTACCGAAGGATACGCGTGTAGTGCGTGATCAGCAGCGTACCCATGCCGCCCTTGGAGTGCTCACGGTTCACGCCTTCGGACACAATCTTCAGGGCGTCGACGTCGAGGCCGGAGTCGGTCTCGTCGAGGATGGCGAACTTCGGGTGGAAGAGCTCGAGCTGCAGGATCTCGACGCGCTTCTTCTCGCCGCCGGAGAAGCCTTCGTTGACGTTGCGCTGGGCGAAGTCGGCGTCGATGCGCAGGTCACCCATGGCAGCCTTGACGTCCTTGGTCCAGTGGCGCAGCGAGGGGGCTTCGCCGTCGAGGGCGGTCTTGGCGGTGCGCAGGAAGTTGGTCATGGTGACGCCGGGAACCTCGACCGGGTACTGCATGGCCAGGAAGAGGCCGGCGCGGGCACGCTCGTCCACGCTCATGGCCAGGACGTCTTCGCCGTCAAGGGTGATGGAACCGCTGTCCACGGTGTAGCGCGGGTGGCCGGCGATGGTGGAGGCCAGGGTGGACTTGCCGGAGCCGTTGGGGCCCATGATGGCGTGCGTCTCACCGGTGTTGATGGTCAGGCTGACACCCTTCAGGATCGGCTTGCGGCCCTGTTCGGTCTCAATGCTGACGTGAAGATCCTTGATCTCAAGAGTAGACATGCGAGTTGGCTTTCTCCTTTGCACCCAAAGGTGCGTAACTAAGCGTTGGGGATGGAAGGCGGCTCAGGTTCGGGTGCCGGATCGCTCCGGCACCCGAACCCGTGTCCTAGTAGGCTCCGGAGGCTTCGAGCTCGCGCTCGACGGCGTCGGTGAGACGCTCTTCCAGGGCGGGAACCTTGATCTGCTGGATGATCTCGGTGAGGAAGCCCCGGACCACCAGGCGGCGGGCGGTGTCCTCGGGGATGCCGCGTGCCATCAGGTAGAACAGGTGCTCGTCGTCGAACCGGCCGGTGGCGCTGGCGTGGCCGGCACCCTCAATGAGCCCGGTCTCGATTTCAAGGTTCGGCACGGAGTCGGCACGGCCGCCGTCGGTCAGCAGCAGGTTGCGGTTGACCTCGTACGTGTCGGTGCCTTCTGCTTCCTTGCGGATCAGGACGTCGCCAACCCACACGGTGTGCGCGTCGCGGCCCTGCAGGGCGCCCTTGTACATCACGCGGGACTTGCAGTTGGCCACTGCATGGTCCACGAAGAGGCGCTGCTCCAGGTGCTGGCCGGCGTCTGCGTAGTACAGGCCGAACATTTCCACGTCGCCGCCGGTGGCGGTGAACTTGGAGGACGGGGTGACACGCACCAGGTCGCCGCCGAGGCTGACGACGACGTGCTTGAACTTCGCGTCGCGGCCAATCTTCGCGTACTGCGCGGAGGCGTGCACGGCGTCGTCGTCCCAGTCCTGGACCGAAACAACGGTGAGTTCTGCGCCGTCTTCGACAACAATCTCGACGTTCTGCGACAGCACGGCCGAGCCCTTGTGGTCCAGGACCACAACACCCTTGGAGAACTTCTCCGCAGTGATGACGATGTGCTGGGCGGCCGGGTCCTTGCTGACGCCGTTGATGGTCAGCGTGACGCTGCCGTCAATAACAGTCTCGGCGGGGATGGTCACGGACGTGGCCTCGCGGAAGTCTTCCCATGCGGCAGCGGCAACCCGGTCTTCGGGGATGCCGGCCGAACCGACGCGGGCGTCGGTGCGGGCAATGCTCTCCACCCGCACGCCGTCCGGCGCGACGACGGCCAGCTCGGGAGCCGTACCGTCCAGGTCCGCGGTGTGCAGTCCGCGCAGGCGCTTGAGCGGGGTGAACCGCCAGTCTTCTTCACGGCCGGTCAGTTTGCCGAAGTCAGCCCGGTGGAAGGACGTGGTGCGTCCGGCGCGCGAGCTGTCCGGGATGCCCTCTCCGCCGCCGTGGCTGTGGGACTTGCTGCTGTCGCCGCCCAGCGGTGAGGAGTCATCGTTCAGCGGGGAAAGGTTTTCGCCTTCCTCGGTGAAGCCGTCAATGCGCATCCGGTTGGTTTCCTTCGGGGAAACAACCTTCGCCTTGACCTCCTCCACTACATTGCTGACCTTTTCGGTCACGGTTTCGACGACGTCGTTAAGCTTCGACATTAACCGACGGCTCCTTCCATCTGGAGTTCGATGAGGCGGTTGAGTTCAAGGGCGTATTCCATCGGCAGTTCGCGTGCAATCGGCTCGATGAAGCCGCGCACGATCATTGCCATTGCCTCGTCCTCGGGAAGGCCGCGGGACATGAGGTAGAACAGCTGCTCCTCGCTGACGCGGGAAACAGTGGCTTCGTGGCCCATGGTGACGTCATCTTCGCGGATGTCCACGTACGGGTACGTGTCCGAGCGGGAGATGGTGTCCACCAGCAGGGCGTCGCAGCGCACGGTGTTGGCCGAGTGCGTGGCGCCTTCGCGGACCTGGACCAGGCCGCGGTAGGCGGCGCGGCCGCCGCCGCGGGCCACGGACTTGGAGATGATGGAGCTCTTGGTGTTGGGGGCAATGTGGACCATCTTGGATCCGGTGTCCTGGTGCTGGCCCTCGCCGGCGAAGGCGATGGACAGGGTCTCACCCTTGGCGTGCTCGCCGACCAGGTATACAGCCGGGTACTTCATGGTGACCTTGGAACCGATGTTGCCGTCGATCCACTCCATGGTGGCGCCCTCGTGTGCAATGGCACGCTTGGTGACCAGGTTGTAGACGTTGTTGGACCAGTTCTGGATGGTCGTGTAACGGACGCGGGCGCCCTTCTTCACGATGATTTCCACGACGGCGGAGTGCAGTGAGTCCGAGGTGTAGATCGGTGCGGTGCAGCCTTCGATGTAGTGGACGTAGGAATCCTCGTCCGCAATGATCAGCGTGCGCTCGAACTGACCCATGTTTTCCGTGTTGATGCGGAAGTAGGCCTGCAGCGGGATTTCCACGTGGACGCCCTTGGGGACGTAGACGAAGGATCCGCCGGACCACACGGCAGTGTTCAGCGAGCCGAACTTGTTGTCGCCAACCGGGATGACCGTGCCGAAGTACTCCTGGAACATCTCCGGGTGTTCCTTCAGTGCGGTGTCCGTATCCAGGAAGATGACACCCTGGCGCTCCAGGTCCTCGCGGAGCTGGTGGTAGACCACCTCGGACTCGTACTGGGCGGCGACGCCGGACACCAGGCGGCCGCGCTCGGCCTCGGGGATGCCAAGCTTTTCGTAGGTGTTACGGATATCCTCGGGGAGGTCTTCCCAGGTGTTGGCCTGCTTCTCCGTGGAACGCACGAAGTACTTGATGTTGTCGAAGTCGATGCCGGAGAGGTCTGCGCCCCAGGTCGGCATGGGCTTCCGGTCGAAGTACTTCAGGCCCTTGAGGCGAAGGTCCAGCATCCACTGCGGCTCATTCTTCTTAGCCGAGATGTCGCGGACAACTTCCTCGCTCAGGCCGCGCCGGGCGGTGGCGCCGGCGACGTCGGAGTCTGCCCATCCGTACTCGTATGTACCGATGCCCTCGAGTTCAGGGTTCTTTTCCAGGATGTCTGAAATAACAGACTCCGGCACCATGGAAGGTGCCGTCGGCTTCTGGGTTACTTGATCCGTCATCACGGCCTTTCTTGCTGATGAATGGATGTGGACTGGGGGGTCTCGGCGTGCAGTGGAACCTGCGGCGCGGATCTGTTCCGACCCACGGGAATGTGGGTCGTACAAACGTGTCCGCCCCGGGACAAAGTGGACAGTCTGCGGACGTCCACGTCCAGAAGGCGGGCAAAAACTTCGGTCTCCTTGTCACAGAAGACGGGATAGGCCGTGGCTAATCCCTGTATGGGGCAGTGCGCCTGGCACAGCTGGATGCTAAGCAGCGTACTCTTCTTCGCCCCGGCGCCGATCATGGTGGTTGATGCCACGAAGCCGTCCTTGCTCAGTTCCGCGGCCAGTGCCTGGGCGCGGTCGGCGACCTCGGGGCCTGCGGCGTCGACAACGGGACGGTACCGTTCCTCCATCTGGCCGAAGCGTTCGGCCGCGAAGGCCTCGATGGCCTGCGGGCCCAGTGCTGCACCCAGCTGGCGCAGCGCTTCGGTGGCGATGTCCAGGTAGTCATTGCCCAGATATGCCTGGCCCTGCGGACTAAGCACGTAGCGGCGGGCCGGGCGGCCGGCTCCGGATGAGGAGTTCCGCACCAGCTTGACCTGGATCAGGCCCTTGGTGGACAGGGCGTCGAGGTGGCGGCGCACGGCTGCCGGCGTGAAGCCGAGCCGTTCGCCCAGCTCAGCCGCACTGACCGGGCCGTGTTCCAGAACCGCACCCAGCACCTTGTCCCGGGTGCGCTCCTCCGCTTCGCGGGCAGCGCTCGGCGGGGCCGCCGCCTTCGTATCAGAGTTGCTCACAGAATACACAACACAAGCATGACCTAATCTGTTCCCTGATTCCACTAAGGCAAGGCTTGCCATCGGCCGTGCCGGACCCGGCAGTGCCTCGTGCGGGAGCTTGTACTACCTAACGTAGAATATGCAGGTGCCTAACGATGAACCCTGCCTGACCATTAAAGGTCTGATCAAGGACTGTGGCCCGGTTGCTGGTTTGGACGGCAGGATGGTCCGCGTGCTGGCCGGCGTCGACTTTACTGCCCGCCGCGGCGCCGTCACCGCCCTCCTTGGCGCCAACGGCGCCGGCAAGACCACCACCCTGGAGTGCGCTCAGGGCCTGCAGCCCATAGACGGCGGGGAAATCCGGCTGCTCGGGCAGGACCCTTACCGCGCCGACGCCCACCTGCGCAGCCGCGTAGGCGTGATGCTGCAGGAAGGCGGCCTGCCGCCGTCGGCCCGTCCCGTGGCCCTGCTGGAACACGTTGCCCGCATGTACGAGTCGCCCCGTCCGGTGGCCGAACTCGTGGAGCGGCTGGGTATTGGCAGCTTCGCCAACACCGGCATCCGGAGGCTCTCCGGCGGCCAGAAGCAGCGGCTGGCCATGGCGGCGGCCCTGATTGGCCGGCCCGAGGTGCTGTTTTTGGACGAGCCCAGTGCCGGGCTGGACCCGCAGTCCCGGCAGATTGTCTTCGACCTGATTTCCGAACTGCGCTCCGAGGGCCTGGGTATCATCCTTACCACCCACTTGATGGACGATGCGCAGAAGCTGGCGGACTACGTCTACATCATCGACGCCGGCAAGACCGTTGCCTCCGGTACCGTGGCCGAGCTGACCTCGGCCACCGGACATCAGGCCGAGCAGCGCCTGCTGACGTTCGACGCCGACCCGGGCCTCGACGTCGCGGCCCTCGCGTCAGGTGCACTGCAGCACCTGGACATTGCCGAGGCCGCCCCCGGGCACTACGCCCTGCGCGGTGCCCTTACTCCTTCGGACCTGGCCGCCGTCGCCGCGTGGTGGGCCGAGCGGCAGATCCTGCCGTCGTCGGTCCATATGGCCTCGCGCACCTTGGAAGACGTGTTCCTCGACCTTTCCGGAAGGACCATCCGTTGAGCGCTCCCGCTTCGCTTCCGGCACGCATCCTGAACCAGGGCCGCTATGAGGCCGTGATGATGCTGCGCAACGGGGAGCAGTTGATCCTCGCCGTGGTGCTGCCGCTGATGGCCATGGTGGCCCTGGTGGTCACTCCCCTGCTGGACGGCTACGGCACCAGCCGGATCAATATGGCCACGCCGGGCATCTTCGCGCTGTGCGCCATGTCGACTGCCTTTACCGGGCAGGGCATCGCCACGGGCTTTGACCGCCGGTACGGGGTGCTGCGGTACCTCTCCACCACCCCGCTGGGCCGGGCCGGACTGATTGCGGGCAAGGTCATTGCCGTTCTCGCCGTGCTGTGCATCCAGGTGGTCCTGGTGTCCGTGGTTGCGCTGCTGCTCGGCTGGCGGCCGGAGCTGGCAGGCCTGGTGCCCGCAGCCTTGCAGCTGGCCCTGGGCGCCGTTGCCTTCACGGCTCTTGGCCTGCTGGTGGCAGGAACCGTGCGACCCGAGGCCACACTGGCCATAACCAACCTGCTGTGGATACTGCTGGCAGCCGCCGGCGGTATCATCATCCCGGTAGGCAACCTGCCCGACCTCCTGCAGCCGTTCATCGAAGTCCTGCCCTCGGCCGCCCTTGGGGACGCCCTGCGGTCCGCGCTGATCGACTCGCAGTTCAATATTTCCGCCACGCTGATCCTTCTGGCGTGGACAATACTGGGCGGCCTGGGTGCTGTCCGCTGGTTCAAATGGAGTTAGCTACCGTGTCATCAACCTCGGCCGGAGTTCCGGCCCGGCAATCCACCGGTCCCCTGCCTGCGGCAGGACGGTTGATCCGCTCCCTCGCCGTGGCCTCGCTGGTGGCCAACATCGTTATTGTGGTGACCGGCGGTGCGGTCCGCCTGACCGCCTCCGGCCTTGGCTGCCCCGAGTGGCCGCTGTGCACCGCTGACTCGCTGGTGACGACGCCGCAAATGGGCGTGCACGGCATCATCGAGTTCGGCAACCGGATGCTGACCTTCGTGCTGACCGCCGTTGCCTTTGCCACCGTGTTCTCCGTCTGGCGGATCCGAGCCCAGCGCCGCGACCTCTGGTGGCTGTCCATCGGACTGCTCGCCGGCATCCCGGCGCAGGCCGTGGTTGGCGGCATCACCGTGCTCACCGGCCTGAACCCCTGGATTGTGGGCCTGCACTTCATCATTTCCATGGTGCTGATTGTCGCCGCCGTGGTGTTGGTGAACCGTGCCTGGCTGTCCTCCGGAGACCTGGTCGTCCGTCACGCCCCGCTTGCCGGCAAGACCCTTCGCCCGCTGCTGGGCGCCATGGGCGTCCTTTCCGGCATCACCGTGCTGCTCGGCGTCATGGTCACCGGTTCCGGTCCGCATGCGGGAGACCACGGAGCGGCCCGCAACGGGCTCAACCCGGACCTCATTACCCGCGTCCACGTGGTGCCCGTCTATCTGCTGGTCTTCGCGCTGGCGGTTGCCCTTTACCTGGTCTTCCGCCGCACGGCCGACGCCCGGGTGCGCAATGCGGTGGTGCTGCTGGCCGTCGTCGTCCTGGCCCAGGCCGTGATCGGCTATACGCAGCATTTCCTGCACCTGCCGATCGCCCTGGTGGCACTGCACATGCTCGGTGCATGCCTGCTCACTGCTGCGGCTGCGCAGGCGGTCTTTACGGGATATGCCAAGCAGGTCCCCGGCAGCGCCGGTGATGCTGCCGCTCCGGTGTCCGGTGCCCCTGCCGGGCGCTAGGCCGCACTGACTTAACGCTAACGGCCGGGTCCCCTTCGGGGCCCGGCCTTTTTGCTGCCGGGTACCTGCAGTGGAAGGGTTCCGGGCACAGTCCCGCGGACAGTGCCGTTCCCGGACCTTCCGTACAGCTGATGCGGCCTGAGAGCCCGCCAGGCCGCGTTACCTGTACAGGAGACGGCGTGAGCAGGGGCTTTGGGCGCTCTTTCGGACAGCTGATGCGGCTAGGCTGCCCGCCGGGCCGCATTACCTGTACAGAAGGGGGCAAGGGTACCGGCCCCAAACACAGCAGTGGCCGGACCCCCGAAAGGACCCGGCCACGCAGGAACCGTAAAAGCTAGACCAGCGAGCTGCCCACAAACGGGTCCACGGCCAGGGCCAGGAACAGGATGGTGAGGTAGCTGATGGACAGGTGGAAGACCTTCATGGCCGACTTGTCGTCAAGCTCCTCGCGCTGTGCACGGGAATGCAGCTTGTGGGACTCCGCCACGAACCATGCACCGGCCAGCACTGCGGCCACCGTGTAGACCCAGCCGGCTCCACCGGCGGGAACCAGCAGCAGCGAGCAGGCCACCGTGGCGTAGGCGTACAGGACCACCTGGACCGAGACGAGCTTGGCTCCGGCAACGGCGCCGAGCATGGGCACGCTGGCGTTGCGGTAGTCCTCGCCGTACTTCATGGACAGCGGCCAGTAGTGCGGCGGCGTCCACAGGAAGATGATCATAAAGAGGATGACTGCGGGCCATTCCACCTTGTTGGTGACGGCAGCCCAGGCAATCAGCACCGGCATGCAGCCGGCCATTCCGCCCCACACGATGTTCTGGGTGGTGCGGCGCTTGAGGATCAGCGTGTAGAAGACCACGTAGAGCAGGATTGCGCCGACGCCGAGCAGGCCGGTCAGCGGATTGGCGCCGAACCAGAGCAGGGCGATGGCCACGATGCCCAGCACCCAGGCGAAGACCAGCGCTTCCCGCGGGGAAACCTCGCCGGTGACCAGCGGACGGTTCTTTGTCCGCTTCATCAGCTTGTCCATGTCGCGGTCGATGTAGCAGTTGAACGCACCGGCGCTGCCGGCCGCCAACGCCCCGCCAACCATGGTGGCCAGGATAAGGCCAAGCGAGGGAAGGCCCCGCTCCGCGAAGATCATGGTGGGCAGGGTGGTTACGAGCAGAAGCTCGATGACGCGTGGTTTGGTGAGCGCCACGTAAGCCCGGGCCTTGCGGCCCGCCGTCATCTTCCCCGTGTAGATAGGGGATTCGGCATGCTGGGTAGTCACGAAGCGATCACTTTATCCAATCTGGAACGAAAAAGTCCGTCCCCATCATAACCTCTATCGGCTGTAGAAATCGAAGCATCAAACGCGCCCGGGCGTATCCGCACACAGGTGGACGGCGCAGCCCCGGCCCGCGGATCCGTGGAGCCCCGGTCCGGACCCTGCCGGAGGCCCGCCGGAGCGGCACGGGGCAGGCAGGAAGCAGCCGTAGAGGATAAGGTTGGAGCGGACCTTTCCCCCGGCAACGCTGCGGCGTGGCGGGAGTGGGCCAATACAAAGAAGCACCCGGTATTTTCGAAGCACCCGCTTTTCGAAGCGCCCGGTATTTTCAGTCTCCGCAACGCAGGTTGCGAAAGGCGGAATCAATTGCTGCCGCAGATGCGGTATCGATTTCCGCCCGCAGTTGGTTGTAGTGGTAAAGGCACCGGAGGCACCCTGTGGGTTCACGGGGACTTCCGGGCATGTCCGGCGCTGTGCGGCGCCGGTTATCTGCACAGAGAGGGGCCCGGTAAACGTGCCACATATGGAAGAGCAAGAACTGACCTGGACCGAAACGGACCGCAAGGCAGTGGACACTGTCCGCGTCCTGGCGGCCGACGCCGTGGAAAAGGTCGGCAACGGCCATCCCGGCACGGCCATGAGCCTGGCCCCTGCCGCGTACCTTCTGTTCCAGAAGGTCATGCGCCACGATCCGTCGGATCCGCACTGGATCGGCCGCGACCGGTTCGTCCTCTCCCCCGGGCACACATCCCTGACCCTGTACATTGAGCTCTTCCTCGCCGGCTACGGCCTGGAACTCGAAGACCTGAAGTCGCTGCGCACCTGGGGCTCCAAGACCCCCGGCCACCCCGAGTACCGCCACACCGACGGCGTCGAGATCACCACGGGCCCGCTGGGCCAGGGCCTGGCTTCCTCGGTTGGTTTCGCTTTCGCCCAGCGCCGCCTGCGCGGCCTGCTGGACGCCGACGCCGCAGAAGGCACCAGCCCGTTCGACCACACTGTCTGGGTTATCGCGTCCGACGGCGACCTGCAGGAAGGCGTCACCGCCGAAGCCTCCTCGCTGGCCGGGCACCAGGAACTGGGCAACCTGGTCGTGATCTACGACGAGAACCACATCTCCATCGAAGACGACACCGACATTGCCTTCACCGAAGACGTGCTCAAGCGTTACGAAGCGTACGGCTGGCACACCCAGCGCGTGGACTGGACCAAGACCGGCGAATACGTCGAAGACGTCAACGAGCTCTACAACGCCCTGATGGCGGCCAAGGCCGAAACCGGCCGGCCGTCCATCATTTCGCTGCGCACGATCATCGGCTGGCCTGCTCCGAACAAGCAGAACACCGGCAAGATCCACGGCTCCGCCCTGGGCACCGACGAGGTAGCCGCGCTGAAGGAAACACTGGGCTTCGACCCGGCTAAGAGCTTCGACGTCGACCCCGAGGTCCTCGAGCACGCCCGTCAGGCAGTAGCCCGCGGTGCCGAGGAACACACCAAGTGGAACGAAGGCTTCAAGGCCTGGCAGGAAGCCAACAGCGAAGGTTCGGCCCTGCTGGCCCGCCTGGAGAAGGGCGAACTGCCCCAGGGCTGGGAAGCGTCGCTGCCCGTCTTCGAAGCAGGCAAGGACATGTCCACCCGCGCCGCGTCCGGCAAGGTCCTCTCCGCCATCGGCCCGGCCCTGCCCGAACTGTGGGGCGGTTCCGCTGACCTCGCGGAGTCCAACAACACCACAATCGAAGGCTCCCCGTCCTTCATTCCCGCCGGGAAGCAGACCAACGCCTGGGCCGGCAACCCCTACGGCCGGGTGCTGCACTTCGGCATCCGCGAGCATGCAGCCGCGGCGATCGTCAACGGCATCACGATGGACAGCAACACCCGCGCGTTCTCCGGTACGTTCCTGATCTTCAGCGACTACCAGCGCCCGGCCATCCGCCTTGGTGCCCTGATGGGCGTTCCGGCCATCTACGTCTGGACCCACGACTCCATCGGGCTCGGCGAAGACGGACCGACCCACCAGCCGGTGGAACAGCTCGCGTCCCTGCGCGCCATTCCCGGGCTCGACGTCGTGCGTCCGGGCGACGCCAACGAGGTGGCCGTGGCCTGGCGGACCATCCTGGAGAACACCGAGAACCCGGCCGGCATTGTGCTGACCCGGCAGAACATTCCCACCTACGCCCGGGGTGAAGGTGCGGCTACCGCCAACACGTTCGCCTCGGCAGAGGGCGCCGCCCGAGGCGGCTACGTGCTGGCCGAAGCTGTACGCGACGGCTTGGTTGTCACCCCGGACGTCATCCTGGTGGGCACCGGTTCCGAGGTCCAGCTGGCCGTCGAGGCCCGCGAAGCCCTCGCCGCCGAAGGCGTGGCGGCCCGCGTCGTCTCGATGCCCAGCATCGAATGGTTCAACAAGCAGGACCAGGACTACCGCGAGGCCGTGCTGCCCCAGGACATCCGGGCCCGCGTCTCCGTGGAAGCCGGCATCGCCCTGGGCTGGCGCGAGGTTGTCGGCGACGCCGGCCGCAGCGTTTCCCTGGAGCACTTCGGCGCTTCCGCCGACTACAAGACGCTGTACCGCGAATTCGGCATTACGGCCGACGCCGTGGCGCAGGCAGCCCGCGATTCCCTCGCAGCTGTTTCCGGCAGCGGATCCGCCCCGGCCGGCACCACCGGTGCCTCCTCCGGAGCCAAGTCCACCGAGACCGGCGACCAGCAGTAGACCCTTACTAAGGAGTAACACCATGACTTCAACTCCCACCGCCGCGCTCTCCGAAGCCGGCGTCTCCATCTGGCTGGACGACCTTTCCCGCGAACGGATTGTCTCCGGCTCCCTCAAGAAGCTCATCGACGAGAAGAACGTGGTTGGCGTAACCACCAACCCGAGCATCTTCGCGGCCGCCCTGGCCAACGGCGAGTCCTACGCCGCCCAGGTGCAGCAGCTGTCCCGTTCCGGCGCCGACGTCGACAAGTCCGTCTTCGAGATCACCACCGACGACGTCATCCAGGCCTGCGATGTCTTCGCCCCCGTAGCCGAGGCCACGCACGGCGTTGACGGCCGGGTGTCCATTGAGGTTGATCCGCGCCTGTCACGCGACACGCAGGGCACCATCAATGAGGCGAAGGAACTCTTCGACAAGGTTGGCCGCTACAACGTGCTGATCAAGATCCCCGCCACCAAAGAGGGACTGCCCGCGATCACGGCGACCCTGGCTGCCGGCATCAGCGTCAACGTGACGCTGATCTTCTCGCTGGAACGCTACCGCGAGGTCATTAACGCGTACATGCTGGGCATTGAGCAGGCCAAGGAAAACGGCCACGACCTCTCCACCATCCACTCCGTGGCCTCCTTCTTTGTTTCCCGCGTGGACGCCGAGATCGACAAGCGGCTGGACGGCATTGGCACCGACGAAGCCAAGGCACTGAAGGGCAAGGCCGGCCTGGCCAACGCCCGCCTGGCCTACCAGGTGTTCGAGGAGCAGTTCGCTTCCGAACGCTGGCAGGTCCTGTCCGCTGCCGGCGCCAACGCGCAGCGCCCGCTGTGGGCCTCCACCGGTGTCAAGGACCCGGCCCTGCCGGACACCCTGTACGTCACGGGGCTCGTGGCACCGCACTCGGTGAACACCATGCCTGAGAAGACGCTGGAAGCCACTGCCGACCACGGCGAAGTCACCGGCAACACGGTATCCGGCACCTACGAAGAGTCCAACGCCGTGCTTGATTCCCTGGACGGCTTGGGCATCTCCTACAACGAGGTTGTGGAGCAGCTGGAAACCGAAGGCCTCGACAAGTTCGTGGCCAGCTGGGGAGAACTGCTGCAGACCGTTCAGACCGCACTGGATACCGCGAAAGAGGCATAGAAGAGATGACCACACTGTCCTTTGAAGCAGCCGGCGCCGCAAGCGAGGCCGTCGACGCCAAGGTTCCCGGACTCGTAGGCGACGAAGTCGCCTCCCGCCTGGTGGCGCAGGATCCCACCCTGTGGGGCCCCGACGCCGAAGCCGAGGCTTCCATCCGCCTCGGCTGGCTCAACCCCGGTGAGAGTTCCCGGCCGCTCCTGGGACAGATTGCGGCGCTGAGGGAAGAGCTTGCCGCCGAGTCGGTGACCCGCGTGGTCCTGGCCGGCATGGGCGGCTCTTCCCTGGCGCCTGAGGTCATCACCCGCACCGCGGGCGTGGACCTGACCGTCCTGGACTCCACCGACCCCGACGTGGTTGCGGCCGCGTTGGGTGAACGGCTGGCCGAAACCGTGATTGTGGTGTCCTCCAAGTCCGGTTCCACCGTGGAGACCGATTCCCAGCGCCGAGTCTTTGAACAGGCCTTCACCGACGCCGGGATCGATGCAAAGTCCCGGATCGTAGTGGTCACCGACCCCGGATCTCCGCTGGACGCCGCGGCCCGCGAAGCCGGCTACCGTGCCGTCTTCAACGCCGACCCCAACGTGGGCGGACGCTACTCCGCCCTCACCGCCTTCGGGCTGGTCCCGTCGGGCCTGGCCGGCGCGGACATTGAGACCCTCCTCGACGACGCCGAAATGACCGCCGAAATCCTGCGGGACGATGCTCCGGACAACATCGGCCTGGAACTCGGTGCCGCCCTTGGCGGAACCGAGCCGTTGCGCAACAAGATCGTCATAGTGGACGAGGGGTCCGGCCTGGCCGGTTTCCCGGACTGGGCCGAGCAGCTGATCGCCGAATCAACAGGCAAGCTCGGTACAGGTGTGCTGCCGGTCGTCGTCGAGCCCGGTGCTCCGGAGATCACCTCCGGTGCCGCCGACGTGCTGACCGTCCGGATTGTGCCGGTGGATTCCGAGGAACTGCCCGAAGGAGACCAGGTGGTGGTGTCGGGCAGCCTGGGGGCACAAATGATGCTGTGGGAGTTCGCCACCGCCGTGGCCGGACGGCTCCTGAACATCAACCCCTTTGACCAGCCGGACGTGGAGGCTGCCAAGAAGGCAGCCCGCGGCCTGCTTGATGCCACCCCCGAGCCCACCGAACCGGCGTTCATTGACGGTTCCGTCGAGGTCCGCGGCCCCGCCGACCTGCTGGGCACTGCCTCCACCCTGCGCGGCGCCCTCACGGCATTGCTGGGGCAGCTTGGCCCGGACGGCTACCTGAGCATCCAGGCCTACCTGGACCGCGCCAAGCAGTCCGGCCTCGCGGGCATCCGCGCGGACCTGGCGGCGGCTACCGGCCGTCCCGTTACCTTCGGCTGGGGCCCGCGCTTCCTGCACTCCACCGGCCAGTTCCACAAGGGCGGACCGGCACAGGGTGTGTACCTGCAGATCACCGGCCGTCCCGCCGGTGACGTGGCCATCCCCGAGCGGCCCTTCAGCTTCGCTGAACTGATCAGCGCGCAGGCGGCCGGCGACGCGTCTGTCCTGGCGGACCAGGGCCGGCCCGTGCTGCGGCTGCACCTGCTGAACCGCGATGAGGGCATCCGTGAAATCGAGAACGTCGTGCGGTCCCTGGCTGCAGAAAGTGGTAGCAACTAAATGTCCGCAGAGGAAAAGTCCGGGACGGGCAACCCCCTCCGGGATCCGCGCGACCGGCGGCTGAGCCGCATCGCGGGGCCGTCCTCCCTGGTGATCTTCGGAGTCACCGGCGATCTCGCCCGGAAAAAGCTCATCCCGGCCGTTTACGACCTGGCCAACCGGGGGCTCCTGCCGCCCAGCTTCTCGCTGGTTGGCTTCGGCCGCCGGCCCTGGAGCAACGAGGAATTCGCCGCGCAGGTGAAGGAATCCGTGCAGGCGCACTCGCGCACCGATTTCAACGAGAATGTATGGAAGCAGCTCGCCGAGGGCATCAGGTTCGTTGAAGGCGGCTTCGACAGCGACGAGGCCTTCGGGAAACTGAAGGAAACCCTGGAGGACCTCGACGCCGAACGCGGCACCCGCGGCAACCACGCTTTCTACCTCTCCGTGCCGCCGAAGTCCTTTGAACAGGTCTGCCAGCAGCTCTCCCGGCACGGGCTGGCCAAAACTTCCCAGGGCAAGTGGCGGCGGGTGGTGATCGAGAAGCCGTTTGGCCACGACCTGGCTTCCGCCCGCGAACTGAACAACGTGGTGGAATCGGTGTTCCCGGCAGACTCGGTGTTCCGGATCGACCACTACCTGGGCAAGGAAACCGTCCAGAACATCCTGGCCCTGCGCTTCGCGAACCAGCTCTTCGAGCCCATCTGGAACGCGAACCATGTGGACCACGTGCAGATCACCATGGCCGAGGACATCGGCATTGGCGGGCGTGCGGGGTATTACGACGGCGTGGGCGCAGCCCGCGACGTCATCCAGAACCACCTCCTGCAGCTGCTGGCCCTCACCGCCATGGAGGAGCCCATCTCCTTTGATGCTGACCACCTGCGCACCGAGAAGGAAAAGGTCCTGGCCGCCGTCCGGCTGCCGAAGGACCTCTCGCACAGCTCCGCCCGCGGCCAGTACACCGGCGGCTGGCAGGGCGGCGAGAAGGTGACGGGCTTCCTGGAGGAAGAGGGCTTCAACCCGGATTCCACTACGGAAACGTTCGCTGCCATCCGGCTGGACATCAACACCCGCCGCTGGGCCGGAGTGCCGTTCTACCTGCGGGCCGGCAAACGGCTGGGCCGGCGCGTCACGGAGATCGCCGTGGTCTTCAAGCGCTCCCCCAACCTGCTCTTCCGTGAACACAGTGAAGATGATTTCGGCCAGAACGCCGTCGTCATCCGTGTCCAGCCGGACGAAGGGGCGACCATCCGGTTCGGTTCGAAGGTGCCGGGCACCCAAATGGAGGTCCGGGATGTGTCCATGGACTTCGGATACGGGCATTCCTTTACGGAATCCAGCCCCGAGGCGTACGAACGCCTGATCCTGGACGTGCTGCTGGGCGAGCCTCCGCTCTTCCCCCGGCATCAGGAAGTGGAGCTGTCCTGGAAGATCGTGGACCCCTTCGAAGAATACTGGGCTACCCTGGACGGCCAGCCGGAGCCATACGCTCCGGGCAGCTGGGGCCCGGAATCCGCTAACGAACTGCTCGCCCGAGACGGAAGGACCTGGAGAAGGCCGTGATTGTAGACCTGCCCAACACCACCACCTCCAAGGTGTCCAAGGAAATCGTCGCCATGCGGGAGCGGGGCGGCGTGGTCACCCTCGGCCGTGTCCTGACCCTGGTGGTGGACACGCAGCCGGACTTCGTGGAAGAGGCCATCGCGGCCGCCAACGAAGCCAGCCGCGAACACCCCTGCCGCATCATTGTGCTGGCTGAGGGCAGCGCCGGCGACGAGACCCGGCTGGATGCTCAGATCCGGGTGGGCGGCGACGCCGGTGCCTCTGAAGTGATTGTCCTGTCCGGGCACGGCGAGCTGGCCGGGGAGAGCGAATCCCTGGTGTCCGCGCTGCTGCTGCCCGACGCCCCCATTGTTGCCTGGTGGCCGCACGGTGTGCCCGAGGATCCGGCGCAGACCCCGCTGGGCTGCATTGCGCACCGGCGCATCACTGACGCAGCCACGGAGGACAACCCCAAAAAGGCCCTGCTGCGCCTGGCCGAAACCTATGCGGCCGGCGATACGGACCTGAGCTGGACCCGCCTGACCAACTGGCGGGTGCAGCTTGCCGCGGTGCTGGACAACGCCGGATCATCGCCCGTCCAGGGGGTGGTCGTGGAGGGCGCCTCGGATTCGGCCAGCACCTTCCTGCTGGCCGCCTGGTTGAAGAAGGCACTGAAAGTTCCCGTGCAGATCATCGAAGGCGAAGCCGGGACCGGGATCCACCGTGTGGTGTTCGAGCGTCCCGAGGGAGACGTGGAACTGGCACGCCCGGACCAGGTCACCGCGCACCTGACCCAGCCGGGCCAGCCGGAACAGCAGATTTCCCTGCCGCGCCGGACCCTGCGGGACTGCCTGGCCGAGGAACTGCGCCGGCTGGACCCGGATGAGGTTTTCGGAGAAGTACTTACTGAGGGCCTGGCCGCGTGCCTGGTCCAGGAAGGGGCGACGGCGTGAAGCACTCCCCCAACGGCGTCAGCATCCACCCGGATCCGTCCGCCCTTGTATCGGCGACGGCCGCCCGCCTGCTTACCAAACTGGTGGATGTGCAGAGCCGGCGCGGGGAAGCCACAGTGGTCCTCACCGGAGGCACCGTGGGCATTGCGACGCTGGAAGCCGTAGCTGCCAACCCTGCGCGCACGGCCGTGGACTGGACCCGGGTGAACTTCTGGTGGGGAGACGAACGCTTCCTGCCGGCGGATGACCCGGAGCTGAATTCCTTCCAGGCGCGGCACGCGGTGCTGGAGCCGATGGGTGTCCCGGCGGAGCGCATCCACGCCGTCGCCACCGCCGGCGAGGTTGATACCGTGGAGGACGCCGCCGCGGATTATGCCCGGCGGCTGGCCCTGGCAGCGGAGGAAGAAGACCTGGCGCCTGGCTTTGAGTCCGTTGATCCGCGCCTGCCGCGCTTCGACGTGCTGCTGCTGGGGGTGGGCCCGGACGCCCACATCGCCTCGCTTTTCCCGGAGACGCCGGGAGTGCGGATCGTTGGGCAGACCACGGTGGCGGTACGGGACGCGCCCAAGCCGCCGCCGGAGCGGATCTCGCTGACGTTGGAGGCCATCAACACGGCCTCAGAAGTGTGGCTGGGGGTTGCCGGTGATGACAAGGCCGGCGCCGTGGGCCTTGCCCTGGCCGGCGCCGGGGAGATCCAGGTTCCGGCCGCCGGTGCCCGGGGACGGAACAAAACGCGGTGGCTGATCGACCAGGCTGCCGCTGCCCAGCTTTCGCGGCGCCTGCTGGACTCCGATCAGGAGCACGCCGGCGAGGATGACGACGAAGACTAGCGGCCGGTAACGGCATGCGGCAAAGAAGGCCCCCGGATAATCCGGGGGCCTTCTTTATGTCTTCCCGTGACCGGGGTGCGTGCCTAGGCTTCGCCCGAGAAGCGCTGGAGCAGTCCCAGAGCCACGATAACCAGGCCCCAGGACAGGGCCAGGGCCACGGTGAAACGGTTGAGGTTCTTTTCGGCAACACCGGAGGAGCCGAGGCTGCTGGTCATGCCGCCGCCGAACATGTCCGACATACCGCCGCCGCGGCCTTTGTGCAGCAGGATAAGCAGCGTCAGCAGCAGGCTCGTGATGGCAAGAAGCACCAGCAGGATGATCTTCAGAATTTCCACTTACGGCCTTTCGGGTGACTCATGGATTGGGGACGCCGCTGCGGCGTCCTTCAGCTGCAGTTCAGTCAGTCACCAGATGTTGTTCGAACCTGACAATATTAGCAAATTCGCCTACATCCAAACTGGCACCGCCCACCAGCACGCCGTCCACGTCGCGTTCGCCCAGAATGCTTGCTGCGTTTGCGGCCTTGACCGAGCCGCCGTAAAGCAGGCGGGTCTTGGCGGCTGTCGCGTCGTCGTACAGATCGGCGATTTCGGCGCGGATGGCGGCGCACATTTCCTGTGCATCATCCGGTCCGGCTACTTCGCCGGTGCCGATGGCCCAGATGGGTTCGTACGCGATGACCAGGGTGGAGACCTGCTCGGCGTCCAGTCCGGCGAGGTCGGCGCGGACCTGCTCCAGGGTGTGCATCACGTGGTCTCCGGCCTGGCGGACCTCAAGGCCCTCCCCCACGCAGAGGACGGGTACAAGGTTGTTGCGGTAGGCAGCCTTCAGCTTTTCATTCAGCAGCTCGTCGGTTTCGCCGTGCACTGCACGGCGTTCGCTGTGGCCCACCAGGACGTAGCTGCAGCCGAGCTTGGAGAGGAACTGTCCGGAGATGTCGCCCGTGTAGGCGCCCGAATCCTTCGGGGAAAGATCCTGGGCTCCGTATTCCACCTTCAGCTTGTCGCCGGCCACCAGGGTCTGCGTGCTGCGCAGGTCGGTGAACGGAGGGAACACGACCACCTCCACGCGGCCGTAGTCGTGGCGGGCGTCGCTGAGGGTCCAGGCCAGCTTCTGCAGCAGGGTGATGCCCTGGACGTGGTCCATGTTCATCTTCCAGTTGCCGGCGATCAGGGGTGTGCGGTCGAACTTGCCGTTCGTGGAGGTTGTCATGGTTGCTCCGGTTTCTTGCTTAATGGTTCTTGGGACAGGACATGCAGATGCGGGTCCGCAGCTGTTGACGGCCGCGGACCCGCACCGGGAAACTACTGGTCCAGGACGGTGAGGCCCGGCAGGGCCTTGCCTTCCAGATATTCGAGGCTGGCGCCGCCGCCGGTGGAGATGTGCCCGAAGTCGGCTTCCGAGAACCCGAGCTTGCGCACTGCCGCCGCCGAATCGCCGCCACCGACCACGCTGAAGCCCGAGGAGTCCTTCAGCGCCTGTGCTACGGCGCGGGTGCCATTGGCGAAGGCCTCGAACTCGAACACGCCCATGGGGCCGTTCCAGAAGATGGTCCGGCCCTTGCCGATATGTTCGGCAAACGCGTCCGCGGAATCCGGACCGATGTCCAGGCCGATGCCGGCGGCACCGAAGCGGCTGCTCTCCATCGCGTCCGCAGGAACGGTCTGGACGTCGGCATCGGCAGCGAACTTGTCCGCCACCACAATGTCGGTGGGCAGGACGAACTCGCAGCCCACTTCCTTTGCCCGGCTGAGGTAGCCCTTCACATTTTCGATCTGGTCTGCCTCAAGCAGGGAGGCGCCCACGTTGTATCCCTGTGCGGCCAGGAACGTGAACACCATTCCACCTCCCACCAGCAGGTAGTCGGCGCGGTCCATCAGGTTTTCGATCACTGCCAGCTTGTCCGAAACCTTCGAACCGCCCAGCACCACCACGTAGGGCTTTTCCGGGTTTTCGGTGAGGCGCTTGAGCACCTGGACCTCGGTATGGACCAGGTCGCCCTCGTAGGCCGGCAGGACTTCGGCGATGTCGTAGACGCTGGCGTGCTTGCGGTGCACTGCACCGAAGGCATCATCCACGTACGCTCCGTTGCCGCCGGTCAGCGCCGCCAGGTCACGGGCAAGTGCCTGCCGCTCGGCGTCGTCCTTGGAGGTCTCACGCGGGTCGAACCGGATGTTCTGCAGCACCAGCACGGAACCTGAAGCCAGCGAACCGGCCAGCCCGCTTGCGCTGCCGCCGACCACGTCCTCGGCGAACTCCACCGAAAACGGTGCGAGCTCGTCGAGGCGGTCGACGGCGGGACGCAGCGAGTACTTCTCGTCCGGCTGCCCCTTGGGACGGCCGAGGTGAGCCATCACAATGACCTTGGCACCGTGCTCCACCAGAACCTGGAGAGTGGGGATGGAGGCACGGATGCGGCCGTCGTCGGTGACCCGGCCGTCGTCCAACGGAACATTCAGATCCGATCGGACGAGCACGTACCTGTCCTCGACGCCGTCGCTGATCAGGTCGGAGAGAGTTTTGACAGTCATGTCTACCTTTGCGTACTCGGTTGGTTAAAGCTTGGAGGCAACGAGCGTGGTGAGGTCCACCAGTCGGTTGGAGTAGCCCCACTCGTTGTCGTACCAGCCAACAACCTTTACTTCGTTGCCCATTACGCGGGTCAGGCCCGAGTCGAAGATGCAGGAGGCCGGGTCGGTGACGATGTCGGAGGACACAATCGGCTCGTCGGTGTAGCGCAGGATCCCGGCCAGCGGACCGCTGGCTGCCGTCTTGTAGACATCGTTGATTTCATCCACGGAGGCTTCCCGGCCCACGGTGACCGTGAGGTCGGTGACCGAACCTGTGGGGACCGGAACACGCAGGGCGAAGCCGTCCAGCTTGCCGTCCAGTTCCGGCAGGACCAGGCCGATAGCCTTGGCTGCTCCGGTGGAGGTGGGAACAATGTTCAGGGCTGCGGCACGTGCCCGGCGCAGGTCCCGGTGCGGGCCGTCCTGCAGGTTCTGGTCTGCAGTGTAGGCGTGCACGGTGGTCATCAGGCCGCGCTCGATGCCGAAGGCTTCGTGCAGGACCTTGGCCAGCGGGCCGAGGCAGTTCGTGGTGCAGGAGGCATTGGAAATGATGTTGTGGCTGGCGGGGTTGTAGTCGCCGTCGTTGACGCCCATCACGACGGTGATGTCCGAGCCTTTGCCCGGAGCGGAGATCAGGACCTTTTTCGCACCCGCGTCAAGGTGCTTCTTGGCGTCTTCGGCCTTGGTGAAGAACCCGGTGGACTCGATGACGATGTCTACGCCGAGGTCTTTCCAGGGAAGGTTGGAGGGATCGCGTTCGGCAAGGACCTTGATGGTCTTGCCTCCCACCACAATGTTGCCTTCACGCACTTCGAGGTCGGCGCCCAGCCGGCCGGTCACGGAGTCGTACTTCAGGAGGTGGGCGAGGGTTTCGGGGCTGGTCAGGTCGTTGACGGCGACAATGTCGAGGTCTGCGTTCTGCTCCAGGGCGGCTCGGAAGTAGTTGCGGCCGATACGTCCGAATCCGTTGATTCCAACACGAGTAGTCACTTTTCTGTCTCCTTGATAGGGGGTCAATTGAGAACTGTGTGACCTCGGGTATGAAGCCACCGGACTGACTGCGGCCTGACACGTTCCGCTGGGGAAAGCTTTCCGGCAGTGCCGGCGGAACGGGGCCGTGGCCCCGTCCTGCCGGCACTGCCGGCTGGACGGGGACCTACGGATTTATCTTACGCGTCACAGTCCCCGTAGGGACCGGGGCACCCGCACAATTGTGCGGCACAGGCGGCGACTAGGCGGGAACGATCAGCGACTTCGCACCGGTGCGGGCGGCGTCGAAACGTGCGGCGACGTCGGCCCAGTTGACGATGTTCCACCATGCCTTGACGTAGTCGCCCTTCACGTTGGCGTAGTCGAGGTAGTAGGAGTGCTCCCACATATCCAGCATCAGCAGCGGGATGGTTCCGACGGGAACGTTGCCCTGCTGATCGTAGAGCTGCTCGATAACGAGGTTCTTGCCCAGCGGTTCGTAGGCCAGGATGGACCAGCCGGAGCCCTGGATGGAGTTGGCCACGGCAGTGAACTGGCCGCGGAAGCCGTCGAAGGAGCCGAAGAACTCGTCAATAGCTGCCGCCAGCTCGCCTTCGGGCTTGTCGCCGCCGTCCGGGGACATGTTGTTCCAGAAAATGCTGTGGTTGGTGTGGCCGCCCAGGTGGAAGGCCAGGTCCTTGGAGAGCTTGCCGATGGTACCGAACTCGCCCTTGTCGCGTGCTTCGGCCATCTGGGCCAGGGCAGTGTTCGCGCCGGCTACGTACGTGGCATGGTGCTTGTCGTGGTGCAGCTCCATGATGCGTGCGGAAATGTGCGGTTCCAGGGCTGCGTAGTCGTACGGCAGTTCCGGCAGTGTGTATTCGTTCACGAAAATCCTCCGTTGAAGTGTCGGATCAAAGATCCGGACGGAATTCCCATCCGGAAATTCTTCGTGCCGCCCCAAAAGGCAGCAGACTCAGTCCATCCTATGCAATTACGCCATCCAGCCAACATTGGGCTGCCGGGCCGGGACGGCGCTATTCGTCCAACATTTCCGGAGTGACACTGGATTCGGTACCCGGAATGCCCAATTCCGCCGCACGTTTGTCCGCCATGGCCAGCAAACGGCGGATTCTCCCCGCAATGGCGTCCTTGGTCATGGGCGGGTCGGCCAGGTGCCCGAGCTCGTCCAGGCTGGCCTGCTTATGCGCAACGCGCAATTCACCCGCGTAGCGCAGGTGCTCGGGCACGTCCTCGCCGAGGATCTCCAGGGCTCGTTCCACCCGTGCGCCGGCAGCAACGGCGGCCTGCGCGGAACGGCGGAGGTTCGCGTCGTCGAAATTCGCCAGGCGGTTGGCGGTCGCCCGCACTTCCTTGCGCATGCGGCGCTCTTCCCAGACCATCAGCGCGTCGTGGGCGCCCATCCGGGTCAGCAGGGCGGCAATGGTGTCGCCGTCGCGGATCACTACCCGGTCAACGCCGCGCACCTCGCGCGCCTTGGCGGCGATGCCGATCCGGCGTGCGGAGCCCACCAGGGCCAGGGCCGCCTCGGGCCCGGGGCAGGTGACCTCCAGGGAGGACGAGCGTCCGGGCTCGGTGAGCGAACCGTGGGCGAGGAACGCTCCGCGCCAGACAGCCTCGGCGTCGGCGGCAGAACCGTTGACGACCACGGAGGGCAGGCCGCGGACGGGCCTTCCCCGGGCATCCAGCAGGCCGGTTTGCCGCGCCAGGGACTCCCCGTCGCGGACCACACGCACCACATAGCGGTTCCCGCGGCGCAGTCCCCCGCCGGACACCACAATGATGTCGCTGGCGTGCCCGTAGACCTCGGCAATGGCCGAGCGGAGCCGGCGGGCCGTGGACGCGAGGTCCACCTCGGCCTCAATGACGATGCGCCCGGAAATAATGTGCAGCCCGCCGGCAAAACGCAGCATTGCCGACACTTCGGCCTTTCGGACCGAGGACTTCTTCACGTCCAGCCGTGACAGTTCCTCTTTTACAGCTGCGGTCAACGCCACAAATACACTCCTAGTTCTCCCCAAAAATATCGTGGAAGGCGGTTGCGAGGCGGAGCGGATCATGGATCGGACGCCCCGTCGCTGCCCCCACCTTACCGAAGACGGCTCGGCCGCCCATTTGGGCGACAGCGTCCTCGAAGGCCGCGCGGTCGCCCACCACCGACGGATCCGCCAGCACCGCGTCCACTTTGAACTCCGGTGCGTAGCGCCGGATTACTGCGAGGTGGTCCACCGCGCTCATGCCTGCGGTTTCAGTGGTTTCGTTGCTGAGGTTCATGGTCAGGCACCGCTTGGCTGCCGTGGCGCACAGTGCGTCGCGCATCTGCGGCAGCATCAGGTGAGGCAGGACCGAGGTGTACCAGGACCCCGGCCCCAGAATCACCCAGTCGGCGCCCTCAATGGCGTCCAGCGCAGCCGGACAGGCCGGCGCGTCGGTGGGCAGCAGCCGTACGTCCGTCACATTGGTGCGGGCCCCTGCAGCTGCCAGCCGGGCCTGGCCGCTGACGGTTTCCACCCGGTCCCCGTCCGGCGTGCGGCGGATCACGTCGCCCTCAATGGTCAGCGGCATAGTGGACATCGGCAGGACCTGTCCGCGGGCACCGAGCAGCGCTCCGGCCCACTGCAGTCCGGCCACCGGATCCCCCAGCAGCTCCCAGAGCGTGACGATCAGCAGGTTGCCCAGCGCATGGTCGTCCAGGGAGCCGTCCACCCCGGGCTGGGAGCGGAAACGGTGCTGCATCACGTCGCGCCAGGTCCGGCCCCAGTCGGTGTCATCGCAGAGCGCAGCCAGCGCCATGCGCAGGTCGCCGGGCGGGAGGACGCCGAGCTCGCGGCGCAGCCGGCCGGAGGAACCGCCGTCGTCGGCCACCGTCACGACGGCGGTGAGGTCGGTGGTCAGCAGGCGCAGGGCGGAAAGCGAAGCGGAAAGGCCGTGGCCGCCTCCCAGCGCGACTACCGATCCGGGACCGCCACCGCTCCCCCGGCCGGCCTTGCCCTCCGGAATCAGGGGCAGCGGGCCGGTGAGGAAGGACATTATTCTCGCCCCAGATCCCGGTGGTGCGAGCTGACCGTGACCCGGGGCAGCTGGGCAAGGCGCTTGGCCAGTTCCTCGGTGACCGCCACGGAACGGTGCTTACCGCCCGTGCAGCCCACGGCGATGGTTGCGTAGTGCTTGTTCTCTCGGCGGTAGCCGTCAATCACGGGCTCCAGCGCCTCGACGTAGCGGTCCAGGAATTCAGCGGTGCCCTTGGCCTGCAGCACGTAGTCCCGGACGTCCTCGTCCAGCCCGGTGTGCGGGCGCAGCTGCGGGACCCAGTGCGGGTTGGGAATGAAGCGGACATCGGCCACGTAGTTGGCGTCAACGGGGAGCCCGTATTTGAAGCCGAAGCTCATGATGTTCAGGCGCAGCACAATGGGGCCGGACTCGGTGAAAAGCTCGGTCACCGTGGTGGCCAGGGCATGGACGTTCAGCTTGGAGGTGTCCACCACGACGTCGGAGGAATCGCGCAGTTCCTGCACTACCTCGCGTTCGGCGGCGATGCCGTCCAGGATACTGCCGTCCCCCTGCAGCGGGTGCGGACGGCGGCCCTGCTCAAACCGGCGGACCAGGGTGGCGTCGTCGGCGTCCAGGAACAGCAGGCGGTAGGTTACCCCGGCGGTGCGCAGGTTGCGCAGCGCTTCGCGGATGTCCTGGAACAGTTCCTTGCTCCGGACGTCGATGACGACGGCGAGCTTGGGAATGGACTGCGGCATCCGGGAAACGAGTTCGGTGAGGGTACCCAGCATGAGCGGCGGCAGGTTCTCCACCACGTACCAGCCGTGGTCTTCCAACGCATTGGCGGCCGTGCTCCGTCCGGCACCGGACATGCCCGTGACCACGAGCAGTTCCGATTCCTCAGGCTTGACTATGGTCAAGCCGTCCTCTTGCGTCATTGCTGTGATCCCATCCTGTTTACCCTGTTGCCCGGTTGCGCCGGCGCTGGTGCAGCGGAAACCGTATGCGGCATCCTCCGACACGCCGTAGTGACGACACGCCGGTTTTCCAAGACTAACTAAGTTTCCAGGATTTCGCCGGTGGTCATATTGACCGCCGGAGCCCCCGCCATATCTTTATCGGCCAACCGGCTGCGCAGGTTAGCGGCCATGGCGGGACCGATGCCGGGAACCTGGCGCAGTTCCTCCTCCGTGGCCGCACGCAGTTTCTTCACGGAACCGAACTGCTTGAGCAGTGCCTGGCGTTTGGCCGGGCCGAGTCCGGGTACTTCGTCCAGCAGCGAAGCGGTCATGGATTTGCCGCGCTTCTGCCGGTGGAAGGTGATGGCAAAGCGGTGCGCCTCGTCGCGGATGCGCTGCAGCAGGAACAGGGCTTCGGAAGCACGCGGCAGGATCACCGGGAAGTCGCTGTCCGGCACCCATACTTCCTCCAGGCGCTTGGCGAGCCCCACCACCTGCACGTCCGTGATGCCCAGATCGTCCAGGGCCTTGGAGGCCGCGGCAACCTGGGGCTGCCCGCCGTCCACCACCACCAGGTTCGGCGGGTAGGCGAACTTGGCCTTTGGCGCCGGGGTCAGCGTGTCGGTCAGGGGCCGGACGTCGGCGTCGGGGCCGCCGGCGCGCTCGTCGGGCAGGTCCGTCGGGGCGTCGGGATCGGCGGCAGGGTCCGCATTCTCGGCCAGGTAGTTGCGGAAGCGGCGCGAAATAACGTCATACATGGACGCCGTGTCGTCCCGGGCTGCGTCGCCGGTGATGGAGAACTTGCGGTAGTCCGATTTCTTCGGCAGGCCGTCTTCAGCCACCACCATGGAGGCCACCACGTTGGTGCCGGAAACGTGGGAGATGTCGTAGCACTCGATGCGCAGCGGCGGGGAGGCCAGGTCCAGGGCCTCCTGCAGTTCCTGCAGGGCAGCCGAACGGGTGGTAATGTCCCCGGCCCTGCGGCTTTTGTGCAGGCGCAGTGCATCCGATGCGTTCCGGGCCACGGTTTCCATCAGCGCTTTTTTGTCGCCACGCATGGGCACCCGGATGTCCACGCGGGCTCCGCGCAGTCCGTACAGCCATTCGGCAAGTTCTTCGGCGTTGGGCGGCAGCACGGGAACCAGCACCTGGCGCGGGATCCGGTCCGTGGAGTTTGCCGAGCCGTAGACCTGCTGGATCAGGTGTTCCACCAGGTCCGCGGTGTCGTTGTCCTCCACCTTTTCCACAACCCAGCCGCGCTGGCCGCGGATGCGCCCGCCGCGGACGTGGAAAACCTGGGCCGAGGCTTCCAGCTCGTCTTCTTCCAGGGCGAAGATGTCCGCGTCGGTGTCTTCGCTCAGGACTACGTTGTTGCGCTCGAAGACCTTCCGCAGGGCGGAGATGTCATCGCGGAGCCGGGCGGCGGATTCATAGTCCAGTTCGGCGACGGCTGCCTGCATCTCCTTTTCCAGGCCGGAGATGAAGCGTTTGCCCTCCCCCGCCATGAAGTCGCACAGTTCAGCGGCCAGCTGGCGGTGGTCCTCGGGGCTGATCCGTCCCACGCAGGGTGCGGAGCACTTGTCGATGTAGCCCAGCAGGCACGGCCGGCCGGTGCGCTCGGCCCGCTTGAACACTCCGCTGCTGCAGGTGCGGACCGGGAAGACGCGCAACAGCGTGTCGAGGGTTTCGCGGATGGCCTTGGCCGGATAGAACGGGCCGAAGTAGCGGGTGTCCTTGCGCCGGTCCCCCCGCATGACCTGCGCCCGCGGGTACTTCTCTCCCATGGTGACGGCCAGGTAGGGGTAGGACTTGTCGTCCCGGAACATGATGTTGAACCGGGGATTGAATTCCTTGATCCAGGTGTACTCGAGCTGCAGCGCTTCGAGCTCGGTGCCCACCACCGTCCATTCCACGCTGGCCGCGGTATGCACCATGGCACGCGTTTTGGGCATCAGCCCGCGCGGATTCGCGAAATAGGAGTTCAGGCGGGAGCGGAGGTTCTTGGCCTTGCCCACGTAAATGACCCGGCCGTGTTCATCCCGGAAACGGTAGACGCCCGGGGCGGTGGGGATCTCCCCTGTTTTCGGCCGGTAAGTTGCTGGATCTGCCACTTTTCCATCCTACGTTCGCCCGCGGGTGCGGCCGGACGACGCCGTGCGGTTTCGCCCGGCGCTGAACCCCGGGCGCCTCGGCGCGTGACCGCGCTTCACCCCTCGGGGCGGTTCCGGTTATAACTCTCGGAGCGTTCCTGGCCGCTCAGCTCGGCGATGGCGTCCATAACGCGGTCCGTGGCCTGGCGCCGGGCGGGCAGGGCGTGGTCCGGCCCCGTCTTTTGGAAGTACAGGGGCGGTCCCACCTTGAGGGTGAAGTGCCCGGGCTTGACGGTTTTCTTGCCCGCTGGCTGCAGGTTTTCCGTGCCGATCAGGCCCACGGGCACCACCGGGGCGCCGGAGGTCAGTGCCAGCCAGCCCACGCCGGTGCGGCCGCGGTACAGCAGTCCGTCGCGGGAACGGGTGCCCTCGGGATAGATCCCCACACCCCCGCCCTCCTCGAGGATGTCCAGCAGCGTCTTCAGCGCCGCGACGCTGGCGGCCTGCTGGTCCCGCTGCACCGGGATGGAACCGACACCCTCGAAGAAGCTCTTCATGGCGTAGCCCTTCAGCCCGGTGCCGGTGAAGTATTCGGCCTTGGCGAAGAATCCGACACGCCGCGGCAGCAGCGCCTGCACCAGCACGCTGTCCAGGAAGGACAAGTGATTGCAGGCGACGATAAAGGGCCCAGTGGCGGGAACGTTCTCCAGGCCGGTGATGGTTGGCCGGCACAGCCCGCCCACGAATGCGCGGATACCTGTCCTGGTGAGGTTATACAGCGCCATGGAGTGCCGATCCGTTCCGTGCGTACCGCAGCACCGTATCCACCAGTTCATCAGCGGTGGCAACGACGGCGGCTGCACCTGCTTCTTCCAGCTCTCCTGCCGCTGCGAATCCCCAGGAGACGCCAATGCAGTCCAGACCGTTGGCGGAGGCGCCCTCGACGTCGTGCCTTCGGTCGCCGATCATCACGGCGCGGTCATAGGAACCCTTGTGCCGGTCCAGGGCGGCGCGGATGATGCTGCGCTTGCCGTCCAGGGCGGCGGCGGCCTGCTCATCGGCAGGTGAGCCGTGCACGGACGCAAACAGGTCCGCAAGCTGCTGGACGCCGAGGAGTTCCGCGGCCAGCGGCTCGGGCTTCTGGGTGGCTACGGCAACCGTGTGGTTCTCCCGGAGGCGTTCGACAGCTGCTCGGATGCCGGGGTACGGACGGCTCTGTGCCATTCCGGACTCCCGGTAGCCGGCGCGGTAGCGTCCGATGACCTCGTCCAGCAGGTCGGCGGGAACCCCGGCAATGTCCCGCAGTGAGGTCACCAGAGCCGGACCGACCATTCGCTGCAGGTCCGCCCCTGAAGGCACCGGCAGGCCGCAGGCGGCAAGTGCGGCACTGATGCCGCCGGTGATGGCGCCCGCCGGGTCAACCAGCGTTCCATCCAAATCAAAAAGAACCAAGAGCCGGGGAGAAGTCACGGCCCAAGTTTGGCATACCAAAGCGGGCTAACGCGAAAAGGTATACCGGCGCAGGAATATGTCGGACCGCGACATATTCCTGCGCCGGCGTGCAGCCGGTGTGCCTTACGGGTTGAGGATCCCCGCCAGGAACGTGGCGGTGTGGCTGCCTTCGACCTTGGCCACCTTCTCCGGGGTGCCCGAGGCGACCACCTTGCCGCCGCCGGTGCCGCCGTCGGGACCCATATCGATGATCCAGTCGGCACTCTTGATCACGTCGAGGTTGTGCTCGATGGTCACCACCGTGTTGCCCTTGTCCACCAAGCCCTGCAGCACTTCCAGGAGCTTCCGGACGTCTTCGAAGTGCAGGCCCGTAGTGGGCTCGTCCAGCACGTAGATGCTGCGGCCGTTGGAACGCTTCTGCAGCTCGCTGGCCAGCTTCACACGCTGCGCCTCGCCGCCGGACAGCGTGGTGGCCGGCTGGCCCAGCCGGACATAGCCCAGGCCCACGTCCACCAGGGTGTTCAGGTGCCGGGAAATGGGCCCGAAGGCGGCGAAGAACTCCGCGGCTTCCTCGATAGGCATGTCCAGGACCTCGGCAATGTTCTTGCCCTTGTAGTGGACCTCCATGGTCTCCCGGTTGAACCGGGCGCCGTGGCATACCTCGCAGGGTACGTAAACGTCCGGCAGGAAGTTCATTTCGATCTTCAGGGTGCCGTCGCCGTGGCAGGCCTCGCAGCGCCCGCCCTTCACGTTGAAGGAGAACCGGCCTGGAAGGTAGCCGCGCACCTTCGCCTCGTTGGTCTCGGCGAAGAGCTTGCGGATGTGGTCCCAGACGCCGGTGTAGGTGGCCGGGTTGGAGCGCGGCGTGCGGCCGATGGGGCTCTGGTCCACATGGATAACCTTGTCCAGCTGCTCCAGGCCCTCCACCCGGGTGTGCCGGCCGGCCACATGCTTGGCGCCGTTGAGCTTGTTGGCCATGGTCTTGTACAGGATGTCGTTGATCAGGGTGGACTTGCCCGAACCGCTGACACCGGTCACTGCGGTGAACACGCCCAGGGGAATGTCCACGTTCAGGTTCTGCAGGTTGTTTTCCCGCGCCCCGACAATCTTCAGCTGGCGGGTCTTGTCCACCTTGCGCCGCTTGGCCGGGATCTCGATCTTCTTCCGGCCGGAGAGGTAGGCGCCGGTAATGGAACGCTCGTTCGTGAGCAGGTCCGCCAGCGAGCCGGAATGCACAATCTCGCCGCCGCGCTCCCCTGCCCCCGGGCCGACGTCGACAATCCAGTCCGCTTCCTGGATGGTGTCTTCGTCGTGTTCCACCACGATCAGGGTGTTGCCCAGGCTGCGCAGCCGGCTCAGGGTTTCGATCAGCCGCCGGTTGTCCTTCTGGTGCAGGCCGATGGACGGTTCATCCAGCACGTACAGCACGCCCACGAGGCCGGAGCCGATCTGCGTGGCCAGGCGGATGCGCTGGGCTTCGCCGCCGGACAGGGTTGCTGCCGGCCGGTTCAGGCTCAGGTATTCCAGCCCGACGTCGAGCAGGAAGGTCAGGCGGGCCTGGATTTCCTTCAGTACGTTGCTGGCAATCTGTGCTTCACGGCCGGTGAGCGTGAGTGTTCCGAGGAAGTCGGCGGCCTCGCGCAGCGGCAGGGCGCTGATCTCGGCAATGTTGCGGCCGTTGATCAGCACCGACAGGGACGCCGGGTTCAGGCGCGCGCCGCCGCACTCGGGGCAGGCGATTTCGCGCATGTACTCTTCGTACCGGTCGCGGGCATGGTCGGATTCGGTTTCCTGGTGCTTGCGGTGGATGTACTGGATGACGCCTTCGAAGCCGGTGCTGTACTTGCGTTCACGGCCGAAGCGGTTCCGGTACTGGACCACCACCTTGTGGTCCTTGCCGTTGAGCACGGCCTCGCGGACCTTGGCAGGCAACTTCTTCCACGGGGTGTCCATGGAGAAGCCCATGTCCTTGGCCAAGCCGTCGAGCAGCCGGTTCCAGTACTCGGTGGTGGCGGTGCCCAGGGACCAGGGCGCGATGGCGCCTTCGGCCAGGGACTTGGACGGGTCCGGGATGATCAGGTCCTCGTCCACCTCCAGCCGCGAGCCGATGCCGGTGCAGACCGGGCATGCACCGAAGGGGTTGTTGAAGGAGAAGGAGCGCGGCTCGATCTCGTCGATGGCCAGCGGGTGCTCGTTGGGGCAGGCCAGGTTTTCGGAGAAGGTGCGGGTGCGGTCCTCGCTGTCCTCGGGACGGTCCACGAAGTCCACCACCACGCGGCCGTCGGCCAGGCCGAGGGCGGTTTCCACGGAGTCGGTCAGCCGCTGCCGGATGCCTTCCTTGGCAACGAGGCGGTCCACCACCACTTCGATGTTGTGCTTGATCTGCTTGCCCAGCTTGGGCGGGTCGGAGAGCTGGATCTGCTTGCCGTCCACGCGGGCGCGGGAGTAGCCCTTGGCGGCGAGTTCCTTGAACAGGTCCACGAACTCGCCCTTGCGCCCGCGGACCACGGGGGCGAGGACCTGGTAGCGGGTGCCCTCTTCCAGTTCCAGGAGCTGGTCCACGATGGCCTGCGGGGTCTGGCGGCTGACGGGCTCGCCGCAGACGGGGCAGAACGGCCGGCCCACACGGGCCCAGAGCAGGCGCATGTAGTCGTGGATCTCGGTGATGGTGCCCACCGTGGAGCGCGGGTTCTTGCTGGTGGACTTCTGGTCGATGGAAACCGCGGGCGAGAGGCCCTCGATGAAGTCAACGTCAGGCTTGTCCACCTGGCCCAGGAACATGCGCGCGTAGGCGGAGAGTGACTCGACGTAGCGCCGCTGCCCCTCCGCGAAGATGGTGTCGAACGCCAGCGAGGACTTGCCCGAGCCGGAGAGGCCGGTGAAGACGATCATGGCGTCCCGCGGCAGGTCCAGGTCAACGTTTTGGAGGTTGTGCTCGCGCGCACCTTTCACTACCAGGCGGGAAAGGTCATTGGCAGTATGCGGCGCAAACGTGGTGTCCGCCGTCGTAAGAGTCGATTTAGGCACGTTTTCCACTCTAGTTCAAACGCTGATTCGAAAACGTATTCGAGGTGCGGTGTTTCGCCGCAGGCGAAGCGCTGGCCGCCCTATTGCAGGGCTGCACGCAGGAAGGACACGGCTTCGTCAGGGGACACCCCGTTGGCCCGGACGGCATCAGCGTAGGTGCGCGCCGCCTCGGCCACCCTGGTCCGGCCGGTATCACTGCCGGCGGCGATCACGGTGCCGGCGCGGGAGCGGGTGGTGACCACCTGCGCCTGTTCCAGTTCCCGGTAGGCGCGGGCCACGGTGTTCACGGCCAGGCCAAGGTAGCCGGCCAGGGCACGGACCGGGGGCAGCCGGGTCCCGACGGCGAGCCGCCCCTCGTTTGCCGCGTCCAGGATCTGCAGGCGGAGCTGTTCATACGGCGGCACCGAACTGGCGGCATCAATGCGGATCCACTTGAGCACCCCGGCGTCGCTGCCGGCAGAGGTGCGCTGTGGGCTGGGATCAGAAGTCATGGTGCCATGCTAGTGCCCGGAAGGGTCGGCAGGTGCCGAAAGCCCCTGCTCCTGGGCGTCCGCCTGCCCGGCAAACTGGGAGCGGTACAGCTCGGAGTAGAACCCCTCCGCGGCCAGCAGTGCGTCATGCGTGCCCTGCTCCACGATCCGCCCGTCCCGCACCACCAGGATCACGTCCGCGTCGCGGATGGTGGACAGCCGGTGCGCAATGACGAAGCTGGTCCGGTCCTGCCGCAGGGCGTTCATGGCCAGACGGATGGAAATCTCGGTGCGGGTGTCCACGGAGCTGGTGGCCTCGTCCAGGATCAGGATGGACGGGTCCGACAGCCAGGCCCGGGCGATGGTCAGCAGCTGCCGCTGGCCCTGGCTGAGCGTGCCGCCGTCGTAGCCGAGGACTGTGTCATACCCCTCCGGCAGGGACCGGACAAAGTGGTCCACGTGCGTAGCTGCCGCCGCGGCCCTGATGTCCTCCTCGGTAGCGTCCGGAGCGCCGTAGGCGAGGTTCTCCCGTACCGTGCCCTCGAAGAGCCACGCGTCCTGGAGCACCATGCCCATGGTGCTGCGCAGCTCCTCGCGGCGCAGCCGGGCAATGTCGGTTCCGTCGACGGTGATCCGCCCGGCGTCGACGTCGTAGAAACGCATCAGCAGGTTCACCAACGTGGTTTTTCCCGCTCCCGTGGGACCGACAATGGCCACGGTCTGCCCCGGCTCCGCCGTGAACGACAGGTCCCGGATAAGCGGGGCCTCCGGGCTGTAGCTGAAGGAGACGTCCTCGAAGGCCACCCGGCCGCGCACGTTGTGCAGGTGTTCCGGCTGCACCGGATCCGGTTCCTGCTCCTTGGCGTCCAGCAGGGCGAACACCCGTTCAGCGGAGGCGACGCCGGACTGCAGCATGTTGATCAGCCCGCCCAGCTGCCCCAGCGGCTGGCTGAACTGCCGGCTGTACTGGACAAAGGCCTGCACTCCCCCGATGGACAGCTGGCCGTTGGCCACCTGCAGTCCGCCCACCACGGCAACGGCGACGTAGTTCAGGTTCGAAATGAACATCATGGCCGGCATGATGATCCCGGATACGAACTGGGCCCGGAACGCGGAGCGGAACAGCCGGTTGTTCGCCGGGGCAAAGCCCTCAATCACCCGCTGCTGCTGGCCGAAGGCCTTCACCACGTCCTGCCCGGTGAACATTTCCTCGATGTAGCCGTTGACCTCTCCGGTGGACTTCCACTGGGTCTTGAACTCCGCCTGCGAGCGCCGCGCGATAAGCACCGTCACCAGTGCGGAAACCGGCACCGTGATCACGGCGACCAGGGCCAGCAGCGGGGAGATGGAGATCATCATCGCCAGCACGCCGATGATGGTCAGCACCGAGGTGATGATCTGGGTCAGGCTCTGGGAGAGGGTCTGCGCCAGGTTGTCGATGTCATTGGTGACCCGGCTCAGTACGTCTCCGCGTGACTGCTGCTGGAAATGGGACATGGGCAGGCGGAACAGCTTCCCGTCCACGTCGCGGCGCAGCCGGTACATGGCGTTCTGCACAATCCGGGCCGTCACCCGGGCCTGGAACCAGCCGAACACGAAAGCGGCCAGGTAGATGGCCAGCACGCCCAGCAGGATCCCGCCCAGCCGGCCGAAGTCCAGCCCCTGCCCGGGCACCACATCCATGGCGGCGAGCATGTCGGCCAGTTTCCCCTCCCCCGCATCCCGGAGCGCCTGTACCTGTGCGTCCTTGCTCGTCCCCGCCGGAAGCCCCTGCCCGATGAACCCGTCGAAGATGACGTTGGTGGCCTCGCCCAGGATCCGGGGCGCGGAGACGGCGAGCGCCACGGAGACGACGGCAGAAAGCAGCACCGCAGCCACCCGCAGCCGGTCCGGGGCCATCAGTCCCATCAGCCGCCGGACACTGCCGGCGAAGTTCTCCGGCTTGGCGGCGGCTCCTGCGCCCGGGCGTCCCCGCATGGGCCCGCTCACGCTACTTCCTCCGCGGTGAGCTGCGAGGCAACGATTTCCCGGTACGTTGCCGTGGATTCCATCAGTTCGGCATGCGTTCCCTGTCCGACAATCCGGCCTTCGTCCAGGACCACGATCCGCGCTGCGTCGGTAATGGTGTTCACGCGCTGGGCCACCACAATCACGGTGGCATTGCGGGTCTGCGGTTTCAGTGCTGCCCGCAGCCGTGCATCGGTGGCGAAGTCCAGCGCGGAGAAGCTGTCATCGAACAGGTAGATGGACGGGCGCACCACCAGGGCGCGGGCTATGGCCAGCCGCTGGCGCTGGCCTCCGGAGAAGTTCGCGCCGCCCTGCTCCACGGGATGCTCCAGCCCGCCCTCCCCGGCACGGACAAACCCGGCGGCCTGCGCCGTCTCCAGTGCAGACCACAGCTCCTCGTCGGTAGCCTCGGGTTTGCCGAAGCGGAGGTTGGAGGCGATGGTGCCGCTGAAGAGGTAGGCGCGCTGCGGCACCAGGCCTATTCCGGCACGCAGCGATGACAGTGTCACTCCCGCTATGTCCTGCCCGTCCACCGCAATGCGCCCGGAGGTGGCGTCCAGCAGCCGGGGCACCAGGTTCAGCAGCGTGGTCTTCCCGGCACCCGTGGACCCGATGATCGCCGTGGTCTGTCCGGGCAGCGCCTCGAAGCTGATGTTGAACAGCACGGGATCCTCGGCGCCCGGGTAGCTGTAGCCGACGTCGGTGAAGGTGAGCCGGCCGCCGTCGTACGCCAGCGTGCCAGCCCCCGGGGCGTCGCTGACGCTGGTGCGGGTATCCAGGACCTCATAGATCCGTTCCGCACAGACGGCAGCGCGGGGCAGCATCATGATCATGAACATGGACATCATGACCGCCATCAGGATCTGCATGATGTAGGCAATGAAGGCCGTCAGCGCACCGATCTGCATCTGCCCGTCGTCAATCCGGAACGCGCCGAACCAGATCACGGCAACAGTGGCCAGGTTCGCCACCAGCATGGCCGCAGGAAACAGCAGGGCCAGCAGCTGGCTGACGCGCAGCTGGGTGCCGGTGAGGTCGGCATTGGCGCCGGCGAACCGCTGTTCCTCGGAACGCTCGCGGATAAACGCCCGGATCACCGCAATGCCCATGATCTGCTCGCGCAGTACGGAGTTCACCCTGTCAATCTGCTTCTGCGCCCGCCGGAACAGCGGCACCAGGCGGCGCAGCACCAATCCGATCACCACAAACAGGGCCGGCAGGATCAGCAGCAGGATCCCCGAGAGCGGAATGTCCTGGTTCAGGGCCAGCAGCACGCCGCCCACCCCCATGATCGGGGCCGAGACCATCATGGTGAACGTCATCAGCAGGGTCATCTGCACCTGCTGCACGTCATTGGTGGTCCGGGTAATCAGCGACGGCGGACCGAACAGGCCCACCTCGCGGGAAGAGAACGTCTCCACGTTGGTGAAAAGCTGCGACCGGATGTTCCGCCCGGCGCTCATGGCCACCCGGGAGGCCAGATAGGTGGCGGCAACCGAACACACCACCTGCCCGGCCGTGACCGCGAGCATCCAGCCGCCGACGTCGAGGATCACCCCGGTATCTCCGGTGACGACGCCGCGGTCAATGATGTCTGCATTCAGTGTGGGAAGGTACAGCGTGGCCGCGGTCTGCAGCAGCTGCAGGAGAACGACGGCGGCGACCGCGCCTCTATAGGGGGCGAGGTTCTGCCGGACCAGCCTCAGGAGCATCCTTGCAACTTACGCCCGTCCGCGGGCGTAAGACAATAGCGCCACGGGCCGGGTTCGGAAGCCCCTGCCCGGCTAGACTTGCCGGATGGAAGATCTGCAGAACATCACCATCCGCAGCGTGTCCGTGGGCACCATGGACAACAACGTGTACCTGCTCACCGACAAGGAGTCCGGTGTCCAGGTGCTCATTGACGCGGCGGACGACTTCCCCGCGATCCGGCGCCTGCTGGGCGAGGGGGCTGCCGATGCCCAGGCCCCCGCGCGGCTTGGAACGGTCATCACCACACACAGCCACTGGGACCATGTGCAGGCCCTGGCAGAGACCGTAGCGGAGACGGGGTCACGTACCGCAGCCGGCACGGAAGACATTCCGGACATCGAGGTTCCCACGCTGCTGCCGCTGGAACACGGCGATACCGTGCCCTTCGGCGGAGCCGAACTCGAGGCGATCAAGCTGCGCGGACACACGCCCGGCTCCGTGGCACTGCTCTACCGGGACCCGTCCGGCCCTGCGCACCTCTTCACCGGGGATTCGCTGTTTCCGGGCGGACTGGGCAATACCCAGAAGGATCCGGAGCGGTTTGCGTCCCTGTACCGCGACGTATTCGAACGTGTGTTCGAATACTTGCCGGATGACACCGTGGTGCACCCCGGGCACGGGGCAGCCACCACCCTGGGTGCGGAGCGCCCGCACCTGCAGGAATGGAAGGAACGCGGCTGGTAAAACCGGCTACCGGCCGCGCGGAAAGCTTCCGCCCGAGGCCTGGCCCTGCTTCCGCCCGACCATAAACAGCCGGCGGAACGGGAACACCGTTCCCCACCCTTCCGACGGATAGGCCTCTTCCAGCAATTCGGCGTACTCCGCCTCGAACTGGAAAAAGTCCGCTTCGGACAGGGCATTGATGACCGGCCGCAGCGCGGTCCCGCGCACCCAGTCCAACACCGGGTCCGTTCCGTACAGGACCTGCTGGTAGGTGGTTTCCCATACATCGGCCGCAAAGCCGGCCTCGGTCAGCAATGCCAGGTAATCCTCCGGTTCATCCACGGCATCACTGTGGCGCAGCACCCCCTGCAGCTTGCCGGCCCACTCGGCGCTCGCCGCCAGTTCCCGCAGCAGCACATGGGAGGGTGCATTAAAGTTGCCCGGTACCTGCACGGCCAGCCAGGCGCCGTCGTCGAGCGCCATTGCCCAGCGCTGCAGCAGGTCCTGATGTCCCGGCACCCACTGCAGGGCGGCGTTGGACACAACGACGCCGGTGCCGGGGGCCAGCTCCCAGTCCTCGATCCGGCCGTGCACGAAGTCCAGGTTCGGCGGCACGTCCTCCAGCCCCCGGGCGGCTTCGATCATGTCGCGGGAGGAATCCACCCCCGTGACCTGCGCCCCGGGCCAACGGGCAGCGAGCGCCGCGGTCAGGGCGCCGGTGCCGCAGCCCAAATCCACCACCCGCCGGGGTGAGGATGCCGCTATCCGGGCGGTGAGGTCGAAGAATGGCCGGTCCCGGTGCGAGGAGAACTGTGTGTACTTGTCCGGATCCCATTTCATGCCGCCGAGCCTAGCCGCTGCTGAGGCCGTAAAACGGGATCGGCGCGGCCCGATAGTCTGGTATGGACATGAAACTTCTTGAGCAGCTGCCCTCCCCGGATTCCGCCACCCGCACCGTTGACCCCGACGAGACCTACACGTCCTTCCTGGAGTGGGTCGAGAGCCGGGGAATGTCGCTGTACCCCGCCCAGGACGAAGCTGTCATGGAGCTGGTGACCGGCAACAACGTCATCCTTGCCACCCCCACCGGGTCCGGTAAGTCGATGGTGGCCATTGCCGCGCACTTCTATGCCATGGCCCAAGACGAGCGCAGCTACTACACCGCCCCCATCAAGGCCCTGGTATCGGAGAAGTTCTTCGCGCTGTGCGAGATCTTCGGGGCGGAGAACGTGGGCATGGTCACCGGCGATTCCTCGGTGAACAAGGACGCGCCCATCATCTGCTGCACTGCGGAGATCCTGGCCAACATTGCCCTGCGCGAAGGCCCGGACGCGGACCTGGGCACCGTCATCATGGACGAGTTCCACTTCTACTCGGATCCGCAGCGCGGCTGGGCCTGGCAGGTGCCGCTGCTGGAGCTGCCGCAGGCGCAGTTCCTGCTGATGTCCGCCACCTTGGGCGACATGACCCGCATCGCCAACGAACTGAGCGAGCTGACCAACCGCGACACGGTGACGGTCTCCTCCGTGCAGCGGCCCATCCCGCTGCACTACTACTACGTGGAAACGCCGGTCCAGGAATCACTGGAGGAACTGCTGGCCACCAAGCAGGTCCCGGTGTACGTGGTGCACTTCTCTCAGATCGAGGCCATTGACCGGGCGCAGGCGCTGATGAGCATCAACGTCTGCACCCGGGAGGAAAAGGACCGGATCGCGGAGCTGATTGCCGGGTTCCGGTTTGCCCCCGGATTCGGCAAGACGCTGAACCGGCTGGTGCGGCACGGGATCGGCGTGCACCACGCCGGCATGCTGCCCAAATACCGCCGCCTGGTTGAACAGCTGGCGCAGGCCGGATTGCTCAAGGTCATCTGCGGCACCGACACCCTGGGTGTGGGCATCAACGTGCCCATCCGCACGGTGCTGATCACGGCGCTGTCCAAGTACGACGGCACCCGCACCCGGCCGCTGAAGGTCCGCGAGTTCCACCAGATTGCCGGACGCGCCGGGCGGGCCGGCTATGACACGGCCGGCACCGTGGTGGTCCAGGCACCGGACCACGTGATCGAAAACGCCAAGGCCATGGCCAAGGCGCACGCGAAGTTCGGCGACGACCAGAAGAAACTGCGCCAGGTGGTGAAGAAGAAACCGCAGGCCGGTTTTGTGTCCTGGGGCAAGCCGACCTTCGAGAAACTGGTGGACGGCACCCCGGAGCCGCTGACCTCCAGCTTCAACATCACCCACTCCATGCTGCTGAACCTGCTGGAGCGTCCGGGTGACCCGTTTGCCGCGGCGAAGAAGCTGCTCACGCACAACCACGAGACGCGTTCCTCGCAGCTGGCGCTGATGAAGAAGGCTTTGAGCATCTACCGCGAGCTGAAGACCGCCGGCATTGTCGAAGTGCTGCCCGAGCCCGACGCCGACGGGCGCACGGTTCGGCTGAAGGTCCACCTGCAGCCGAACTTTGCCCTGAACCAGCCGCTGTCCCCGTTCGCCATGGCCTCCCTGGAGATCCTGGACCCGGACAGTCCGTCCTACGCGCTCGACGTGGTGTCCGTGATCGAAGCCATCATGGAAAGGCCCCGCCAGGTGCTCTCCGCCCAGGAGAAGAAGGCCCGCGGCGAGGCAATCGCCGCCATGAAATCCCAGGGCATCGAGTACGACGAGCGGATGGCCCTGCTCGAAGAGGTCACCTACGCCCAGCCGCTGGCTGAGCTGCTGGAACAGTCCTTCGAGGTCTACCGGTCCGGCGCCCCCTGGCTGGGCGAGTTCGAGCTCAGCCCCAAGTCGATTGTCCGGGACATGTACGAACGCGCCATGAGTTTCGGCGAGTACGTGGCCTTCTACTCCCTGGCGCGCTCCGAGGGCGTGCTGCTGCGCTACCTCTCGGACACCTACAAGGCACTGCTGCACACCGTTCCCCCGGAGCGGCTGCGGGAGGATCTGGAGGACATCATCGAGTGGCTGGGCGAACTGGTCCGGCAGACCGATTCCTCGCTGCTGGACGAATGGGAGGAACTGACCTCCGGCGTCGATCCGGCCGCCACGGATGAACCCGTCCTGCCGCCTGCCCCGGACCGGCTCACCTCCAATGTGCGGGCCTTCCGGGTGATGGTGCGCAACGAGATGTTCTCCCGGGTGAAGCTGTTTGCCGACGAGGATGACCGCGCCCTGGGCGAGCTCGACGGCGACGCCGGCTGGGACGCCGACCGCTGGGCCCAGGTGCTGGACGCCTACTTCGAGGAACACGACGACATCGACGACGGCCCCGACGGCCGCGGCCCGGACCTGCTGATCATCACGGAAGTTCCCGGCAAGTGGAACGTGCGGCAGATCTTCAAGGATCCGGCGGGCCACCTTGACTGGGGCATCACCGCGGAGGTGGACCTGGCGGCGTCGGACGAAGCCGGCAGCCCGGTCATCAGGGTGATCTCCGCCGGACGGCTGGATTAGGCTGGACCCCATGCAGATCCGCCCCGCACGCAAAGAAGATGTCCCCGTCATCCTGGAACTGATCCATGACCTGGCGATCTATGAAAAAGAGCCGCACGCCGTGAAAAACACGGCCGAGGCGCTGGAAAAGAACCTTTTCGGGGACCATCCGGCAATTTTCGCCCACGTGGCGGTGTACCAGGGTGCAGTGCAGGGCTTCGCGCTGTGGTTCCTGAACTACTCCACCTGGGAAGGTGTGCACGGCATTTACCTTGAGGACCTGTATGTGCGTCCTGAGGCGCGGGCCAAGGGCATGGGCAAGGCACTGCTGCGCACCCTGGCGAACATCGCCGTGGAGCGCGGCTATGCGCGGGTGGAATGGTGCGTGCTGAACTGGAACGAACCCTCCATCCGGTTCTACAAGTCCCTGGGGGCCCTGCCGCAGGATGAGTGGACCACGTTCCGGCTCACCGGCGAGGCGCTGGCCTCCTTCGGCGGTGCCGAATGAACGCGCCCGTCCCCCACGCGGCGTCGCGCACCTACCGGGTCCGCGGCATGAACGTAACCGAGCACCGGTTCACCGTGCCGCTGGACCACTCGGTGCCCGACGGCGAAACGATCACCGTGTTCGCGCGCGAGTATTCCGACGCCGGGCAGCGCCCGGCCATGGTGCAGGAACTGCCCTGGCTGCTGTACCTGCAGGGCGGACCCGGCGGAAAGGGCAACCGGCTGCTGCAGTTCGGCGGCTGGACGAAGGCCGCTTCCAAGCACTTCCGCATCCTGATGCTGGACCAGCGGGGCACCGGTCTTTCCACCCCGGCGGACCGGCAGACCCTGGCCCTGCGCGGCGATGCCGCAGCACAGGCTGCGTACCTGACGCATTTCCGGGCCGATTCCATCGTGGCCGACGCCGAGCTGATCCGGCAGGCGCTGGGCTCGGGACCGTGGACCACCTACGGACAGAGTTACGGCGGCTTCTGCACGCTCACGTACCTGTCCTTTGCCCCCGAAGGGCTGCGTGAATCTCTGATCACCGGCGGACTGGCACCGCTGTCCGGTCCCGCTGACCGGGTCTACGACGCGACCTTCCGCCGGGTGGCTGCCCGCAACGCCGAATACTTTGCCCGCTATCCGGAAGACCGCGAGCTGACCACACGGATTGCCCGGCACCTGGAGGCCGTGCCCGAGTTCCTGCCTTGCGGGGAACGGCTCAGCGTACAGCGCTTCCAGATGGCCGGTTCCTATCTGGGCGGCAACACCCGGGTGGACGGGCTGCATCATCTGCTGGAGGAAGCCTTTGTGCCGGCACCCGGAGGCGAACGGCTCTCCGACACCTTCCTGGAGACTGTGCACGGGCTGGTCAGCCGCGCTTCCAACCCGCTCTACGCGCTGATGCATGAGTCGATCTACGGGCAGGGATCCGCCACGGACTGGGCGGCGTGGCGGGTGCTGAAGTCCTACCCGGAGTTTGAGCCCACCGCCGAAGCGCCGTTGTTCACCGGCGAAATGGTCTACCCCTGGTACTTCGACGAGGATCCGGCGCTGGTGCCCCTGAAACAGACCGCGGAACTGCTGGCCCGCAAAGCGGACTGGGTGCCGCTGTACGACGCCGGCCGGCTGGCCGGCAACACCGTGCCCGTGGCCGCTGCGGTATACACGGATGACATCTACGTGGACCGGGATATCTCGCTGGAGACGGCCGCCGCCGTCCAGGGACTAAAGGTCTGGGAGAGCGCCGACTACCACCACGACGGTATTGCCGACGACGGCGAGGCCATCTTCGACCGGCTGCTGGGCATGGTGCGCGGCGGGGAATAACCGGGGGGGTAACCGGGGGGGTAACCGGGTTAGAGCGGGCGGTCCGCCAGTTTCCGGACCCAGTCCGGGGTGGTCTTGCCGAGCTTGCGGTCCGTGGTCAGCCGCAGCCGGGCGGCCCTGATCTGCACGCGTTCTTGGTCCCGCCCCTGCTCCGTATTATGGCCGGCGGACTCGGAGCGGCCGGGAGTCTTATTTCCCTGTGACAGTGCTGCCGTAGTCATGGTCAGCCTCCTTCGTTCCGGGTGTGCTCGCTAGTTCATTCTCACTCATCCGGGCGTCCGCGTCCACGACTGCCGTCAGCGGGCGCGCCCAGGCGATGCTGATGATGGCGGTTTCCTCCTCCCCGGCCAGGTCGCTCTGGGCCAGCAGGTCCAGCACTCCCAGCCCGGTCTCCTGCCGCCGGGGATCTTCGGACATGGACGCCTCGATGGCCCACTGGGCGCGGTTCCACCATTCTGAACGCTGGTCCGCCTTCCGGCGCTGCTCCAGTGTTTTCCAGCCGATGATGAAGGTCAGGATGGCCGCAGCCAGCACGGCCAGCGGTCCCAGGGCTCCGAGGATCTCCCACCACGGGGCGCCGACGACGGCGGCCGGCTCGGGCGCGGCAGGAGGCGTCGGCACGGTGAAAGGCGGGACCATGTCACAAGCCTAACCGCGGGGCCCCCGGCCACTGGCGCGGCACGCTGCCCGGCCCCTGCCGTTTTCCCCGTTTCGACCTGCCGTTTCCCCTGCCGTTTCCCCCTGCCGGCTGCGCTAGGGTGAGGAGATGGATACTCGACCCTACTACTTGGTCGCCACGGCGGGGAACCCCAATTTTGGCGACGAATTCATCACTGCTTCATGGCTCAGGCACCTGGCTGCAACGTCCCCGGACACCGAAGTATGGCTGGACTGCCCCCAGCCGGGTATGGCGGATCTGTTGTTCGGCAATCTCCATCCTCGGCTCCGGACCACCAACACGCTGTGGCGCGCGGTCGGAGAAGCTGCGGCAGCGCTGTCCCCGGAAGAGGTCCCGCAGAGGGTTGCCGGCCTGGTTCGGAACCTCGGATCAGCGGCCTATGACCTCGGTCTGCTCAAGCTGCGCGAGGTCCAGTCGCTGCACCTCCTGGGCGGGGGCTATGTGAACGGAGTGTGGCCGCAGCACACCGGACTCGTGGCTGGCATGCAGGCCGTCAAGGAGCTGACCGGCGCAAGGCTGTACGCCACCGGGCAGGGCCTGATGCCATTGGCGGTCGCCGAAGAGGACGCCGCCGGACTGTTCGGGGATTTTGACTATGTCAGTGTCCGCGACGATCAGAGCGCTGCGGCTTTCGCAGCCAAACGGGGACTGGATGATGCGTTCCTGGGAGTCGAAGCGGAGATCGCCAGGTCCGACGGCCCCGAAGGGATCTTCGTCTGCATCCAGGAAGACATGAACGATGAAGGCAGGTTCCACCAGGCGGTAGCCTCGGCGCGCACCCTGATTGAGCAGCTGACGCTCGACGGCACGCCTGTCTACTATGTGGAAGCCATCCCGGGGGTCGACCATACGGCGTACGCCCTCCTGGCGGATTTGATCCCTGCGGAGAACTTCTATCCCTTTGTCCGGGTATGGCAGGAAGGGCTTCCAATTGGTCCGCGCCAGCAATGGATCACCACGCGCTTCCACTTCCATTTCCTTGCTGCGGCAGCCGGGGCAAGGGGCGTCGCGCTTAGCGTGAAAGAGGGCTACTACGACGTCAAGCATGCGTCCCTGACCACGCTGGGCAGCGGATGGACCGTGGATACCGGAAACGGCGGTCCGCTGTCCATGCCGAAGGTCCCCGGCACGCTGAAGAATTCGCTGGGATTGCGAATCGAACAGAAGCGTGCGGAGGCCGCACGCCTGTACCCGGCCGAAAACCGCCCGGCAGGTATCCGCTCGCTGCGGAGCAAAGCCCTGACAGCCCTAAGCCGTTAGCGTCCTTACCGCCCGGCCAGCATTGCCCGCGCAATGCTGGCCGGGCGGTGAGCAGCCGCCTATGCGTGCCCGGCTGACTGCATCTGCCGCAGTTCCTTCTTCAGGTCCCCGACCTCGTCCCGCAGACGCGCGGCCAGCTCGAACTGAAGCTCCGCGGCTGCGGCATGCATCTGCTCGGTCATGGAGGCAATCAGCTCGGTCAGGTCTTCCGCCGGGGCCGCGGCCAGACCGTCCTTGCGCACGCCCTTGCCCTTGCCCTTGGACTTCTTCTTCGCTGCCTCTTCCAGGAGAGCCTTGGTGTCGGCGTCCTCGCGGGCCAGCTGGTCCGTGATGTCCGCGATTTTCTTGCGCAGCGGCTGCGGGTCCACGCCGTGCTTCTTGTTGTAGGCAATCTGGATGTCGCGGCGCCTGTTGGTCTCATCAATGGCATGCGCCATGGAATCGGTGATCCGGTCCGCGTACATGTGCACTTCGCCCGAGACGTTACGGGCGGCACGCCCAATGGTCTGGATGAGCGACGTGGAGGAACGCAGGAAGCCTTCCTTGTCGGCATCCAGGATGCTCACAAGGGACACCTCGGGCAGGTCCAGGCCTTCGCGCAGCAGGTTGATGCCTACCAGCACGTCGAAGGTGCCCATCCGTAGTTCGCGCAGCAGCTCCACGCGGCGCAGCGTGTCGACGTCGGAGTGCAGGTATTCCACCTTGATCCCGTGCTCCAGCAGGTATCCGGTCAGGTCTTCGGCCATCCGCTTGGTCAGCGTGGTGACCAGGACGCGTTCGTTCCGTTCGGTGCGGGTGCGGATCTCCCCCAGCAGATCGTCGATCTGGCCCTTGCTGGGCTTGACCACCACCTGCGGGTCCACCAGGCCGGTGGGGCGGATAATCTGCTCCACGAAACCGTCCGCCTTGGACAGCTCGTACTTGCCGGGCGTGGCCGACATGTACACCGTCTGGCCGATGCGCTCGAGGAACTCGTCCCACTTCAGCGGCCGGTTGTCCATGGCGGAGGGCAGCCGGAAGCCGTGGTCCACCAGGGTCCGCTTGCGGGACATGTCGCCTTCATACATGGCACCGATCTGCGGGATGGTGACGTGGGATTCATCCACCACCAGCAGGAAGTCGTCCGGGAAGTAGTCCAGCAGGCAGTGCGGGGCGGTGCCCGGGCCGCGGCCGTCGATGTGCCGGGAGTAGTTTTCGATGCCGTTGCAGAAACCCATCTGCTGCATCATTTCCAGGTCATAGGTGGTCCGCATGCGCAGCCGCTGGGCTTCGACCAGCTTGTTCTGGGACTCCAGTTCCTTCAGCCGCACCTGCAGTTCATCTTCGATGCGCCGGATGGCGCGGTGCATGCGGTCCTCGCCGGCCACGTAATGCGAGGCGGGGAAGACATACATTTCATCCTCTTCGCGGATCACATTGCCGGTGAGCGGATGCAGGGTGTGGATGCTCTCCACCTCGTCGCCGAAGAACTCGATCCGCAGCGCGGTCTCCTCGTACATGGGAATGATCTCCACGGTGTCTCCGCGCACGCGGAAGGTCCCGCGGTGGAAATCCATGTCGTTGCGCACGTACTGCATGGACACGAATTTGCGCAGCAGGTCATCACGGTTCATCTGCTGGCCCCGGCGCAGCGTCACCATGCCCTCGATGTACTCTTCCGGGGTGCCCAGGCCGTAAATGCAGGACACCGTGGCCACCACAATCACGTCGCGGCGGGTCAGCAGCGCGTTGGTGGCCGAGTGCCGCAGCCGTTCCACTTCCTCGTTGATGGAGGAGTCCTTCTCGATGAAGGTATCCGTCTGCGGAACGTACGCTTCGGGCTGGTAATAGTCGTAGTAGGAGACGAAATACTCCACGGCGTTGTTGGGCAGCAGTTCCCGGAATTCGTTGGCCAGCTGCGCCGCCAGGGTCTTGTTCTGCACCATCACCAGCGTGGGCCGCTGGACCTGCTCCACGAGCCACGCCGCCGTGGCACTCTTACCGGTGCCGGTGGCACCCAGGAGGACTACGTCCTTCTCGCCGGCGTTGATCCGCTCGGCGAGTTCCTTAATGGCGGCGGGCTGGTCACCGGCGGGTTTATATTCACTGACGACCTCGAAAGGCGCCACAACTCTCTTGATGTCCTGCGCAAGACTCATGCCTACAAAAATACTCCGCTGCGCGGACAGCCACTGTCCGCTTTGCTACGGGCTGAACCTCAGGCGCCGGCAGCGCCGCGTTCTCTGGAAACGTTCCGGTTCAGCGGCACAAGGCGCGTATCCCACAGCGCACGCACCGCGGCCACCAGCTCGTCGGGGCCGCCGGTATTGTGCAGGACGACGTCGGCAGCAGCGGCCCGCTCTTCGGCGGTGGCCTGGGCGGCGATCCGGGCCCGTGCAGCTTCGGGAGCCATTCCTCGGTCGCGCACCATCCGCTCCAGCCGGACGTCTTCGGGAGCCTCCACCACCAGCACGAAATCGAAGTTCCCGGCCTGCCCGGTTTCCACGAGCAGCGGTATGTCCTGCACCAGGATTCCGTCCTCCGGCGCCTGAGCCGCAAGCTCGGCGGCCCGGGCGCGCACCAGCGGATGGATGATCCCGTTCAGCACTGCCCGCCGCTTCTCGTCGCCGAACACAACGGCGGCCAGGGCGGGGCGGTCCAGGCTGCCGTCCGCGGCCAGGACCTGCGGACCGAACGCGTCCACCACCGCGGCCAGCCCTGCTGTGCCGGGTTCCACCACTTCGCGGGCCAACGCGTCCGCGTCGATCAGTACGGCACCGCATTCGGTGAGGGTGCGGGCCACCAGGGATTTTCCGGCGGCAATTCCGCCGGTGAGTCCAACCTTAAGCATGTCCACCAGCGTAGTCCTCCGGCACTGGCCCTCCCGTCAGCGCCGCCCGTCACGCCGTCGGCGCCAGCAGATGCGGCCACTAGAATGGAAGAGTGAGTGATATCGACGCGGCGGCGGGGCGCTACACCACCATCGCCGGGGAACACCGCTCCGAACTGGACGTCAAGCGCTCACGCTTCATCACCGTGCTGCAGCGCACCGAAACCGAGGAAGAGGCCCGCGCGCTGGTAGCCGGGCTCCGCCGGGAGTTCCATGACGCGCGGCACCACTGCAGTGCGTTCGTCCTTGGCGCCACCCGTTCAGTCCAGCGCTCCAACGACGACGGCGAGCCCTCCGGAACGGCCGGCATCCCGATGCTGGAGGCCCTGACCAAACGGGAAACCTTCGGCGGTGCCACCGATCTAAGCGACATCACCGCGGTGACCGTGCGGTACTTTGGCGGCATCCTGCTCGGTGCCGGCGGCTTGGTGCGCGCCTATTCCGAGTCCGTCTCCTCCGCACTGGCAGCCGCTCCCCTGCTCCGCCGCCGGCGCATGCAGCTTTACGCCGTCCCGGCGTCCCACGCCGATGCCGGCCGGCTGGAGAACGAACTGCGCAGCGCCGGTATCAGTGTCACCGGCACGGACTACGGCACCTCCGGCGCCAGCATCACCGTGGCCCTGCCGGATGTACCCGGCACGGCTGAAGAATTCCGCGACCGCCTGGCAGCCCTTACCGCCGGCGGCAGCACCCCTGAACCGCTGAGAACAGAATGGATCGATCTGTGACGCACGCCCCAGCCGGCTTCGACTTTGAGGCGCTCCGGCGATACCCCGACGTCGAGGCCGGGAACCTCCAGGCGCATGACGCAGCTGACCGGCTGCTGCTGGACACCGCAGCTGACCGGCTGCTGGCGGGCGGCGTCGTCGTCATCGGCGACTCCTACGGTGCACTCACCCTGGGCGCGGCGGCCGGTTACGGTGTACGGGAAATCCGCGTGCACCAGGACCCGTACTCCGGCGAGCTGGCCCTGCAGCGCAATGCGGACGCAGCCGGGCTCGCGGGGACGTTCAGCTCCCTGCCCCTTGGACCCGAGCTGCTGACCGGTGCCCGGACCGTCCTGCTGCGCCTGCCGCGGTCCCTGGATGCACTCGAGGAGATTGCCGCGCTGATTGCCCGGCATGCCGATCCGCGGGTGGTGGTGTACGCCGGCGGCCGGCTCAAGCACATGACCACGGCCATGAATACGGTGCTCAGCCGCTGGTTCGGCTCCGTCAGCGCCGGACTGGCACGGCAGAAATCGCGCGTCCTCACGGTGTCGGCACCGCTGGATCCACTCCCGGCCAACCGGTTCCCGCTGGCCGGGCAGCACGACGTCGGCCTCCCGGCACCGCTTGAACTGCGCGCCTACGGGGCGGCATTTGCCGGCGCGTCGCTGGACATCGGCACCCGTTTCCTCCTGCCGCACCTCAGCGGCGCCCGGGACGCCTCCGCAGCCATCGACCTGGGGTGCGGCACCGGCGCCATTGCGGCTTACCTGGCCCTGTCACGCCCGTCCCTGCAGGTCATCGCGACCGACCAATCCGCAGCCGCCGTCGCTTCTGCAGTGCAGACCATGGCCGCGAACGGGGTGGCAGACCGGGTGCAGGTATACCGGGACGATGCCCTCAGCACCCGGCCGGATGCGTCGGCGGAACTGGTGGTGCTCAACCCGCCGTTCCACATCGGCGCCAGCGTACACGCCGGCATCGCGCTCAAGCTTTTTGCCGACGCCGGCCGGGTCCTGGCTCCCGGCGGGGAACTGTGGACGGTGTGGAACAGCCACCTCACCTACAAGGCCGCGCTGAACCGCTTGGTGGGACCTACCCGCGAGGTGGCGCGCAACCCCAAGTTCACGGTCACTGTGAGCACCCGGCGCTAGCCGAGACCGGCATGGCGACGCTGTTCGCTTAGCGCGGTGTCCCGCCGTTCGACAAAGAGCCGGTCATCGGGAAGGCCAGCTCCGGACCCAGCCACAAAAGGAAAATCAGCAGCCACGCCAGCAGGAACACGCTGAACCAGGACAGCGCCCCAACGGGACGCTTTAGGCGGCGGAGCACGCCGTAGCCGGCCCAGGCGAGCCCCAGGGCGACGAGGGGTCCGGGGCAAAGCAGGACGAGCATCAGTTCATATTTCTCCAGCTCCCCCGGGGCGTAGGAGCCTCCCTGGCTCAGTCCCAGGATGATGAAACCCAGGAACGCAATCCACGCGCTGTAACACGCGAGCAGGAAGGTAAGCACGGAACCGCCGATAAGCACCGCCTTTTCCCCTCCTGACCGGCGCGCCTTCTCCGGTTGCTGCCATTGCGGAGGGTAATAGCCCTGCGGCGGGTGCGGCTGCTGCGGGAGGTTCCCCTGCACCGGCGGTGGCCAATAGCCCTGCGGCGGGTGCGGCTGCTGCGGCTGATAGCCCTGCGGCGGGTCTTGTTCCGGCATTGGTCCCCCTGATCGGCGTCGGCGGCACCAGCGTAACCCGGGCGCGCCGCGCTCACCGGCGCCGACACAGCGCAAAGGGCCTCTCAGCGACGCGCAAGAGAGCGCTCTCTTGACAGTGCCCTGCGTCACACTTAGGCTCTGACGAAGATCAGAGAGCGCTCTCTCACAGGCACGTTCGCGCCGGGCAGCTCTCGAAATCCACAACCAGTCCCATCTCAGCGGATCAGCCCCGGCTCAGCTCACGGCACGGTCCACTTATTCACCGGCTAGACCCACACACAAAGGAGTGACCGTGAAGAAGAACTTTAAACACCGGGCAGGAGCAGTGGCAGGCGCCGCCGTTCTGGCCCTGCTTGCCGCAGGCTGCGGCGGCGGCGACAAGGACAGCCAGGCAGGGACCGCCGAGGACCCCATCGAACTGTCTGTCACCACTTTCGGCACCTTCGGCTATGACGACCTCTACGCGGAGTACGAAGAGGCCAACCCGGGCATCAAGATCACCCACAACAACATTGACCGCGGCGCCAACGCCCAGACCGACCTCTTCACGAAACTCGCTGCCGGTTCCGGTGTCAGCGATGTGGTGGCCATCGAGGAAGGCTGGCTCGGAGCCGTCATGGAGGTCTCGGACCAGTTCGTCGATTTGAACGATTACGGTGCCGCTGACATCAAGGACAACTGGGTCGACTGGAAGTTCGAGCAGGGCACCGATGCTGACGGCCGCGTTATCGGCTACGGCACGGATATCGGTCCGCAGGGCCTGTGCTACAACGGCAAGCTCTTCGAAGCCGCCGGCCTGCCCAGCGACCGGGAAGCTGTTGCCGAACTGTTCGGCGGCGACGACGCCACTTGGGACCGTTACTTCGAACTGGGCAACCAGTACCACGAGAAGACCGGCAAGGCCTGGTACGACCAGTCCGGCTTCGTCTGGAACTCGATGGTGAACCAGATGGAAGAGGGCTACTACACGGCTGACGGCGAGCTGAACATCGAGGACAACGCCGCCATGAAGGAACAGTTCATGCAGCTGGCAGCGGGAACCGAAGCCGGTCTCTCCGCCAACGAAAAGAAGTGGGACTGGGGCACGGGCCGGGCCTTCACCGACGGTTCCTTCGCCACGTTCGTCTGCCCGGGATGGATGCTCGGCACCATCCAGGAACAGTTGGAATCTGCCGGCGGCAGCGAGAACTCCGGCTGGGACTTTGCTGATGTCTTCCCCGGCGGCGCCTCGAACTGGGGCGGTGCATTCCTCTCCGTTCCCGAAACCTCCGAGCACAAGGAAGAAGCAGCAGCCCTGGCTGCCTGGCTCACCGCCCCGGAACAGCAGGTCAAGCAGTCCGCTGCGGCAAACAACTTCCCCAGCACCCTTGAAGCACAGAAGCAGCTTGCCGAGGAAGCCAAACCCAATACCGTCTTCAACAACGCGCCGACCGGAGCCATCCTGGCCTCGCGTGCAGAAGGCGTAAAGGCTCAGTTCAAGGGCCCGGATGACTCCGTCATCCAGGAGAAGGTGTTCGGTGCCGCGCTGACCCAGCTCGATTCGGGCAGCCTGGACGGCGAGGGCTCCTGGAATGAAGCAGTCAAGCTACTGAACGAGCTGGTCGTCAAGGACTAGCACACCCGTCGGGGCCTCCGGGAAACCGGAGGCCCCCGCATGGACTGTGAGAATCAACATGACCGTAACCGTAAAGCCACCCGCGCCGGCAGCACCGGCCCCCAAGCCCGAACTGTCCTTCCGGCAGCGTCTCAATGTGTGGGACTTCAAAGTTTCCCCCTACCTGTACATTTCCCCCTTCTTCCTGCTCTTCGCACTGGTGGGCCTGTTCCCGCTCATCTACACGTTCTTTGTGTCCCTCTACGACTGGCACCTGCTGAAGGGCCAGGGCGACTTCGTCGGTCTGGGAAACTTTGCCGACGTCCTGGGTGACCGTTTCTTCTGGAACTCGCTCTTCAACACGCTGAGCATCTTCCTTCTGTCCGCCATCCCCCAGCTTGCCGGGGCACTGCTGATTGCAGCCGTACTGGATCAGAACATCCGCGCCAAGACCTTCTGGCGGATGAGTGTGCTGGTCCCTTACGTTGTGACCCCCGTGGCCGTTGCACTGATCTTCACGAACATGTTCGGTGAAGAACACGGACTGATCAACAGCATCCTGGGCAACTTCGGAATCGATCCGATCCAGTGGCGCACGGAAACCTTCCCCAGCCACGTCGCGGTGGCGAGCATGGTCAACTGGCGGTGGACCGGCTACAACGCGCTGATCCTGCTGGCCGCCATGCAGTCGGTACCGCGCGAAATCTACGAATCCGCAGCCTTGGACGGTGCGGGCGCCGTCCGCCGGTTCTTCAGCATTACGCTGCCCAGCATCCGGCCCACCATGATCTTCGTGGTGATCACCTCCACCATCGGCGGGCTGCAGATCTTCACGGAGCCGCGCCTGCTGGATCCGACGTACGCCGGCGGCGCCCAACGGCAGTTCCAGACAACTGTGCTGTACCTCTGGGAGATGGCTTTCCAGCGCCAGGACTTCGGAAGGGCCTCGGCCATTGCCTGGCTCCTGTTCCTCCTGATTGTCGTTTTCGGAGTCGTCAACCTGGCCCTGTCCAGGCGCATAGCCTCCTCGGACAGCCGGCGGTCCCGCCGTCGTGCGGCACTGAAAGGGAAGAACAAGTGAGTGTCATTGAACGCAAAGCCCCCGCCCCGGGGCGCGGAAGCGTCCCTCCCAGGAGGAAGCAGGCCCTGCGGAACAGGATCCTCGGGAATGGGCTCCGCCCCGGTTTCCTGACGTACGGCCTGCTGCTGGCCTTCTTCGTCGGCTCGGCCTATCCCCTGTGGTGGTCTGCAGTAGTAGGCAGCCGCTCCAACGAGGCGCTGGGCCTGACGTACCCGCCGCTGCTGCCGGGCGGTAACTTCTGGGCGAACGTGGGCGAGGTGCTGGACACCATCCCGTTTTGGACGGCATTGTGGAACAGCATCCTGATTTCCAGCATCATCACCGTTTCCGTGGTCATCTTCTCCACGCTGGCGGGCTACGCGTTTGCCAAGCTGCGCTTCCGCGGCAACGGTGTACTGATGGTGGCGGTTGTGGCCACCATGGCCATTCCCACCCAGCTTGGCATCATCCCGTTGTTCATGGTGATGCGGGAGCTCGGCTGGACCGGTGAAATCGGCGCCGTAATCGTGCCGACGCTGGTAACGGCCTTCGGCGTATTCTTTATGCGCCAATATCTCGTGGACGTCATTCCCGACGAACTCATCGAATCCGCCCGTATGGACGGGGCCAACATGATCAGGACGTTCTGGCACGTCGCGCTGCCCGCGGCCCGTCCGGCCATGGCAATCCTCAGCCTTTTTACGTTTATGTCCGCGTGGACCGACTTCCTGTGGCCGCTGCTGGTCCTGGATGCAAGCAATCCCACGCTCCAAACCGCGCTCAGCCAGCTGCAGTCCTCACGGTACGTGGACTACTCGGTAGTCCTCAGCGGCGCTGTACTGTCCACCATCCCCCTGCTCATCCTCTTTGTGCTGGCAGGCAAACAACTTATATCCGGAATTATGCAGGGAGCAGTGAAGGGTTAATGACTAACAACACCCCGGAATGGAACAACTTCCCGGCCGGCTTCATCTGGGGATCCGCCACCGCGGCCGCACAGGTTGAAGGCGCAGCGCGGGAGGACGGCAAGGAAGACTCCATTTGGGACGCCTTTGCCGCAGTACCCGGCAACGTACGCAACGGAGACACCCCGGCAGTTGCCGTGGACCACTACCACCGGATGCCGCAGGACGTGGCCCTGATGAAGGACCTGGGACTGGACTCCTACCGGTTTTCCACCAGCTGGGCGAGGGTTCGGCCGGGCGGCGGGGACCTCAACCGCAAGGGGCTGGATTTCTACTCTCGTCTGGTGGACGAACTCTTGGAAGCCGGGATCCTTCCCTGGCTCACCCTCTACCACTGGGACCTCCCCCAGGCCCTGGAGGAGGCCGGCGGGTGGACCAACCGCGACACCGCATACCGGTTCGTGGAGTATGCACAGGATGTCTACTCCGCGCTGGGCGACCGGGTGGAGCACTGGACAACGTTTAATGAACCGTTCTGCTCGTCGCTGCTCGGTTACGGGTCCGGGGCGCACGCTCCCGGCCGGCAGGAGCCGCGTGCAGCGGTTGCCGCCGTCCACCACCAGCACTTGGCCCACGGCATGGCGGTGAACGAACTCCGCCGCCTGGGCGCGGAGCAGATCGGCATCACCCTGAACCTGAGCAACTCCATCCCCCGTGACCCGGCGGACCCCATAGACCTCGAGGCCGCGCGCCAGTTCGACTCCCTGCAGAACCGGATTTTCCTGGATCCCATCCTGCGCGGATCATATCCGGAGGATTCCCTCCGCGACCTGGCGCCTTATGGCCTCCAAGAGGTCATCCAGCCCGGCGACATGGAAACCATTGGCGCCCGCATCGACTTCCTGGGCGTGAACCACTACCACGATGACCAAATCAGCGGACACCCGGATACCAGCGGCTCCGACGGGCACGGCGGGGGTGCAGGACGGCCGACGGCGTCTCCGTGGGTTGGGGCCGAACACATCACCTTCCCCAGCCGCGGCCTGCCGCGCACGGGGATGGACTGGGAGGTGAACCCGGACGGGCTGCGCAAGCTGCTCCTGCGGCTGGGCGAGGAGTACCCGGACCTGCCTCCGCTTTACATCACCGAGAACGGTGCAGCGTACGAGGACGAGGTTGCCGAAGACGGCAGCGTCCCGGATGCTGAGCGCACGCGCTTCATCCTCGACCACATCCGCGCCGTGGGAGAGGCCATCTCCGCCGGTGCCGATGTGCGCGGCTACTTCGTGTGGTCCCTGCTGGATAATTTCGAGTGGTCCTGGGGCTACAGCAAACGCTTCGGCATTGTCCGGGTGGATTACGACACGCAGGAGCGGACGGTGAAGGACAGCGGACATGCCTACCGCGGCCTCATCGCCGGGACCCGGAGCGCCGCAGGGGCAGCGACAGCCGTGTGAGGTCCCGTAAGCTGGCATCAGCCGGGCACCCCGGCCCAAGGCGCAGGGAGATATAAGTGAAAGCTGAGTCCGGCCAGGTCCGTTCCGCCCCGACCCTCGAAATGGTCGCGGCCCTGGCCGGAGTCTCCCGTGCCACGGTGTCACGCGTGGTCAACGGTTCATCCTCCGTTGACCCGCACCTCGTCACGTCGGTGGAGCAGGCAGTGAAGGTGCTGAACTATGTGCCGAACCGTGCTGCCAGGACCCTCGCCAGCCGACGCACCTACACTGTGACCCTGCTGGTCCCGGAGTCCACCTCCAAGGTCTTCGCGGATCCCTTCTTCGCGGCCGTGGTGGAAGGCGTTGCACGTTACCTGAACACCACCGAGTACATGCTCAACATGGTGACGTCCTCTGAGTCCAATCCGGAGAAAACCCGGCGGTACCTGCTGGGCGGAAACGTGGACGGGGTCCTGGTGGTGTCACACCACACCGGGGATCATTCCTGGACGCATTTGAACGGCTCCCTGCCGCTGGTCTTCGCGGGCCGTCCCCTGCTGGACTCCGCTGAGGCCTACTTCGTCGAGGTGGACAACGAGGAAGGGGCGGCGACGGCCACCAAGCGGCTGATTAGTGCCGGCAGGCGCAGTATTGCAACCATTGCCGGCCCGCAGGACATGCATCCGGGCGTGGACCGGCTGGCGGGCTGGCGTACTGCAGTGCAGCGTGCCGGCCTCAGCGACCTCCTGGTGGAAGCCGGCGACTTTACCGTGGCCTCGGGGGCCGCCGCCATGCGCCGGCTGCTGGACCGCGGGCAGCCCGTGGACGGCGTCTTCGCCGCCAATGACCAGATGGCAGCCGGTGCTTATACGGTGCTCAAGGAACGCGGGCTGCGGATCCCCGACGACGTCGCCGTCGTCGGATTTGATGATGACTACTACGCCACCAGCGTGGCCCCGGCGCTGACCACCATCCACCACCCGATCTCGCTGCTGGGCGAGAAGATGGCCGAGATCCTGGTGGACCTGATCGAAGGGCGTCCGGCGGAACGCGTCACGCGGCTGCCCACGTCCCTTGTGGTCCGGGAATCTGCCTAGCGCCAACGGAACGGCATACATACAGAAGCGGGCCCCCACTTTCGTGGGGGCCCGCTTCTGGTTTACTGCATCCGGCTCACCGAAGCGGCCTGGCCGGAATTAGTTGCCCGTGAGCTTCTCGCGCAGTGCAGCCAGGGCTTCGTCGGAAGCCAGCGTGCCGGCACCCGTCTCGGCAACGGCCGGCTCGGAGGAGTAGCTGGTGGTGCCGGAATCGTGGGATTCCGATGCAGCAGCGATGTCCTCGGAGTTGTGCTGGGCGACCTGCTTCTTGTGGGCTTCCCAACGGGCCTGGGCGTCAGCGTACTGCTGCTCCCAAGCGGCACGCTGGGTCTCGTAGCCTTCGAGCCATTCGTTGGACTCGGGGTCGAAGCCCTCCGGGTACTTGTAGTTGCCGGCTTCGTCGTACTCTGCAGCCATACCGTACAGAGCCGGATCGAACTCGGTGCCCTCGGGGTCGACGCCCTCGTTGGCCTGCTTGAGGGACAGCGAGATGCGGCGGCGCTCAAGGTCGATGTCGATGACCTTGACGAACAGTTCGTCACCAACGGAGACAACCTGCTCGGCGAGCTCCACGTGGCGCACTGCCAGCTCGGAGATGTGGACCAGGCCTTCGATGCCGTCTTCGACGCGGACGAACGCACCGAACGGAACCAGCTTGGTGACCTTACCCGGAACAACCTGGCCGAGGGCGTGGGTGCGGGCGAAGGTCTGCCACGGATCTTCCTGCGTAGCCTTCAGCGACAGGGAGACACGCTCGCGGTCGAGGTCAACTTCCAGAACCTCAACGGTGACTTCCTGGCCAACTTCGACAACCTCGGAGGGGTGGTCGATGTGCTTCCAGGACAGCTCGGAGACGTGAACCAGGCCGTCGACGCCGCCCAGGTCCACGAATGCACCGAAGTTGACGATGGAGGAAACAACGCCCGGACGAACCTGGCCCTTTTCCAGCTTGTTGAGGAACGTGGAGCGAACCTCGGACTGGGTCTGCTCGAGCCATGCGCGGCGGGACAGAACAACGTTGTTGCGGTTCTTGTCCAGCTCGATGATCTTGGCTTCGATCTGCTGGCCGATGTACGGAGCCAGGTCGCGGACACGACGCATCTCCACGAGGGATGCCGGCAGGAAGCCGCGCAGCCCGATGTCGAGGATAAGACCACCCTTGACAACCTCGATGACGGTACCGGTAACGACGCCGTCTTCTTCCTTGACCTTCTCGATGTCGCCCCAGGCGCGCTCGTACTGTGCGCGCTTCTTGGACAGGATCAGACGGCCTTCTTTGTCTTCCTTGGTGAGCACCAGGGCTTCGACCTGATCGCCAACGGAGACAACGTCTCCGGGATCAACGTCGTGCTTGATGGAAAGCTCGCGGGAAGGAATGACACCCTCGGTCTTGTAACCGATGTCGAGCAGGACCTCGTCGCGGTCAACCTTGACAACGGTACCTTCGACGAGATCGCCGTCGTTGAAGTACTTGATCGTTGCGTCAATCGCGGCGAGGAAGTCCTCGGCAGTACCGATGTCGTTGATGGCGACCTGCGGGGTACCGGACTTCTCGTTGGTGGTGATGGTCATGTAGTTGGGACTCCGATGTGGAAGTTGTTTTGTATTCCGGACTGGTTTCCACTAACCGGCGGGGTAACCCGCAGGCAGATACTGGCCCAAGTGAAAGACGAAGGCACGTAAATGCCTGCGACGAACAGCTTGTTTGCCCGGAGATGGACAGGATGGGTAATAACTCGCGCTATTACGCGCCCGATCAGTCTAGCCGGACCCGCCAACGCAGGTCAAAGGGGATTGCCCGGTGACCTGGAGAAAAACACCCGGATCCGGCGCGCGGGGACCCCGGGGGCCTAGAAATGCGTGCTGCAGTAGGGCGCCGGTCCTGCCGCGAACAGTGAGTCCAGAAGGGACAGCGCATCATCCTGAGCCCGCACTCCCCCGGCGGCTGCCAAGGTCCGGGCACTCACCGCCCCCAGGTAGAGCGAGCCCAGGGCCGCAACCGTCAGCTCCGCCCGGAGCGTGCCGGCGTCCTCTCCCGGTTCGGCCGGAGCGCATGTCCCGACGCCGTCACGCACCTTCAGCAGGAAGGTCCCGTCCGCCAGGCCCATCGGATCCGTGACGTGGAGCACCACCGCGCCGTCGCCGAAATAGCCGCGCGCGGCCAGGGCGGCCGGAGCGTCCAGGATCCGCAGCCACAGGACGTCCTCGATGTCCTTTACGGTGTAGCGGCGCCGATCCGCGAGCATCCAGGGCAGCGGATCCTCCACCGGAGCTTCGGCATACGTCAACCGGTCCACCAGGTCGATGGACCCCAGGTAACGCCACAGTTCGCGGTACGCCTCGTCACTGGCCGCCACCAGGTCGATGACCTTCATGGTGTGCGGTTCGTTTCGCCAGCCCAGCGACTTGTAGGCCGCGTAGCCGTCCGGGACCCCTTCTGCGTTGAAGCGCAGGACACTGCGCACCGCCCGGTCCGGTTCCGTGTTTTCCCCGTTCCATTTCCCGGCCGCACGCATGGCGTACGCATGCTGGCGGCCCAGGGCACCGAAGGTACGCTCCAGATGGGCCCGGAAAAGTTCCGGCGCCAACGCCAGGATCTTGTCAGGGTCGGCAACGGCAATGCTGCCCCTCGGCGGCGCACTGAACTCCAGGCCACCCCTGGTGTCCAGCTCTACTCGGGCGGTGGAAGTGGCGGCGCCGAACCCGAACCGTCCATAGATGGTTGCCTCCGACGCCGTGAGGGCCGCCAGCGCCAAGCCGGCCGCTTTGGCCCGCGCAAGGTCCGAGGTAATCATCTGCCGCAGGATCCCGCGGCGCCGGTGCGTGGGACGCACGGTGACCGCCGTAACCAAATGAGCGGGAAGCAGCTCCCGTCCGCCTACGTTCAAGTCGTTGACCATGGTGCCGTAGGTGGCCACTGGCACCGCCGGATCCCAGGCATACTCCGGCATATCGTCGTCGTATACCGCGGTCAGGATCCGCCCGTCCCGCAGGTAACCGTCCACCTGGGCCGGGAAGCGTTCCGGGATGCTGCGGTCCTCGTGGAAGCCAAGGTTAACGGCGTCGAACCACCGAACTGTCCGCTCATCGGCCTTGCTATGGTCCGCGGAGTCGTAACCGGCCGGGAACGAAGCGAACCGCAGCCCGACCGCGCCGTTGTTCGTGCCGTTGTCCGTTCCCATGCTTCCCCCTGTGTGTTGAAGCGGCGGCGCCGCGTACTTAGTGGCCGGCTTCGTGCCAGCTGACGCCCTGACCAACCGAGACATCCAGCGGCACAGACAGGTCCGCCGCCGCGCCCATCTGCGTGCGGACCAGCTTTTCCACCGCGTCCCGCTCGCCGGGAGCGACTTCGAGCACCAGTTCATCATGGACCTGCAGCAGCATCCGGGATTTCAGGCCCTGGGCCTTGAGTTCACTGTCCACGCCCAGCATGGCCTTCTTGATGATGTCCGCCGCGGAGCCCTGGATGGGGGCATTCAAGGCAGCACGCTCAGCCATTTCGCGCAGCTGCCGGTTGTCGCTGGAAAGGTCCGGCAGGTAGCGCCGGCGCCCCTCGATGGTGGAGGTGAAGCCGTCCTTGCGGGCCTGCTCGACGACGCCGCGCAGGTAGTCGCGCACGGCTCCGAAGCGTTCGAAGTAGTCCCGGATCAGGGTCCGGGCTTCATCGACCGGGATGGCCAGCTGCTTGGACAGGCCGAAGGAGCTCAGCCCGTAGACCAGGCCGTAAGACATGGCCTTGACCTTGGAACGCATGGCGCTGGTTACTTCTTCGGGGGCCACGTTGAACACGTGCGAGCCTACAAAGCGGTGCAGGTCCTCGCCGGCACGGAAGGCGGAAATCAGCCCTTCGTCACCGGAAAGGTGGGCCATGATCCGCATTTCGATCTGCGAGTAGTCGGCGGTAAGCAGCGAGTCGTAGCCGTTGCCCACCACGAACACCTCGCGGATGCGGCGGCCCTCCTCCGAGCGGATCGGAATGTTCTGCAGGTTCGGGTTCACCGAGGACAGGCGTCCGGTGGCCGCCACCGTTTGGGCGTACGTGGTGTGGATGCGGCCGTCGTCGGCAACGGCTTTGCGCAGTCCCTCGACGGTGGAGCGCAGCTTGGACGCGTCTCGGAAGGCCAGGAGCTGCTCAAGGAAAGGGTGCCCGGTCTTGACGATCAGGTCCGTCAGCGCGTCTGCGTCGGTGGAGTAGCCGGTCTTGATTTTCTTGGTCTTCGGCAGGCCCAGTTCATCAAAGAGGACCGCCTGCAGCTGCTTGGGCGAACCGAGGTTGATTTCCTTGCCGATGATCCGGAAGGCTTCGTCGCTGGCGTGCGTGATGGTGGCGCTGAAGTCATCCAGCAGGCGGTCCAGCTTCTCGGAGGACACGGCAATACCGGCCAGTTCCATTTCGGCCAGCACCTCGGACAGCGGCAGCTCCAGGCCGCCCAGCAGCTGGTTGGCTCCGCGCTCCACGAGCTGGCCGGCGAAGTGCTCGCTCAGGCGCAGTGCCGCGAAGGCCTTGGATACGGCGGGCGTGGCTGCATCTTCATCGCCCAGGGACAGTTCCAGCTGGTTGCTCGCTGCTGCCGCCGGAACAATGTTCATCTTCAGGTGGTACTGGGCCAGGTCCGCCAGTTCGTAGCTGCGGCGGTCCGGCTGGATCAGGTAGCCGGAAATGGCGGTGTCATCCACTTCCCCGGCCAGGTGCAGCCCGCGGGCGGCCAGTGACTTGTAGGCCTCCTTGAAATCGTGAACCACCTTGGGAGCATCCAGGTTCGCCAGCCATGCTGCGAGCACCTGCTCGGCCTCGGCGTCGAGCCCGGTCAGCGGCACATAGGCCGCGGAGGCGTCGGTCACCAGGGCGATGCCGACGACGTCGCGGGACGCGGCCGCTCCTTCGGTCACAAGCTGCACGGCGGTGCGGGCCTGGTTAGTGGCCCGCAGCCAGTCCTGCAGGGCACCGGCGTCCGTCAGGACAGTGTGTTCGGGGGCAGCCACTTCGGCATGGGTGCTGGCCTCGCCTTCCTCTTCCCCGTAAACGTCGAAGAGCCGCTTGCGCAGCGCGTTGAACTGCAGTGCGTCGAAGAGTTCCTCGATGGCCTCCCGGTCCGGGCGCCGGGCAGCCATCGCGTCGAGCTCCACGGGCAGGTCCAGATCCCGCAGCAGCCGGTTCAGGCGCCGGTTCCGCTTAACATCTTCGATGTTCTCGCGCAGGGAATCGCCAACCTTGCCCTTGATGGCGTCCAAATTCTCGAGGATCCCCTCGAGGCCGCCGTAGAGCTTAATCCACTTTGCCGCCGTCTTGGGTCCAACACCGGGAACGCCCGGCAGGTTGTCCGCTGTCTCGCCCACCAGCGCGGCAAGGTCGGAGTACTTGTCCGGCGGCACCAGGTACTTCGCTTCGACCGCCGCGGCATCCATCCGGGGCAGATCGGATACCCCCTTCTTGGGGTAGAACACGGTGACGTGGTCATCCACCAGTTGGAAGGCATCGCGGTCACCGGAGACCACCATCACGTCCCAGTCCTGCGCCGACGCCTTGGTGGCGAGGGTTGCAAGCACGTCGTCCGCTTCGTAGCCGTCCATGGAAAGGGTAGGAATGCGCATGGCCTCCATGACCTTGATAATCAGGTCAATCTGCCCGTGGAACTCCTCGGGCGTCTTGTTCCGGCCGCCCTTGTACTCGGTGTACTCCTCGGAGCGGAACGTCGGCGTGTCCAGGTCAAAGGCCACCGCCACGTGGGTGGGCTTCTCTTCTTTGATCAGGTTGATCAACATGGAGGTGAATCCGTACACCGCGTTGGTGTGCTGGCCCGTGTCGGTGGAGAAGTTCTCGGCCGGGAGGGCGTAGAAGGCCCGGAAAGCCATGGAGTGACCGTCAATCACCAGCAACCGGTTGTGTCCCCCGGCATTCACGTTCCCGAGCTGAACCGCTGCAGTGCCGGCGTCCGTGCCGTTGCTTTTGGTGCTGCTGTCCTCGGTGCCGCTGTTTTCGGTGTCGCTGTTGCTAAGGGGGGTGCCGGCCAGTTTGGTAGATTCACTCACAAATGCAAGCCTAGTTGCCATGAGCGAGATTTTCACGCCGGGCCCGGGGGGCCCCGCGGCACACACGAACCCGCACCGGCAGGAACTCCTGGACGCAGGTGTCCCGGAGGAGCTGCACGACTGGCTTGCCGCGCACGGTGTCGGACGGCTCGTGGTGAAGATGGGCATCCGGTTCCTGGAAATGGCGCCGGACCGCCTGGTCGCCACCATGCCGGTGGAAGGCAACGAACAGGTGGCCGGAATCCTGCACGGCGGCGCGCACCTGGTCCTCGCTGAGACCCTTGGTTCCTTTGGTGCCGGAATGCACGCAGGCCCGGGCCGGCACGCGGTGGGTATTGAAATAGGGGCCACGCATCACCGGTCCGTGTCCTCGGGGCTGGTCACCGGTACGGCCACCGCGCTGCACCTGGGCAATACCCTCACCACGCATGAAGTAGTGATGACGGATGAGCAGGGCCGGCGCCTGTCCACCGCCCGGATCACCAACATGATCCGCGAGTCCCGCTAGGCACCGGGCAGGAACGAGTAGTGCAGGCGCATGCTGCCGTCCGCGGAAGGCTCTGACCGGAGCAGACGGACCTGCTGATTCGCCGCGGCCGGCAGCAGAGCCTGCCCTGAGCCCAGCAGCAGCGGGTGCAGTGTCAGGTGCAGCTCATCCAACAGGCCTTCCCGGAGGTACTGGGCGGCAAGGTTTGTCCCGCGCAGCCACACGTCGGCGTTATTGGCGGAATCGGCAATGTCGGCGGCGAACTCGCTGACGGGGCCGCGCACGAACATCACGTCAGCGCCGTTTATGCCGGGAAACTCATGGTGGGTATAGACCCACACCGGTGCCTGCGGGCAGTCCCATGCCGCAGGCCCGTGTTCCTGGACCTGGCGCAGCAGCCGTGCATAGGTGCCTGCGCCCATCACCACGGCTCCTGCGGCGGATGGCACTTCGGTTCCGGCGGCTTCCGTCGGATGCGGGGAAAAGGGGTCGAAGCCTGCGGCCAGGTAGTCGGCGGAGTTGAACCCCGCCGGGTTGTGTCCGGCGGCGTCAAAGCCGTCGAGTGAGGCCGAGGCGTAGTACACGGTCCGGACCATCTGGCAATGCTAACCAGGCCGGGATGCGGGGCGGAAGACAGCCCTGCGGAATACGGGCGCCCGCTTCGGGGTTGCCGCCTATGGATTGGAATTGCCGCTGCCGCCCCAAGTGGCCTGCGCAGCGGCGCACTATAGGAAGAGTTGCGTTTTGAACCTGTTTTCCCCGATGACTGCCGGCAGCCTTGAGCTGTCCAACCGCCTGGTGATGGCACCGCTGACCCGCCAGCGCGCCGGCCGGGACGGTATCCCCGGACCCATGATGGTTGAGCATTACCGGCAGCGTGCCTCCCTGGGCCTGATTGTCAGCGAAGGCACCTACCCCAGCCGCGAAGGCCAGGGTTTCCCGGGCCAGCCGGGGCTGGTGGACCCGGAGCAGTTGGACGGCTGGCGGAAGGTCACCGACGCGGTGCACGACGCCGGCGGGCGGATCGTTGCGCAGGTCATGCACGCCGGCCGCGTAAGCCACACCAACACCACCGGCGGGCTGGAACTGGTTGCCCCCAGCGCCATCGCGGTGGACGGCCTGTCCCACACTTATGACGGCAAGCAGCAGTACGAGGTGCCGCGGGCACTGGAAACCGAAGAGTTGGCGGAAGTGACCGCCGGCTTCGTACGCGCTTCGCGTGCGGCAGTTGACGCGGGCTTTGACGGAGTCGAACTGCACGGGGCCAACGGCTACCTGCTGCACGAGTTCCTCTCCCCCGCCTCCAACCAGCGCACCGACGGTTACGGCGGCAGCCCGGAGAACCGGGCACGGTTTGTCATCGAGACGGTTTCCGCCGTGGCCGCCGAAATCGGGGCGGACCGCGTGGGCCTGCGCCTGTCCCCCGAACACAACGTCCAGGGGGCGCTCGAGACAGATCCGGCGGACGTGCTGGCCACCCACGGCGCCCTGCTGGACGCCATTGCACCGCTGGGCCTTGCCTACCTCAGCATCCTGCACCGTGACCCTGCCGGAGAGCTGGTGCAGGCCCTTCGTGCACGCTTCGGCGGGCCGGTGTTCCTCAACTCCGGCTTCGGCGTCATCACCACCCGTGACGAAGCGATCGCCATGGTTGCCGACGGACTCGCAGACGCCGTCGTGGTCGGCCGCCCGGCCATCGCCAATCCCGACCTGGTGCGCCGCTGGCAGGAGGGGCTGCCCCTGAACACCCCTGACGCCACGACGTTCTACTCGTTCGGCCCGGAGGGCTACACCGACTACCCCTTCTACTCCGGGGGCGACGCCGCGTCGCAGAACTGACGTCGCAGAACTGACGTTTCGGACCCGAACCGGGCCCGGCAACGCAGAAGGCCGGCAGGATCAACGATCCTGCCGGCCTTCTGCGTTGTATCGCTTTTGTACGTTGCTAACCGTGCATCGCCGGCACAATCAGGTAGATGCCGTACAGGACTGCAACGGCGCTCACGCCGAAGCACGCAAACGCGCCGGCCTTCGCCAAGGCAACGCGGTTGCCCGGGGTGGAAGCAGTGGCTTCGTCCTGGGACACGGCGTACAGCCGCACTCCGAAGGAGTAGACGCCGACGACGATCAGTGCGGCTACCAGTGTGACGCCGAAGACCACGAGGTAGTCCAGCCAGTGGATGTTCATTTGGAACCTGCCTTGACCTTGCGGGTGTTTTTGCCGTTCTTGTTCTTGCGGCCCTTGGAGCTCTTTTTGGCCTTGCCGTGGTTCTTGCCCTGCTTGGCCTTCTTGCCGCCCTTGTTCTTGCCCTTGCCGCGGCGCTTCTTGATGCTCACGACTTCGCCGGCGTTTTCAATACCGCTGTTGCTGACGGCATTGTCATGGCTCACCTTGTCCCGCCGGGACCACAGGAAGATGCCGAGGATAACCAGCGTCCCGACGACGGCGTCGATGACCACGCCCGCTGTTCCCATGGAGGCGACGGCGGCGGTGACGGCACCCATGACCGCTGCTGCAGGGAGGGTCAGCAGCCAGCCGCTGGCGACCCGGCCGGCAGTTCCCCAGCGGACCACCGCGCCCTTGCGGCCCAGGCCCGAACCAATGACGGAGCCGGAGGCAACCTGGGTCGTGGAGAGGGCAAAGCCAAGGTGGGAGGAGGCCAGGATGGCGGCTGCGGTGCTGGTTTCGGCAGCGAAGCCCTGGGCCGGCTTGACCTCGGTCAGGCCGGTTCCCATGGTCCGGATGATGCGCCAGCCGCCTGCATAGGTACCGGCAGCAATGGCAACGGCACACGCCGCGACCACCCAGAAATGGGGGCCGGTTCCGGGGGTCTGCAGCCCGTCGGCCACCAGGACCAGGGTGATGACGCCCATGGTCTTCTGCGCATCGTTGGTGCCGTGCGCCAGAGCCACCAGGGAGGAGGAGAAAATCTGTGCGTAGCGGAAGCCGCCGCGCTTGCGGGGCAGCTTCTCACCGGAGTCCGGGTCATGCCGGCGAGTGATCCGGTAGGCCAGCTTGGTGGCGAGGTACGCCACAAAGCCCGCGATAACCGGAGCGATCAGTGCCGGCAGGACCACCTTGGAGACCAGCACCGAGAAGTCCACCGAGCCGAACCCGGCACCCACTACCGCAGCACCGATCAGCCCGCCGAAAAGGGCGTGGGAAGAACTGCTGGGCAGTCCCTTGAGCCAGGTGATCAGGTTCCAGATCACGGCACCCATGAGGCCCGCGAAGATCATTACCGGGGTGATCTGGATTCCGCCGTCGCCCTCGCGGATCAGGCCGTGCGAGATGGTTTTGGCTACCTCGGTGGAGAGGAAAGCGCCAACCAGGTTGAGCACGGCCGCCAGGGCCACTGCTGTTTTCGGTTTGATTGCGCCGGTGGCGATGGGAGTTGCCATCGCGTTGGCGGTGTCATGAAATCCGTTGGTGAAGTCGAAGAATAAAGCCAGCGCGATCACCAGCGCGACCATGAGGGTGAGATCCACCGCATACCCTAACTAAAGACGAGTGAAAAGAGTCCGCGTGGCGGGTTCAGCTTCGGCACGTGTTGCCGAAATCCCGCTTTACGCCAGATTGATCGTATGCGCTCGGGCAGGCGCGGACCAAAGCGGGGGTTGTGCGCTTGCTCTCGCCCGCGGGTTGCACCGAGCGGACCTACCCGCGGTCTTCGGTTCAGATCCGCAGGCTGGTCCGGGGCCCGCGGCCGCCAAGTTCGACGTCGATGTCCGTCTCCGGAGCGGGCAGGACGACACGCCGGGAATGCGTGTTCACACCGTCGGGCTCCACGATGCTGAGGATGTAGCTGCCGGCCCCGGGCAGCGGCAGCTCGTAGTTCCCGGCAGTGTCGGAACGCACGGCCACCGACGGCTGGCCTCCCGGCCGGACCAGGATGACCAGGGCACCGGCAAGCGGCCGGCCGGCATGCTCGATCCGCCCGGAGAGGGTCAGCCGCTGGCGGAAGTGGATGTCATGGTTCGCCGCCGAGCCGGGGAAGGCCAGCACCTCTGAAACCGGCCGCCAGTGGGCATGGTTGGCGACGAGCACGTACTCCCCGTCCCCGGGCAGCACCACGTTGTAGGTGCCGGCGTCGTCGGCGCGGTCCCAGTCCACCGGGCGGCCGGTGCCGTCCAGCACGGTGACGGTGCCGCGCTGCACAGGCTTGCCGTCCGCCGCCGAGAGCATGCGTCCGTGGACCATGATTTCCCGTTTCGCGTCTGCACGCTGCGGCTGAACCTGGCCCGGTGCCGCGTGCAGATCCGGGTGGGTGGCCTCGCGCCGGCGGGAGCGCGGGATCAGGCAGGAAACTCCGGTGGCCGCAAGTGCCGCGATTCCGGCGCAGACGAAAACGGTCCGGAAGGCGTCCAAGCTGGGGAAGGCGGCACCGCTGATGCTCACCGTCAGCGATGCCAGGACGGTGGCCACCACGGCGCTGCAGGTGGAGGTGCCCACCGAACGCAGCAGTGTGTTGACTCCGTTGGCCGCGGCAGTGTCCGTCAGCGGTACGTTGCTCATGATCAGGGTGGGCATGGCGGCCATGGCCATGGCTGTTCCCACCGATATGATCACTGCCCCGGTGATGATTTCGGTCACCGAACCCACAAACAGAACACGCCAGAGGTAGCCGGCTGCCATTACCGCGCAGCCGCTCACCATGGTGGTTTTGGCGCCGAAACCGTTGGTGATCCTTGCCGACACGGGTGCAGCCGCCACCATGGCCAGCCCGGACGGGATCATGGTCAAGCCGGCCACCACCACGCTCAGCCCGAATCCAAAGCCGGTTTCCCGGGGCAGCTGGAGCTGCTGCGTAGTGACGAGCATATTGGCGTACATGGAGAAGCCCACCAGTACTGCCCCGATGTTGGTGAGCAGGACGGGGCGGCGGGCAGAGGTCCGGAGGTCCACCAGCGGCTGGCCGTTGCGCAGCTCCGCCGGGAACCACAGGGCAAAGAACACGGCGGCACCGGCGAACAGGCCCACCACCGGATAACTGGTCCAGCCCCAGACACCGCCCTTGGTAATGGCCAGCAACAGCGCGGTCATCCCCGCCGAGAGCAGCACTGCGCCGAGGTAATCGAAGCGGCCGGGTGTGCGCACATGCGACTCCGGAACAAAAACGACCACGGCCACCATGAGCAGCGCGGCGATTATTCCCACCACCCAGAACGTTGCCTGCCATCCGAGCCGGTCGTAGATGTACCCGGACAACGGCAGCCCCAGGGCACTGCCGATTCCGAAGCTGGCGCTCATCAGGGATACGGCTCCCGCGATTTTCTTCTGCGGCAGCGCGTCGCGCAGGATGCTGATTCCCACCGGGATCACCGCTCCGGAAAAGCCCTGCAGGCCCCGGCCCACCAGCGCCCAGGTGAAGGTTCCGCCAATCGAGGCAGTGAAGGCTCCGACCACCATCATGGCCATTGCCAGCAGCAGCATCCGGCGCTTGCCGTACATGTCCGCCAGCCGCGACACGATGGGCGTGGCCACGGCCGCGGCCAGCAGCGTTACGGTGACCATCCACGAGACGTCGTCGCTGCTGACCCCGAAGACCCGCGGGTATTCGGGCAGCAACGGCACCACGGCGGTCTTTTCCAGTGAAACCACTATGCCGCCGCAGGCCAGGACGGCAATGACCAGCCAGTCCGGGTACGTTCGCCGATTCCGTGCCGGCTGCGTGGTCATACCGGTCCTTCCGGTTGGGCTTCCGGCGGCGGAACTAACCGCGCGAGATAGGCACCTTCTTGGAGGAGGGACCAACCTCGGGAACGGGGACGCGGACTTCAAGGACGCCGTCGTTGTAGGAGGCGGTGACGTCGTCCTGGCTGGCGCCGCTGGGCAGGGCAACTTCCCGGGTGAACGAGCCGTACCGGAACTCCGAGCGGTAGCCGTTGCGGCCCTTGTGGTCGGTCTGTTCGCGCCGCTCACCCTTGATATGCAGCATCCCGTCGCTGACCGTAACGTCCAAGTCCTGCTCGGGGTTGATGTTGGGCAGTTCGGCACGGATCACCATGCTGTTCCCGTCCTGGTACTCCTCGATGGGGAAGGCCGGGACCTCCCAGTCCCCCTCAAAGAATTTCCGGACCTGGTCGGGCAGTTCGAAGCGTTCGCGCCTTGCAAGTGAAGCCATGGATATCTCCTGTGTATGGCCCGGATTCGCCGCAGGTTGCGCCGGTTTTGCTCCGGCCCTGCCGCCGGGCGGGGAGGAATGCCGGTGCCGCAAGGTTACGTCCGGAAGGTTCCTGCGCTCAATGGAAACCTCCGTGGAAACGGCTCCCAACCCGTGGATTAAGGGTCCCCGGAATTCCCTTTGCCCGCCGGGTCCGGCCGGGGTCCGGAGCCTAGTCACGGGTCTTGGCCCCGCGTATAGTTTTTTGGTGCGCAGCCCTGTGAGGACCCCGACCGCCGTCCACTACGGCACGATGCCGTTCGGCATTCCGTCGATGAGAGGCTTCCAAAAATGGCGCAGAACAGACCGGACAGAGTCAGCGTTAATCCCATTTTCGCCCGTCCGGGCGAGGAAACATCCGCCCCCAAGTTCACATTGAATGACGGGCAAATGCTGCCGGAAACGGCCTACCAGATTGTGCACGATGAGACCATGCTCGACGGCAATGCGCGCCTGAACCTGGCGACGTTCGTGAGCACCTGGATGGACGACTACGCGAACCGGCTATACAGCGAGACGTTCGACAAGAACATGATCGACAAGGACGAGTATCCGCAGACCGCGCAGATTGAGCAGAACTGCTGGCGGATCCTTGCGGACCTGTGGCACTCGCCCGACCCGGAGGGCGCCATCGGCACCTCGACCGTGGGTTCCTCAGAGGCGTGCATGCTGGGCGGCCTTGCATTAAAACGGCTGTGGCAGCACAAGCGGCGCAGCGAGGGCAAGTCCACGGAAAAGCCGAACCTCGTGATGAGTTCCGCGGTACAGGTGTGCTGGGAGAAATTCTGCAACTACTTCGACATTGAATCCCGGCTGGTCCCCATTTCCGAGGAGCACAAGTGCCTGGACGGCTTCGAACTGGAGAAGTACGTCGACGAGAACACCATCGGCGTCGTCGCCATCATGGGCGTGACCTACACCGGCATGTACGAACCGGTAAAGCAGATAGCCGCCAAACTGGATGAAATCCATGCCTCCACAGGGTTGGACGTTGCCATCCATGTGGACGCAGCCTCCGGCGGCATGATTGCTCCGTTCATCCAGCAGGACCTGGAATGGGACTTCCGGCTGGAGCGCGTGCATTCCATCAGCACCTCGGGGCACAAATACGGCCTGGTCTACCCCGGCCTGGGCTGGGTGGTGTGGCGGGAGCGCCAGTGGCTTCCGGAGGACCTGATCTTCTACGTGAGCTACCTCGGCGGAGACATGCCGACTTTCGCCCTGAACTTCTCCCGTCCGGGCGCGCAGGTAGTCCTGCAGTTCTACTTGTTCCTCCGCCTGGGCCGGGACGGTTACGCCAAGATCCAGCAGGCCTCCCAGGACGTTGCCCTGCACCTGTCCAGCGCAATAGCGCAGATGGGGCCCTTCGAACTGTGGAACGACGGATCGGACATTCCCGTGTTTGCCTGGCGGCTGAAGGAGGGGCATACGGACAAGTGGAACCTGTATGACCTGGCCGAGCGCCTGCGCACCAAGGGATGGCTGGTCCCGGCATATCCCATGCCGGACAACCTCGCCAACCTCACCGTGGAACGCATTGTTGTCCGCAACGGCTTGAGCATGGATTTGGCGGAGAACCTGCTGACCGATATCCGCCGCGAAACGGCCTATCTGGATCAACTGAACGCGCCCATGCCCCGCGAAGCGGAGCAGCCCGGGTTCCATCACTAGTCCCAGGAGGTGGGTGGAATGAGTGATTCGAAGGCAGCAAATTCCACTGCATCAACGAAAGACCCGAGTGCCTCGGCCAAGCAAAAAGCGCAGATCACCATCGGCGCCCTGGCGGTAATGAACATTGTGGCCGTGGTTAGCCTCCGCGGACTTCCATCCGAGGCGGAATACGGGCTGAGTTCGGTTTTCTATTACATTTTCGCCGCCGTGGTCTTCCTGGTACCGGTCTCCATTGTGGCCGCCGAGCTGGCCACCGGATGGCCGGAAACCGGCGGTGTGTTCCGGTGGGTCGGTGAGGCCTTCGGTCCGCGCTGGGCTTTCCTGGCCATGTTCATGCTCTTTATTGAGGTCACCATCTGGTTCCCAACGGTGCTGACTTTCGGCGCGGTATCACTGGCCTATACCGGAACCAGCCAGAACCTGGACGCACAACTGGCGGGCAACAAATTCTTTGTCCTGGCGGTGGTCCTGGTGGTGTACTGGCTGGCTACCTTCATTGCGTTCCGGGGTGCCAAGGCGTTTTCCCGGGTGAGTCAGTGGGGCGGCATTATTGGCACGATAATCCCTGCCATCATTTTGATTGTGCTGGGCTTTTCCTACTTCTTCGCCGGGAATACCCCGCAGATCCAGCTGGGCTGGGGCGAACTGTGGCCGGACTTCGGCAACTTCTCCAACGTTGTCCTCGCCGCCTCGATCTTCCTGTTCTACGCCGGCATGGAAATGAACGCGATCCATGTCAAGGAAGTGAAGAATCCGACACGGGACTATCCCATTGCGGTACTGATTGCAGCGGCCGGTACGGTGATTATTTTTGTGCTGGGCACCTTGGCCATTGCATTTGTTGTGCCGCAGGCAGACATCAACCTGACGCAGTCCCTGCTGACCTCCTACAACGACATGTTCGACTGGGCCGGCATCGGCTGGGCCGGACCGATAGTTGCAGCCATGCTGCTGATCGGCGTGCTGGCCGGGGTGGTCACATGGGTGGCCGGACCCTCGACCGGTATGCTCGCCGTAGCCAAAGCCGGGTATCTCCCCCGCTTCTGGCAGCACACCAACAAGCACGGAATGGGCACCCACATCCTGTTCTTCCAGGCTTTTGTCGTCACCGGACTCGGGTTCATCTACGTGGTCCTGCCCTCCGTGCAGGCCGCGTACCAGATCCTGAGCCAGCTGACAGTGATCCTGTACCTGATCATGTACATGCTGATGTTCGCCTCGGCCATCTACCTGCGGTACAGCCAGCCCAACCGGCCCCGGCCCTACCGCGTACCCGGTGGTGATGCGGGGATGTGGATTGTTGCCGGTGTCGGCTTCCTGGGCGCACTGATGGCCTTCGTCTTCAGCTTTATCCCGCCGGACCAGATTGCCGTCGGATCTCCGGAGGTCTATGTAGGCATCCTGGTGGGCGGTGCCGTGCTGATGGTGATCCTGCCATTTGTCATCTACGCCTTCCGCAAGCCGCACTGGCGGGATGCGGCCAGCGAGTTTGTGCCGTTCACCTGGCAGATCGAGCACACCCATCCGGGAACGGTCACGGAGTCCAGTGTCTCCACGCAGCAGTTGACGCGAGAAGCGGAATCCTCCGGTTCGCCCATCACGTTCAGCCACGACGCCGGTACCGGGCACGGGGAGCATGCCAAGGCCCCGCATCCGGGCGAGCATCTGCAGCAACCGGGCCACGAAGGTGAACATGCGGCCTCGGCCACCGGGAAGGCATCATCCACTCCACGGCCCCGCGGGGGCGGAACAGGCGGGAGCACAGCGGTATGAAACTCGACGCAACGGCCATAGCGGACGCGGTCAAAACCGCGTATGCGGACCACAAGGATGACGCCGGCGGGAAGAACGCCAGCTATATCCCGTATCTCGCCTCGGTGGACCCTGACCTTTTCGGCGTCTGTGTGATGACGGCGGACGGGCAGCTGTTCGAGGCCGGTGACACCGGCTTCGAGTTCGCCCTTGAGTCCATCTCCAAGGTGTTCTCCATGGCCTGGGCAATGGAAGCGGTGGGCCTGGAAACCTTCCAGGAGAAAGTGGGCGCGGATCCCACCGGGGAACCGTTCAACTCGGTGATCTCGGTGGCGTTGCACGGCGACACCCCGGTCTCCCCGCTGGTGAACGCCGGAGCCATGTCCACCGTGTCGCTGATTCCCGGAGACAACGCCGAGGACCGCTGGGAAGCCATCCTGCAGGTCCAGAGCGCGTTCGCCGGGCGGAAGATCAAGCTGAGCGACGAGGTGAACGAGTCGGAGCAGTCCACCAACTTCCACAACCGGGCCATTGCCTGGCTGCTGTATTCGGGCGGCACCATGTACTCGGACCCCATGCAGGCCTGTGATGTCTATACCCGGCAGTGCTCCACCCTGGTGACTGCCCGGGACCTGGCCGCGATGGGCGCCACCATCGCCAACCGCGGTGAGAACCCTTTGACCGGGGACCGGGTGGTACAGGCGGCCCATGTGCCGGCCATGCTGGCGGAAATGACCATGGAAGGCCTGTACACAAAATCCGGGGACTGGGCCTACACAGTGGGTCTGCCTGGCAAGTCCGGCGTAGGCGGAGGCATCATGGCAGTGATGCCCGGCAAACTTGCCATTGCCGGTTTCGCCCCGCCGCTGGACCCGGCCGGCAACAGCGTGAAGGCCCAGGCCGCGGTGGCGCAGGTGGCCAAGGCACTGGGGCTGAGCATCTACAAGGCCAGCGAATACAGCGACTGACCGGCTGCTTGCACTAGGCGCGGCCGCCGAGGTCCCTGCTGATCCGGTCCGCGGCGGCCCGCAGGTGCGGCAGCACGGTTTCTTCGATGCGTTCCTCCGGGGAACTGTGGAGCTGCAGGGACACGTTCGCTGCGGCGACCACTGAACCGTCGGCCCCGCGGACCGGCACCGCCACGCCCCGCAGACCGTTTTCCAGTTCGTCCGCGACGCGCGAGAACCCTTCGGTTCCCGCGCGCCGCACTGCGTGCTGCAGTTCCGCAACGCTGCCGACCGTGCCGGCCGTGTACTGCATGAGCTGGACCGCAGCGAAGTACTCCTCCTGCTCGGCTTCCGGCAGTGCGGCCAGCAGCACCCGTCCCATGGAGGTGGCCCAGGCCGGGAAACGCGTGCCAACGTTGACCGCCACCCGCACCAACCGCGGCGAAGTGATCCGCGAAACATAAACGACATCGCCGCCGTCCAGGATGCACAGCGAGGTCGTCTCGCCCAGATCTGCGGACAGCTGCTTTAGGTGCGGTTCGGCGGCGTGCGGCAGCGAAAGATGGGACAGGAAGGAGGCGCCGATGTCCAGGGTCCGAGGAGCGAGCCGGAAAGCGGTGCCGTCATAGCCCAGATACCCCAGGTCCCGCAGGGTCAGCAGGAACCGCCGGGCCGCTGCCCGGCTGGTGCCGGCCGCAGCCGCAGCCGAACTGACCGTATGTTCCGGGACGTCCTTGCTGAAGGCGCCGAGCACGGCGAAGGCCTTCTCCACAGACTTGACGTAGTAGCCGTCCTCCATTCTCAGCCGTCCTTCCGTGCAAGCGTGCCTTCGGCCGCCAAATACTGCGACGCCAGCCGGACCGGAGCGTTGGGTGCGCCGTAGCCGTCATAACGGCCCCGCCGCTCCACCACCTCGAAGAACACGTTCCCCACGGTGGCCGTGTAGAAGTGCAGGAACTCGCCGTCGCCGTCTCGGTCGTACAGCAGGTTCAATTCCTGCAGCGCGGCCAGGAAGTCCGGCTCCAGCCGGAACCGGGCAGCGAGGTCCTCATAGTAGTTCGCCGGTACGGGAAGGAACCGCAATCCCCTGCCGGCGGCCTGCCGCGCAACAGCGACCAGGTCGGTGCAGGCGAATGCGATGTGCTGGGGATAGCCGCCCGGTTCGGACTCGACCGCGAGCGGGGCGATGTTCAGGGCCAGCCGCACCCCGCCGGCGGTGCTGCGCATCACCTGGCTCCGGACCAGGCCCATCGGGCTCGGGACCTCCTGCGCAGCGGCAGCCGAGAGGGAAAGGGTGGCTTCGTAGAAAAGTACGGCTTCGTCAAAATGCTGCCACGGCTGGGACAGGTTGATGTGGTCGATGGCGGTGACCAGCGGTTCTGTCCCGGTGCCGGTGCCCGGTTCGCGGCTGAACTCCCCCGCCCAGGCGGCCGTACCGTCCGCGGTGGCCTCGCAGAGGAAGACTTCCGTGCCGTCGGGCGCGTACACGGCCTGGAGCACCTGCTCATCCGCCTGGGTTTCGCGCGGCACCCGTCGGGTGCGCAGCTGCACGGCACGCGAGGCGGCGGCCAGCGGATCCTGCACGTCCAGGCCGAGGGCGGAGATGCCCGGTTCCAGGGCGCTGGCACCGTTGATGATGACCCTCGCCTGGCCCTGGGTCCACAGCTGCGCGTGTTTGGTTCGGTGCCGGCCGCCGAATTCGAAGCCGAGCTGACGGAGCAAGCTGGATACGGTCTCCGGGTGCTCCGCCTTGACCTCGGCGAAGCTGAAGCCGCTGGGTTCGGCCACCGGCGGCAGGGCCGCCAGGGACATCGGATAGCGTGCCGCGCTGTCGTCCGCAGCCAGACGGGCGGCGGTGCGTTCCTGAAGCAAGGTCAGCGAACGCATGGCGTCCACGGCGGTGCGTTCCTCGGCCGTCTGCCGGAACACGTCATTGAAGATCTCCAGCGAGACCGGTCCGTCGTAGCCGGTGCGGACCAGATGCGCCATAAAGCCCACCAGGTCAAAAGCGCCCTGGCCGGGGAAAACCCGGTAGTGCCGGCTCCAGGACAGGACGTCCAGGGACAGTTTGGGGGCGTCTGCCAGCTGGACGAAGAAGATCTTCTCTGCCGGGATTTTTTCGATGGCTCCCGGGTCCCAGCCGCGGGAGAGGATGTGGAAGCTGTCCAGGCAGGTGCCGATGTTCGGATGCCGGGCCAAATCCACTATGCGCTGGGCGTGCTCGAAATCGTTGACGTAGCGGCCCCAGGCCAGGGCCTCATAGGCCACCTTCACACCGTACCCGGCGGCAAGGTCTCCGAGGCGGCTTAACTGGCCGGCAGCCACCGCGTCGTCGTTAACGGTTGCCGTGCCCGCGTTGCTGCACAGCAGCATGGTCTCAATACCCAGCCGGTTCATCAGCTCGAACTTGGCCCGGGCCCGCACCATGTTCGCCGCCAGTTCCTCACCACCCACGCCCTCGAAATCGCGGAAGGGCTGGTAGAGGTCCAGGCTGAGGCCGAGGCTGCCGGCCAGCGCGCGGATCTGTTCCGGGGTGGAGGGAGAAACCACCAGGTCCGGTTCGAAGATTTCGACGCCGTCAAAGCCGGCCGCAGCGCAGGCCCGCATTTTCGCTTCGAGGCTGCCGCTGAGGCAGACGGTGGCGATAGAGGTGCGCATGGGTGCTCCGGTTCCCGGCCTCAGCGGCCCTGGCTGATGAGTTCCGTCAGATGGGCGTGCATCCGGACGGGGTCCGGCCGGATGCCTGTGATGAGTTCGAACGCGTCCACGGCCTGCCCCACGGCCATCCGGCCGCCGTCCAGTACCCGGCAGCCCTTGGCCCGTGCGCCGCGGACGAGTTCCGTGTCCACCGGGCGGTAGACCACGTCCGCCACCCACTGGGAGGAGTCCAGCAGGTCCAGGTCGACGGCGAGGCCGGGATGGGAGTGCATTCCCAGCGGAGTGGCGTGCACCAGTCCGTCCGCCCCGGGGAGCGCGGCGGGCAGGTCCCCGGGCGTGCCGGAGGTGATCTGCCGGCCGGGAAACAGATGTGTGAGGGCCGCTGCCCGGTCCGCGGCCCGTGTCGGCTCCAGGTCCAGGATGGTGAGCCGGCGGGTTCCGGCGCTCAGCAGTGCGTAGGCCACGGCGGCGCCGGCGCCGCCGGCGCCCAGCTGCACTGCCGAGTCCAGCTCGGCGTCCGGCAGGCCATCCGCCAGGGCACTGCCGAAACCGGAGAAATCGGTGTTGTGCCCGATGAACCGGCTGTTCCGAATCAGCACGGTATTGACGGCGCCCAGCCGGGCGGCGTCGTCGGAGACGTCATCCAGCTCGGCCAGGACCAGCTGCTTGCAGGGATGGGTGACATTGAAGGCGTTGAAGCCCAGGTCCCGGCCCCAACGCAGCACCTCGCCGACATCGGTGCCGGGCCGCCCCAGCGTCAGGAGGTCGATGGGGCGGTAGATATAGCGCAGTCCCTGGTGGGCGGCTTCGCGCTCATGCATGGGCGGCGTGAGCGAGGCGGTGATGCCTTCACCGATCAGTCCGACAATGAATGTTTCATTGGTGCCGCTCATGGACCAGCTCCTCCCGCTGCATGATTCACCCGTCTCCGTGCCGTGACGGAGCATCCCCTGTGTAAGGGATTGCGCCTTGCCGGAGACTTCGCTGTGAGCTACATTACTTCACGTGTACGGATAATGCACAGGCGTGCGCTATCCGCACAATGTTCCGCACACGTTCCGCACAATGTTCCACACAATCTCCTCCAGCACAGCTTCCCCTACCGCTTCCGCCCATGTCAGGAGAGATGCAATGGACGCATCCGCCCCCGCCGGATCAGCACCGGGCAAGACCCCGCGCAAAGCCGCGACTGCCAGCTTTATGGGCAGCGCCGTCGAGTATTACGACTTCTTCATTTTCGGCTCAGCTGCCGCCCTGATTTTTCCCCGCGTGTTTTTCCCGGACGCTGACGCCCAGGCGAGCGTGATGTCGCTCGCCACCTTCGGCTTCGCCTACGTGGCGCGCCCGGTGGGCGCCGTCATCCTGGGCCACTTCGGTGACCGGGTGGGACGCCAGCGCGTGCTGATGTTCACGCTGCTGCTCATGGGCGGTTCGACGTTCCTGATCGGCTGCCTGCCGGACTTTGGCACCATCGGCTGGTGGGCGCCGATCCTGCTGGTTTTCTGCCGCCTGATGCAGGGGCTGTCGGCCGCCGGCGAGCAGGCCGGCGCCAGCTCCATGACCCTGGAACACGCACCGGACAACCGCCGCTCCTTCTTTACCTCCTGGACCCTCACCGGTACCCAGGGTGGCCAGATCCTTGCCGCCATGGTCTTTATCCCCGTTGTCTCGCTGCCCGATGACATCAAATACAGCATCGGCTGGCGCATTCCGTTCTGGCTCAGCGCCGTGGTGGTAATAGTTACGTACTTCATCCGCCGGTCGCTGCACGAAACCCCTACGTTTACCGAAGCCAAGGAACGCAACGAACTTGCCAAGCTGCCGGTGGGCGTACTGCTGCAGAACCACTGGCGCGATGTCCTTCGGGTCATCTGCTGCGCCTTCATTGCTGCGGTGTCCACGGTGTACGGCACCCTCGCCATCAAGTACGGCACGGAAGTGGGCGACGTCGACGAGAACATCACGCTGTGGCTGGTGGTGGCCGGCAACGCCGTCGCCCTGCTGACACAGCCGCTCTTCGGCCGGGTGGCCGACCGGATCGGCCGCCGGCCCGTCTTTATCTATGGCGCCGTGTCCAGTGCGGTGATTATGCCCTTCTACCTGCTGTCCATGGAGTCGGGGAACACGCTGCTGCAGTTTGCCCTGTCCATCGCGGTGTTCTCCTGCGGCTACGCCGCGGCCAATGCCGTGTGGCCTTCCTTCTACGGCGAAATGTTCAGCGCCAACGTGCGTTTCTCCGGGCTGGCCATCGGCACCCAGCTCGGCTTCCTGATGGCTGGCTTTGCGCCGTCCATCGTTGCGGCGCTCGGCGGCCTGGACCCGGGCGGTTGGCTGGTGACCAGCGGTTTCACTGCGGTGATCTGCCTCATCGCAGCCGTCTCGGCCTTCACTGCAAGGGAGACCGCACACGTTCCGACGGCGAAGCTTGGCGAGGTTCCTGCGGCAGATCCCGCCCGCCCCGCCAGGGTGAAGCCCGTGATTCCCTGACCGTCTTCGGCTACAGGCCGCGGAGCCGCGTCCGGCGGGAGGTCCAGGCAATGTACCCGCCGAGCGCACCCGTGGACGCCAGCCCTGCGCTCATCAGCGGTGCCTGCCAGGACTTCCAGCGGGAGGAATCCCCCAGGGCCAGCTCGCCCACGCCGCGGATAAAGGCGGAGGCGAAAATGGCTGCGACCATGCGGTTGCCCACGCGCTCCAGCCGGATCACCAGCGGCAGCAGCTCCTCCGCCCGGATGTGGACCTCCATCCCCTCGAAGTCCAGGGTGTTTAGCAGCCGGCGGACCTGGTCCGGCAGCTCTGCGCCCAGTTCCAGGACCTCTGTACCCGCCCGGCCCAGCCGCCGGGCGTAGTTCACCGGGTTCAGCTGCTGCCGGGCCATCCGCCGGGCATACGGCCCCAGGACCGGGCCCAGCCGGAAGTCCGGGTCCAGCACTTCGCCCATCCCCTCGGTCATGATCAGCATGCGCAGCAAGAGCGCCATTTCCCGGGGCAGCTGGATGTGGTGCGTGCGCAGGATGCCCAGCCCGGTGGTGATGATGTTGCCCACCGGTGCGGTGTGCAGGTCCTTTCCCGAATACATCCGGATCAGCGGACCCAGGTCCATCCGCAGCTTGACCCGGTCCACCCGGACCCCGGAGGCATTGATGCGCACCAGCGCGTTGGCCATTCGTTCCGGATCCTGGCGGACAATCCCCACGAACAGGCCGGACAACTGGTTCCTCAGCCGTTCATCCACCTCCCCCACCATGCCGAAGTCGATCAATCCAACACTGCCGCCGGGCTCCACGAACAGGTTCCCGGGATGCGGATCGGCATGGAAGAAACCGTCGTCGAAAACCATCTGCATCTCACATGCAGTAGCTGCGCGGGCGAGCGCCGGGCGGTCTATGCCAGCTGCGTCGAGTGCGGCCGTGTCGGTGACCTTTGTCCCGCTGATGCGCTCCATGGTCAGCACCCGTGAGGTGGTGTAGTCCCAGTAGATGACCGGGATGGTGATGGCCGCGTTGTTCTCGAAGTTCAACTGGAACCGGTCCGCGTTGCGTCCTTCCTGCAGGTAGTCCAGTTCTCCGCGCAGGGTGGAGGCGAACTCCTCCATCAGCCCGGTGACGTCATAGTCGCGCGCGGCTTCCCAGTGCTTGCTCGCCGTATTCGCCAGGTTCTGCAGGATCTCAAGGTCCTGGGCCACCTCCTCGGCGATTCCCGGCCGGCGTACTTTGACCACTACCTGCGTGCCGTCCCGAAGGGAGGCGGCATACACCTGGCCGATGGAGGCACTGGCCATGACGCTGGTGTTAAAGGACGCGAAAACTTCCAGGGGGTCCGCGTCCAGCTCCTGCCGCAGTTCCTCGTGGATCCGCGGCCACGGCACCGGCACGGCGTCGTCCTGCAGTTTGGCGAGCTCCTCCTGGTACTCCGGCGGCAGCAGGTCCGGGCGGGTGGAGAGCAACTGGCCTATCTTCACGTAGGTGGGCCCCAGTTCCTCCAAGGCGGTGCGCAGGTATTCCGGGCGGGTCCGGCGCTGCCTGCCCTCATTTGGAGGCTGCTGCCGGCGGAACGGGAGCCGGCCTTCCAATCCCATGGCAGACACCAGGAACCCCAAACCGTTCCGGGAGAGTATCTCGGCGATCTGCCGGTACCGGTCCAGATGGCTAATCATTGATCTGCTCCGATCCGCCGACACGGCTCTGCGGCCAGGTGCATACCGAAACACTAGCCGCCGTGCCCAACCTCCGCACAGGTCCCGTGTGTATGCCCGGGCCCGGGCCCCCCAACGCGTTCGTGCTCTTCCGGCGGACCGTACCGGAGTCCTAGACTCCGGCACATGCCAATCCCCGCAGCCGGACCGCTCGGCGACTATCCCCGCACATCCGTACCCGGGCCACTGCCCGGACCTGCGGCGTCCCTGCCCATCGAGGAGAAACTCCTGCTGCTCTCCGGGGAAACCTTTTGGACAACGGCAGCTGCCCCGGCTGCGGGCATCCGTTCCCTGGTGCTCTCCGACGGCCCGCACGGAATCCGCCGTGCCCGCAGCGAGACGGAAGCCGGGATTGGTGATTCCCTGCCCGCCACCTGTTTCCCTGCCGAGTGCCTCACGGCCTGTTCCTGGGATCCGGAGCTGCTGGCGCTGCTGGGCACGGCGACGGCGCGGGAGGCGGCAGCTGCCCGGGTGGACGTGGTCCTGGGTCCGGGGCTGAACATCAAACGCACGCCGCTGTGCGGACGCAACTTCGAGTACTTTTCCGAAGACCCCCTGCTGGCCGGGCTGCTCGGTGCGGCTTGGATCCGTGCGGTGCAGGCCGTGGGAGTGGGCGCCTGCCCCAAGCATTTCGCCGCCAACAACCAGGAAGCGGAGCGGATGCGGATCGACGCGGCAGTGGATGAGCGCACCCTGCGTGAGATCTACCTGCGCGCCTTCGAAACAGTAGTACGCAGTGCCCGACCATGGACCCTGATGGCCGCGTACAACAAGGTCAACGGCATCCACGCCGCGGAGAACGCCTGGCTGCTGGACACGGTGCTGCGCGGCGAGTGGGGTTTTGACGGTCTGGTGATGTCGGACTGGGGCGCCGTCACCGACCGAGCTGCGGCGCTCGCTGCCGGCCTGGATCTGGAGATGCCGGCCAGCAACGGGTTGGGAACAGCCGAACTGCAGGCCGGCCTTGACGCCGGGACGATAAGCCGGGACATGGTGGACACCGCCGTGGCACGGCTGGTGCAGCTGGGCGCACACACCGCTGGACCAGTGCGTGAACCGGTGGATCCGGCAGCACACCACCAGCTCGCCCGCCGGGCCGCGGCGGAGTCCATGGTGTTGTTGAAGAACGACGGCGGGATCCTCCCCTTCTCCCCGGACCTCCGGCTGGCGGTGGTGGGCGAACTGGCCCGGACTCCGCGTTACCAGGGCGCAGGGTCCTCGCAGGTCACGCCCACGCAGGTCAGCATTCCCCTGGATGTCCTGGCCGAACGGACAGCGGCAGCGGTGTTCGCGCCCGGGTACCGGCTGGACGGGACACCGGACGAGGCGCTGGTGGCCGAAGCCGAAACGGCCGCGGCCGCGGCCGATGCGGTGGTGTTTTTCCTCGGCCTGCCCGAGGACCGGGAGTCGGAGGGCTTTGACCGTCCGGACCTCGGCCTGCCAGCCAGCCAACTGGACACCCTGCGGGCAGTTCAGGCGGCGAACCCCTGGACGGTGGTGGTGCTGTTCAACGGAGGCGCAGTCGAAACCGAATGGAGCGAGCGGGTACCAGCGGTGCTGGAGGCATGGCTTCCGGGCCAGGCCTGCGGTGAAGCAGTGGCGGATGTACTGCTGGGGGACGTGAACCCCTCCGGGAAACTGGCGGAAACCTTTCCGCACCGGATCGAGGACACTCCCGCCTTTGGCAATTACCCCGGCGAGGCCGGCACCGTGCGTTACGGCGAAGGCCTGCTCGTGGGTTACCGCTGGTACGACGCCCGCGCCGTGGCACCGGCATACTGCTTCGGCCACGGGCTGTCCTACACCAGCTTCGCCTACAGTTCCCTCACGGTGCGGACCACCGATTCGGAAGCCGGACCGCTGCTCACGGTGGAACTCACGGTTACCAACGCCGGGGCGCGGGCCGGGGCCGAGGTGGTGCAGGTGTACTCCGGCGCTCCGGCTCCTGCATCTGGAACCGCGCCGCGGCAGCTGCGGGCCTTCAGCAAGGTGTTCCTGGAAGCGGGGGCGTCCGATACGGTGCTTTTCACCTTGCCGCTGACGGCCCTGGCACGATATGACACTGCCGCTCACCACTGGGTCACCGACGCCGGAGAATGCCGGATCGACGTCGGCTCCTCCTCGCGGGATATCCGGCTGACCGGCACCGTGGAGCTGCCCGGTGCCGGCAGTACCGGGGAACGGCACCCGCTCACGCTGAACTCGACAGTGTCGGAGTGGTTGGCGGATCCGCAGGGCCGCCAGCTGCTGGGCGGAATGGGCGGGGCGGGCGCCGGGGACGCCGGTCCTTCCGGGCTCGCCGGTGCGCTGGCGATGATGGGTTCGCTCCCGCTGCGGCGGCTGGCCCGGTTTCCGGGCAGCCCGCTGACGCCGGAGGTGCTCGCCAGTTTGGAGCAGGCACTGGCGTCGGGCCGATAGCCCCGGGCGGACCAGCCGGTCCGGCCGGGGCTGCCGGGGCTACCTGTCCAGGAGCGAGCGGTAGATCGCTTCGTGCGCTGCGGCCACCCGGCGGCGTTCGGCTGTCCGCTCTTCCCGGGTCAGCCCGGGCCAGGGCCGGTTGCCGTGGAGCTGCTTGAGGGCGTTGGCCAGCGACTGCGCGTCCAGGCCTTCTTCGTTGTGCACGAACTCGGTAACCGATAGCCGTTGCTGTGCGTAGAAGCCGCAGGACGGGGCCAGCACGCTGGTGCCCAGGTCAGTGCATGCCTCCAGCCAGCCCGAATGGGTTCCGAAGCGGTACGGCAGCACGGACACGTCCAGGCCCGAGAGGTAGTCCCAGAGCTGCGGTTCGTCGAAATAATCCCGGACCTGCAGTTCCAGTCGGCCGGCGTCGGCCGCCTCGGTGAGCCAGCGGTACAGTTCGGGACGGTATTTGTCCCCCTCCGGCGTCAGGATGTCCGGATGTCCGTTGACCTGCAGGACCGCCCCGGGCAGCGCCTCCACGGCGTCGAGCAGGGACGGCAGGACGGCGCCCTCCATCATGTTCGGGCGCAGGCTCTTCAGGTGCACTCCCACCCGGAATTCATTCCGCGGCGTCTCGGCGAGACGGCGGGCCTGCCGGCGTTCCAATTCGTCCAGGTCCACCACATGCGGGTGCGGCAGCACGTGCGGGGCGCGCCCCCACCGGCGTTCAACTTCGGCGGCAGCGCCCGGGGTGAGGGTAATCAGTTCATCGGCCGCGCGGATGAGGACATCCAGCTGCGCGTTATGCGCATCCGGCGTGAGGTGGTGCGGGTTGCGGAGGTCGTGGACCGTGTAGACCTGCGGCTTGCCCTGGGCTTTCAGTTCTTCCGTGACGGCGCGCAGGTCCTCCGGCGTGATGGCATCGAAGCCGAAGTGGATGTGCATGAGGTCAAAGCTGCCGGCGTTCTCCCGGATCCAGCCAGCGTCGAGCATGACCGGCGGCCACCACTTGGCTTCAGTGGACTGGCCCGGGTTGCGGGGATCCGGGTCCGGCAGCCGAACCACGCTGCCCGGCTCGCCGGGGACGGCGTCTGTGTGCCGGATGTAGACCTGGCTGTGCGGCACCGAAGCCACCCTGATGATCGAATCCCCAGCTGCGCTCATATGTACTTACTCCCGAAATCCGTCCCTGTGAAATCTGTCTTCAGTATACTTACTAGTTCGGGGTGTCCGGCGGGCGGGTGCCCTTCGGCGGAAGGGAAGAATGCCTGAGCAGCCCACCGGGGCCTACCGGCAGTTTTCGGTACTCATCATCAGTTCCGGCCGCGACGCCCATCTGGCGAACACGGTTCTGGGAATCAACAGGTCCACCCTCCTCCCGGCCGAAATTGTCCTCTGCTACATGAACCAGCCCGGTGCGGTTCCTCCGGCCAGCAGTGTGCCCCTGCGGGTAGTCCACCTGGACACCGGACCTGGTGCGCCGCTGCCGCTGGGTGCGGCCCGCAATGCCGCCGCAGCTGCAGCCCGTTTCCCTGTCCTGGTGTTCCTGGACGTGGACTGCATACCGGCCCCCACCATGTTCGAGGTGCTGCTGGCCGATGCGGGCCGGACCGGCGGCCTGGTCATGGCAGCTCCGCGTTACCTGGCTGCAGGCGCCGGTGTGGCTGACTGGGCCGGGCGCGGCAGCGTCGAGGTACTGTTCCGGGATTCCGTTGCCCACCATGCCCGGTCCGCGCTCGCGCCCGAACCAGGCCGGCCGGCGCTGCCCTCTGCGGAGTACGCCTTGTTCTGGTCCCTGGGTTTCGCTGTGGCGCAGGATGACTTCCACCGTATCGGCGGTTTTGATGAATCGTTCGCCGGCTACGGCGGCGAAGACACCGATTTCGCCTTCACGGCCCGGCGGAAAGGGATACCGCTGGCGTTCTCCGCAGCGGTGATGTTCCACCAGCACCACGGGGTGCACCACCCGCCGCTCCAGCATTTGGAGTCAATTGTGGTCAACGCGAAGGCGTTCCGCCGCAAATGGGGGAACTGGCCCATGACCGGATGGTTGGATGCTTTTGCCGAAGCGGGCTATGTCGCTTGGGATCCCGCCGGCAGTGACCTGCGGCTGCTGCGCTCGCCCGGCCCCGCCGAGCTGGCGGCCGTTCGGGTGGACGCGCCGTACTGACCGCCCGACACTGCCTGCTCCACGGCGGCGAGGAACCGGGCGCGGAAGTCCTCCACCGGCACCAGCAATGTCTTGGCCAGCTGTTCGGGATCCCCGTTCCGCAGCTGCTCCAGTGTGTGCTGCCAGTCCGGCACATCGGCGAAGGTCAGGGCTGAGGCGGCACCCGCCGTCGTAAGCGCCCGGGCGAAAAGTTCCTGTTCGCGGAACGGCCGGGGTTCGGGGATCACCAGTACCGGCCGCCGCGCTGCGGCTGCGGCGGCGACGGCGTTGTGCCCGCCGGAGGTCACAATGACGTCCGACGCGGCCAGCCGGGGTCCCGGATCTGACACGACGCCGAGCAGCTGCACGTTGTCGGGCAGGTCCGTCGGCGCTCCGGCGGTGCGGCCCATTACTTCCCACTGCCAGTCCGGTGTGCGGCGGGCGGCGCGAAGCAGATCGGACAGCTGCACTCCGCTGCCGCCAAGCGAGGTTTGCACGCTGACCGTCCGCGGGCGGACCGGAATGGATCCAGGCGCCGGCGCGCTGGCCGGTGCGAGCATGCCGAGGTAGCTGCTCTTGCCGCCGTGCTCGGCCAGATGTGACGGTTCCTCGATGCTCTCGGGGAAATAGGCAATCAGGCCGTTGACCGATTCATAGGCGAGCCTGTGCGGTGTGTCCGTGCGCTCGCCGTGCATCCGCCGGTGGATGACCGGGTATCCGCACAGGCGGGCAAAGAGGGCGGTCTCCACGGACACGTCCACCACCACTACGTCGGGGGTGAACTCTTGCCATAGTTGGTGCAGCCGGGCAAACCGTTCCCGGACCAGCGGGGCTGCCGGTGCGTAGTGCAGGAAGCTGCCGGGGCCGGGGCCGAAGGGACCGTCGGGCCCGACGTCGGGCGGAAGGGCGGCGAACTGTGCACTGCCCGGGAGGGACGGTATGCCGCCGGGCGGAGCCGTGCCGGTGACCAGCAGCTCCACCGCGTCCAGGCGGGCAATGTTGACCGCGTGGCGCAGGTGTCCGGTGCCGTGGTGGTGGGCGTAGTACGCCACCCGGGGAAGGCGTGCAGAAGGCAAGTCCGGGCTCCGGTCAGCGCACCAGCGCGGTTGAGGCATCGGATGACGATGGCAGCCCGTCCGGCTGCAGCACGGACCGGATTTGGTTCTCGTAGCAGTCCACCATGACGGCGGCGCTGAAGCGGGACGCGGATTTGCGTACGCCGCGGCGGTCCAGGGTGCGGGCTGCGGTGACGGCGTCGGCCAGTGCGTCCGCGCCCAGCCCTTCAGCCAATCGGCCGCCATCGGCGTCGATGATTTCCGGCATGGCGCCCAGCGGCAGGGCAGCTACGGGGGTGCCGCAGGCCATTGCCTCCAGGGCGGTGAGCCCGAAAGGTTCGGACCAGACCGGCGAGGCGATAAATACGTCGCCGGACCCGAGGAATGCCGCCAGCTGCCGGTGGTCCAGGTGGCCTGCGTGCCGCACACCCCTGCCGAGGTGCGGAGCCACAACACGCTCAAAGTATTTGCGGTCGCTGATCGGCCCGGCGAAGTGCAGTTCCATCCCGGCCGCCCGGGCGGCGTCGATGGCAATATGCAGGCCCTTCTCCGGCGTCACCCTGCCGGCCCAAACGGCGACGCCGGTACGCTGCGCCGGGCCGGCGGGCCAGTCCGCCAGGCGGATGCCGTTGTGGACCACGTGCAGGTCCGGCAGGTGCGGCTGCCATCCGGTGGCGTTGCGTGCCGAGACGCTGAGGAACCGGTGCAGGGGCGAAAGCGGCGCCCGGCCGTCAACCACCGCGTCAACGATCCATGGCAGGGGCGGGGTGTGGAGGATGGTCAGCATGGGCACATCCGCCAGCTCGATGTAGGGCAGCAGGCTCAACGAGTTGTTGACGACGACGTCGAATCCGCCGTTACGCACCTCCTCGATGGCCCGGTGCAGCGCGGCATCCAACCTCTGCTGCTGAACGGACATTTCCTCCGGGGCAAGCCCGCGGCGGAATTCGAAGGACGCCTCCAGCACGGGCACCACGCGGCCCAACGAGTCGGACCCTTCCTTCGCGAACAACGTGACGTCATGGCCGCGGGAGGCGAACTCATCGGCCATGAGGGACGTGTGCATCTCGAGTCCGCCGAGGTAGGGGCTGGCGATCGGGTGGTGCAGGTGGGACAGGACAGCTATCCGCAGCGCATTCCCCTCGGCCGCATGCCCCTGCGGCAGGGGGAACTCGATACTCATATTAGTAAGTATGCCTTGTATCCCCGGCGCGACCCGGCATTGCCTTCCTGCGGCTACCGAAACCACGGGGCCGGGGTGCCGGGAAGCGGCGGGGCGGTTGACCGGTACCGATGGCCGGTTGGTGTGGTGATCTCCACAGTGTGCCGGCGGACAGTTGCGGCATTCCGGGCAGCAGCAGCCTTCCGGGCTGTGGAGCTCTGACCGGGTCCCGGGGCCCTTGGCTTTCCGGGACCGGACGCCCCGATGACTGTTGCCCTCCACCCTGGCGCTTCCTTGGCCTGGTTGCATGCCTCGCACAGCCCTTGGATATTGGCTGCCTGCGTAGGACCGTCGTCACGGTGCGGCCGAATATGGTCCTGGTGCCGGATCGGCGCATCACACCACGGGGTCCGGCACATCTGGTCCCGTACCGTGACAAGACGTGCCAGGGACGCCGGCACGAAACGCGCCTTCGAGTCCATAGCCAGCAGCTCCCCGGAACTCGGGGCCGTGTAGAGGCGGCGCAGCCAGAATCCGGGACAGGACTCCCCCGGCTCCCCCGTTTCCCCCGACTCCCCCGGCTTCCCTGTCTTCTGAGCCCTTCGACGGGCGCCCTTACCTGCCAGATCCCGCGCCCACGGCGCCGGCACTATTCCGTAGCCGGTCAAGTGTGCCGGCTCTTTATCCCCGGCCAGCAGGGTTCGGTCCGTCATTACCAGCTGCACTTCCACCGGCACCTGCTCAGCCTTTGCCTGGCCGGTGATGCGTTCGACCATGGTGTCAGCCATGATCTGCCCCCGACCGCGGGCATCGCCCCGGGCCCGCAACGAATCCGCAGCACGGCTCAGTGCCGCATACACCGCAACCCCCTGGGCCACCGGCAGCAGACCCGTCAGGTAGGTCATGGTGTCCGGAGCCGGACGGCAGGACACAAACCGGTCCGCCTCCGCCTTCGCCGCCCGCCGCACCAGCGCGGCCTGGTCAATCCGGTACGTGATCTTCCGGATCCTCGCGATCAGGCGCTGATCCCCCAATCCGTCCAACCCGGCAGGATCCCCGGCGATTTCCTGATCTACCAGTTGCCGGTCCGCCACGGACAGGCACGCGGTCTCGCGAACCAGCAGGGTCGCCCGCCACTCACTAATGTGGCCCTCCGACAACGCTTTAAGCGTGCACGGCATCTCCCGGGTCAAGGCCTTCGCGAAGCCAAGGATCCGTCCGCCCCGGGCCGGAGACTCACGCCGAGCCAACGCCACCTGCGCTCCAACGCCCACACCATGCTTCTCCGCCGGCAGCCCGGCCCGGGCATGAGCCGCACGCACGGACACGTCCAACGCCGCCGCCACCCGGGCCTGCGCCGCACACGCAGCAGCCTTCAGCTCCTCCAAAGCACGGAGCCGGTCAACAAGCCCTGCATCCGAATCAGCAGCAATCGCGGCCAGGGATTCCTCGGAGGCGAGCGCCCGGGACCAAGAGGCCACCTCAACCGGGGACGCAGCCTCCGCAGCGGAGGGACTTTGCCCGGCGGCAGACCGGGAAACAAGCGGGGTATGGTGACCCGAGAGGTCGGACGGAAAGCACTCCGCCACTTCCAATGATTCGAACATGTGTTCGATGGTATCCACTCCGCAGAGGGCCGCAACAAGTACTTTCTATCCTTGTGGAAAAGAACCAGCTTGCGGGGATCTGGGCGTCAAAGGCCCTCTGCGGGAGGAATAGTCAAGACCAGCGTTCAGTCATGCATGCCAGCGGCGGCGTCGTGCAGGACGAAGGTTGCAAACCCCAGCTCGCGCCGTGCGCCGCTCAGCCAGGCGTCGCGGTTCTCGCGTGCGGCGGCCAATGCCTCGTCACGATCCTCGGCCGTCGAAGCCTCCCGCACGGCCCAGTCGACGAGCGACCCGGTCCAGCTGAACTGGTAGTCGTCCCACTCGGCCAACGTGCTGACGTGCCCGTACGACGGCTCGAACCCGTACTCATGGATGGCTCGCACGAGGCCGGCGAGGCCGGCGAGGTCGGGATAGGCGTCGGCAGAAACCCCAAGTGCTGCCAGCGCGGAAGCCGACGGGGTGCCCTCCCAGATGCTGTCGCCGATCAGCGCTTGCCCACCGGGGCGCAGGTGCCGCCGGACAGCACCCAGCATGTCCTCCAACCGGCCGAAGGCGTGGCTGGCACCGACGCACAGCACCACGTCGAAGACCCCGTCGTTCCAGGTGGTGGCATCCGTCTCGATCCAGCGCACGCGGTCGCTCAGTTTCCGCTCCTCGGCACGCCGGGCGGCAGAGGACGGGAGCGCTCCATCTCAGCGATGCTACAGGCGGATTCAGGCGACGCCGCGTTGCCGGTTGCAGGCGCAGCCGGACGGTGGCGACGCTCGCGGCCCTGTAGGACCCTATGCGGAGAAGGGCTCCGCATCGAGGGGCAGCGGCGGGAAGTGGTGGTTCGGCAGACGGTCGCGGTCGTAGCTGATGCTGGTGTAACCGTGAGGCGCGGGCTTGCCGTGCTCGTCCAGGTTCACGAAGACAATCTTGTCGATGGTCAGGATGCTGTGCCGGGTGATCATGTTCCGCACCTCGGCCTGCATGGTGAGCGAGGTCCGGCCGAACTTGGTGGCGGTAAGGCCCATCTCGATCAGGTCTCCCTGCACCGCGGAGCTGACGAAGTTGATCTCGGACATGAACTTGGTAACGACCCGCCCGTTACCCATCTGCAGGATCGCGTAGACGGTTGCCTCTTCGTCGATCCAGCGCAGCAGGCTTCCGCCGAACAGCGTGCCGTTGGCATTCAGGTCTTCGGGCCGGACCCACTTACGGGTGTGGAAATTGATGTTTTCTAGAGGCATATATTCAGCTTATCCACAGCCCGGACGCGGACCCGACGGATCCGCCGATGCCTTGCTCACAGACCGGTGTTAGCTCCCTGACGGTGCTGTGGCGCCCGTCCTGCGCAGCCCCGTCCCCAGCCGCCCGTCCCGCGCCGCCCCCGGACGACGACGGCGCTCACGCGGCGCTCGTGCGGAACAGGGCTAGTCGGGCCGTTCGTTGAGCAGGTCGCCGAGCTGCGTAAGGTCTCCGTCCGGCGGAACGGCCAGGCACTCCACGACGTCGGACTGCACGAGCGCGTCTATCAGCGCGGCCGAGCCGCCCACGAGCGTGGAATCGAAATCGATCTCAGTGGCCAGGAACCACTGCCTGTCCTTGGGCCACAGCAGGTTGGGACTTTGCAGACCGTCCCAGCCGCTGGCTTCCTGCCAGCGGGGATCCGCGAAAAGGGAAAGCCCGGCGTTAAAGAGCAGGTACTTCCGGCCCGGCAGTTCGAGCCGGGTCGCACCGAACACCCCTGCTTCGCCGAACGGTGGCGAGGCCGGTTCCGTGCGGCTCCGGCCGTCGGTGCCCACGGTGTGGCGCACCTCCGCACCGCTCACCCACCCCCAGCCCTCCCACAGGCCGGCAAGGCACTCTTCGGGCGTGCTTGTGTGGCCGGCGAGGATACGGGCCACTTCGGCCAGTGAGCCGGTGGCAAGGGAGCCGACCAACGGGTCTTCATACTGCCAGCCGGGCTCGTTCCACACGGGGTTCCGGTAGCCGGCCAAGACGGAGTCCCACTGCATCAGCGGGTGGGCTACCGTACCGCGTTCCTGCGCCAGTTCGCTCCACAGCAGCCGTCGGGACTCCACTACCTCGGGATAGTCCTGGTCCCAGGACATCAGTTGAGCGTGGATCGGATGGAATATCCGCGCATAGGCTTCGAACCCGCCGGGCACTGTTCCGGTAACGGTGCCCGGCGGTGCCAGCAGCTCCGTAATCCAGAGACCGGCATCCGAATCGGCGAGTGGACCCTCCAGCGGCGTCGTCATGCGGCCAGTATGCCCTAACCGGCAGCAGGAATGGTGCCGCTCCCGCGGACCGCGCGCCCCGCCCGGCGGCCTGCGGGATCCTGCCGGCGGGATCCTGCCGGTGGCAGTGCTGTAAGTTGGCCTCACTTCCGGACGGCACTGAAATCGATGCGCCCGGGACACCTCGACCGCCGAAACGACAGGACTTTCCCATCATGACCAGCAGGATTTCCACAGTCCACCTGGACGCCGTCGACGCCGATGCCTCCGCATCCTTCTGGCAACAGGCGCTGGACTGGGACCTCACCGTTGAGGACGGCTTGTACAGCCTCACGGCCAAGGACGGCACGGGACTGGACCTGGACATCATGGCGGTACCCGAGGGCAAAACCGTGAAGAACCGCCTGCACCTGGACCTGGTGGCGGACGGCTGCACCCAGGAGGAAGAAGTGGAGCGGCTGATCGCACTTGGCGCCCGGCGGGTGGATGTGGGCCAGGAGCCCGGGGTGACCTGGGTGGTGATGGCTGATCCCGAGGGCAACGAATTCTGCGTGCTCGGTTAATCGTTCCGGGTTGGGCGGCACGGCACCTGGGCTGCACGGTACCTACTGCTGGTTTGGTGGACGTTCGACGCCGGCCGGGGGCAGGTCGCGAGCGTCTGCCGGCCCCTGGTCCAGCCGGAACGGCGGATATTCGTCCCGCAGGAGTGCGGTGTAGGCCAGCACCCGGTAGGACCAGCGCTGCAGCCCCATGATGAAGTCGAACAGCTGGCGGGGGTAGCGGCTGGTGAAGAGCAACGCCAAGGCGGCAATGAACACCAGCAGGCCCAGCAGTGAGAAGCCTGCCGTCACCCACTCCGTGGCGCCGAACCCGCCGGGACCGTTGTTCCAGCGGACCCCGCCCGGACCGTACCCGTCCGGCCCGTACCCGTTCGGCCCGCCGAAATACCGCGGTGCGCGCACCAGCATCAACGGTGTTCCGCTGAAGGCCCCGACAATCAGGGCTTGGGGAATAACGAGCAGCCACCACTTCACCAGGACCAGCCCGCGGGACATGCGCTCGGGGTAGTCGACGTCGAAATCCGCAGGGTAGTGCTCCCGTTCCAAACTGAACGGCGGATAGCGGTCGGTGCCGAGCACCCCCGTGGCATAGAACGCCACCCGCCAGCTCCACCGGATCACCCCCACATTGAAGTCAAAGAGCGCCCGCGGATACCGGGCAGTGAACAGGATCGCGAAGCCGGCCACCACGGTGGCAATCCAAAAGGCGATCCACAGGAAGGACAGCAGGAAGAAGTGAGGAATGGCCAGGAACCACTTCACCAGCCACAACCAGCGGGACAAACCCGGATCCAATTCGCCGTAGAGGCGCGCCGGATAGGGAGCTCCCCCGCCGGGTCCGCCACCATCGGGTCCGCCGGCATCGGGTCCGCCGGTGACGGGTCCGCCGGTGACGGGTCCGCCGGTGACGGGTCCGCCGGTGACGGATGAACCCGCGCCGGGAGCACTACCCGCCGCCCTGGCGCCGGACGGAGCGGGGAGGGGCGCGGTCGCCCCAACCGGCCGGTACCCGTAGGCACCGCCGGGGACCGGCCCCGGATACCCGCCGGCCGGCGGGTACGCCCCCCGTTTCCGTCCGGCGAGGATCGCTGCGAGGATCAGTGCCACTCCCAGAAGGAACAACACCACGGCACCGATCAGCAGCCACACGGCGGCCACACCAAACAGGTCCGAGCGAAAGCCCGCCTGCAGTTCGGCCGTAACCTGAGGGGACGCGTCGGCGTTCATCACCACAACAATCCAGTCGCCCTCGGTCGGCGCCCAGTTAATCTCCTGGGGCCCGCTGCCCGCAGCGGAAGCCACCCAGAAGTCCTGCATCCCCGGCGGGGACGGTACCTCCGTGCCCGCCGTCCGCCGGTAATCGACCCGGAACGGGTTGAACCTCACCTCGTCAATTTCGGCGCTCGCCACCCCGTCGAGATACCGCCGTACCTCAGCTTCGGCGCCGATCCCAATGAACAGGTCGCCGTCTACCCCGGTGCCGCGCACCTGCAGGGATGCGATGTCCTCATTGCCGTCCGCGCCCGGGCCGATATCCGCGGAGCCGGTGGTGATGGCGTAGGAGCTGACACTGTAGGTCTCCTCCGGCACCGACAGGTAGCCGTTGTCGCGCTGGGCTCCGGCGATCAGCCCCACCGCCGCAGCCGCCGCACCCAATCCAAGCCCAATGAGGACCAGCAGCGCCCCAATAACAATCATGACGATTCTGCCAGGGTTCATGGCCGTGCCCTTCTCGCATCCCAGCCGTGGCAGGCACGGTCCGGACGCCGTGGGTGCCTGATTCCAGCGTTCGCGCCGCCGCACACAGTGTCAAGGAATACCAAGACCCAGCCCCAGCCAGTGCCGAACCCGAACCCGAACCCGAACCGGCCTATCAGCACAAGGCGGCAGCCGTCAGAAGTTGATCATGTGGCCGGTCAGCCCGTGGAAGGCTTCCTGCAGTGCCTCACTCAGCGTCGGGTGGGTGTGCACATTGCGGGCCAGTTCAGCTGCGGTGAGGTCCCACTTCTGCGCCAGCGTGAGCTCGGGGAGCAGCTCGGAAACATCGGGGCCGATCATGTGCCCGCCCAGCAGTTCGCCGTATTTGGCGTCGGCCACCAGTTTCACGAAGCCCACCGGCTCCCCCAGCCCGTGGGCCTTCCCGTTAGCGGTGAAGGGGAAGGTGCTGACCAGGACGTCGTGGCCCTCGTCGCGGGCCTGCTGCTCGGTGAGCCCGAAGCTGGCGACCTGCGGCTGGCAGAACGTGGCCCGCGGCATCATCCGGTAGTCCCCCAGCGGCAAGGTCTCCGCGGCACCGATGGTTTCAGCAGCCACCACACCCATGGCTTCCGCCACGTGCGCGAGCTGCAGCTTGCCGGTCACGTCGCCGATGGCGTAGATGTGCGGCACGTTGGTGCGCATGTACTCGTCAATGCCGATGGCACCGCGGTCGGTCAGCTGGACGCCGGTCTTATCGAGCCCGTAGCCCTCGGTCCGCGGCGCAAAGCCGATGGACAGCATCACCCGGTCCGCCTCGATGCTGCCCTGCTGGCCGTTCTTGTCCGTATAGGTGACAGCCACGGATGACCCGTTGTCCTGGATTGTTTCCACCTTGGTGGAAGTGAGGATGGGAATGCCGAGCTTCTTGTACTGCTTGGTGATCTCCTTGGAAATGTCCACGTCCTCATTGGGCAGCGCGCGGTCCAGGAACTCGATGATGGTGACGTCCACTCCGTAGCTGCGCAGCACGTAGGCGAACTCCATGCCAATGGCACCGGCCCCGACAATCACCATCTTCTTCGGCAGGTCCCGGTCCATGATCTGGGCTTCATATGTGACGACGTTCTCGCTCAGCTCCACTCCGGGCAGCAGGCGGACGTAGGTGCCGGTGGCGAGGATGGCGTTGTCGAACGTGATGGTCTCGGTACCGCCCTTGGAGAGGCTGACCTCGATGGTGTGGTCATCGGAGAACACGCCGTGGCCGTCGTATTCGGTGATCTTGTTTTTCTTCATCAGGAAGTGGACGCCCTTGACGCGCCCGTCCGCCACCTGCCGGCTGCGGTCAAAGGCAGCGCCGAAGTCAAAGCTCACCTCACCGCTGATGCCGAACGTCTTGGCCTGGTTGGTGAAAATCTGTGCAAGTTCCGCGTTGCGCAGCAGCGCCTTGGAAGGAATGCAGCCGACGTTCAGGCACACGCCGCCCCAGTACTTCTCTTCCACAATCGCAGTCTTCAGGCCCAGCTGGGCCGCCCGGATCGCGGCCACATATCCGCCCGGTCCGGCTCCGAGAACAACGAGGTCGTAATGTTCACTCATGCTGACTAACTCTCCTTAGCTGCGGTGCGGGACAAGCTGCGGGGCGGGAAAATCACAAGCCGGCTTAAGACTCTCACGCATGGGCCGCGAGGGGCACCGGTTCGCGTGCCGGATCCGGCACGCTGCCCGATCAGATGCCGCCGGATCAGACGTAACCCCGATAGCCCGCCCAGGCCCGCCGCCGTTCGGGAAACGGGTCGGACTCGATCCGGTCGGACTTGTCGAAGACGCGGGTGTGCCGGTGGATCTCGTCGTAGCCGGGCCAGTCCACGCCAGGATGGGAGTACCGGGCCAGGCTGAGCAGGGACCCCTGGAAGCGCTGCGACAGGGCCCTGAGTTCCTCGGCGCCGCCGAGCAGGGAGAGGGCCCTGGCCATCCCGGTCCGGGTGTCCCCGAACATCACCGGAACGTCAAAGGAATGGGTGGCGCCGAACCCGAGCAGGTTCATCATGGGCGTGGCGTAGTCATAGCGGTACGCCCATGTTGGTGCGGTCCGGGAATGGCCCTCGGCCACCATCTGGCTCGGATACCAGAAGACCAGGTCACCGCTGATGTCCACTGACCGCTGCCGTGAGGGATACCCGGGGTAGGCGGCCACCACCCGGTCCCGGGCCAGCGGATCCGTACCGGCGAACATCTTCTCGATCCGCTCCGGTGTGGACGGCAGGATATTCGAGACCTTCGCGAACAGTGCCCCCTCCCGTGCCATGGTGCCCAGGACCAGCGGAACAGGGTTGGATTCCCCGTCCAAAAAGGCGTCGATTGGGTGCTTTGGCAGGAAGTCCCCGTCAATGACAGGCGAAACGCTCAGCGTGCCGGGTTGCTTCACCGGCCCGATTTTCGTGGTCATCTTCCGCGTGGCGTCCACCAGTTTCGCGGCGCTGATCGAGGTCAGTGCCTCGGCCGCACGGGCCGGGCTGATGCCGAGAATCTCCAGCAGGTCCTCGGCCCACGCGGCGTGCATTTCCGGATAGTAGGCTCCCGACGGCGCGGGGCTCTGCGCGTAGGCCTGGTGGAACAACGGTGCCGCTCTGGGGATGCACATCAGCGAGGTTACGGCGATGGCCCCGGCGGACTCTCCAAAAAGGGTGACGTTGTCCGGGTCTCCGCCGAACGCTTCAATGTTCTGTTGCACCCATTCAAGCGCGGCAACCTGGTCCCGCAGGCCCATATTGGCGTCAAACGGCCGGTCAGGAGTCGAATAAGCGCGGAAATCCATGAACCCCAGGGCCCCGATGCGGTAGTTCAGCGATACGTAGAGCACATCGCCGTCGCGCACCAGGTTGGTACCGCGGTAGGTGGGTTCCGCGGACGACCCGGAGCTGAACGCACCGCCGTACAGGTACACGAGGACCGGACGCAGGGAATCCGAGGGTTCCAAGGGCGCCGTGACGTTCAGGCTCAGGCAGTCCTCATCCATCGGCACCCGCCGGTGGCTGCCGGTCAGGTTCGGCGCCTTGGACTGCGGCGGGACCGCACCGAAGGAGCGTGCATCCCGGATTCCGCTCCAGCTTTTCGCCGGTTGCGGAGCGCGCAGCCTCAGTTCCCCCACGGGCGGAGCAGCGTAGGGTATGCCGCGCCAAGTGCGCACACCATGCTCTGCGATTCCCTGCACCAGCCCATTGCTGGTCTCGACTACCAATGAGGCCACGTCTATAGCCACGATCGACTCTTTCCAGCCGGCGAAGACCTGCACGCTTGCGACTATCAACCATAGCCGCGGCATACCGGGGTCACCAGATGCGGCGTTCCATGCGGACTGCGGCTACCCCATTTGGGTGCTGCTGCCTTTATTGGAGCCTGGTATCCGTCCGGGAACTACGCTGCAGCGGCAAGCCGGTGCGCGGGGCTTCGGCGGACGGCCGCACCGCTCCGCCGGGACTCGCGCCGGTGAACCGCCACTTCCTTGGCGCACAGCAGGGCAACGGCGATGACGTTGAGGGCAATCTTGGTGCCGGTGGACCAGTCGGTCCCTACGCACAGGAGCCAGACGGTGATCAGGACCGGCAGGTCCGCCGTCTTCAGCGCCTTCACTGCGCTGTTCCTGCGTGTGCTTTTCCTGCACTTACAGATAGGGCACAGCGGCTTTCCCTGCCACTGTGCACAAAGGCTGCTCCGCAGCCGGCATTTCCAATCCATGGAGCCATGAGGACACTTCTTCCGTGAAATCGCCCGAGACCTAAGTATCTGCGTCCCTGCAGGGACGCAACATAACATAATTTGTATCACATACCTGCGTATTCCACGGCACAGACCGGGTAGGCGCGGAAGACTACCCGAGCGACACCGTTCCACCCTGAACATGCCACCGCGTGTCGAGGCGGACGTTTTCCAGCAGCCGCCGGTCATGGGAAACCAGCAGGAGAGCGCCCTCGTAGCTTTCCAAGGCCTCTTCCAGCTGCTCGATGGCGGGCAGGTCCAGGTGGTTGGTGGGCTCATCCAACACCAGGAGGTTCACGCCGCGGGCCTGCAGCAGGGCCAGCGAAGCGCGGGTCCGCTCGCCCGGAGACAGCGCATCGACCCGGCTGGCAACCTGATCGGCCTTGAGCCCGAACTTGGCCAGCAGGGTCCGGGCCTCCGCAGAGGACAGCTCCGGAACGGCCGCTTCGAAGGCGGTGCCCAGCGCCTGCGCCGGGTCCAGCTGCCCGCGGCCCTGGTCGATTTCCCCCACCGCAACAGAGGTACCCAGGGAGGCAGTCCCGGCGTCGGGCACCTCCCGGCCCAGCAGCAGCCGCAGGAGCGTTGATTTGCCGGCGCCGTTGGGACCCGTGATGCCGATCCGCTCCCCGGCGTTGACCTGAACGGAAACCGGACCGAGGGTGAATCCGCCACGGGTCAATGTGGCCTCGTTCAGCGTGGACACCACCGAACTGGAACGCGGGGCGGAACCGATACGCAGTTGGAGCTGCCATTCCTTGCGCGGCTCCTCGACCTCGTCCAGGCGTGCGATCCGCGATTCCATCTGCCGGACCTTGCGGGCCTGCTTTTCGGAGGACTCGGTGCTTGCCTTGCGGCGGATCTTGTCATTGTCCGGGTTCTTCTTCATGGCATTGCGCACACCCTGGGAACTCCATTCCCTGGTGGTGCGTGCCCGGGACACCAGATCGGCCTTCTTGTCGGCGAACTCGTCGTACGCTTCCCGCGCATGGCGGCGCGCAACGGCACGTTCTTCCAGGAACGCCTCATAACCGCCCTCGTAGACCGCCACGCTGTTCTGCGCCAGGTCGAGCTCCACCACCGTGGTCACACAGCGGGCCAGGAACTCCCGGTCATGGGAGACCAGGACAACGCCGCCGCGCAGCCCGCGGACAAACTGTTCCAGCCGCGCCAGTCCGTCAAGATCCAGGTCATTAGTCGGTTCATCCAGCAGCACCACATCGAAACGGCTCAGCAGCAGGGCCGCCAGTGCCGCCCGGGCCGTCTGCCCGCCCGAAAGACCGGTCATCTCGGCGTCCAGCCCAACGTTCAGTCCCAGGTCCGCAAGGACAGCCGGGGCCCGGTCCTCCAAGTCCGCGGCGCCGGAGGCCATCCAGCGGTCAAAGGCCGCGGCGTAGGCGTCGTCGGCACCAGGGATTTCCCCGCCCAGGGCGGCCGCCGCCGCTTCCATGGCTTCCGTTGCCGCTGCAGCGCCGGTCCGCCGGGCCAGATAGGCGCCCACGGTTTCCCCGGCCAGCCGCTCGTGTTCCTGCGGGAGCCACCCGACAAAGGCGTCCGACGGCGAGGTGCTCACCGTTCCCGCCTGGGGTACCGCCGCCCCGGCCAGGAGCCGCAGCAGGGTTGACTTGCCGGCACCGTTGGCCCCCACGACGCCCACCACGTCGCCCGGGGCGACCGTCAGTGAGAGGTGTTCAAAGAGGGTGCGGTGCGCATGGCCGCCGGAGAGGTCGCGGGCGACAAGGGTTGCAGTCATACCTCCATCCTATTTTGTGCCGGCACTGTTTCCGTCCGGGAGGGCAGCGGTATGGTGGCTGGATTGCCGCCGCACCAAAGGACTGCCATGACTGCCATGCATCCCTCGGGCCCCGGGGCCCTCCGGCTCATATTCCCCCAGTGGCAAGGCGCTGCCGGCGCCGGTGCCGTCGGCTCGCTGCCGGCGGGCCAGCCGCACCAGACCCAGCTGTCCTACCATCTGGGCCCGTCGCTCCTTGAGCTGCTCTCCCCCGAGCATGACGGACCCACGGCTTTTGTACCCGTCAGCACCGACACCTCCGAAGCCGCCGTCGAAACGGTGGACGGCATCTACGCCCGGTCTGCTGTGCTCCTGCAACTCCAGGAAGCCGTGCGGGTGATGCAGGAAGCGGATCCGCAGTCCGTGGTGACCTTCGGCGGCGAGTGCTCGGTAAGCGTTGCGCCGTTCAGCCATCTGGCCGCCCTGTACGGGGATGACTTGGCAGTGCTGTGGGTGGACGCGCACCCGGATACCGGTATGCCGGGCGACGGCTACACCGGCTTCCGGTCCATGTCCCTGGCCACCCTTGCCGGGCTGGGCGACCCGGAGTTCCTCGCCGCGCTGCCGGCGGTGGTGCCTGCGGGCAATGTCCTGCAGATTGGGCTGCGGGACTGGCAGGACCCGGGGATCGAAACGAAGCAGCGGCTGGGTATACGCAGCGTGGGAATCACTGACACCCCCGAGGACACCCGGCGGATCCTGGAGTGGCTCGCGCTGACCGGGGCCACCAAGCTGGCCATCCACGTGGATCTGGACGTCCTTGACCGGCGGGACTTCGCGGACAGGACAGGCTCCGGAACCCGCGGAGTCCGCGTTCCGGACCTGCTGCGCATCATGGATGCCGTGGGCGAGGCAGGAGAAATTGTCGGTCTGTCCCTTGCCCAGCATGCACCCCTGGAACTGCTCCGGCTGGGTGGGCTGCTGCGGGATCTTCCCGTCTGACCTCCCCCGGCTCAGCGGTAGCCGCAGTAGCCGTTCCAGGCAAGCCGGCGGGCGCGGTGCGGATCCGGAACGATCAGGTCCGTGGCGTCGAATACCTTGGTGGTCCGGCTGCGGCTGTCGTAGCCCGGCCACAGCGGGCCCGGATGTCCGGTCCGGGCGAAACGCAGTAGCGCCCCGCGGAAACGGTCCCCCACCGCAACGGCTGTGGACTTGCCGCCGGCCAAGGTCAGGAACCGGCCCGGCCCGGAGTCGTAGTTGCCGAACACCGCTGGGATATCCAGTCCGTGCGTGGCGCCCACGCCCAGGATCCGGGCCATCGTCGGGGCGTAGTCGAACCGGTAGGACCATACGGGGGCATGGGCGCTGTGGGCCTCTGCGACTTGGACGCTGGGCAGCCAGAAAACAGCGTCCCCGCCGACGTCGACCGCCTGGTGTTTGCCCGGGTAGCCCGGGTAGGCCGCCAGCACCTGGTCCTGCAGCTCCGGCGCGGTGCGGGCGAACATCTTCTCGATCCGATCCGGCTTGGTGGGGAGGATGTCTTCGAACCGGTCGAAAAGGGCCCCTTCACGGGACATGTTGCCGATGACCAGCGGCACGGGATGCGCTTTGCCCGTGCGGAACGCCTCGAGAGGATGCAGGGGCAGGAAATGCCCGTCCACCACCGGCGCCACGGCCCGCGTTCCGGGATCCGCCTCCGGGGCTATCCCGCGTGTCAGCCGCTGGGTTGCTTCCACCAGGCGCTCGGCCGGTATCCGGGCCAGCGCATCCGCTGCCCCGGCCTCGTCCACCCCCAGCAGTTCCAGCAGCGAAGCCGCCCATTTTTCCGGCAGGCCCGGTCCGTAGGCAGTGGCGGGCGCTGAACTCTGGGCGAATGCCCGGTGGAAAAGCCCCCGTGCGGACGGTACGCACATCAGGGCGGTGATCGACATGGCGCCGGCGGATTCGCCGAACACCGTGACGTTGCCGGGGTCACCGCCGAAGCCCGCTATGTTCCGCTGTACCCAGCGCAGGGCCGCCACTTGGTCCGCCAAGCCGAGGTTCACGTCAAAGGCCCGCTGTGCTGTCGAATAACGGCGGAAGTCCATAAACCCCAGGGCACCCAGCCGGTAGTTCATGCCTACGTAGACCACGTCGCCGCGAAGGACCAGGTTGGTGCCGTCATAGGCGGGGGCCGAGGCGGCGCCGGAGGTGAACGCTCCCCCGTGGAAATAGACCAGCACCGGGCGAGGTGCTGCCGGTTCGGGGGGTGCCGTTACGTTGATGGTCAGGCAGTCTTCATCCATGCGCGTCTTCGGGCCGGCCCCAAGTCCGGTGCGGCTCCGCACCTGGGGCGCCGCAGGCCCGTACCGTGTTGCGTCCAGCACATCGTTCCACGCCGCCGCCGGCTGGGGCAGGCGCAGGCGGCGTTCCCCGGTGGGCGGTGCCGCGTACGGTATCCCCCGCCAGGAACGCACACCGCGAAGGATCGTGCCGCGCACCAGCCCTTCCGTGGTCGCAACGGTCAGGTTCGGTTGAGCCGTAGTTATTGACACAGCTTTCCTTCCGCGGGTGTTCAAGGCACCGCGATCCTATCCGCGCCGGCCAAGCGCGGGCTACGGCTGCACCCCCTTTCCGCTGGCAAATGAGCTAAGCCGAGGGCGGACGCACCCGGCCCCACTCCGCAAAATATCGACAGCATGCTTATGGTGGAGGAACCGTAATCAACGAAAGGAATGTCGAATGTCACGCATCGCCATTATCGGAGGGCACGGAAAAGTCGCACTGCACCTCGCCCGCCGGCTTACCGCATCCGGACACCAGGTCAGCTCGCTCTTCCGCAATCCGGAGCACACCTCCGACGTGGAACAGACCGGGGCCGACGCGGTGGTCGCCGACGTCGAAAACCTCTCCACGGAACAGCTCACCGAGCTGCTGAACGGGGCCGACGCCGTCGTCTGGACTGCGGGTGCAGGCGGCGGCAGCGCTGAGCGCACCTACGCCGTCGACCGTGATGCCGCCATCCGCTCCATGGACGCGGCCGAGGCCGCAGGTGCCCGGCGCTATGTGATGGTTTCCTACTTCGGGGCCGGCAAAAACCACGGCGTTCCTGAAGACGACTCCTTCTACTCCTACGCCGAGGCCAAGGCGGACGCCGATGAACACCTCAAGGCCAGCAACCTGGACTGGACAATCCTCGGTCCCAGCGCACTGACCATGGACCCCGGAACCGGCCGGATCGAAACCGGGCCGGGCATCACCGGCGGGCAGGTCTCCCGCGAAGATGTGGCCCAGGTGGCCGCCGAAGTCCTGGACCGTCCCGCAACCATCGGCCGGACGATCGAGTTCAACAACGGCCCGACGCCGGTGGCAGAGGCCCTGGACTCCCTCGCCTGAGCCGGGTCTCTCGCTGGCGTTGTGCCGGCGGAACCGTCTAAAGTCCCGAACACCCCCCATCCGAAAGGAACACCATGAACCAGCCGGAGCAGCAGCAGGAAGTACCGGGAACCCAGAAGGAGATGACGCCTGTCCCCGACTGCGGTGAAGAAACCTACCGCGGAAGCGGCAAGCTCACCGGCAAGGCAGCGGTCATTACCGGCGGTGACAGCGGGATCGGGCGCGCCGTGGCCATTGCCTACGCGCGCGAGGGCGCCGACGTGCTGATCTCCTACCTCAGTGAGGACGAGGACGCCCGCGACACTGCGCGCCTCGTGGAGGAAGCAGGACGGAAGGCAGTCCTGGTCCGCGGGGACCTGGACACTGCTGAGCAGTGCCGGAAGGTCATCAGCACTGCCGTGGAAGAGTTCGGCAAGGTGGACATCCTGATACACAACGCCGCCTTCCAGATGGACCGGGAAAACATTGAGGACATCCCGGACGAGGAGTGGGAGTACACCTTCAAGGTCAACATCAACGCGATGTTCTATCTGGTGAAGGCCGCCCTGCCGCACATGGGTCCGGGGTCCTCCATCATCGGCACCTCGTCCGTCAATTCGGATATGCCGGTACCCACCCTGGCACCGTACTCAGCCACCAAGTCCGCCATTGCCAACTTCTCCGCGAGCATGTCGCAGCTGCTTGGCGACCGGGGAATCCGGGTGAACAGCGTGGCTCCGGGACCCATCTGGACCCCGCTGATCCCCGCCACTATGCCGGCGGACAAGGTGGGTTCCTTCGGTGCGGACACCCCGCTGGGGCGTCCCGGCCAGCCCGCTGAACTGGCGCCGGCCTACGTGCTGCTCGCCTCCGATGACGGCAGCTACATTTCAGGTGCCCGGATTGCCGTTACCGGAGGAAATCCCATCCTCTAGTTCCGGCGGCCGCTGAAAGCCGCACGCAACCAAAAGGACCAGCCGTGCAAACCGCACGGCTGGTCCTTTTCTTGGCACGCCCGGAAAAGCTAGCCGGTGATCTTGTACTTCTCCCGGTCCGCGGCATCCAGGACCCGCTGCTCTTCCAGGGCCATGGCGCTGCCGCCGCGGCTGCGCGGCATCCACCATGCACCGGGTTCGGCAGCCACCGGGTAGGTGTCAATGCAATGGTCTATACCGGCCTGCAGTTCCTCCTGCAGCCGGAGGGTCTCCTGTGCCACGTCCACGTCGCCGTCGAGACGGATCATTTCGCCCACGTGCACGCGCACCGGGTTCTTCCAGACGGACTTGAAGCTCGGCCCGTGCCCGCGGGTCATCATGCGGTGACCGCCCCACACGGAGACGGGAATGATGGGCACGCCCGCTTCGGCGGCCATGCGCACCGCACCGGTCTTCAGCTCGCGGACGGTAAAGCTGCGGCTGACGCCTGCTTCGGGCAGCACCGCGAGATAATCGCCGCCGCGGAGCTTTTCAACCGACTCCGTATACGCCGCTGCGCCGTCGGCACGATCCACAATGACGTGCTCGCACCAGTCGCATACAGCCTTCACAAAGGACTTCCTGGCGGCCTTCTTAGTGACCAGGAAGCGCATGTGGACCTTGAGCTTGCGCCACACCAGCAGCTCTGCGAAGGCGAAGTCCAGATAACCGAAATGCGTGATGGCTACTACTGCGCCCTTGCCGGGGACCACTTTCCGGTCCAAGCCGCGGATTTCCTCGTCCATCGGAAGGTTCTCCAGCCCGGACGGGATCACCGGGACAGAGAAAATGGCGCGGGCTGCAAGCCCCGTAAACACGATGCTTCGGTACACATACTTGTTGGGGGAACGCTTGGCAGGCAACGTCGGCTCCTGAGTTTGGGGGGAAAATCGGGGCAGGCAATAAAATCCTACCGTGGAGACGCCGTCCCCGTTGCCGATCCCGTTGCCGCCGGCCTCCTTTCGTTGCCCGCGGCTCCCCCGCGGCTCCGGGGAGCAGACGGGAGCCGTACGGAGGGCTATCTTTTGAGCCATGGCCATTCGCGGGAAAGCCACGCCTGCCTCGGATCCCGCCGCCCTGGAGGATGCACGCCTGGGCAACGTGGACTGGATGCTGCATCCCCGGGGGTCGGTCCGCTCCAGCTTCGACGCCCCCAGCGGTTCCCTGGCGGCACTGAGCATGGGCGATCCGGAGGATCCGGCAGTGGTCCTGGTGCCCGGGGCCATGGGCTCGAAAGAAGATTTCTCCCTGATGCTCCCCGGGCTGGCTGCTGCGGGGTACTTCGCCTTCAGCTTCGATCTGGCCGGCCAGTACGAGTCGGCCGCCGCCGGCCCCGAAAACCTGGACCCGCCGCGCAGCCGGTACGACTACGACCTGTTTATCGCGGACCTGCTCGCCGTCCTGGCCGTCCACGGACCGGCGCACGTAGTGGGGTACTCATTCGCCGGCGTCGTAGTCCAGCTTGCGGCGCTGCAGCGGCCGGACCTGTTCCGCAGCATCACCCTGCTTGGCTGCCCGCCGCGCGGCGGGCAGAGTTTCCGGGGCGTCAGCCGGATCGGCTGGCTCGCTCCGCTGGTCAGCGACCGCCTCAGCGCCGACTTGATTGTTTGGGGCGTGCGGCGCAACTTCATCCGGGCCGACGCCGGGCGGATGAAGCTGGTCAACCACCGGTTCACCGTCACCCGGCGGGACTCCGTCCGGGACATGGTGGGGCTGATGCGCCATGCCCCGGACCTGCGGGCCGCCCTGGGGGCGTCCACGCTGCCGAAGTTCGTCGCCGTCGGCGAACATGACGTGTGGCCGGTGCGGCTGCACCGCGAATTTGCCGCGAGCATCGGCGCCTCGTTCGCCGCCTACGGCAGCGGGCACAGCCCGTGCGAGGAATCTCCGCACCAGCTCACGCGCGACCTGCTGCGGATGTACCGGTCCGCGGCGCCGGGCACGCCGTGAACTCCGCAGCCGGCTCCGCACCGTCCGCCGGTACCGGCGGCGTTCGCGCAGGCGGCGCAGCGGCGGTTCGCCGCGGAAATCCACTTTGAAGGTCACGTACGCCATGGCCACCCGGCGGTACACGTCTGCCCAGGTGTACAGCGGCCGCGCGGATACGCCCACCCGCAGGTGCCGGTCCCAGCGGACATCCATCTCCGCCCGCACCTGGTACCCCAGATCCAGGTCGTCATGCACGGGAGGGGCGCCGCGGTGCACCCGTCCGCGGAGGCGGGACCACATGCTGCGGTGGAAGCCGAAGTTCGACCCGAACAGCGGCGGATGCCCCATGAGCAGGCGCATGGACCACCTGTAGCCGCCGATATACAGATTCTGCGCAACCCAGCGGATCAGTGAGCCGGAGCCGTAAAAATCGCCGGGCCCCGTGACCGCGGTGTTTTCACCGGCGTCGAGCATGGCCGCCTCCAGTTGCGCCAGCCATGACGGGGGCGGCACCGAATCGGCATCGAGCCGGGCCAGCCATTCCCCGTTTGCCTCATCGAATCCGCGGAAGGTTGCCGCAGCCACTCCGACGTTGGGCTCATAGACGCGCCGGACGCCTGCGGCACGGCAGACGGCCGCGGTGCCGTCGGTGCTGGCGTTGTCCACCACCACAATCTCATCCGGTACCCGCGTCTGCTGCGCCGGTGCCCGCAGGCAGACGGCGAGCATCGCCGCGTCATTGCGGGCGGGAATTACCACCGAGATAGTCGACATCTCATCCTGACGGCCCGGTCCGGGTGGGGCTTTGTCGATTCTGCCACGCGCAGTGTCCACCGGCACGTCACAGGGCTTAACCCGCGGTAATGCCGGGCCACATTCCTTGGCTGCGGGAAACCTGCGGAACTAGCGTTGCTGAACCGCGGCGGATACCCGCCGCAAAAGGTTCTTCCCCTAGGAGCAGTTGCAATGCTTATTTCAGGCCTGCTGGTTGGCGTTGCCCTCGGTTTCGTGATGCAACGGGGGCGTTTCTGCGTCACCGGAGCGTTCCGGGACGTGTGGGTCACCCGCAGCACCCGCTGGCTTACGGCCTTCCTGGTGGTGGTGGCCGTGCAGAGCGTCGGCGTCTTCGCCCTCGACGCCGCCGGGGTCATCAGCCTCTCCGCCAACGCATTCCCGTGGCTGGCCACGATTATTGGCGGGTTTATCTTCGGTTTCGCCATAGTGCTGGCCGGGGGCTGCGCAACCGGCACCTATTACCGTGCCGGTGAAGGGCTGGTGGGCAGCTGGTTCGCCCTGGCCGCCTATGCCCTGTTCGCGGCCATCATGAAGACGGGCCCGCTGTCCGGCTTCAACACGGCCATGCGCTCGGTGACCGTGGAACAGAGCAACTTCTATTCGGTGCTGGGAGTATCACCCTGGCTGTTTGTGGCCCTGCTGGTCGCCGGCGTCGGCCTGGCGGTCCGCCACCACCTGCGCAAGCCGAAGATCCGCCTGGCATCGCTGCCTCCGGCGAAAACCGGACTGGCGCACCTGCTGTTCGAGAAGCCGTGGAACGCCTTCGCCACCGCTGTAGTGATTGGCCTGATCGCCATTGCCGCGTGGCCGCTGAGCTGGGCCACCGGCCGCCAGGACGGGCTGGGCATCACGACGCCGTCCTCCAAGCTGGTGGGCTACCTGGTCACCGGTGATCCGGAACTGGTGGACTGGGGTGTGTTCCTGGTGATCGGCATCCTGCTTGGCTCCTACATTGCGGCCAAGGGCAGCGGCGAGTTCCGGGTCCGCGTGCCCGACGCCGCCACCGTCCTCAAGAGCTTGGGCGGCGGTGCCCTGATGGGCATCGGTGCCGCGCTGGCCGGCGGGTGCACCATCGGAAACGCCATGGTGCAGACCGCGCAGTTCAGCTTCCAGGGCTGGACGGCCCTGGTCTTTATGATCCTCGGCACCGGCCTGGCCGCGAAGCTGACCATCCTCAACCGCCGCTCGGCGCCTGCTCCGGCCCGCGTGCCCGCCGGCGTCTAACCCCACCCCCGCAAGAAGAAAAGGAACACCACAATGGCTCAGGTCACCCTGGAAACCAACGGATCCGTCTGCCCCTTCCCGCTCGTGGAAGCAAAAGAGGCTATGAAGTCGCTGAACACCGGAGACGAACTCGTGATCAACTTCGACTGCACGCAGGCTACGGATGCCATCCCCCGCTGGGCGGCGGAAAGCGGCTACCCGGTTACGGACTTCGCCAAGACCGGGCCGGCAGAATGGTCCATTACGGTGCAGAAGGCCTAGCGGTATCAGGACCTGATGATCCGCAGCCGCTGCGCTTCGGCAATCGCGGCCGTCCGGTTATCCACCCCGAGCTTCCCGTAAATGTGCACGAGGTGCGTCTTTACCGTTGCCTCGGAGATGAACAGCTGCCGCGCAATGGCGCGGTTTCCCAGCCCCGTGGCCAGCAGCTCCAGCAATTCGAGCTCACGGCTGCTGAGCGCTGCAACCGGGCTGCGGAGCCGGCCCATCAGGCGGGCTGCAACCTGCGGCGACAAGGCAGTCCGGCCTTCCACCGCTGCCGTCACGGCGGCGCGAAGTTCGTCCGGGTGTGCGTCCTTGAGCATGTATCCGGCTGCGCCGGCCTCGACCGCCGCGAGAATATCTGCGTCCGTGTCATAGGTGGTGAGGATCAGCACCGGCGGGCCGCCCGCTGCCCTAATCGCACGTGTGGCGGTGACCCCGTCCATGCCGGGACTCATCTGCAGGTCCATGAGCACCAGGTCCAGGGGCGTTCCGAGAGCCTCCTGTTTCCGGACCTCCTCCACGGCCGCCGCGCCGTCGGCTGCCTCGGCTGCCACCGTCAGGGAATCGGAGTCTTCCAGCATGGCCCGCAGCCCGGCCCGTACCACGGGATGGTCATCGACCAGCAGCAGGCGCAGTTCCGCCGCCGTCATGTTCCGGACCTCCGGCGGAGCGGAAGGCTGATCGCCACCACGGTGCCCTCTCCGGGAGCAGACTCCACGCTCAGCGTTCCGCCGAGGTCATCAACCCGCTGCCGCAGTGAAAGCAACCCGAAACCGCTGCCGTCCGCGCGCGGCACCTCCGGAAGCAGGGCCGAATCGAAGCCGGCGCCGTCGTCGAACACGTCCAGTGTCACGGCGTCATCGCCAAAATTCAGGGTCACTACCGCGTGTGACGCGCGGGAGTGGGACAGGACGTTGGCCAGCGACGCCCGGGCGGCCCGCAGCAGCGTGGTTTCATCTGCTTCGGTCATAGCCCTGGGTTCCCCGTCCACGCGCAGCGTGCACTCCAGGACGCGTCCGCCTGAGGCTGCCTGCCTGGATACCTGGGCGCACAGGCGTTCCAGTCCCGCGGTCAGCGAGCCACCGTCTCCGGTGGCGGCAAGGCCGCGCACAAACCTGCGGGCCTCCGCCAGGTTCTGCGCAGCCGTCTCCTGCACCGTGGCCAGGCGTTCCCGGGCAAGGCCGGTGTCTCCGTTGTCCATGGCGGTGCCGGCGGCACGGGACATCAGGACAATGCTGGAGAATCCCTGCGCCAGGGTGTCATGGATTTCGCGTGCCAGCCGGGTTCGTTCGGCAAGCACTCCCGCATCATGCTGGGACAGGGCTAGCTCGCTGCGGGTGCGTTCCAAGTCCTCCAGAGCGCGTTGCTGACGGACGCTTTCAGCGTGCAGCGTTGAGTAGGCGGATCCCATGACTACGGCAAAAAGGGCGCCGATCAGCGGGCCAAGGACGTCGGCGAATGTGAACATCCCCGTGTGTGCCCAGCGGGCCACCGTCACGGCCGCCGCCATGCACCCCACAGCGACCAGGGCCGGCCGGGTCCGCAACAGGTGCAATGCCAGGAAAAACAGCGGAAATGCCAGCCAGGCGAAATCCTCGCTGACCACCAGCAGAACAAGCCACAGTCCCGTTACCAGCGCCAGCCAGCCTGTGCCGTACCGTTCCGGGTCCGGGCCCAGGCCCTGTGCTGCGTACCTCTGCTCGGCCACCGTGCCCGCCAGGTAGACGACGGCGAGCAGCAGGCTGCCGGTGTAGGCCGCAGCAAGCAGCGCGGTACCCGGGCGATCCAAAGTCAGCTGGAACAGCGCCAGGGCCAGCAACCCAGCGAAAGCTACGTGCAGCGCCACCCGCAGGAACCGCAGCACGGTGCCGGACGGTATGGCCGGGGCCCCGCTGCCCCGGCTAACCGTGTTCGACGTGCTCATGCACCCAGCCTAGGCGGGCGCGGAAGCACAGGCATCAACCAATCGGTTGAACGGGGGATCATCCGCCCGTCCGCCGCAGATCAACCACGCCCCTGATGGTTTCAGGTTCCCGCTGCCGGAGGGTTGAAGAGTAAGCATTCCCGGCCGTTTCGACGGCCATCTGACAGGAAGGAAATCACCCGTGTATCTGGCATTGAGGGACCTCCGGTTCGCCAAAGGGCGGTTCGCCCTCATGGGCAGCGTCGTCGCCCTGATTACCCTGCTTCTGGTGCTGCTCTCCGGCCTGACCGCCGGACTGGGCAACCAAAACACCGCCGCTATCAAGGGCCTGTCCTCCGCCGGGGCGGACACGGTGGCCTTCGGTGCACCGGCCGGCACCGACCCCAAGGTGTCCTACACCGAGTCTTCCGTCACGGCCGGACAACTCGCCAGCTGGCGGGCGACCCCCGGAATTGACCGGGCCGAGCCTCTGGGTATTGCCCAGACCCGGGTCCTCGGGGGATCCAGCGCCAACGTGGCACTCTTCGGGGTTGAGGAAGGCAGTGTCCTGCCGCCGGATCCGGTCCGGGACGGTGAGCTGCTCCTGGATTCCGAGACTGCGGGGTTGCTGTCGGTCGAACCCGGCGACGACGTCCGGGTGGGCGGGGAGGTGCTCCGGGTTGGGGCACCTGTTGAGCCCACGTATTACAGCCATACCCCGGTGGCGTGGACGTCCCTTGCCAGTTGGCAGGACGCGTCGCATGCGGGCAGCACCACAGATGCAGAAGACAGCCCTGCAGCCACCGTGATTGCGGCAGCGGGCACAGACGACGCGGCAGCAATCGCGGACCGCACTGCTGGAACGGTTTCCACGGACGTACGGGGCTCGTTCAGCGGGCTGGGTTCCTACAGCTCGGAGAACGGTTCGCTGGTGATGATGCAGGCCTTCCTCTATGGCATTTCTGCCTTGGTGGTAGTGGCTTTCCTTGCCGTCTGGACTATCCAACGGACCCGTGACATTGCGGTGCTGAAAGCCCTCGGCGGAAGTTCCGCCTACCTCATGCGCGACGCCCTTGCCCAGGCCGGAATCATCGTGGCCTCCGGAGCCGTCGTCGGGGGGCTGCTGGCTGTGCTTGCCGGCACGCTCGCGGGCAGCGCCGCCCCGTTCCACCTCACCCTTGCCACGGCGCTGCTGCCCGTGGCGGGCATTGTCCTGCTTGGACTGGCCGGGTCCGCGGCGGCCGTACGCAGCGTCACGAGGGTGGACCCGCTGACGGCACTCGGCGGCAACTAGGCCCGCCCGGTCGGACCAACAGCCGCTTCCCCTTCCCCACTTCAATCAAAGGAGCACACAAGCCATGTCACACTCAGCCCCTGCAGGAGCACCGGCACCAGCGGCACCGGCACCAGCCGCACCGGCAGCGCCGGCGGCCCTGGAGCTTCAGGCAGTCACGCTGGAGTACCCCGACGGCGGCGGTACGCTCAAGGCGCTGGACAACGTCGATCTCCGGGTACCCCGGGGGCAGATCCTTTCCCTCGTCGGACCCTCCGGCTCGGGAAAGTCCTCCCTGCTGGCCGTCGCCGCCACACTGATCGCCCCCACCAGCGGGACCGTCACGGTAGCGGGAACCGACGTCGGGGACCTCAACGACGCCGGCCGGACTGCCCTGCGGCGCAGCGGGGTGGGGATTGTTTTTCAACAACCCAACCTCCTGGCCTCACTGACCGCCGCGGAGCAGCTGGTCATCACTGACCGGCTGCGGGGCAAAGCCGGTCCGGCTTCGGAACGGCGCGCGTTGGAACTGCTCGAACTCGTGGGCCTGGCTCACGAAGCCGGAAAGCGTCCCCACCAGCTTTCCGGAGGACAGCGCCAGCGGGTGAACATCGCCCGGGCGCTGATGGGCAGCCCGTCGCTGCTGCTCGTGGATGAACCAACCGCTGCCCTCGACACTCAACGGTCCGAATCGATCGTGCAGCTCCTGGTGAAAGTGACCCGGGAATTCGGGCTGGGCACCGTGATGGTCACCCACGACACAGGATTCGTCCCGTTGACGGACGCAGTGGCGGGCATGGTGGACGGGCGTCTCGGTGCTCCCGCCCACCCGGAGTCCCTCTAATCCTTCCGGCGTGCCCGGCTGGGCTGCACCCGGGGCGGCTCACCGGGCATTTTGGGATAGTCCGGCGGGAACGGCAGCTCGCCCAGCCCGTTGGACACATCCCGTTCCCACCATTGGAGCAGGACGTCGATGGATCCCGGGTTCCGGTACATGTCCGCCCACGGGTCTCCTACCGTGCGCAGCCGTTCCGGAATGGTGGCGATGGTGAAGTCCGCCGGATGCACGTGCTCCAGTTCGTCCCAGGTAATCGGGCAGGAAACCGGTGCATCCGGCAAGGCCCGCGGACTGTAGGCACCTGCCATGGTGCGGTCCCGGTTGGCCTGGTTGAAGTCCACGAAAACGCGCTCTCCGCGCTCCTCCTTCCACCACGCCGTCGTCACCTGCTCCGGCATCCGGCGCTCCACCTCCCGGGCCGCGGCGATCACCGCGTGCCGCACCTCCAGGAACTCATGCTCGGGCCGGATCGGGGCGAAGAGGTGGATGCCGCGGTTGCCCGAGGTCTTGATGAATGCCTCCAGGCCGGCCTCGGCCAGGATGGTGCGCAGCTCTTGGGCCGGGCGGACGGCGTCGTTGAAATCGGTTCCCGGCTGCGGGTCCAGGTCTATGCGCAGCTGGTCCGGGTTGTCCGTGTCTTCCGCCCGGGACGGCCACGGATGGAACACCACGGTGTTCATCTGCACGGCCCAGACGGCGGCGGCCGGCTCGTCCAGCACCACCTGCGGATGGGACCGGGCGCTGGGGTACTTCACGGTGACCCCTCGCATCCAGTCCGGCATGCCGCGCGGCGGGTTCTTGGAGAAGAAGACTTCGCCGCCGATGCCTTCCGGAAAGCGTTCCAGCGACACCGGCCGGTCGCCGTTGGCGCGGATGAAGGCCTCGCCCACCTCGGCCATGTAACGGGCCAGGTCGAGTTTGGTGATACCCGGCTTGGGCCAGAGCACCCGCCCCGGACTGGAGATGCGGACCTGCCGCTCCCCTTCCGGACCGGGAACGGTCAGGGTGGTTTCCTCACGTGCCATGGGCCTGCTTCCCCTCTAAGGACCTGTGATCCACGAGGTTACCGTGTCAGGCGGCAGGAACGCCCAGCTTGGGATCCACCGGTGTGCCGGGGCGGACATTCTTGCGGCCGTGCACAAAGTGGTACAGCACCGTGGATGCCAGCACCACGGCGGCCAGCACCCAGTACATTCCGTGGTACCCGGTAACCGGCAGGAGCATGCCCAGCAGCAGCGGCCCCACGCCAATGCCAGCGTCCATGAGGATGAAGAACGTGGAGGTGGCCAGCCCGATCCGGTGCGCCGGTGCCATGCTGACGGCGATCGCCTGGGCGCACGGCATCAGGGCGCCGAATCCGAAGCCCAGGAAGATCCCGGCCACGGCCAGAACGGCGTTGTTGGGTGCGTAGGCCAGCAGGGCCAGGCCGGCGGCGAAGGACACCAGCGTCGGGTAAATCACGGCATTGTCGCCGTGGCGGTCCTGGATGCGTCCCACAAAGAGCCGGGACACCAGCACCACCGCGGCATAGACCACAAAGAAGAGGCTGGCACCGAGGACCAGGCCCTCGGACTGGGCGTAGGAGTTCAGGAAGGACAGGACCCCCGCGTAGGCGGCGCCGGCTATGAACATTACGGAGGCAATGGACAAGGCTCCGGGATCAATGATGTCCGTCAGGTGCATCCGCCACTTGTTCTTCTGTTCCTCCGGCGTGGGCGTGCGCTCGGGCAGGCGCAGCACCAGGGACAGGACAAGTGCGACCGCGGCGCAGGCGGTGGTGACCAGGAAGAGGGCGCGGTAACTCACCGAATCCACCAGCATGACGGCGAGGAACGGCCCGACGGCGGTGGCCAGTGTGGTCGAAATGCCGAAGTAGCCGGTGCCTTCCCCGCGCCGGTTGATCGGGATTAGCCCCATCACGGACGCGGAAAGGCTCGTGCTGGCCGCGCCGAACGCTGCACCGTGGATGATCCGCACGGTAAGCAGCAGGGCCAGGCTGCCCGCCGGGATGTACAGGAGCGCCGCCACAACGAAGACGGCCAGGCTGACAATCAGCAGCCGGCGCCGTCCGACAAAGTCGAGGAACTTGCCCGCGAAAACCCGGGCCAGCAGGGCGCCGATAACAAAGGAACCGGATGCGAAGCCGCCGGCGCTGTCCGAGGCCGCGAATTCCTCAACGGCATACAGGGCCATGCTGGTCATCAGCAGGTAGAACACCATTGAGAGGAACAGATTGGTGATGATCGCCAGCACAAATCCCTTGGTCCATAATTTCTGACCGCTGCCAGCCACTGCGTTCTCCTGTTTTCTCCGATACGCGCCGCCACCGATTGGAAGGCGACCTAACGATCTTACGCGCGGACACGGGCGCCCGGGCTGCTGCGGAAGGAAAAAGCGACGAAGGCCACAGGACTGCGGGGTAGCGGAAAAGCCATCAGGGGCATCAGGAACCACACATGTATCACTTCCCGGGCGCACCGCCACCCGGATGCGGCCCCGCAGCAGCCGGACCGAGACGGAACGGCCCGAAATTTCCGGTGCCAGAGTGACTAAACAGGAGCAAAGTAAATACCTGCGCGTAGCACACAGCGGCGCCACTCACACCCTCCAGAGAAGCTGCTCACTAAATGGTTATCCAACCGTAACCGTCTCGTATGGTTGAACGCATGCCGCTTTCTGATGCGGCTCCCCCGGGCTTGTTACCTAGCTCTGCCGCTGGTCCGGGGTCCACAGAACGCAACACCACGGCAGAGGCGGGGGAACCAATTACGGGTTCCTTGAATCCTTGGGGTTAAGCCAAACCGGATTCAATCCGGTCGGCCGGGTGACTCCCATCCGCATCCGACAGCTCACCTCGCAGGTATCGGGAGAGGTTATCTACATGTCTTTCAACAAGTCCCAGGGACGCCACCGCGCCGAGACCACCGGCGTTTGGTCCACCATCTCACTGGCCACCGCTACCCGCGGACGGACTATCGGCAGCACCGCAGCCGTTGTCGCCGCAGGTTCGGGCCTGATGCTCGGCATGGCAGCACCGGCCTCCGCCGGCGTTGTCTCCAACGACAACTACACACCCACCCAGACCACGGCACCCGCCGCACCGGTTGCTCCGGCTGCTCCGGCTGCCGCCCCCGTAGTTGAGGCTGCTCCCGTGGCCGCTCCGGCTGCCGCTTCCACCCACACCGTAGTTGCCGGTGACACCCTCGGTGCCATCGCCAGCACCTACGGTACGAGCCTGGAGAACATCCTCTCCCTCAACGGCCTGTCCATGGCCTCCGTCATCTACCCCGGTGACGTTGTGACCTTGTCCGGTGACGGCGCTGCTGCTGCCCCCGAGCTCAGCTACGCTGCCGCGTCCTACTCCACCGAGGCGTACGCCGCTCCGGTCCAGGCCGCTGCCGCCAACACCGGCGTGATCAGCACGCAGGCCACCTCCGTGACTCCGGCTCCGGCCGCTGCACCGGTGGGCGGCACCAACGCCATCATGCTGGCCTCGGCCTACTCGCAGCTGGGCGCAGCCCAGGACTGCACCGTGCTGGTTGAGGTTGCGCTCCGCGCCGCCGGCCACTCCGTAGGCGACCTTGCTCCCGCCCAGCTGGCGGCATACGGCACCCAGGTCTCCACCCCGGAGCCCGGCGACATGGTCTACTACGCCGACGGCGGCATGGGCCTGGCCCACATTGCCATCTACGTAGGCAACGGCGAAGCCATCCACAGCGGCTGGAACGGCAACCAGACCGTAGTCCAGTCCGTCAACGTCGGCTCCGGCCCCGTGTTCTACCGCGCATAAGGCTTCACCGCCCTATCGCACGGCCGGCAGGCGTTAGTCCGCTGACCAAACAGAGCGTCCGTTCCCTTCCCGGGAACGGACGCTCTGTTGTTAAGTGTCCTTGACGTTATCTGCCCAGGCCCTTTTGAATCCCGCGGACCGGAGCGGGCCGTCAGGGCACAAACCGGTATCCCATGCCGTGTTCGGTCAGCAGGTGGGCGGGACTGGCCGGATCGGCCTCCAGCTTCCGCCGCAGCTGGCCGATGTACAGGCGCAGGTAGCCGGAGTCCGTTGTTCCGGGACCCCACACGTTGTGCAGCAGGGTCTGCTGGGTCACCAGCATCCCGGGATGGGCCAGCAGTTCTGAGAGGAAGCGCCACTCGGTAGGCGTCAGCCGGACGTCGGCGCCGTCCTTGAGGCGGGCGATCCGCCGGGCGGCCAGGTCCACGCGGACCGCGCCGAACGTGATCTCGCTGGGCCCGGCGGCGGCCGGCACCCGGCGGGACAGGGCACGGATCCGGGCCAGCAGCTCCTCGGTGGAAAACGGCTTGGTCACATAGTCGTCAGCCCCCAGGTCCAGGGCGCGGACTTTGTCTGCCGGGTCCACCCGGCCTGACACCACCAGGATGGGCACCGCACTCCACCCGCGGACCGCTTCAATAACGTCCATCCCGCTGAGCCCGGGCATTCCCAGGTCCAGGACCAGCAGGTCCGGATGCGTGTCCACCGCCTTCCGGATGGCAGCGCTGCCGCTTTCAGCCGTCACTACCTCGTACCCGTACGCGCCGAGGGTGATGCGCAGGGCGCGCAGGATCTGGACGTCGTCGTCCGCTATCAGAATCTTCATCCCGCCACCGCCCGATTGGACCGTCCCGGGATGGAAACCCGTGCTGCAGCCGGCAGCGAGAGGACCATGGTCAGCCCGCCGCCGGGGGTGTCTTCGGTTTCCAGTGTTCCGCCCATTCCTTCCGTAAATCCTTTTGCCAGTGCCAGGCCAAGCCCCAGTCCGGTGGAGTTATCCGTGTCCCCCAGCCGCTGGAAGGGAACAAATATTTCCCCCTTCCGCTGTTCGGGAACACCGGGACCCGAGTCTATGACGCGGATTTCCACCCGGCCGGCAAACTCGCTGACGGACAGCACCGTCTTGCTGCCCTCCGGACTGAAACGCATTGCATTTGCCAGCAGGTTCACCAGCACCCGCTGCAGCAGCACCGGGTCAGCTGTGACGGTGCGCTGGACGGAGGGAATTTCCAGCTCGACTTCGGCGGGGCCCAGTTCCAGCTCCTCCAGTGCCGGCAGTACCGCGTCGGCCACGTCCACCGGTGCCAGGCTCACGCCCACCACCCCGGCCTGGAGCCGGCTGACGTCCAGCAGGCTCGTCACCAGGCCGGACAGCGAGGCAAGGGACTCTTCCGCCGTGGCCAGCAGCTCGTTCCGGTCCTGTTCGGACCAGGTGACGTCGGTAGCGCGCAGGCCCGTGACGGCAGCAGTGGCGGCAGTCAGCGGCCGGCGCAGGTCATGCCCGACGGCGGCCAGCAGGGCCGTGCGGACCTTGTCGGCTTCGGCCAGCGAGCCGAGGCCGCGCGCGGTTTCGGTCAGTTCCCGGTGCTCCAGTGCTGCCTCCAGCTGCGCGGTGATGACCGCCAGCAGCCGGCGGTCTGAGGCAGCCAGTTCACGGCCCCAGAGGTCCAGGAAGCCGTTCTCCCCTACCGGCAGGCGGGTGAACGCAGGGTCTTCGGGTTCGGCCTTGTCCGGCCAGTCGCCGTCGGAGTACAGATCCGCTCCGTCCACCCGCAGCCGGGCCGCGCTGACATTGAACGCCTCCCGGGTGCGTCCCACCAATGCTGCCAGGGCGTCCTCGCCGCGCAGCACGCTGCCTGCCACGGATGCGAGCAGCTCTGATTCCGAGGCGGAGCGCCGGGCGGTGCGCGCGCGCCGCGCCGCAGCGTCCACCACGTAGCTGACCAGCATCGCATTGACCACATAGAGTCCCAGCGCCAGCATGTGCGACGGCGTGGCCACCGTCACGGTGTAGAGCGGTGAGATGAAGAAGAAGTCCAGGGTGAGGCCCGAGAGCAGCGCGGCGAACAATGCGGGCCAGATACCGCCGACCAGGGCCACAAGGATCACCAGCAGCTGGTAGCTCAGGACGTCGCCGGTAATGGTTTCCGCGCTTTGGGCGGCCACCAGGGCGGCGGTGAGCAGCGGACCGCCCACCAGCGCGAAGGCGAAGCCCAGCAGGCGCCGGCGCATCGAGAGGGCGCTGCCCAGGTGCGGCAGCACCAGGGTCCTGGCAGCGGCCGAATGGGAGACCATGTGCACATCAATGTCGCCCGACTCGCGGATGACCGTCGCCCCGATCCCCGGACCGGACAGCAGGGCGGCAATCCGGGGCCGGCGGCTGACGCCGATCACCAGCTGCGTGGCGTTGACCCCGCGGGCAAAGTCCACCAGGGCCTGCGGAATGTCATTGCCCACCACCTGGTGGAAACTGCCGCCCAGCTTTTCCACCAGCGCCCGCTGGGCCGCGAGCTCGCCGGGCTGCGGGCCGCTCAACCCGTCGTTCCCGGAAACGTGCACGGCAAGCAGCTTGCCGCCCGCGGAACGGGCGGCAATCCGTGCACCGCGGCGCAGCAGGGTGTGGCCTTCGGGGCCGCCGGTCAGGGCCACCACCACACGCTCCCGCGCCTCCCATTTACGGTTGATGCCGTGCTCGGCCCGGTACCGGTTCAACGCCGAATCCACTTCGTCCGCCAGCCACAGCAGGGCCAGCTCGCGCAGCGCCGTCAGGTTCCCCAGCCGGAAATAGTTGGAGAGGGCAGCGTCCACCCGTTCGGCCGGATAAATGCACCCTTCGGAAAGCCGGCCCCGCAGGGACTGCGGGGCCAGGTCCACCAGCTCCACCTGGTCCGCCTCGCGCAGCACGGCATCAGGCACCGTTTCGGCCTGCAGGGTGCCGGTGATCTGCTCAATGACGTCGTTGAGTGAATCGATGTGCTGGATGTTCACCGTGGACAGGACATTGATCCCTGCGTCCAACAGCGACTGAACATCCTGCCAGCGCTTCTGGTGCCTCAGGCCGGGGGCATTCGTGTGCGCCAGTTCATCCACCAGCGCATAGTCGGGGCGCCTGGCCAGCAGGCCGTCCAGATCCATTTCCGCCAGGTCCAGTCCGCGGTGCGGCACGTTGATCCGCGGCATGGTTTCCAGCCCCGCGGCCAGGGCGGCTGTGCCGGCCCGGCCGTGGGTTTCCACCAGTCCCACAACGACGTCGCGGCCCTCCCCGTGGAGGCGGTGCCCTTCCTCGAGCATGGCGTAGGTTTTCCCCACGCCGGGCGCCGCCCCCAGAAATACCCTTAGTTGTCCCCGCGTCATGGACTAAGTGTCCAGCTCCGCCAGTGAAATGTTCAAAAGCAACACGTTCACGCCCTCCCGTCCCAGGAGATCCGTCCCTTCGGTAGCCTCGGTTACCAGTTCCTGTACCTCCGTTTCGCTGAGCCCGCGTGCAGCGGCAACCCGCGGTACCTGCAGCTGAGCGTATTCAGGGCTGATGTGGGGGTCCAGGCCGGAACCGGAGGCCGTAACGGCGTCCGCGGGCACCTCTTCCGGGGCAACCCCTTCGGTGTCCGCCACGGCCTGCCGGCGTTCGGCGACGGCCGCGGCAAGGTCCTCGTTGAGGGGGCCCAGGTTGGAGCCGCTGGAGGCTCCGCCGTCATACCCGTCGCCGGCGGCGGACGGACGGGACTGGAAGAACTCCGGCAGCGGCACGCCGTCGCCGTCCGTGAAGGACTGCCCGATCAGCGCTGAGCCGACGTCGGTTCCACCGGAACTGACCATGGAACCGTTGGCGCGGCCGGGCAGGGCGACCTGCCCCACGGCCGCCACCGCGAACGGATAGGCCAGGCCAAGCACCAGGGTCAGCACCGCCATGGCGCGTACGGCAACGCCGAGCTGGCGCATGCTGCTGCGGACGGGATTCATTTGTTGCTCCTAAAGCTGGGAATGGTCATGTCAGAAGCCCGGAAGCAGGCTGACAAGCAGGTCAATGAGCTTGATGCCGATGAACGGGGCAATGATGCCGCCTACCCCGTAGATCAGGAGGTTCCGGGTCAGGACGGACGAGGAACCGGCGGCACGGTATTTCACGCCGCGCAGGGCCAGTGGAATCAGCACCACAATCACGAGGGCGTTGAAGATCACCGCGGAGAGGATGGCCGACGCCGGCGAATGCAGCTGCATCAGGTTCAGCGCTGCCAGCCCCGGGAAAACCCCCACGAACATGGCGGGGATGATCGCGAAGTACTTCGCAATGTCATTGGCGATGGAGAACGTGGTCAGCGCCCCGCGGGTGATCAGCAGCTGCTTGCCGATTCCGACAATGTCGATCAGCTTGGTGGGATCCGAATCCAGGTCCACCATGTTGCCGGCTTCCTTGGCTGCGGATGTTCCGGTGTTCATGGCCACCCCGACGTCGGCCTGGGCCAGCGCCGGTGCGTCGTTGGTGCCGTCGCCGGTCATCGCCACCAGATGGCCGCCCGCCTGTTCCCGGCGGATCAGGGCCATCTTGTCCTCGGGCGTGGCTTCGGCCAGGAAGTCATCCACCCCGGCTTCGGCCGCAATGGCCTTGGCCGTGTGCGGGTTGTCGCCGGTAATCATCACGGTGCGGATGCCCATGGAGCGCAGTTCGGTAAAGCGTTCCTTCAGGCCCGCCTTGACCACGTCCTTCAGGTGGATGAGGCCAAGCACCTGCGTGTCGCCGTCGGCGTCCCGTACCGCCACGAGCAGTGGTGTTCCGCCGCCGGTGGAGATGCGCTGCACCTGGTCTTCGACAGCCATCAGGACATCGACCTCGATCCCGCCGGATTCGGCGGTCCAGTCCAGGACGGCCGAGGCAGCACCCTTGCGGATCTTGGCGCCGTCGGGGAAGTCCATTCCACTCATCCGGGTTTGGGCCGTGAAGGGAACGCTCACGGAACCTGCCGGCGGCTGCGGGCGGCAGCCCTGCTTCTCGGCCAGTTCAACAATGGACTTGCCCTCAGGCGTCGGGTCCCCGAAGGAGGACAGGACGGCGGCGTCGACAAGGTCCTGGTTTTCCGTGCCGTTGATGGGCACGAAGGCCGATGCCTGCCGGTTGCCGTAGGTGATGGTGCCGGTCTTATCCAGGAGCAGCGTGGTGACGTCGCCGGCAGCCTCCACGGCGCGGCCGGACATGGCGAGCACGTTGCGCTGGACCAGCCGGTCCATGCCGGCAATGCCGATGGCGGAGAGCAGCGCCCCGATGGTGGTCGGGATCAGGCATACCAGCAGGGCCACCAGGACCGGGATGCTGACGGCGGCGGACGAGTAGCCGGCGAGCGGGTTCAGGGTCAGCACGACGACGACGAAGACCAGCGAGAGGGTTGCCAGCAGGATGTTCAGGGCAATCTCGTTGGGGGTTTTCTGCCGTGCGGCACCTTCCACCAACCGGATCATCCGGTCCACGAAGGTTTCACCGGGACGGCTGGTGATCCGGACGACTATCCGGTCCGACAGCACCCGGGTGCCGCCGGTGACGGCGGACCGGTCACCGCCGGACTCGCGGATTACCGGTGCGGATTCGCCGGTGATCGCCGATTCGTCCACGGAGGCAATGCCGTCAATGACGTCGCCGTCGCCGGGAATGACCTGGCCGGCGGATACCACCACCACGTCATCCAGGCCGAGGTCGGCGGAAGCCACTTCCTCCGGCGCTGCGCTCAGGGCTGCCGGATCCCGGCGGCCGTCATAGGCGGGAACGCGGAAGGCGGTGGTGGTGGCCCTGCTGGCACGCAGCGAGGCGGCCTGGGCCTTGCCCCGGCCCTCCGCAACGGACTCGGCGAGGTTGGCGAACAGCACGGTTGCCCACAGCCAGCCGGCGATCAGCCAGGCGAAGGATCCCGGTACTGCAGTGCCGCCGGAGTCCTGGGGGCCGCCCATAAACGGTTCGGCGACGGCGATGGCGGTAATCAGTGCCGCACCAACCTCGACAATGAACATCACCGGGGTGCGCACCATCAGCCGCGGATCCAGTTTGCGGAAGGCCCCGGGTAGTGCCGCGGCCAGCGATGCGGCCGTGATTCCCCGGCGAGCCGGTGCCGGCGAGGCGGATCCCTCTTCGGCCGACGGTGACGGTTTGGACGGTGAGGGTTGAGTGAGTGTGGACATGGTTATTGCAGTCCTTCCGCCAGGGGACCCAGCGCGAGTACGGGAAAGAAGGTGAGGGCTGTGACAATGACCGTGACGCCGCACAGCAGCGTGACGGACTGAAGCCGGTGGGTGGGCAGCGTCCCGGCCGAAACGGGAACCTTGCCCTGCTCGGCGAAGGACCCGGCCAGGGCGAGCACAAACACAATCGGCAGGAACCGTCCCACCAGCATGGCCACGCCCAGGGCCGTGTTCAGCCACGGAGTGTTGGCCGTGAGCCCGGCGAACGCCGAGCCGTTGTTGTTGGCCGCGGATGTGAAGGCGTACAGCACTTCACTGAAGCCGTGCAGTCCCGAGTTGAGGATGGACGTGCCCTCGATGTCGGCACGGATGCCGGGAATTGCGAAGCTCAGCGCTGTTCCGACCAGCACCAGGGTGGGCATGGTGAGGATGTACAGGCTGGCGAGCTTGATTTCCCGCGGGCCGATCTTTTTGCCCAGGTATTCCGGTGTGCGGCCCACGAGCAGGCCGGCAACGAAGCAGGTGATTACTGCCAGCACCAGCATGCCGTACAGGCCGGACCCTACGCCGCCGGGGGCGACTTCGCCGAGCATCATGTTCAGCATGGCCATCATGCCGCCGAACGGGCTGTAGCTGTCATGCATGGAGTTCACGGCACCGGTGGAGGTGAGGGTGCTGGTGGAACCGAAGAGCGTAGAAGCGGCGATGCCGAACCTCTGCTCCTTGCCTTCCATTGACCCGGCAGCGCCATCCGCTGCGGAGAACTCAAAGGCCGTCATCGCGATGAGGGAAACGGTGAAGATGGCACCCATTGCGGCCAGGATCGCGTAACCCTGCCGGCGGTCCCCCACCATGGTGCCGAAGGTGCGCGGCAGGCTGAAGGGAATAACCAGCATCATGAAGACCTCAACGAGGTTGGTCCAGCCGGTGGGATTCTCGAACGGGTGGGCCGAGTTGGCGTTGAAGAACCCGCCGCCGTTGGTGCCCAGCAGCTTGATGGCTTCCTGTGAAGCCACCGGACCACCCGGGACCACCTGCGAACCGCCGGTGAGGGTGGTGATGGTGGAGAAGCCGTTGAAGTTCTGGATGATGCCGCCAATCATCAGGACAATGGCGCCGAGTGCGGCCATTGGCACCAGCAGGCGCACCAGCCCCCGGGCAAGGTCCACCCAGAAGTTGCCGATGGTGCCCTGTTTGCGGGCAGCGAGACCGCGCACCAGGGCAACCGCCACAGCCAGGCCGACGGCGGCCGAGAGGAAGTTCTGCACGGCCAGTCCCAGCATCTGCACCGCGTAACCCATGGTCACTTCCGGTGAGTAGGACTGCCAGTTGGTATTGGCGAGGAAGGACGCCGCCGTGTTGAAGGCCAGCGCCTCGGGAACCGCCGGAAGACCGAGGGCTCCGGGCAGTACGGGCTGGATCCGCTGCAGGAGATACAGCAGGCCCATGCCGGCGGCGGAGAAAACCAGCACGCCGCGCAGGTAGTTCTGCCAGGACTGTCCGGCGCCGGCGTCAACCCCCACAAGGCGGTAGAAACCGCGTTCCACGCCCAGGTGCTTCTCGGAGGTGTAAAGCCGGGCCATGTAATCGCCCAGCGGGCGGTACACGAGCACCAGCAGGACCACCAGGGTAAGTACCTGTGTGGCCGTGGTCCAGCCGCCCATCAGAACTTCTCCGGCCGGACGAGGGCTGCCAGCAGGTAGACGGCGGAGGCCGCCCCAAGGCAGAGGGCCAGGATGTCGAAGAAAGTCACAGCTTCTCCACCGCCCCTGCCATCAGGACAAACGCGGCGAACAGCGCCACGAAGCCGGTAATAAATAGAACGTCGAGCACGGAAGTTGCCCCCAGGCTAGAAAAGTCGCGCCGCCGGTCGGCTGCGCGGGCACGCTGTGTGCCGCCTTCGATTAGATGCCCGCGCCGGAGGGCAAAATGCCATCCTCATGTTTTCCTCACGGACGCAGCGCAAACCCTTACGGAATGCCTATGCTCCGCCGCGTTTGTGACCCGGTCCCGGCCGCTGCACTGGCCTCCCAAGTTCGGGGTATACACTGTAAACTTCTCGTCCAGGAAAGGACATCCAATGCCGCAGTCCCCGCTGACCCCTGCTGCTATTGCCGCCTCCGCGGTCCGCGTTGCCGACGCGGACGGATTGGACGCCGTGTCCATGCGCCGGGTGGCCCGTGAACTGGGCGTATCGGCCATGGCGCTGTACCGCTACGTGGCGGACCGGCAGGCCCTGTTGATCCTGATGGCGGAGGAAGTTGCCGGTGACTACGCCCTCCTGCCGCCGGGCAACCACACCTGGCAGCAGATGCTGGTGCACATGACCAACACGCAGTGGTCCGTTTTCACCGCGCATCCCTGGCTGCTGAGCGTTGTCCTCACTCCCCGCCGGCTGGTGAATACGGCACGTCCCTCAGAGGTCGAACTGCTGCTTTCAACACTGCACCGGGCCGGATTATCCGAAGAACAGGCCTATGACTGCCTCCTGGGTGTTTCCGCAGCCGTGATCGGCACCGCCACCATCACCATCACCGCCCACAGCGGCCCGGAGAGCGCGGAACCTGCAGGACCGGGCCGCTGGGACGAAGCCGCAGTGGCCCCCCATCCCTACGCAGCACGTTTCCAGGAGCAGGGCATCAGCTACACGGCCTCCCGCCGGTCACTGGATTTCCTGGTTGCCAACTTCATCAACGGCGTCGCACAAAGCCTCAAAAACTCCCCGGACACTCCGTAACGCCCGGGTTTATGGAAGGAAGAACATGCAGCTGAGCAACAAAACAGCAATCATTACCGGTGGTGCCGGCGGAATCGGGCAGGGCATTGTCCGCCGGTTCCTCTCCGAAGGCGCCAAGGTGGCCGTGGTCGACATTGACCAGGCCCAGGGCGACAAGCTGCTCGCCGACCTTGAGGGCAAGGGCGAGGTCATCTTCATCGCCAAGGACATCTCCAAGGCGGAGAACGCCGAGGCGATCGTGGCCGAAACCGTGGCGCACTTTGGCGCCCTGGACATCCTGGTCAACAACGCGCATGCCTCCAAGCAGGCGCCGATCATGGAGACCACTCCCGAAATCTGGGACCTGTCCTTCAACACCGGCACCATGGCAACCTTCCACCTGATGCGCGCTGCCTACCCGGAGCTGAAGAAGACCCGCGGCAGCATCGTGAACTTCGCTTCCGGCGCCGGCATAAAGGGACTGCCAAACCAGGTGGCCTACGCCGCGGCGAAGGAAGCCATCCGGGCCATCTCCCGCACGGCCGCGAACGAATGGGCAGCCGACGGCATCCGCGTAAACGTTGTGTCCCCGGTCGCCCTGACCCCGGGCATCGTCCAGTGGAGCCAGGCCTTCCCCGAGGCCTACCAGGAAGTAGTGGACGGCGTTCCCCTGGGCCGCCTGGGTGATCCCGAAACCGACATTGCACCGGTGGTTGTGTTCCTGGCCAGCGAGCAGTCGAAGTACATGACCGGCCAGACCCTCATGGCCGACGGCGGCAGCATCAAGCTGTACTAGTCGGTCCCCCAGCTAGTCGGTCCCCCAGCTAGCTAGTCCCCAGCACCGCCCAGCCCAAGGCAGGCAGTGCAAGCCGCTGCCCCGGGACGTCCAGCCCGCCCTCGCCGGCAAGGACGTCCCGGGCCGCAGCGGGAACCTCAACGGTGGCGGCGGCCGCGGCAAGGTTCAGTGCCACAACCAGCGAGTTGCCGCCGTCGTGCACCTCATACACAAGCTGCTCGTTGCTCACCGAGTGCGTGCGCGTGCGGGCCCCGTGGAGCCAGGCATGCCGGCGGCGCAGGCCAATCAGCGTCTGGTGCAGCCGGTAGAGCGGCGCCCCCACGGCAGAGAGCTCATCCGGCGCGGCCGGGAAAAGCGGCCGGACGTCGTCGTCGCCCCCGGCACGGTCTTCCTTGATGCCGCGGTAGCCCTGCTCATCGCCGTAGTACACCACCGGGGTGCCCGGCAGCGTGAACAGCAGCACCAGGGCATGCGCCAGGCGGCCCGACGGCGCCAGCCGGCTCGCGATGCGGGTCACGTCATGGTTGCCGACAAACGTCAGCGGCACGAAGGTCTCCAGGAACATGTTGTGCCGCTGCAGGGCCCATTCCAGCTCAAAGAAGTTGCCGTCCGAGAGCGAACTCCATACCGCTTTCCACAGTTCGTACTGGGTCACCGAGTCCAGCTTCCCGTTCACCACCTCAGCGGTGTAGTCGCCGTGGATGTACTCCCCCACAAACCAGGCGTCCGGGAACTCGGTCCGGACATCGTCGAGCACTGCGGCCCAGAACGACGACGGCACGGCGTAAGCCGCGTCCAGCCGCCACCCGTCGGCCCCGCGGCGCAGCCAGTGCTTCATCACGTCGGCAACAAAGCGGGCCACCTCCGGTTCCCCGTGGTTCAGCGCCACCAGCTGGTGGTGGCCCTCGAAGTCCCCGTATTCCGGTTCGACCCCGGGCTCCCAGCCGCCCGGCCAGCCGAGATGGAACCACCGGGCTTCGGCGGCATCCGGACCCTGCTCCAGGGCCTTGCGGAAGGGTGCAAAGGAGCGGCCCGTGTGGTTGAAGACCCCGTCCAGCAGCACCCTGAGCCCACGGGCACGGGCCTGGCTGATCAGTTCGTCGAAATCGGCGTCGTCGCCGAGCCGGGGGTCGATCCGGTAGTAGTCCGCGGTGTCGTAACCGTGGCTTTCGGACGCGAACACCGGCCCCAGGGCCAGCCCGGACGCACCCATTTCCAGGATGTAGTCCAGCCACGCGGTCAGCTGCGGCAGCCGGTGCTGCACCGGCGCATCCGCTGCCGGGCCGCTCTTCTCGGCTCCGGTAAAGCCCAGCGGATACACCTGCCACCAAATGGCGTGCTGTACCCAGTCCGGCGTCGTCATAGTGCCCTTCCCGTTGTCTTTCGGTCCGGGTACCAGTCTGCCACCATCAGTACCCTTACCGCTGCGCGGGCACTCCCGGCCGCAGGGCAACCAGCACGCCGGCTGCGACCACCACATGCATCAGGGCCAGTCCGGCGAAGCCGAGGGTGTCGAACCCGGCCGCAGCCGTCATGCCAATGGTCAGCAGCGCCAGGGCAGCACCGGCCCACCGGCCAATCCGGAGCAGGGAGGGCCAGCGCCGGGACAGGAGCACAACGGCAACCAGCCCGATCAGCAGGGGCACCACCGACATGATCAGCACATTTGCTGCACCCACCACCATCCCGGACGCGTTCGCGTACTCCGCACCGGCGGCCCGGAAGACGAAAAAGAGCACGAGGTTCAGTGCCGCTGCGCCAACGATGACGAGGGTCAGCAGCAGCGGGCGGTTGGAACCGGAGGTTCGGGCGGCTGCGGTCCGGGAACTTGCAGAGCTCATGGTTGCTCCTTAGGTTGTGGTGAACTGGCGGTGCGGAAAGTGGCGCGGCTGTCAGGCCCAGGACTTGAGGGTGTCCCTGAGCGGCGTGGCGGGCCGGCCGAGGAGCCGGCTGAGGTCTCCGGTGGTGTGCTCAAGCAGGCCGTCACGCGCGTTGGCATCCATGGCCAGCACTGCTTCGGCCATTTGAGCGGGCACGCCCGCGTCCAGCAGCATCCTCCGCTGCTCATCAGGACTGACGGGGCGGTACGTCACGGGGCTGCCGAGGACTTCTGCAGCGGCGGCGGCAAACCCGTCCCACGTCCAGGCGGTGTCTCCGGCGAGCTCATAGACCGCTCCCTCATGTCCTGCGGTGGTGAGAACTGCTGCGGCCGCCTCGGCATAGTCGGCCCGGGTTGCACTGGGGATACCCCCTGAGCCGGCACTGTTGAGGATCACGCCGTCCGTTCTGGCCTGCTCAAAGTCGGCACGGTAATTCTCGGTGTACCAGTTGTTGCGCAGCACGGTGGCCGGCAGCCCGACGTCGGCCAGGAAGGCTTCGGTTGCCCTGTGCTCGGTGGAAATGCCGGGTACGGTGCTGGCTCCGGGCGCCGAGGTATACACCAGCCGGCGCACCCCGGCGTCGAGCGCTGCCTGGATGGCCGCCCGGTGCTGGGGCACGCGGCGGCCGATGTCGCTGGCCGAAATCAGCAGGACGCTTTCCACCCCGGCCAAAGGGCGGCGCAGGTTGTCCGGTTCATCCAGTTCGATCCTGAAGGTGTCGAATCCTTCCTCCGAAAGTTGATCCAGCACTGCCTGGTTACGTCCCAGCGCACGGATTCCGTCCGCGGGCACGCCGCGGTCCCGCAGGGCCGCCAGCGTGAGGCGGCCCAGCTGGCCGGTGGCACCGAATACTGCGATGGTCATGGTTTCTCCTGCCGGATTGGTTCAAGCGTGAACGAAACGGTACTGCGGTTTAGTTCAACCTACAAGTGATCGGCAGGAACTTTTTCTTCAGGGATTAACCACCCGGTGTTAGTCTGCCCGCATGGAATCCGCCGCCCGCAAAGACGCAGCAGCAACCGGAGCATCCCCCGCCGTATCCCCCGCAGGTACCGGACCTACGCGGTGGCTCAACGAGGAGGAACAGGCGGCCTGGCAGGCATTCGCGAGTGTCCTGCTGCGCCTTCCGGGTGCACTGGACAGGCAGCTGGAGCGCGACGCAGGCATCAGCCACTTCGAATACGTGGTGCTCTCTGCCCTTTCCGAGGCACCGGACCGCACCCTGCGCATGGGATCCCTGGCCGTCCTTGCCTCGTCCGGGCTGCCCCGGCTGTCCCAAGTTGTCAGCCGCCTGCAGAAGCGGGGCTGGATCACCCGCGCGCCCGACCCGCGGGACGGCCGCTCCACGCTGGCGACGCTCACGGATGAAGGCTGGGAAAAGGTAGTAGCCACGGCACCCGGGCACGTGGAGGAAGTGCGCTCACTGGCCTTTGATCCCCTGACCCGCGCGCAGCAGCGGCAGATGGGGGAAATCGGCCGCAGGATCATGGCGGCCGTGGATCCCGGCGACCGCAGCCTTCGCTGAGTTGGCGCCCGTGCGGGGAATTCCTGCCGCTCCGCTGGCGCTTAAGCAGATGGAACCAACCAGAAAGCGAAGGACCCCATGGCACTTGAACAGATCGGCAACCAGCGCACCGCCGCTGATCCCCTGCAGCAGAAAGTCATTGACTACGTACGGCGCTACGGCCGGGTGCAGCCGCAGGACGTCGCAGAGGAATTCGATCTTGGCGGCGTTGAAACACTGAACGTGCTCACGTCGCTGGAGGAGATGGGTGCACTTCGGCTGGTGTCCGGCGGAGACGGCGTTTTTGCCGTCCCCACCGGTCAGTCACTGTGTGATCCCTACACGGGTACCTGCAGCATCTAGCCGCGGCCGCCGTCGTTAGCACCGCCTAAAGCATGCTGTTCGGCACCGAGGGGAACGCCTCGGCGTCGTACAGCGCGGCGATCGAGCTCATGTAGCCGGTCCACTGCGCACCGGCCAAGGCGGAACCGTCAACGTAGGAGCGGGTCACGCCGTTGATCTCCTGGTTGTTCAGCGACGAGTAGGAATTCCAGTTGCCCACCCAGGACGCGGTGGCGATCCCGGTGGTGTAGCCGACCGTCCACGTCTGTTCGGACAAGTCAGTGGTGCCGGTTTTCGCCGCCGCGGGAACTCCGATGGGGTGGATGCTTCCCGGTGAACCCTTGACCAGGTTCTGCAGGGGCAGCGTGACCGCTGCGGCGACGTCGGCCGAGATGGCCTGCCTGCAGTCCTGTTCAGGAATGTCGTAGGCACTGCCCTGCCGGTCGGTGACCTCGGTGAGGGCAGTCGGCTCGCAGTACTGACCCCCGGAAGCAAACGTGGCATAGGCCGAAGCCATGGTCAGCGGGGATACTTCCTGCCCGCCGAGCACGAAGGAGGGGCTGGTGACTTCCAGCGGCTCCCCGTCCACGGCGCGGTGGATGCCCATGCTGGTGGCAGTATCGCGGATGTCGCACAGGTCCAGCTGAGCGGCCTGCGCCACGGTGGCGGTGTTGACGGATGAGGTCAGCCCCTGGCTTACGGTCATGGACCGCTCATAGCCCTCGGAAGCGTTCTTGAACTTCCACTCGTCGAACTCGGCACTGCCGCCCAGGCAGCTGGCCTTCCACTTGAAGCCGGCCGGGTAGGACGTGCGGCTGGCGTCGATGGTGTCATTGAGCCCGTGGCCGGACTGCAGCCACTCTGCGGTGGTGAACGGCTTCATGGTGGATCCGGGCTGGAACCCGTACGGCGTGCCGCCCATGTCGGCATCCACGTTGAAGTTCAGCTGCGTCCGTCCTGTGCCCGGCTCGGGGGTGTATTCGGTATTCTGCGCCATGGCCAGGATCTTTCCCGTGCCCGGTTCCACCGACACGAGGGAGGACCCGGCACCGGAAGGATCCCCCACGGGAACCTGGGCCTCAATCTGTTTTTGCGCCTCGGCCTGCAGGCGGGAATCGAGTGTGGTGCGGATGGTCAGCCCGCCGCGGGCCAGGAGCCGTGCCCGCTCCTTCACGCTGGAGCCGAAAGCGTCCGACTGCAGGACGGTCTGTTCCACATAGCTGCAGAAGTACTGGGCATTCTCCGCGCCGGTGCAGCCGGACGTGACGGTCTGCGGATTCAGGTTCAGCCCCGTCGCCACGGCTTCGTCGTATTCGGCCTGGCTGATCTTCCCGTTTTTCAGCATTGCGGCCAGCACGGTGTCGCGGCGCTCCTGGGTGCCTTCCGGGTTGGTGAAGGGGTTGTACACGCTGGGTGACTGCACCATGCCGGCCAGCATGGCCGACTGCGCCGGAGTCAGCTCCGCGGCCGATACACCGAAGAAGCTGCGCGCTGCGGCTTCCACGCCGTAGGTCTGGCCGCTGAAGAGCACAATGTTCAGATAGCCCTCAAGGATCTCTTCCTTCGAGTACTGGTTTTCGACGGCGACGGAGAGTTTTGCTTCGCGCAGCTTATCGCCCAGGTCCTTGGTGCCGCTCAGCGTCAGGTCGCTGCCGCCCTTGCCTGCTGCAATGTCCCGGCTGATGAGGACGTTGTTGACGTACTGCATGGTCAGGGTGGAAGCGCCCTGTGTATCGCTGCCGCTGGCATTGGAGGCAAAAGCCCGGGCCACGCCCTTAAAGTCGATGCCGTTGTGCTCGAAGAACCGCGCATCCTCGATGGAGACGATCGCGTCCTGCATGTTCTGCGAGATGGCATCGAGCTTCACCGGCACCCGGTTCTCGGCGTAAAACGTGGCCAGCAGCACGCCGTCGGCGCTGTAGATCTTCGATCCTTCGTCCAACGGCCCGGTTTCGAGCTCGTCCGGCAGCTGGTCCAGCACTTCAACGCCCATGTCGGTGCCGGTGGCAGCCACGGCGGCTACGGGAATCAGGGTGGCCGCGGCCAGCACGCCTGCAACCAGGCTTACGAGGAGAAACGCGACCAGCCGACCGGGCATGCTGAGTCGTTCCAGGAAGGAGGTTTTAGGGGCTTGCATCCGGCTAAGTTATCGGGTCATCCTGTGAACGCTTTTGACCCCGGTTGCAGCCGCAGGTATAACCCGCGATGTGTGCATCGGCGTCGGACCCCTGCCTATTCCGCGCCGGAACAGGGATCCGGTGAGGGCCGCGGTGCCTGCCGGATGGTTCGCAGCGGCACTGCCGCCTTTGAGGTGCGAGAACAAGATCACACCGAATCCGCCCTTAACGGGCTCCGGCCCGCCGCCGTTGGGCAGCGGGCCGGAGCAGCGGATCCGGAGCGGATCCTGCTACGCGTCGACGACGATCGCGGTGATCGCCGGGGTGCGGTTGTAGAAGCGGCGCATCCAGTTCGCGACGGCGCGCTCGATGACGTCTTCGAGGTCCTCGCCCTTGGGTCCGCGGCGGTTGCCGGACGCAGCGTTGGCCAGGGCCTTCTCCACGGCTTCCTCACCCTTGCTCAGGTCCTCGGACTTGATGGTGAAGCCCTTGGTGAAGAACTCGGCCGGCTCGGCGATGGTGCCGGTGTCGGCGTCGACCAGGGCCAGCACCGTCACGGCGCCTTCCTCGGCCAGCTGCATGCGTTCCTTCAGGGTCTCCTCGGTGGTGTGGCCGACGCTGTCGCCGTCCACGAAGACCAGGTCCACCTGGTGCTTGCCGGAAATCGTGGCACGGCCGCGGCGCAGGTCAACGGTCATGCCGTTTTCCGCGAGGACCACGTCGCGGGGATCCATTCCGGTCGCCTCTGCGATGGCTCCGTTGGCCTTGAGGTGGCGCCATTCGCCGTGCACCGGCATCACGTTGCGCGGCTTGACGATGTTGTAGCAGTAGGCGAGTTCGCCGGCGCTGGCGTGACCGGAGACGTGCACCTTGGCATTGCCCTTGTGCACTACGTTGGCGCCGATCTTTGTCAGGTTGTTGATGATGCCGTAGATGGCGTTCTCGTTACCCGGGATCAGCGAGCTGGCCATCAGCACGGTGTCGCCCTCGTGGATGCGGATCTGGTGGTCGTTGTTGGCCATGCGGGACAGCGCCGCCATGGGCTCACCCTGGGAACCGGTGCAGATCAGGACGACCTTGTGGTCATCGGTGCGCTGCAGGGACTTGAAGTCCACCAGGATCCCCTTGGGGATGTTCAGGTAGCCCAGTTCCTCGGCGATGGTCATGTTGCGGATCATCGAGCGGCCAACGAAGGCCACCTTGCGGTTGTAGCGCGACGCAGCGTCGATGACCTGCTGGATGCGGTGGATGTGGCTGGCGAAGCTGGAGACGATGATCCGGCGCGGAGCGGTGCGGAACACGGTGTCGATGGCCGGCGCCAGTTCCTTTTCCGAGGCCATGAAGCCGGGAACTTCGGCGTTGGTGGAGTCAGTGAGGAACAGGTCCACGCCTTCCACGCCCAACCGGGCGAAACCGGTCAGGTCGGTGATGCGGCGGTCCAGCGGGAACTGGTCCATCTTGAAGTCACCGGTGTGCAGGGCCAAGCCTGCGGCAGTGCGGATGGCGATGGCCAGGCCGTCGGGGATGGAGTGGTTCACGGCCAGGAATTCCAGGTCGAAGCCGCCGATGGTGCGCCGGTCGCCTTCCTTGACCTGGATCAGCTTGGGCTTGATCCGGTGTTCCTTCAGCTTGGCCTCGATGAAGGCCAGCGTCAGCTTGGAACCGACAATGGGGATGTCCGAACGTTCGCGCAGCAGGTACGGCACGCCGCCAATGTGGTCTTCGTGGCCGTGCGTCAGCACGACGGCGACGACGTCCTGCAGGCGGTCGCGGATGGCGGTGAAGTCGGGCAGGATCAGGTTGACGCCGGGGTGTTCTTCCTCAGGGAAGAGCACGCCGCAGTCAACAATCAGGAGCTTGCCGTCGAATTCGAAAACGGTCATGTTCCTGCCGATTTCGCCGAGGCCGCCCAGGTTCATCACTCGCATGGTTCCCTTGGCGAGTTCCCGGGGGGCTTTGAGGACGGCAGGTGTTCTATTCACGGATGTAGTTCTTTCGTCGGGGATCAAATTGCAGGGTGGAACGGCAGCCGTACGGCGGCATTCCGGAAGTCTGTGGTGCGGCCAGAACAGGGCCGGCAGCTGTTGTGCTTAATTCATTCTATTGATTTTTCCGGCGCGCCGGGGACACCGGGCACACACGGAGAGTCCCGGGACGGTTTCGGGGAGGTGGCGTTGCGGGTTCTAGCCGCGCTGCAGCGCGATTTTCTGCATGCGGCTGATCCCGGTGCTCTGCCCGCAGTTGGAGCAGGTGAAGGCATAGCGGCGGCTGGTGGTGAGGACCGGAATGAAGAACAGCGTGAGCCGGTTGGCGCGCTCCTCCACCTGCTGCGGCGCATAGGCGCCGCAGTATTGGCAGGTGGCCGGCCGGGAGAACAGGGCGCGGGCAACGGTCTTGAATCCAAGGATAAAAAGCATGCGTTCCTAACAGGTCCCCCGCCGCAGCCGTTCACGCATGCTGCGGGAGTCTCCGGCGAAATAGTCGGGTTCCTCCATTTGCTTCCACTCTACGGACCGGGCCGGCCGGCCGCACGGGGACACGCGGTAATTACTAAGGTTGCTTACCAACCGCGGTGGGGTTATCTTCGCTGCCATGGAAGCCCGCCCCGTGCTGGACGCTGAGTACATCCTGCCGCTGAAATGGAGCACTGACGACGGACTGGACGAGCTGTGCGGGTATTTGGCAGAGCTGGCCGCGCAGCTGCCGGTCCTGGTGGTGGACGGCTCGGACGTGGAGCACTTTGCCTCGCACGCCCGCGCCTTCCCGCCGGCAGTGCGGCACTGCCGGCCCAAGCATCCGGAATGCCGCAACGGGAAGGTGGACGGGCTCCTGACGGGTTTGGACCTCACGCAGGCCGCCAACCTGGTCATTGCCGACGACGACGTCCGCTTTACTCCGGCAGGACTGTCCCGGATCCTCGAACTGCTGGAGGGGGCCGACGTCGTCCGCCCGCAGAACTACTTCCCGCCCCCGCTGCCGTGGCACGCGAAATGGGACACCGGCCGGACGCTGCTGAACCGGGCCTTCGGGTCGGACTATCCCGGGACCATGGCGGTGCGGGCCGGGACTCTCCGGCGGGCGGGCGGGTACAGCGGCGGTGTATTGTTCGAGAACCTCGAGCTGCTGCGGACGGTGCGGGCCGCGGGCGGTGTGGAAGTACGGGCCGATGACCTCTTTGTGGCCCGGCTCCCCTGCTCCACCCGGCACTTCCTGCGGCAGCGCGTCCGGCAGGCCTACGACGGTTTGGCCCAGCCCGTGCGGTTCGCCGCAGAGCTGGCGCTCCTTCCGGTGCTGGCATGGTGCCTGCGCCGGCCGGTACGGCTGCTGCCCTTTGGCGCAGCGGCCGTGGCGGCGGCGGAATACGGGCGGCGGCGCGACGGCGGCACGCACGTGTTCGGGCCGACGGCGGCACTGTGGGCGCCCGCCTGGGTTGCTGAGCGGGCTGTGTGCGTGTGGCTTGCGGCGGCCCGGCGGCTGTGCGGGGGAATCCCGTATTCCGGCACCCGGCTCAAGACCGCAGCCCACTCCGTCCGGCAGCTGCGGCGGGGCATGGGGAAATCAGTGCGTGCCGTACCTTAGTCGGATGGGGAATCAGCAGGGCCAGCACCGCAGCGGTTGGGTAGCCGTACCGCACGCCCGGATCTACTGGGAAGCGAGCGGCAATCCGGCCGGCATCCCGGTCCTGTACCTGCACGGCGGTCCCGGCAGTTCGCTTGGGTCCGGCGGTTACCGAAGGCGGCACGATCCGTCCCGTTTTTTCACCGTCGGCATAGACCAGCGCGGATGCGGCCGCAGCACCCCCGCCGTCCAAGACGACTTGGCGCACCTGCACCTGAACACCACCCAGCAGTTGATCGAGGACATCGAAGCCGTGCGGGCCGAGCTGGGGTTCCCTGCATGGATCGTGACCGGACTATCCTGGGGCAGCACCCTGGCCATGGCATATGCCCTCCGGCATCCGGACCGGGTGCTGGGCCTTGCCATGGCCGCGGTGACCACCACCAGCCGTGCCGAAATCGACTGGATCACCGGCGGCGTCGGACGTTTCTGCCCGAAGGCCCTGGAGGAGTTCATCAGGGATGCCCGCGCCCTGCCGCATGAGCGGACAGTGGAGGCCTATGCCCGCCGCCTGGCAGGTCCGGACCGTACGGACGCCCTCGCTGCGGTGCTAGCTTGGGACCGGTGGGAATCCGCCGTCGCAGCTCTGGAAACAGCGGGGCCGGCCGGTTCCAAAACATCCGCGTCCGCTGCTCCCCGGTTCGACGGCGAGCGCAGCTTGGTGAGTTTCGCCCTCCTGGTGACCCGGTACTGGGCGCAGGACGGGTTCCTCCCGGGCGCCGAGGCGATTCTGCCCCGGATCTACGAGCTCAACGGCATACCTGCTCGGCTGATCCATGGTCGGAAGGATGTCGGCAGCCCGGTGGACACCGCCTGCAAGCTGCACCGGCTTTGGCCCTCCAGCCGACTGACGGTGATAGACGGGGAAGGCCACGTTGGACCGAAGGGTTTGGCGGCGCTCGCAGGGGCTGTGGAGGAGATGTCCGCAGAGCTAGGCAGCCGCGGTCATTCATGGCGAATCTAGGCCAGCAATTTCTATCCCGGAAACCGGGTAGCAGGTCAGGTATTTTTCCTCTCGCATTCGAATCCAGGGACAAATAGACTCGAACACATGTTCGAAGATTCTGCACCTCTTCCTCATCGCCGGGAGGCTTCCACCCCACCTTCCAAGACGCCTCCTGCGGTAGCCGTCGAGGTTACCGCCGAGCTGGTGGGCGGGTGGGTGGCTTCCCTCGGCCGGGGTACTGACCGCGCTGCCGGGGATACTGAACTCATCGACCGCATCCGTGCCCTCGAGGAACTAAAAGCTGCTGCAGCGGCGGCCCAGGCGCGTGCCGCCGCTGCGTTTGACGCGTTGCACCGGCAGAAGCAGGAGTTGTCCGGCCTGCCGCGGGAACAGTTGGGCAAGGGTATCGCCGGCCAAATAGCGCTGGCCCGCAGGGAATCTGCCAACCGGGGCGGCAGGCTCTTGGGTTTCGCGAAAGCGCTCACCGCCGAGATGCCCTGCACCTTGGACGCTTTGAGCCGCGGACTGATCAGTGAATGGCGCGCGACCTTGCTCGTACGTGAGACTGCGTGTCTCAGCGTTGCGGACCGCCGCACCGTGGACCGCGAGGTCGCCGGGGATCCAAAGGTACTGGAGACCCTCGGGGACCGGCAGATCATCGCCCGGGCAAAGGCTGCCGGCTACCGGCTGGATCCGCAGACTTCGGTAAACCGGGCCGCCAAGGCCGCTTCGGAACGCTTCGTCTCGTGCCGTCCTGCCCCGGGCACCATGACTTACCTGACTGGACTGTTGCCGGTCAGCCAGGGCGTGGGCGTTTATGCCGCCCTGTCACGCGAGGCGGACCGGCTGCGGGCTTCCGGTGACAGCCGCGGACGCGGGCAAATCATGGCGGACACCTTGGTTGAACGCATTACGGGCCGCGCCGATGCCGGCCGAATGGGGGTAGAGGTCCAGTTGGTCATGACGGACCGAACGCTGCTTGCCGGCGAGTCCGAACCGGCACTTGTGCCCGGGTACGGTCCGGTTCCGGCCCAGTGGGCAAGGGACCTGGTCCGCCGGCAAGGCGGCGGACGTACCGGGGACGGGGGCAACCGCGCAGACGGGCGCGCAGACGCCCAGGCGGACAGCACCTCGGCCAGGCGGTCGGACAAGACCGCCCGGACGTGGATTCGCCGGTTGTACACAGCCCCGGAAACCGGTGAGCTGGTAGCAATGGATTCCCGCGCGCGGCTGTTTCCGGCTTCCCTGGCCCGCTTCATAGCCGCACGGGACCAGACCTGCCGTATGCCTTGGTGCGGCGCACCCATTCGGCACATTGACCATGTGCGGCCGCACCGCCACGGCGGACCCACTACCGGTGACAACGGACAGGGCCTGTGCGAAGCATGCAACCATGCAAAGGAAGCACCGGGCTGGTCGGCACGGACGGTGCTGCTGCCCCACAAGTCCGGGCACACTCTGCATACCGTGGAAACGCACACCGTGGAAACCCGCACACCCACCGGCCACACCTACTGCTCTGCTGCTCCGCCCCTGCCCGGCGCCCCGCCAGGACCGGGAACGCGATTGCCGGCGCCGCTGCCCGGTTTCGGCCGGACTGGAGATGAACTATCCGTGGCCGAGTCAGCGCTCGCCTATGCGCTCCGGGCTGCGTAGCCAAGCCGTCCCGGTAGGCTTTGAGCATGGCCAGATACTTTGATGTCCACCCCGAGAATCCGCAGCCGCGGTCCGTTAACCAGATTGTGGAGATGCTCCGCTCCGGCGGACTCATCGCCTACCCCACCGACTCCTGCTACGCCCTGGGCGTCCAGCTGGGAAACAGGGAGGGCCTGGAACGTATCCGGCAGATCCGGCAGCTGGACGACAAACACCACTTCACCCTGGTTTGCCGGGACTTCGCCCAGCTGGGGCAGTTCGTCCAGCTGGACAACTCGGTGTTCCGCAGCGTCAAGGCCGCCACCCCCGGCAGCTATACGTTCATCCTTCCGGCAGTCAAGGAAGTTCCCCGGTGGCTGTCGCACCCCAAAAAGCGCACCGTAGGCGTGCGCATCCCGGACAACGCCGTGGTCCAGTCCCTGCTGGATGCCTTGGGCGAACCCCTGCTTTCCAGCACGCTGCTGCTGCCCGGTGACGAAGAACCGATGACTCAGGGCTGGGAGATCAAGGAACGGCTGGACCACCAGGTGGATGCCGTGATCGACTCCGGCTTCTGCGGCCCGGACCTGACCACGGTGGTGGACTTCTCCAGCGGCGCTCCCGAGGTGGTCCGCCGCGGCACCGGAGATCCTGCCCCCTTCGAGTAGGCTGCCCGCGAATACCCCTGCCTTCTGTTGACACCTTGTCTGCCGGTGCAGAGTGTGGCTCCCGTCAGGGGGACCAAGGCAAGTCACTCGCAGGGGAATCCACATGAATAAGACGGCTTCGGCATTATCCACCGCGGTACTAAGCGTCTGCGTCCTGGCAGGATGCGGCATGGGGGGCATACCGGCTACGGGCGGAACGGCAAATCCCACCGGCTCCCCCGGACCCAGCGGCACAGCCACCGGCTCGCCGACTCCAACATCCAGTCCAACCGCCAGCGAAACCTCCAGCCCGACGGCGAGCCCAACTCCCAGCCCTACCGGCGGCAACGGGGACAACGACGAATCGGTGAACGTCATCCTGATGGTCGGCGACGGCATGGGCGCCAGCCAGCGAGACGCTATCCGGCTGGCCTCCGTGGGGCTCACCGGCGAACTCACCATGGACACCCTCCCGGAGGTGGGACGTGTCCACACCAACTCCGCTGATGAAGAAACATTCGTCACCGATTCAGCTGCAGCAGCCACCTCCATGTCCACCGGCGTCAAGACGTACAACGGGGCCATCGGCACGGACATTAACCGCCAGCCGGTAACCACTGCACTGGAGATCGCCGAAGGATTGGGGAAGTCCACGGGCCTGGTCACCACAAGCCAGGTTACGGACGCCACCCCGGCGGCGTTTGGCTCTCATGTGCTGGACCGGGATGAGCAGAGCGCCATCGCCGCCCAGTTCCTTCGCAGCTCCCACCCCGAAGTCATCCTGGGCGGCGGAGAAGACCACTGGTACCCGGCAGGTGACCCGGGCCGGTTCCCCGACAACCCGCCGGAGGACGAGTCCGAGGAAAGCGCCGGAACCGAGGGCAACCTCGTCGAAGAGGCCCAGAACCAGGGCTACGAGTACGTCTCGGACCGGGCCGGACTGCAGGCCGCCGACGGCGGAAAGATCCTGGGGCTGTTCGCCAACGAGGAGATGTTCCAGTACGGCGACGACGTTGAGGCACAGTACGAACCCGTAGTACCGCTGACGGAAATGACGCAGAAAGCCCTGGACGTGCTGGACGGCACAGAAGGCGACAACGGATTCTTCCTGATGGTCGAGGAGGAGGGCATTGACGCCTTCAGCCATGTGAACAACGGAGCCCTCACCATTGAATCGGGCATCCAGTTCGACCGGTCCGTGGCGCTGGCCAAGGAGTTCGCCGAGCAGGACGGCAATACCCTGCTCATCACGGTTGGGGACCACGAGACCGGCGGCATGGCAATTGAGCCGCTCAATGACGAGACCAACCCGGACAGCCCGGTGCAGGAAGAACCCTTCAGCGTCGCAGGTTCGGACAAGCAGTACCGGATCGACTGGACAACCGGCGGCCACACCGGCGAGGACGTGCCGCTGACGGCCATGGGTCCGGGCGCGGAAATGCTGTCCGGCGTCTACGAGAACACCCGGATCTTCGACGTGATGACTGAGGTCATGCGTTCCGGCACGGAGCAGGACTTTGACCTGCAGTCGCACCGCGGCGGCCGAGGGGAAAACACCGAGGAATCGCTGGCCGCCTTCGCCCATTCATTGAAACTCGGTGTGAGCACCCTGGAACTGGACACGCACCTGACCGAGGACGGCCGGATCATCGTCTGGCATGACGACCTCATCCAGCCCGAGAAATGCATCGACACGGGTGCCGCCAGTGCCGGGGACCCCGAGTTCCCCTACGTGGGTGACCGGGTGGCGGAACTGAGCTGGGCCCAGGTGCAGACCTTGGACTGCGGCTACCAGCAGCTGCCGGGGTTCCCCGAACAGGACGTGGTGGAGGGCAACCGCATCGCCGAACTCAGTGACGTCTACGACCTGGCCGACCAGTACCGTGCCGACACGGTCCGGTTCAATGTGGAAACCAAGGTCGAAGAGGGAATGGCGGGAGGACCGGCCAGCGTCGCGCTGACCGAGGCCGTTGTGGCCGAAGTCCGGGAGGCGGGCAAGTCCGCCCGGACCACCATCCAGTCCTTCGACTGGTCCACCCTGAATATCGTGGCCCAAACCGCCCCCGACCTGACGCTGGTGGCTCTGGCCGGTACGGCCGAGGAGCTGGGGGTCGGCCAGCCCGGTGCGGCACCCCAGCTGGGCGGGATCGACATTGACGACTTTGGCGGTTCAGTTCCGCGGGCCGCTGCGGCCCAGGGGTACGACGTCGTCTCCCCCATCGCCACTACCGTCACCCCCGAGATGATCGCCGACGCCCACGAAATGGGGCTGACCGTCATCCCGTGGACGGTCAACGAAACGGCTGACATGAATGCGCTGATGGATCTGGGCGTGGACGGCCTCATCACCGATTACCCCACCCGGTTGCGTGAGGTGATGGCTGAACGGGGACTGGAGCTGCCCGTTCCCTACTACCTCAGCTGAGTAATCCCGCCGGCCATCCCGGTGCGGGTGCCTTTTCCGGGCATCTGCGCCGGGATGGCATGCTGGTGGGATGCCCGGTCTCTACAATCTGCCCTCCTGCTGGCTGCTCCCTGCCGGTCCGGAAGAGATTTGGGCGTTGGTCGCCGGGAGCGACATGAGCTGGCCGCGCTGGTGGCCGGGATGCACACTCGAGGAGCTGACAACCGCCCCGGAAGCCGATACGGGCACCGACGACGCCCGCCTGCTGGCAACCACCGCGGCACTGCAGTTCAGGGCGGCCCTGGGCTACCGGCTGAGCATCTCGATCCGGCCCACGCGCGCGGACTTCCCCCGCCTCATAGAGTTCGACGCCGGCGGCGACCTGGTCGGCACCGGCCGGATCCGCCTCTCCCCCGACCCCCGGGTCCCGCAGCGGACCCGCATGCTGATCGACTGGCGGGTCACGCCCACGCGTCCCTGGATGCGGCTGCTCACCCCGGTGGCACGGCCGGTCTTCACCGCCGCCCACAGCATGCTGATGCACCGCGGCGAACAGGGACTGCGCCGGGAACTGCGCCGGAATCAAGCCACCCGCCAGGGCCGCCCGAACAGTGTCCGCACCCCGGTGGAGAAATGCACGGTGTCCGGCGGTCCGGATACCGGCAGCCCGGCAGCAGGCACCAGCTCGTCGTAGAAATGGGTCAGCCGGGCCGGATGCAGCGGCCAGGGCCGGTGCGAAATGGGAATGAATACGGTTCGCCCGGCAAACGCGGAATGCAGCCCGAAGCGGGCGCTGAGCCACAGGGACAGCTCATCATCGGCCTGGTTGGCATAGTCGGGTACCGCCGTGAAGGAGGACCGTGCCTGCCTGCGGAACCGCTCGACGTCGTACCCCCAGGACCAGCCCGAGCGTGTGGGCCGGCAGCGGGACCAGACATAGGGGATGCGCAGCGCGCGGGCCGCCAGCACCGGCGCCAGGCGTGAGGCGTCCAGGCTCAGGAACAGCACCCCGCGGCTGCCGTCCTGCCCGCGGGAATACAGGCGGACGTTGATTTCCGTGAATGAACCGAACCATGGCACCCGGACACCGCACAGCCGCGTCTCCGGAGCCCGGAAGCCGATGAGGCCCACGTAGCTGGACCCGCGGTATACATCGGGCTCCACGCCCGGCGGCATATATGGGGCTGCCGCGGCCGGGTCGATCCGCCAGTGCAGGAACACCGTATTGGCCCAGCTCTGGGCCATCAGCACGGGCGGGGCCACCCTCGGTCCGGCGGGCCAGGGATCCTCCGTGCCGTGCACGCGCGCATCCATCCCGCCAAGGTAGCAACGGCGGCCTGTCGCTGCCAGAGCGGCTGGTGGAGACGGGCTTAGACCGGGGTGTCCGGCGCCTGCCGGCCGTCGCCGAAGCGCTCTTCCGCCACCCGCTCGCGCAGGCGGTCCAGCCGGTTCATGACCGGGGCGGCGGTGACGCCGTGCAGGACAATCGAGGAGGCTACCACCAGGCCGATCATCGCCCACAGCTGCTCGCCGCCGGGAAAGTTCCCCTTGCCCAGGGCATAGCCCAGGTAGTACAGCGAGCCGATGCCGCGGACGCCGAAGAAGGCAATGGCCAGCCGTTCACGGCGCCCGGGCCGGCCGCCAAGCAGGCTGATCCAGCCCGCCAGCGGCCGTACCAGCAGCAGGAAGGCCGCGGCCACGGCTATTTCGCGCCAGCCGATGCCGGCCAGCAGCCCCCGGGCAATGGCCCCTCCCAGCAGCACCAGGATCACTACTGTGAGCAGCCGCTCCAGCTGCTCGACGTAGCTGTGGAGCACCCGGTGGTAGCCGTGCGTGCGTTCGGCGGCACGGATGGTGACGGCGCATACAAACACGGCAACAAACCCGTAGCCGTCCAGCATCTCGGTGATGCCGTAGGCCAGGAAGGTGGAGGCCAGGGCGACGAAGCCTTCGGAGTGGTTGGACAGCCGGATGCTCTCAAGCCGGGCGGAGAAGAAAATCCGGCTGAGTCCCTTGCCGGTGGCGAAGCCCAGGAGCACGCCCATCCCAATCCGCCAGAGGACATCAACGGCAAGCCAGTGCGGCAGCCATGCCGACGGCGCGGTGCCCACCACGCTCAGGGCAATCGCCAGGTACACAAAGGGGAACGCCAGTCCGTCATTCAGCCCGGCCTCTGACGTCAGCCCGAAGCGGACTTCATCCTCTGCTTCCCCTTCGGCGTCTTCTTCCTCGTCATCGGCCGGCTCCCCCACCTGCACCTCGGAGGCGAGCACCGGGTCGGTGGGCGCCAGGGCGGCGGCCACCAGCACTGCGGCAGCCAGTCCGACGCCGAGCAGCCACAGGTTCAGCAGGGTCAGTCCCAGCAGGGTCAGCGGCATGGCAAGGCCGAGCATCCGCCAGGTGGTGGACCAGCGCCGCCACCCGACGGGCCGGTCCAGGGCGAGCCCGGCGCCCATCAGCGAGATGATGACGCATACTTCGGTCAGGTGCGTGGTGACGTCGGCGTACCGGACCGGGTCCGGATCCGGCAGGTTCCGGAGCACGGTAAAGGCCAGGATGCCGGCGCCCAGGAACACCATGGGCATCGACACGGGTATGTCGCGCAGGATTTTGGGCAGCACGGCGGCCATGAACACCGCCAATCCGGCGGCGAAAAAGACGAGGCTGGGTCCGTCGAACACCGCCTGAACATTACCGCGGCTTTCGCCGCACAAACAGGTGCCCCGCGGAACCGGCGTGCCGGAGGGGTCAGCCTTCGCGGATCTCCACTTGCCCGGGAGCAGAACCTTCCGCACCGAAAATGAACCAGCGGGTGGCTATTTTTTCGGTGAAGAACCGGTCGTGGCTGACCACAATGACCGCTCCCGGGAAATGCAGCAGGGCCCGCTCCATGACCTGGGTGCTGGACATGTCAAGGTGGTTGGTGGGTTCATCCAGCAGCAGTACGGGGGCACCGGAAAGCAGGCACTGTGCCATGGCTACGCGGGCGCGCTGGCCGCCGGACAGGTTGCCGATTTTGGCGGTCAGGTCCGCTTCGGAGAACTGGAACATTGTCAGGAACCGGTTCACGGACTTTTTCGTCGCACTGAAAGCCAGGGATCCGGGAAGGGAGTTCACGGCGTGGGTGACGGTGTCGTCGTCGTCGAGTTCGGCGAGCATCTGGTTGTAGGAGACCATGGACGGTCCCTTGGGCCAGTTGACCTCGCCGGCGTCGGGAGCTTCCTCGCCGGTGAGCACGCGAAGCAGGGTGGTTTTGCCGCTGCCGTTGGTTCCAGTCACCGCAATGCGGTCTCCCCTGTTCACTTCGAAGCTCAGGTCGGAGAACAGCACCTTGTCGCCATATGACTTTGCCAGTCCGCGGAAACGGCCCAGGACGTCCTTGACGTGCAGCCCGTCGTAGATGGCCGTGATGATTTCATCCACCGGGCGCGGGGCGCGGGATTTCTTGATCCGGGCCAGCTGGGTGCCCAACCGGCCGCCGGCCTTGGCCGCCTCGCGGCGGTCCGCTATGCCTTCTGCTTCAAAGGCCAGCAGTTCGGCCTCGTGGACAAACTGCGCCTGCAGCGTCTTGAGCCGGAACTGCTTCTGCACCACGTATTCGGCGAAGTTCCCCGGGTATTCGTGCAGGTGGAAGTTCTCCACCTCCACGATGCGGGTGACGACGGCATCGAGGAACTTCCGGTCATGCGAGACAATGACGGCGGCGCCGCGGAAATCACGGAACCAGGTTTCAAGCCATTCGACGCCGGCCACATCCAGGTAGTTGGTGGGCTCGTCAAGCAGCAGGACGTCGGGCTGCTCGAGCAGGATCTTCGCCAGCGCTGCCCGGTTCCGCCAGCCGCCGGACAGGGCGTCAATGGGGCAGGTCCGGTGCGCCTCGGTAAACCCCAGTGTGGTCAGGACCGTGTCAATCCGCCGGGGATAGTCCCAGCCGTCCAGCCGGTCCATGGTTTCAAACAGTTCGGACTGGCGCCGGATGAGGCGGTCCATCTCCTTATCGGAGGGATTTCCGGACAGCTCGCCGTCGATGCGGGCCAACTCGGCTTCCACATCCTTGACCGATCCGAAGACGGCGTCGAGGACCTCGGTGATGCTGGCAGCGCCGTCGAGCTCCGAGAACTGGGAGAAGTAGCCGATCTTCACCCCCGCTTCCACGGTTACCGTGCCCGAGTCCGGCTCCACCTGCCCCAGCACAAGCTTGAGGATGGTGGACTTGCCGGACCCGTTGCGGCCGATCAGGCCGATCCGGTCCTTGGGTTCGAGCCGAAGGAACGCTTCTCGCAGGACCTGCTTCTTCTCGAAGGAAGTGTTGACGTCCTGCAGCCGGATCAGGCTCATGGTGTCCTCTCAAGGGGTTGGTCTTCGCCCCGCGGGACAACGAGCACCCATCTTACCGTTGCACGGCCGGCGGTAATCGCCGGGGGCGCAGGCTGGCCTCGAAGCCTAGCCGCGGAGGGTGTAAGTGCCCACGGGACGGTTGCACTGTGCGGCACCTTCCATGCGGGTGTAGCTGCCGCGGACACGCGTTGCCTGGCTGGCGGCCGAGACGTAGCTGCCCTCGGGGCGGGCTGCTGCCTGCGGGCGGTCGTAGCGGGTGGTGTAGCTGCCCAGGGGCCGGGATGAAGCGGCGGCCGGGGCGGCGCGGTAGCTCGTTTCCCGGGTGGTGGTTGCTGCTGCGGGTCGGTTGATCAAGATGGTCATAGTTCTCTCCTCGGATATTGCGTTCGGTGAGACTCGGGCCGGGGTTTTTGCCGCCGGCTTCGCGGGCCGGGACGAGGCGGATTCCGGGCATGGTGCAGCCCGGAAAGGGAAAATCGCCATTGAAAGGCCCGCCGGTGCTTCGGACGGGTGTGCTGCTTAGCGGGCGGAGGATTCCGCCTGTTGCCGGCAGCTGCTGCAGACACCGCTGAAGGTTACTTCGGCGGCAATTACGGTGAAGCCGGAGTCATCCGACGGGGCAAGGCAGGGCGCCTCGCCGATCACGCAATCCACGTCGCGGATTGTTCCGCAGCTGATGCAGACGAGGTGGTGGTGGTTATCCCCCACACGGGACTCGTACAGGGCGGGTGATCCGGCGGGTTCAATCCGCCGGGCTACCCCTGCGTCAGTGAAAGCCGACAGAATCCCGTAAACCGCCTGCGCCGAAATGGCCGGCAGTTCTTCCCGGACGACACCCAGAACACGGTCCGCACTGGAGTGCGGGGTGTTCTCCAGCGCCCGCAAAACCGCCAGGCGCTGTGCAGTGACTTTCAGTCCAGCTGTCCGGATTTTTCCGGCCAGCCGATCCGCTTCCAGGTCCGTCTGCATACCAAGAACGCTATCAGTTGTTTTGACTGGCTAAAGACAACTTGGGGGGTTTTGGGGTGTGATTCCGGACGCTGTGTCCCCCGCCACGCAGGCGGTCCGAGCAGCAGCGGGTCACCCGGTGGGACGATAGGAGGGACGCAACACACCAGTGGAAGAGGATCGGTTATGGCCACGCTCAAAGAGCAGCTGCAGGCAGACATGAAGACGCACATGAAGGCGGGCAACCGTACTGCCCTCACCACGGTGCGCAATGTGCTGGGCGAAATCACCACCCGCGAAAAGTCCGGGAAGACTCCCGTAGAGCTCGACGACGCGCAGACGGTTTCCCTGCTGCAGAAGGAAGCAGCTAAGCGCCGCGACACGGCCCGCATCTACACCGAGGCAGGCGAAACCGAACGCGCCGCCGCGGAGGAAGCCGAAGCGGAGGTCATCGAGGCCTACCTTCCCGCGCCACTGGGCCGGGAAGACGTTGAAGCGATTGTCGACGAAGCCATCGCCGGCCTGCGCGCCGCAGGCACTGAGCCGTCCATGCGCCAGATGGGCCAGGTGATGAAGCCGGTGACCGCCAAGGTGGCAGGGCGGTTCGATGGCAAGGCCGTGAGCGAGATCGTCCGCTCCCGCCTGGCTTAGCTGCCGGGGCTAATGACCACAAGGTCCGATCCGTCGGCCTTGTGGTCGGCCATCCGGACGCTCTGGATGGCCGGGTCGTCGTAGGTGTTCCAGTAGTAGCTCATGGTCCGGGACGAATACAGGCCGGTGTACGTGGTTATCTCAAACTCCCCCGACCCCATGGCAGCGCTGCCGGCGACCATGGCGGTCTGCTGCAAGGTGTGGAACGCGCGGCTGACGTTCTCTTCCTCAGTGCTTTGCTCCGGGTAGTTCGCATGCACGTACGCCGCGCGGACAAACCGCGACGGCGAGTAGTAGTCCCCGGGGATCCCGCGCATCAGTGACCCCGAGCCGAACGGGGTCAGATGCGCCCGGTTGAGCACAACTTCCTCGGGAAATGCGGACGAGGCGTTGAGGTAGTTGCGCAGGTTCTCGTGGTGCCAGTCGAAGCCGGGCTGGTTCGTCAGCACGTCTACGTCGTCGTGGAAGACGTGCATACCGTCCTTCGTATGTTCCACGACGATGGCCCGCGTTGAGTCGCCGATAAGCCAGTGCAGCAATGAACTCGGATACTTGTCGTTGATCGGCTTGTCGACAATCACCACCTTGTCCAGCGCGGCTTCGACCTCGTCAACGCTGGCAAACTGGGAGGCCACCCACAGCGGGAATTCGAACGCTGCGACGTTGGTGGCACCCTGCACCGGTTCCGGCGCGTACTGCGCGTACCCCGGGAAGTTCAGGCCGCCGACGGCAAGGCCGGCGTCGTTGCCGCAGTCGAAGTACAGCGGCGTGTCCTCCTGGACAATGCCCATGCCGATAACGGCGTGCTGGATCTTGGGCACCGCGCCGAACGGCGACTTGGTGGCGTAACCGGTGGGCGTCACCACCACCCGTTCCCCGAAGTCGGATGTCCAGTCGAGGTTGCGTGCGAAATAAAGGTTGCTGCCGTCCGAGAACCTGATGCCTGTGCACATATGGATGCTCCCTTGGTATGGCGTATACAGCCAAGCCCGCACGGGGCTTCGCCTCCCCCTGAGCTCTTCAGTCTAGGTCCGGAAGGCCGCCGCGGGCGCGGTGCGGACGAAGAAACAGCCACGCGCCAGCCGAATTGGGTTCCAGCGCTGCTGCCTCACGGGACCGGCGCAGCCACCCCGCCGCCGCTGTTACCCTGATTTCTGAACGCTCATTCACTGCCATCCCCGGAGGTCCAGGTGCCTGCAGTCCAGACCGGCCAGCGGCTGCTGGAATCCGCCACCGAGGCGTTTGCCGCCAAGGGCTTCCACGGCACGACGACGCGGGACATCGCCGCCGCCGCAGGCGTCACCCCCGGAGCCGTGTACGTGCACCACCGCTCCAAGGAAGAGCTGCTCTACAGCATCTCCAAGCTCGGGCACGAGCGCACCCTGGAACTGGTCCGCGCCTGCGCTTCCACCAGCAGCAATCCGGTGGAACAGATCCGCACCATGGTGCGGGACTTCGTGGAATGGCAGAGCAGCAACCGCACCAAGTCGGCCGTGGTCAACTTCGAACTGGCCGCGCTCAGCGACGAGCATCGTGCCGAGGTGCTGGACATCCGCAGGGCGGTGGACGCGGAGTTCCGCACCGTGGTGGACCGGGGCCGGGAGCAGGGTCTGTTCAACGTCCCGGACACATCGCTCGCCGTGTTCGCGCTGCTGTCGCTGTGCATTGACGTCGCGCGCTGGTACCGAAGCGACGGCCGGCTGAGTGCTGCAGCAATCGGTGAACACCACAGCTCCATGGCGCTGCGGATGCTGGGCGCCGCGGCCTGAGCGCCGCCGCACCCCGCATGCCTGTTACACCGCCCGTCCCACGGGCATACTGGAGGTCCCGCACCGGCGGCAGGCCCGGGACCCAAGGCAATCGAGGTGCAAGCATGGCGGAACTGACCACACTGGTGTCCGGTATCGGCATGGGGGAATCGGCCCGGTGGCACAACGGTGAATTATGGTTCGCGGACTGGACTGCAGGGACCATTTCCGCACTGGATGCGGACGGTAATGTCCGCCGGGTTACCGCGGTACCGTCCTTCCCCATCAGTTTTGACTGGCTGCCGGATGGCCGCATGGTGGTGGTTTCAGGGACCGATGGCCACGTCCTGGTGGAAGTGCCCCACGCCGGACTGGTCCCGTACGCAGACCTCAGCGGCCTCTCGGACTATCCGTGGAACGAAATTGCCGTTCACCCTTCCGGCAACATCTACGTCAACGGCATTGGCTACGACTACTCCGGCGCGGTGCAGGCGGACGGGGTCATTGCCCTGGTCCGGCCGGACGGATCCGCGGAGCAGGCCGCCGGCGGGCTGGCTTTCCCCAACGGCATGCTGGTCTCGGACGACGGCGGGACGCTGGTGGTTGCCGAGTCCAACGCCGGCCGGCTCACTTCCTTCAGCGTTACGACCGGCGGGGGGCTGGCGCCGGCCGGGGAATGGGCAGCGGTCAACGGCAGTGCGCCGGACGGCATCTGCTGGGACGGCTCCGGGGGCATCTGGTTTGCCGAGGTGCCGGGGGAACGCTGCGTGCGGATCCAGGCGGGCGGGAACGTAGTGGAGACCGTGCAGCTGGAGCAGGGATGCTTCTCCTGCGCCACCGGCGGCCAGGACGGCGGCCTGCTGTTCATGATGACCGCCCAATGGCCCGAGGCAATGGACCCCGCCGCAGGCAAAACCGGGCAGGTGATGGGCCTGCGGGTCCGGTAATGCCGGCGGCGGGCTCCTGGGCTAGGCGAAGGCGGACAGTCCGGTGATGTGCCGGCCCAGGATCAGCGACTGCATGCTGTCCGTGCCCTCATAGGTGAAGACCACTTCCATGTCCGTCAGGTGCCGCGCCACATGGTTTTCCAGCAGCAGGCCATTGCCGCCCATGATGTCCCGTGCCTCCTGGCAAATCCAGCGGCCCTGCCGGGCGGCGAACATCTTGGCCATGGAGGCCATGGGCCCGGTCATCTGCCCGGCGTCGCCCAATTCGTTGAGCCGGAAGCAGGTGAGCTTCACGGCGGTCAGCTGGGCGAGCATGTTGGCCAGCTTGTTCTGCACCAGCTGGAACCCGGCAATCGGCCGGCCGAACTGCACCCGCTGCTTGGCATAGGCCACCGCAATCTCGTATGCGGCCTCCGCATGCCCCAGCGCTTCCCAGGCCACTCCCCCTCGCGTGGCAGCCAGCACCTTGTTCACGTCCTTGAAGGAGTTGCAGTTCTCCAGCCGGTTTGCCGCCGGGATGCGCAGGTCCTCAATCACGATGTCCGGCTGCAGCACCGCCCGCTTGCCCATCTTGCCGGTGATGACTTCTGCCGTGTACCCGGCCGGGTGCCGGCCGTCCGCGTCCTTTTCCATCACAAAGGCCTTGACCGCGCCGTCGGCCTCGTCCCGGGCATAGATGATCACGACGTCGGCGAAGCTCGCGTTGCCGATCCACCGTTTGCTGCCGTTCAGGACATACTCGTTCCCCTCCCGGCGGGCACTGGTTTCCAGTGAGACCGAATCCGAACCGTGGCCCGGCTCCGTCAGCGCAAAGGCGCCGATCTTTTCCATCGTGGCCATTGCCGGCAGCCAGCGCTGCTTCTGTTCCTCGCTGCCGAGCATGTCGATGCTGCCCATGGCCAGGCCGGAGTGGACGCCGAAGAAGGTGTTGATGGACCCGTCGCCGCGGGCCAGTTCCGCTGCCGCCGTGGAGGAGGCAATCCGGCTCAGCCCCGGGCAGCCGTGGCCGGTGATGGTGCCTCCGGCTATGTTCAGCGCCGCAAGTTTGGGCACCAGCTCAAACGGGAACTCGGCCCGCTCCCAGTACCCGTTGATGACTGGAAGCAGATCCCTGTCCACAAAGGCACGCACCCGGTCCCGGACGTCGCGCGCCTGCTCGTCGAGCAGTTCGTCCAAGAGGTAGAGGTCTGAATCCACGTCCTGGCCGGCGGCGGGTTCGAAGGCGGGACGGTCGGTCCGGGTTACGGTCATGGGATGCTCCACTCAGCTAAATGATCGTTTAGTTAGTGGTGAGTATGGCCTGCATCACACCGCGGGTCAACCGTTTTAGTGCGGGAGCACGGTCTCCGGCAGCTCGTTGGTCGGCCGGCGGACGAAGAGCGATGCCGCAACGGCGACGAGGGAGACTACCGCACCCCAGAAGAACGCCGTGTGGACGCCGGAAGCCGCAGCCGAGACAGCTGACGCACCGTCGGCCAGCGCCGTCGTCGTGCCGGTGGTCATCAGTGTGATGAAGACGGCGGTGCCGGCGGCTCCGGCCAACTGCTGCAGCGTGTTGATGATGGCACTGCCGTGGGAGTACAGGGACTTGTCCAGCGAGCCCAGTGCAGAGGTGAACAGCGGCGTGAAAATGAAGCCCAGGCCGGCATTGAGCAGGCAGTGCAGCAGGATGACGACGCCAACCGGGGTCTCATCTGTGAGCATGGTCATTCCCCACAGGGCGGCACTGAGCAGCACGGCGCCGGGAATCACCAGCGGGCGGGGACCGAACCGGTCAAACAGGTTACCGACAACCGGCGAGAGGATGGCCATAACCACGCCGCCGGGCAGCAGGAGCAGGCCGGTCTGCAGCGTGGTCAGCCCGAGAACATTCTGCAGGTACAGCGGGAGGACAATCAGGCAACCAAACAGGGCCATCATGGAAACCAGGACCATCAGGATCGCCACCACAAAGGGCTTACTGGTAAACGTGCGAAGGTCCATCAGGGCACTGTCAGTGCGCTGGAGCACCAGCTGGCGCAGCACGAAGCCGGCCATGGCGAGGGCCCCGACGGTCAGCGGGATCCACAGCGGCATCAGTTCCTTGCCCTGCGCAGCTTCGCCGATGCTGCTGAGGCCGAAAATGAGCCCGCCGAAGGCAAAGGTGGACAGCACTATGGACAGGACGTCCAGCGGCACGCGCTTGGTCTCGGTAAGGTTCCGCACCTTCACCGCGCCCAGGCCGAGGGCCAGCAGGGCGATGGGCAGGACCAGCCAGAACATCCAGCGCCAGTCCAGCGCATTGAGGATGATTCCGGAGACGGTGGGCCCGATGGCCGGTGCCACCGCAATGACAATGGAAATGCTTCCCATCATCTGCCCGCGCTTATGCGCCGGAACGGCATCCAGGACCGTGGTCATCAGCAGCGGCAGCATAATAGCCGTGCCGCCGGCCTGGATGATCCGTCCGCCCAGCAGGGCGCCGAAGCCGGGTGCCGTGGCGGCCAGCAGCGTACCGGCGCTGAACAGGGACATGGCGGTGAGGAACAGCCCGCGCATGGAGAACCGCTGCAGCAGGAAACCGGTAGCCGGAATCACCACGGCCATGGTGAGCATAAAGCCGGTGGTAAGCCACTGGGCGGTGCCGGCAGTGATCTCAAGGTCCGACATCAGCCGCGGCAGGGCCACGCTCATGATGGTTTCGTTGAGGATCACCACGAAGGAGGAGACCAGCAGCAGCCCGATCACGGTTTTGGTGCGGGCGTCCAGGGCGTCGGGGGCAGGGGTGCGTCCCGGCTTTCCCTGCGCAGGGGAAACGTCGGTTTGGGGGTCAAGACTCAAGAGGGAGGATTCCTAAACAACGGTTGGTATACGGGGCCGCTGGAGCGGACCCGGCCTGCCAGCTTACGCGTGCACCGCACCGGGTGCGGAATCGGTCAGCCGAATCCGATCACGAGCAGCCCGAACCCCAGCACAAAGGTAATCACCAGCAGCCAGCCGCATACAACAGCCACCACACCCATGAGCGATACCACTAGCCAGGTGCGCTCAAAGCGGCGGCGGATCCAGCCAAAGAGTTCCGGCACTGCGAGCAGCAGCATAACGAGCGCGCCCAGGATCACGGCCAGCAGTACGGTTACCAGCACCGGTTCGGGCAACACCCACAGCTGCAGGAGCACGACGGCGACCGCCAGCGCCAGTGCGGCAGCGGCCTGCACCAGCCAAGCCGCTCCCAGGTGCGGCCATGCTTCCTCTTTGGTACTCATGGTCCCGCAGTCTAACTGCCCTAGTGGTGTTCCCGGTGGTCCATGGTGACGGTGCGCAGGTCCAGCCGGCGCAGCACGCGGTCCACGGCCTCGGGATCCATGCCCGGCTCCCGGCGGGCCGCAAGCACCTCCCGGCGCGCGGCGTCCATCGCCTCGCGCTGCACCACGTCCATGACCTCCAGCGTGGCCTTACGGTCCAGCAGCTTCTGCGGATCGTGTTCCTCATCGCCCTGCAGCATCGAGTGCAGGGAGGACATCCGCTTGGCCAGGACGGCCCGGCGCTCGGGCGGAAGCTCCTGGATGGCCCCGCAGCGCTTCATGGTCTCAACGGCTGCCTTCTCGGCCCGCAGGGCCAGTTCGCGTTCCTTGCGGTTGGCGTCCTTGTGGTCATTGGGCAGCTTCAGGACCCGCATCAGCCACGGCAGGGTCAGCCCCGGGACCACCAGGGTGACTACCAGGACCGCGGCCGCACAGGCCACCACAAAGTTGCGTCCGGGCAGTGCTTCTCCGGCGAGCGTGGTGCCCGGCAGTGCCAGGGCCAGGGCCAGCGTTGCCAGTCCGCGCATACCGCACCAGGTCAGCACCAGGACTTCCTTAAGCGAGCCGGGAACGTGGTTCTTTTCGGCACCGCCGAGGCGGTAGATCGCCAGCATCCACAGGAACCGCACCAGAAGCACCGCGGCGCAGACCGCCACGATGCCGGGAATCATGCCCAGCAGGTCCGAACCCTCATCCTCGATGATGTAGCGCATTTCGATGCCCACCAGGCCGAAGGCGACGCCGGTGGTCAGCAGCTCCACGACGTCCCAGAACGCGGTGCGCGTCAGACGCTCCTCGGAGTCCTGCGGCCGGGCCCTGCGGCCCAGCTCCAGGGCGGTGACCACCACGGCCACCACACCGGAGAAGTGGGCTTCTTCAGCCAGCAGATAAACGGCAAAGGGGGCGACGAGGGTTGCGGCGGACCGGGCCACCATGTTGGGGACGAACCGGTTCAGGCTGCCCACTACCCATGCCATGGCGAGGCCCAGAACCACGGCTCCCGCGGCCCCGATGAGGAACCGGGGCACTATGTCCCACCCCACGACGCCGCCGCTTGTGCTGGCCGCAACGGCGGCCTGGAAGATCACGATGGCAATGGCGTCGTTAAAGAGGCCCTCGGTCTGCAGCACGGTGACCAGGCGCCGGGGCATCTTCACCTTGCCGGCCACAGCTTCCACCGCCACGGGATCCGGCGGAGCAACAATGGCGCCCAAGGCGATGGCGGCAGGGAGGCCAAGAGCCGGAATCATCACCCATGACACGCCGGCCACCACAGCCACGGTTACCGCCACAAGGGCTACGGCCAGCAGCACCAGGGAGCGCCAGCGAAGGCGGAACACCGACCAGGAACTGCGCTGGGCGGCTGCGTAAAGCAACGGAGGCAGGAAGAGCGGGAGGATCAACTCAGGGTTGATGTGGACCTCGGGGATGATCGGCAGGAAGGCAATCATTGCCGAGAAGATCAGCATCAACACCGGGTACGGGAGGCGGATCCGCTCGCCCACGCCTGCGGCCAGCACCGTGCCGAACAGGAGGCAGATCAGGAGCATCAGGAATTCCATTGCTTCAACCCCTTCCGCAATACGGGTCGGAGACTGTCATTCCTGTGCATGCCATATGTGCCTGTAACCTCTTTCGGGTTTGCGTCACTGCGTACCGGTCTGCGGATAATTATTGCACCCAAATCATAAGAGTGTAGGAATGCATCCAGTGCAAGCCTGGATTCAACGGTTCCCGGATGCGGCTCGCATCACTCCGGCAGGTGGGCATCTTCACCACAAGGGGCCTTACTTTCCGCTTCGCACGCTCCCGCCCCCTCGCTAAAATTAACGGGTAAGCATTTGAATCCACAATCAACGGTGATGTGAGTTCGGAAAGATGTTTCCGCCGCCTCAGAACTTTCATCGTCCAACACGGCTTTGGGAGGGAGGTTCCGCTGCCGTGACGCGCCTGTACGGCCTCATAGATGTTTCGCGGCCCAACATGGATCAGCCGATTCCCCCCGTTTCACTGCACGGCGGGGCTCGGCGAGCTGCCCCTGTCCCGTCCACCGGTCCGACCGCTGCGCCTGGGCAGGCACCGGGGATGCTCATCCGGTGGGATCCCGCCGATGTTCCCGCCGCCCTGGACCAGCTCATAGTCGAACATCCCGAGATATTCACCGGGCCGGATGCCCTGCCGGATCGCCCCGTCCCCTTCCGGATGCGCTTGGTGGACGCGGACGTTCCGCCGGAGATTCTCATCCATCCCTCCGTGGAGCAGGCACAGGCCGGCTTTATCCGCGAGCTGGCCCGGGGACTGCCGCTGAACGCCCGGACCCGGAACTATAAAGACTGCTCCGCAAGGCTGGAGGTGGCCGTCGCCATTACTCCCGTCCGCGTCCTCTCGGGCGAGCGCAGCCCGGCAGAATTGCGGGTTATCGCGGAGGAACTCGGCCTGCCCTGGCTGCGGTCCTTCACTGCCTTCCGCCACGAATCCCCCAGCCATGCCATCCTCCGGATGACGCCCGATGAGAAGGCACGGGCACTGGCGGAAACCTATGCTGCCGTGGACCGCGCTGCCTGCACCCCTCCGTCCCCGGGCCCGGTGGCGGACACGATCGCCGTCGTCCACCGCCTCCGCGAGCTGTTCCCCGGGGATCACGGGATCCTGCTGGCCGTCTGCATGAACCTGTTCCACCTCGAACCGGGGCAGGCCATGGTCACTCCGGCCGGCTGCATGCACACCTACCTCTCCGGCCTGGCCATGGTGGTGATGAGCATTTCGGAGAACGCCCTGAAGGTGGGCCTGACCAAGGACTATATAAACGTGGACGAGCTCCAGCAGATCCTGGCCACGGAACAGACGGGGCCGGCACCGCTCCCGGTCGTCCAGGTAGACAGCTTCCGGGAACGGATTCCGCTCTGGAGCGATGAGCTCCTGCTGGAGCGTGCGGTCCTCGATGAGACACCGCGGGACATTGAGCTGGGCCGTTTTACGGTAGTCTTGGCGGCGCTGGGGGATGCCGAAATCACGGTGGGTGATACCACCGCTCCGATCGACCAGGGCTCCAAGGTCCTTTACCTGGGCGATCCGGTGAAGGCGCAGGTCCGCGGCCCGGCGCAGCTGTTCGTTGCGTCCAGGAGCTAGGCTCCCGGGCGCAACGCCTGCGCCCTGCGCGTTGTTCCGGCGATAACGGCCACGGCCACCAGCGCACCGATGGTGGTCTCCACTGCCCGGTCCACGGTCAGCGCCCACACGTCCGCGCTGTGCGTGAACCCTGTCATCAGCAGCGCCACCGGCGTCAGGAACACCATGGCCATCCCGTAATGCCGGATGACGTAGATTTCCCCGCAGAACTGCAGCACGGCCAGCAGAACCGCCAGCTCCACCGGCGACCAGTGCACCTGCAGCAGCAGGGCCGAGAACAGCACCCCGGCGTAGGTGCCCAGAATGAAGTGGGCCGCCCGCTTCGGACCCAACGCGGCGTCGGCGGCTGCCAGCGGCGCGCAGGCGGCCAGCATGGCCCAGTATCCGTGGCCCAGTCCCAGTACCGCCGAAAGCGAGCCGGCCGCTGCCACCGCCGCCGTGTACCTGCCCGAGTGCAGCAGGATCCGTCCCCAGGCCGGCGGCACACGGCTGAGTCGCACCGCGGGTGCATGCCGGCGGGCATGCACCCGGCCGGCCACACCGAGCAGCACAGCCAGGAGCGCCCCGGCCGCGGCGGTCAGGAAGGCTTCAGCCAGTGATCCCGCGAAGGGCGCGGCGGAGGTGGCGGTGAAGGCGAAAATGTAGGTAAACGGACCGGCGGGCCTGACCCGGAGGTAGTCCGAGGCCACGGAAATGGAGCCGGAAATCACAGTTCCAATAGCCACCACGGCCCATGGCCCCGGGTCGGTTTGGGACAGCGCAACGCCCGCCAGCACGGTCAGGATCATCAGGGCACCGGAGGCGGACTGGTGCTTCAGCCGGCGCCAATGCGGCTCGCTGCGGCCAAACACCCCGGTCAGCGAGCCGAAGATTGCGTACATGGTCAGGTCCGTGCGCCCCAGCAGGACCAGGACCAGCAGCGGCAAAAACAAGCCGAGACCAACGCGCACGGCGGGGAAACGGTGCCCGCGGCCGGAGGGAATGCTCAGGAATTCACGGACATGGGTCATCACTGGTGCAGGAAGCCTTTCACTGCGGCCTAGGAATCGTTGCCGCACTTCCAGCCTAGGAGCCGTACCGCTGCCGATTGTGCAGCGGCCGGTGTGAGGATGGTCGCAAGTTGCCGTGCATCACATCCTGGCTTTGGTCCTCGCCGTCGCCCGGGCGCTCCACGGATCCTGGGGCCACGGATGCTTGGGGTACCGGCCGCGCATCTCCGCCCGCACCTGCGCGTACGGGCCGGACCAGAAGGACGCCAGGTCATCGGTGACGGCCAACGGCCGGCCGGCCGGAGAGAGCAGGTGGAACAGTACCGGCACCCTCCCCTGCACCAGCCTTGGGGTTTCCGCCCAGCCGAAGCACTCCTGCAGCTTCACGGCGACCACGGGCCGCCCGTCGCCGTATTCGGGGTAGTCAATCCGCACCCGCGAACCGCTCGGGACTTCCAGCCGTTCCGGGACCAGCTCCGCGAGCCGGGAGGCCTCCGGCCAGGGCAGCAGCCGGCGCAGCGGGTCATTCAGGTCGATTCCGGAAACGGCGGCGCCACCGGCCAGTAGTTCAAGCTCCGGAGCCAGCCAGTCCTCCAGCCGGGCCAGCAAGGCCTGATCGGACACATCGGGCCACGGCTCCCCCAGTTCGCGGTGCAGCAGGGCCAGGCGGCGGCGCAGCGTGTCGGCGGCGGCAGAGAATCCCAGGATGCCCAGTCCCTGCCGGGCCAGCGCTGCGGCCACGGCGTGCCGGCCTTCCGCTGCGGCGGGGCGCACGGGTGTGGAGGAAAGCACAATGGCTCCAAGCCGGTACTCCCGCCGCGCCGCCACTTTGCCGCCGCGCAGTTCCGCGGTCAGTGTTTCTTCCAGCAGGGGCCCCGAGGCTGCCTCCGCCGACTCCCGGCTCAGCGGCGCTGCCGCGCGGATCACGGCGCCCGTGCCGGCGGCATCGCGGCCTTCCGCACGGGCCACATCGGCCACGGCAATCCACTCCTGGCCGGTCAGCGGACTGCCCGCAGGCAACCCGGCCCGGGTGCCCGAGGCCAGCAGGTACCGTTCGGGACCCGCACCCGGAACCCGGCGGGCGATCCGTTCCGGGAAGGCCAACGCGACGGTGAAGCCCACGGCATCGGCAGCGGGCACAGGCTCGTTCCCGCCGGCCGGCAGCCGGGCCCCTTCGCGGCGGACCAGCTGTTCCAGCCGACGGACATCCTCGGCCCAGCGCCGCTCCCCCGGAATTCCGCCCGTGCGCAGGGTGCCCAGCAGCCGGGTCAAATCAGCGCCCGGGGCACGCAAGTCACCGGAAACCGCCGCCACCGTTTCGGCAGCCGTCCGGGCACCCGCCCTCCCTGCGCCGTCGAGGAGGGCCCGGGCCAGCCGGGGATCTGCCGGAACCCGGGCCAGGACCTTACCCATGGATGTGGCGTGTCCCCCGCCATCCACCGCGCCCAGTGTCTTCAGCGTCGCCATGGCTTCCTGCATCGCAGCCTGCGGCGGCGCATCCGGCAGGGCCAGTCCGACGCCGCCCGGAGCGCCCCAGCAGGCCAGCAACAGGGCCGCAGCGGTCAGGTCGGCAACAGCTATCTCGGGCGTCTGGTGCGCCGGCGCCGCACCGTAGGCGCGGTCGTCGTAGCAGCGCACCACCCGGCCAGGCCCCTGCCGGGCCGCCCGGCCGGCCCGTTGTTCGGCGGAGGCACGGGAGCAGGAAACGGTGACCAGCCCGCTCATGCCGCGGGCCGCGTCCCGGCGTGGTTCACGTGCCAGGCCGGAGTCGACCACCAGCCGGACACCGGGCACCGTCAGCGAGGACTCCGCGAGCGACGTCGAGACAATAATCCTCGCCGGCTCCCCGGGTGCGCGGCCGGAGACCGCACGGTCCTGCTCCGCCGCGCCGATGGAGCCGTGCAGCTCCAGCACCTCGGTGCCGCGGCCGGCCCGGGAGCGCAGCCGGGACGCCACATGCGCCACCTCACGGGCCCCCGGTACGAAGACCAGGGCATCCACCTGGGGGTCCGCCGCCACGGCCTCGCCGTGGGCCCGGGCTGCGGTATCCGCTACGTGGTCCAGGAAGGAGCGCGTGATGCCGCGTTCGTCCAGCCTCGGCGCCGCCGCAGGCTGCCACGAGACCTCCAGCGGATACAGTGCCGACGGGCAGCCGATCACAGGAGCCGGATCGCCGCCGTCGCCGCCGATCAACGCGGCAAAGCGCTGCGCGTCGAGGGTCGCGGACATGGCGATGAGCGTCAGGTCGTCGCGGAGCTGGCGCACCTCGGTGAGCATGCCCATCAGCAGATCGGTTTCCAGCCCGCGTTCATGCACTTCGTCGAGGATCACCGCCGCTGCGCTTTCCAGTCCGGGATCGGCCAGGAGCCGGCGCAGCAGGATTCCCGGCGTCACGAATTCAACCAGGGTGCCGGCGCCGGTACGGCTTTCCCCTCTAACGGTGTAGCCCACCCGCTCCCCCACAGCGGAGCCGTCCAGGGCGGCAAGCCGGCGGGCGGCGGACCGTGCGGCCACCCGCCGCGGCTGGGTGACGATGACCTTTCCCCGGCGGCCGGCAGCAGCCACGACGTTGGCCGCAAGGGGCGGAACCATAGTGGTCTTGCCGGTGCCCGGCGGCGCCTGGACGACGGCGGTTCCCGCCCCCTTCGCCAAAACCTCCGCGAGGGCAGGCAGGGACTGCATAAACACCAGGTTGGCCCCGACTGCGGGCAGGTCAAAGGGAGAACTCACCCTTCCATTCTGCCGCGCCAGCGGATCAGGTCCGTGCCGGGAGTTGCAGGAGCGCGCTTTTTCGCGCTCCGCTGACCCCCAACCGCGCTCATAGACCGGATTGGAGCGAAGCAGCGGAGTAAAATGGAAAGCAGTGGCCACGCTCGCAGGTGCGGCCCGTCCCATCCGGCTGGTTCCGGGTGGCCGGTTGCCGGCTAAGGACGCAGAGCATTGGTCCTCCATTTTCGTCAGGAGGCAGCAGATTGCCATTCTCCGAAGGCCAGGTCCTGGTCCATCCGCACCACGGCCCCGCCGTCGTAATGTCCTATCAGACCCATCCCCGCATGCAAAAGGACTGCATTGTCCTTCAGGTGCAGTCATCGCACCTTTTGGTCTGGGTACCCGTCGACCAGATGGCCCGTGTGGGCCTGCGGCCCGTCCTTGACCGCCCCGGCTTGGAGACTTTGTTTGCCGTGCTCCGCGCACCGGCGGACAACGAGGACCCGCAGTGGTCCCGGCGCTACAAGGAAAACAGCGAGAAACTCGCAACCGGTGATCCAATGGTGATTGCCGCCGTCGTCCGCAACCTGATGCTGCGCGACGCCGCGCGCGGACTGTCCCAGGCCGAACGCGAAATGCTGCGCCATGCGCGCCGGCCCCTGCTGACCGAGATCTCCCTGGCGCTGGGAATTTCCGAGGAAGACGCCGGCGTGCGGCTCGACGCCGTGTGGTCGCCGTCCGGCGCTGCGGCCTGAGCAGCGGGCCGCACCGGGCAATACAGGCAACACCGGGTAACAGTGGACGGAGTACCGTCGCGCTCCATGTATAGTCAAACCTTCAACCATTACCTATGACGGAGGTTTGCTGCGCATGAGCGACGGCACTATCCAATCCACCAGTGCGCTCGACGCTGCAGCACTGGACTCACTTTTCCGTGACGCCCGCACCGTGGCCGAATTCAGCGGCGAAGCGGTTACCGACGAGCAGCTCGCCGCCATCTACGAGCTGACGAAGATGGGCCCCACGGCCATGAACATCCAGCCCCTGCGCATCACCTGGGTCCGTACACCGCAGGCCCGGCAGCGGCTGGTGGAGCACATGGCGGACGGCAATAAGGCCAAGACCGCCGCAGCTCCGATGACTGCCGTGCTCAGCTTTGACCGTCAGTGGCACGAGCACTTTGCCGCCATTTTCCCTCCGGCCCCGGCCCAGGGCGCGGTCTTTGCCGCGAACCCCGACCTCAGCGCCGTAATGGGCAACAACAACGCCCACCTGCAGGCGGGCTACTTCCTGCTCGCAGTCCGTGCGCTCGGCCTGGCCGCCGGGCCGATGGGCGGTTTCGACGCCGCTGCCCTGGATGCTGACCTGCACGCCGGGATGGACCGCCAGTCCATCCTGGTAGTCAACATCGGTGTTCCGGCCGCAACCGAACCCCGGTACCCGCGCCTGCCGCGCCTGGACTACGCGACGGCTGTCACCGAGCTGTAGTTTCCGCGGACTCCCGGCAACCGGAGCAAAGCAAAAAGGGCGGGCACCAAACGGTGCCCGCCCTTTTTGCTGCTAACTGCTAGGAAGCCAGCGCAGCGATCTTCATGCCGTGCATATTGACCAGCAGGTCGCGTGCGGACTCGACCTGGCGGCGCGTTTCGGCGTCGTCCCAGCCAAGCTGCGGGGCCAGCAGGCCGGCCATCTCGTTGAGCATTTCCTCGGACACCAGTCCGCGGAAGGCCAGCGAGGTGCGGCGGATCAGGACGTCGGCCAGGCGGGTGATCTGCTCGTTCTGCACCATGTACTCGAGTTCGCGGGTGCTCAGCTCGTTGGTGGAGGCCAGCAGCTGGTCGGTGCCCTTGGCCAGGAAGGCCATCACGTCGGTGGCGCGGGTGCCGTAACGGGTCAGCAGGACGCGGACGCGGTCACGGTCGGCAACCTCGTTGGCGGTGCGGTTGATCCACAGGCGCTCTTCAGCCTCGGTGCGCGGGAAGTCCTTGCCGCCGCCGATCTGAAGACCCGCCGTCGTCGTCTTCCGCGGCATGCCGAGGGCCGTCATGGCCTCGGTGGCGAGGTTCTCGGACAGTGCGCGGAAGGTGGTCCACTTGCCGCCAACCAGCGAAAGGCTGGTGACATTCTTGCCGGCACGCTTGTCCGTGCGCTTCTCGATCCGGTAGTCGCGGGACACGAAGCCGGGCTGCGTGTCGTCGTGCTTCGGGAGCGGGCGAACGCCGGAGAAGGTGTACACAATGTGGTCGCGGCGCACGTCAACGGTCGGGAATACGTGGGCGATGAGCTCGAAGAAGTACTCGATCTCCTCGTCGGTGCATACCGAGGCTTCGCGGATGTCGGCGTCGATGTCCGTGGTGCCCACCAGGACGCGGTCGCCCATCGGGTAGATGAGGACAATGCGGCCGTCAGTGTGCTCGAAGAACATTTCGCGGCCGTTGCATGCTGCGAGCAGCTCCGGGTGGTCCAGCACGATGTGCGAGCCCTTGGTGCCGCCCATGAAAGAGGTGCGCTTGCCGAAGGAATCGTTGGTCTCGTCGACCCAGGCGCCGGTGGCGTTGATGACGACGTCGGCGTCGAACACGAATTCTTCACCGGTCAGCTCGTCGCGCAGCAGCGTACCGGCGTCGGTGGTGCCCACGGCGCTGACGTAGTTGCTGGCGCGGGACTGCTTGTTGGCTTCCAGGCCGTCGCGCAGCACGTCCAGGGTCAGGCGCTCCGGGTTGTGCACGGAAGCGTCGAAGTAAGTGGCGGTGTACTTAACGTCCGGGCGCAGCAGGGGCAGTTCCTGCAGGGACTTCTTCTTGCCGACAAAGTTGTGCTTGGGAGCCACGCGGCCGCCGCGGGAGAAGAAGTCATACATCATCAGGCCGGCCTTGATCAGCAGCGCGCCGCGCTCGTTCGGCTTGCCCGGCTTGTGCGTCAGGAAGCGCATCGGTGCAGCAGTGATGCCCGAGAACGTGCTGGTGATCGGGATGGTGGTCTGCAGCGGCTTGACGTAGTGCGGGGCCAGGTTCAGCAGCGCATTGCGCTCCACGACCGACTCGTGCACTAGGCGGAACTCGCCGTTTTCCAGGTAGCGGATGCCGCCGTGGATCATGTGGGAGGACGCACCCGAGGCGCCCTGGCAGTAGTCGCCGCGCTCCACGAGGGCTACGTCCACGCCCTGCAGTGACAGGTCGCGGAATGTGCCGACGCCGTTGATGCCGCCGCCGATGATCAGTACCGAAGCCCGGGGCCGGTCCTTCAGCTGCTTCACCACCGGACGGGTGGCGGTCTTGTCCTTGCTGGGGTTCACGGAATTGTCCACGTATATCTCCAAACGCTTCTGTGGCTGCATTGCCATATCCCACAATGTTCGAAGCCGCCGGCACGCCCGATCGAGTCAATGAACAAACGTGCACCCTGCGATAATGGTTTTATGGTCAACAAAGCGGTGCGGACGGACAACTTGTGAACATTGGTCTCACTCCCGGGCTTCCGGAGCACATTGGACCCGGAGCGTCGGAGAAAGACGGGCGGGACAGGGACGCCCTCCGGGCGGCGCAGATGTACTACCTGCAGAACCTGACCATGGAGGCGATTGCACGCGAGCTGCGGATCTCCCGGTCCACGGTTTCCCGGCTGCTCTCCCATGCACGCAGCACCGGGCTGGTGCGGATAGAGATCCGCAGCCCCTCGGACCGGGCGCCGGCACTGGAACGGCAGATCAGTTCCCGGTTTGGGATCCAGGCCAACGTAGTACCGGTGACCGAGAGCGTCTCCCCCGCCCAGGTGCTGCAGCGGGTGGCCGTGCAGGCCGCGCATATGATCGGTCCGCTAATTGATTCGGACGCCATTGTGGGTGTGGCCTGGGGATCAACGCTGACGGCGGTCAGCCAGCACCTGCCGATGAAGAACACCCATGACAGCACAATTGTGCAGATGAACGGTGCCGGAAACTTCCGCACCTCGGGCATCACTTACGCCAGCGAAATCCTGCAGCGCTTCGGCCACGCCTACGGGGCCCGCGTGGTGCAGTTCCCGGTGCCGGCATTCTTTGACCACGCCGGGACGAAGGAAGCCATGTGGCGGGAGCGGCCCGTCAAGCGGGTTCTGGACCTGCAGGCACGGATGAACACGGCCATCTTCGGCGTCGGGTCGATGGAAGCCGGCGTGCCCAGCCACGTCTACAACGGCGCATACCTGGACGAGGAAGACGTCAATGACCTGCTGGCCGAAGGCGTAGTGGGCGACGTCGCCACTATGTTCTACCGTGCCGACGGCACCTGGGACGGCATCCGGCTTAATGACCGCAGCACCGGCCCGGACCTGGCCACGCTCCGGCAGGTGCCCCGGCGGATCTGCGTAGTGGCAGGGGAAACCAAAACCACCAGCCTGCTGGGCGCGCTGCGGGCGGGACTGGTCACGGACCTGATCCTGGACGAGAACTCCGCCCGCCGGCTGGCCGCCACCGAATAGTCCGGGCGGGCGCTACCGGGCACGCCCGGAATGCGGGACACTCCTGCCATGGGAAGAGCTCCTGCGCCGGCCGGTGCCGGCCGCGTTGTTGCGCTGCTCCGGGCCGCGGGCTGTGTTTATGCCGAGGAAGAGGCCGCGCTGCTGCTGGCCGAGGCGGCGGACGACGCCGGACTGGAACGGATGCTCGCCGAGCGTGCCGCCGGGCGGCCGCTGGAGTATGTGCTGGGCTGGGCTCAGTTCTGCGGCCTGCGCCTGAACGTCGGCGATGGAGTGTTCGTTCCGCGCCGCCGCACCGAATTCCTGGCCCGGCTGGCGCTGACCGAACTGGTGGAGCGGCCCCGCGCCGTCGTCGTTGACCTGTGCTGCGGCGCCGGCCCGGTCAGTGCCGTGATTGCCCGCCGTGCTGACCCGGACAAAATTTTCGCCGTGGACATCGATGCGGCCGCGGTGGCCTGCGCACAGCGCAACCTGGACGCGCGTGCCACAGTGCTGCAGGGGAACCTCTTCGACGCCCTGCCCGGCGGGCTGCGCGGGCGGGTGGACCTGGTGGTGGCCAACGCTCCCTATGTGCCAACGGGGCAGCTCGCGATGCTTCCGCCCGAAGCACGGCTCCACGAGCCGGAAGTGACGCACGACGGCGGCCCGGACGGCCTCGCGGTCCTGTCCCGGATCGCTGCGCAGGCACCGGCATGGCTGGCGCCGTCGGGCGTGCTGCTGGTGGAATGCGCCGCCGGCCAGGTCGAAGGCCTCTCGCACAGCTTTGCCGCGGCCGGGTTGGTTCCCGCGGTGCGGCGGCGCCGGGCCATGGATGCCACGGTGCTGCGTGGTTCGGTACTGGGCGGTTCGGTACTGGGCGGTTCGGTGCTGGGCGGTTCGGCGGAATTCCGGCCCTAGGGCTCCAGCATCGCCACGGAACGGTTCCACAAGCCCAGGGCCAGCGCGGCGTCGCCGGCCTGCTTGTTCGGGCGAGCCACCTTGCAGCGTTCAAAGTAACGGCCGGTGGGATAGTCCTCCCCCGGTGTGCCTTCGGCCAGGAAGAGCAAGGTGCGGGCTCCCTTTTCCGGGGTGGGCAACAGGCGGCGTACAAAGGGAGCCTGGTAGAGCGAACGCATGGCAGAGCCCTCGGAGCTGGAGAAGCTGGAGCCGATCACGCCGGGATGGAAGGCCGTGGAAGTGGCGCCGTGCGAGCGGTACCGGCGGTCGAATTCCTCCGTGAAGAGGATTTGCTCCAACTTCGTGTCGCCGTAGGCCTTGCGCGGGTTGTAGTTCTTTTCCTCTTCCAGGTCCTCAAGGTCCACGTGCCCGAAGATCCGGTTGGCCACGCTGGAGGTGTTGATGACCGTGCCCTGGGAGGCAATGATCCGGTCGGTAAGCAACCGGGTGAGCAGGAACGGGGCCAGGTAGTTCACCTGGAACGTCATCTCATGCCCGTCACCGGTGACCTGCCGTTCCTTGCCGAAAATGGCTCCGGCATTGTTCGCCAGCACGTCAATGCGGCTGTAACGCTGCAGGAGTTCCGAGGCGAGGTTCCGCACGCTGTCCAGCTCCGCGAAGTCGGCCAAGCAGTACTCGCCGCCGGTCTGCCCGGCCACTGCAGCAGTCTTCTCCCGGGACCTCCCGACCACCACCACATGGTGGCCCTTCTTCGCCAGCTGCTTGGCCGCGGCGGCACCGATCCCGTCGCTGGCGCCGGTGATCACAATGGTCTTGGGAGCCACGGAAGCCTGCCTTCGTTATGGCCCCCGGATGCGGCAGCCGTCCGCATCACACACTAGTACCGAATCTGCCGGCCTCGACAGCGGTCGGCACTGGCGGCCCGGCGTCCCCACGCCCGTGCTGCCTTGACGTGAGCAGATTTTCCCACGCTCTGGGGCACCTGGGGCTGGTGTTTCCCCACAAGGCACACGAGTCACACTCCGTGGGATGTTCTGCAGGTCTAGCCGGGTTCCGGCCCGGAAAGCTTCCCGCTCAGGAAATCCCAGGGCAATTACCCCTGCAGGCGCAGCAGCTTGTCCGGGTTGCGGACGGCAAAGACCGCCTGCACCCGGCCGTCTCCGGACAGCCCCAGCTGGAAAACCGTGGTGACCGCGCCCGCCTCCCGGAAAGCGACGGCGGGCAGCCCGTTGAGTTCGACGAACTCCGGCACTGCTCCGGCCCCGTACTTGCCGACCAGACCGAGCATAAGCCGCGCCACCTTCTCCGGGCCGTGGACCGGCCGCAGCGCCGCGCTGGCCTTGCCGCCGCCGTCGGACACCAACACCACCTCCGGAGCCAGCAGGTCCAGCAGGGACTGGACCTTCCCGGTCATGGCGGCTGCGAGGAACCGCTGGACGGCGGCGCGGTGCTCACCGGTATCCGGAGCCGTCCGGGGCGTGCCGGACCGGAGCCGGACACGTGCCCGGTGGACCATCTGCCGCGCCGCGGGTTCGCCGGCGTCCAGGGCTGCGGCAATTTCCGGATAACCGAAGTCAAAGACGTCGTGGAGGAGGAACGCAGCCCGCTCCGGGCCGGTCAGGGCCTGCAGCACCACCAGCATGGCAGTGGACACCTCGCCGGCGGTGAGCGCCGCGGATTCCGGGTCCGACGCCAGCGCGTCCGGGCCGGTGCGCAAAGGTTCGGGCAGCCATTCGCCCGGATAGTCCTCGCGCCGCCTGCTGGCTGCGCGGAGCGAATTCAGTGCCTGCCGGGTGGCTATCCGCGCCAGGTAGGCCCGCGGATTAGCCACTGGTTCAGGCACCGCCCGCCAGCGCAAATAGGATTCCTGCACCACGTCCTCGGCATCGGCCACGGTCCCCAGGATGTCGTAGGCAATCGTGAACACCAGCGCACGGTGGTTCAGGAACTGGGAGTTCCGCTCCGGGAGACCGCTGCTCAGCCCTTCGTCTGGGCCTGCACCGCCGGCGCCGAGGGCTGCATCTTCGGACCGGTTGGCCATGTGTATGCTCCGCTTCGTTTAGCTTCGCCGCGGATCCACCGAAGCGTCATGCGGCATATTATTTCCTTCTGGACCGCCGCCGTCCTGCCGGACAGGTGCAGGCGGGCCGGCGAATCGTCCGCAGCCACAAACTGGACCACTCCGTCGCTGCGGCCCAGACTAACGCAGACGCCGCGGAACCCGCTGTCGTGACGCGCACCCGCGGCGCCGTCCAGGGAACGCAGGATGTTGCCGGCGGCGCCGGCCCCCATGGGCATCGCCGCGGCACAGCACATCCGCAAATAGGCGTACTCCAGCCGGTCAATCACCGCAGCATCGCCGGCGCCGTAGATCCTCCCGTGCCCGGGCACCTGCAGGGTCGGATCCACGCGCAGCCTGCCCTCTCCGTTCACCGGCAACCCGCTCACCGCTGCCAGCGGCGGTGCGGCAAACCCGGCACACCACAGCACGACGCCGGCGCCCAGGTGACGGCGGACGTCGCCGTCGGGCGGAACGGGACTGCCGGTATGGAGCTGCACCCCGGCCCGGCGGAGCCGCTGTTCCAGCGCCCGGCGGCCCTGCTCCCCGAACCGTGGTGCTATCGGTCCCGCACTGTAGAGTGCCACACGCAGCTGCGGGAAGGCGCGGGCGGTTTCCGCGGCCGTCTCGAGGGCGGTCAATCCGCCGCCCACCACGGCCACCCCCGCGCCCGGCGCCAGGGCTGCCAGTTCCCGGCGGGCCGCCGCCGCGTCGGATAGCCGGTCCACTGCCAATGCCCCGGCAGGTACCGTCGAGTGTCCGGATCCCACGGCGTACACCAAGTAGTCCCAGGGCATTGTCCGGCTGTCTGCTAGCAGCACGGTCCGGTCGCCGTCGTTGATGCGTTTTGCGCTGCCGTGCACCAGCCGGACCGCCGGGTGCAGCAGCGACTCGAAGGCCGCAGTGGGGTCCTCACGGCTTCCGGCCGCATATTCGTGCAGCCGGATCCGCTCCACGAACTGCCGCCGGGGATTGACCAGCTGGACCGCCAGGCCCGGACGCTGCGCGGCAGCGAGCCGGTTGGCGGCCATCACCCCCGCGTATCCTCCGCCCACAATCAGTACTGTGCTGCCCATGGCTTGCTCCTTACCTTGTCCGTCAGCACCGGCGGCTGCCGGCCCGAACATAGGACACCGGCCGGACCGGTTCTGTGACAGGCCGGCAGGAACGGATCTGCAGGAACGGCTGCGGCTCCCCCGCATTAAACGGCAGGGCCCGCCACCGTTGGTGGCGGGCCCTGCCTCAGCCGTTGCCGGCTGCGGAACTGCGGTCAATCAGGCGCGGACCGGCTCCGGGCGGTCTGCGGCGTTGTCTGCGGCAGGCTCCACCGGTGCTTCTTCCGTGGGCCAGGCTTCGTCCCGGGGCGGCTTGATGCGGTCGATAATCATGACGACCACCAGGGAAACAGCGCCCCAAATACCCAGCGTCAGCAGGTGTGAACCCACCGTGTCGCCGCCGAAGTACAGGATGGATCGGATGGCTTCGACCGCTGCCGGCATCGGCAGGTAATCATGCAGGACGCGGAAGAACTCCGGCTCCATGTAAATGGACATTGCCGCGCCGGAGGCTGGAATGCCCAGGAACATCAGGATGCCGATGGCTGGAAGGATGGCCAGCATGCCGATCAGGCGTTCCAGGACCGCGGTGAACATCGCGACGCAGAAGATTGCCACGGCGCCGGTACCCCAAAGGGCGAGGAAGTGGCCGTCGATGGCGTTTACGAAGACGGAGACTATGACCCACAGCAGAGCCGAGTAGCCCACGGCCCAGCCGGCCGTAATCGGCACGAGCTTGCGCAGCGGACGGCTCGCGGGCTGTGCTGTGGAGCCAACAATGATGATCATGAAGCCTGCCATGATCCAACCCATGGCCATGTACATGGTGGACATGCCCATTGAGTCCTTGTTCGGCAGGGGTGCCACGTCCTCCGTGGTCAGCTGCATCTGCTGACCGGCGGCAACCTGCGTAAAGACACGGTTGACCACCTGCTGGGCACTCATGCCGGCAGCCTGGTTGGCAATGAGGGTGGACTTCGGATTCTCGGCCGAAGGCAGCACATAGGCGGCGGTGATGGTCCGGTCCCGGACCTGGTCCCGCGCTTCATCGGCGGAGTCCATGGCGCGCAGGTCAAAGAGCCCGGACATGTTCTCTTCAAGCCCGGCAACTGCCTGCTCGGCCTGTTCGGTGGTGGCGCCGACGACGGCGACGGGCATGTCCCGCGGCGTGGGCTGGTACATGGCGCCCAGCATCAGGGAGAGCATCATCGCTACCATCATCAGCGGCAGGAAGCCGAGGGTGACGTAGCGCCAGGCGCGGTTCTTCGGGCGGGGCCCGCCGTGCAGGGATGCAACGTTGACGGCCAGGGGCTTGTCTTTGCCCTTGCGGCGGCGCATGGCATCAATGCCCAGGGTCAGCAGCAGGGCTGCCACGGCGCCGATGACCAGCACCATCAGGTGCCGGCCCGCGCCGTTTCCGTCGAAGTACAGGACGGACCGCAGGGATTCACCGGTGGCTGCAGCGGGCAGGAAGCTGTGCAGGAACGGGTAGAGACCGGGCATGGTGTGTACGGACATGCTCATGTTGGAGGAGGGAACGCCCAGCACCATCAGGAACAGCATGCCCACCAGGACGGCCATCGGACCCAGGATGCGGGTCAGGAACAGCTGCGCACTGCCCACCGAGAACACGGCGAGCCAGCTGATCCCCAGGACGGCGGCCGTGTGGCCCTCGACGATCCCCATGATCGGGCCGACGACGGTCCAGACCAGGGCGGCGATCAGTGCGGACCAGCCGGCCAGCAGCGGAACGAAGCGACGGAAGCGCATTAGTTCCGGAGAGTTGGACAGGGCCAGGCTCAACGGCATGTAGCCCGCCAGCATCAGGGCCGTGGTCATGAACATTGCGCCCAGGCCAGCCAAATCATTGGCTGGCAGCGGAGCAAGGTCCTCGGTCTGCAGGGTCAGGCCCGAGGCGAGCACCTGGGGTGCGAGCAGTGCGGTGACCGTGCTGGACTGGGAGGCGCCGGCGGCACCGGCAGTGTAGAGAGTGGCGGTTCCGTCACCCAGCACAACGGCACTGCTGACCTCGCGGTCGAGCACCAGCTGGCGGGCATCGTCGGCAGAGTCCACTGTCCGGACATCGACGGCGTCGGCGTTTGCGGATTCCAGTGCCTGCGCAAAGCGGTCCGCCTGCTGGGCGGAGCCGCTGACGGCGATCGGCACGTTGTGCGGGGTGGGTGAGTGCATGGCAGCCAGGTAGCCGCCCACCAGCATGGACACCATCAGCAGGGGCATCAGGAACATGGCGACGTAGCGCCCGATCTTCTCAGCCTTGGCCCGCTTTGCGGCGGCGGCTTCGAGGTCCTGGCTTTCCGTTTCCTGAGCTGGCTCCGCTCCCGGATCATTCTCCGGCGGGGAGTCGGTGGAGGTAGGGGAAGAATTGGTCAAGAACGTGCTCCTGTGCTGAATATACGAGGTGGTGCGAAGTGCGCCGGGGGCCGGATGCGGCCCGGGCGGGGTCAGTGGGACCAACTCGTCAAAATTACGCCATGTGGCGTAAAATCAGTAATCGACGTGCGGAACAGCGTCTGGAAGAGGGATGAGCGGCATGGGACAGCACGGCGACAAGGCACGCGCGGTACTGCTGGACGCGGCCGAGGAACTCTTTGCCCGCTACGGCATCGACGCGGTGTCCAACCGGCGGATTGCCGAACACGCCGGCACCGCCAACCATTCCGCCGTCGCCTATCACTTCGGCAGCCGGGACGAGTTGCTGCGGACGCTCGCAACGCGGCACCTGGAGGACACCAACCGGCGTCGGACCGAGCTGTTGAAGACCCTGCCGCCCGATGCGGCCCTGCCAGACCTGCTCGCGGCCATGATCCTTCCGTGGGTTGAGCATCTGGCTTCGCTGCCCGTGCCCAGCTGGCGGGCGCGCTTCGTGTCACAGATCCGCAGTGCGCCGTCCGTGCACGAGGTAGTGGTGAGTACGGCGGTGGCCAGTCCCGTGATGGAGGAACTGGTCCGCCGCACCCACGCCGCCGCGGGCGACGTCGCCCCTTCCGTCCTCTACGGCCGCTCCTCGATTCTCGGCGGTATGGTGCTGGGCGTTTGCGCCGAGTACGAGGCGCGCCTCCACGCCGGGGTGGAAGAACCGAACTGGACCGGCGTCGGTTACTTCCTCATTGACTCCTGCGCCGGCATGCTCGCTGCACCCGTAACGCATCCGGGGGATTTCCTGGCGGCGCCGTCCTCGGTTTACCTTTTGTAGGCAGTCAGGAGGCCTGGGACACCCCGGGCATACCCGCGGCCGACGCCACGGCGAGCGCAGTGTCCTCAGCCACCAGGTCCGCGTTGATCGCCGCCCCCGCCATCAGTCCTGCCGCCGCGGCGGCAATCACCTGCACGGAAGGGTTGGCCAGGTTGCCGGCAATATAGACGCCGGGCACCGATGTCACTCCGGTGGGCCCGGCCGGGACGGCGGTCCCCAACGGAGCCTCCCCCATGTACTGCTCGGCCGGGACGAGGCCCAGATCCGCCAGATACCCCGCCCGGGCCTCCAGCCGCGTAAACACCACCAGGGCATCCCGCTCCACCAGTTCGCCTCCGGCCAGCCGCACAGCGGCGCCGGTGCCTTCCACACCAACCACTTCCCCGGCCACCGTCCGGATCCCGCGCGCTGCCAGTTGCCGCGCCTGCCCGGCGTCCGGTTCCCCTGCCGTGTGCAGGAACACCACGACGTCGTCGCTCAGCTGCCGCCACAGCAGTGCCTGGTGCATGGCCACGTCCATATCCGTGCCCAGGATGCCGATGGCCTTCTCCCGTGCCTCCCATCCATGGCAGTACGGGCAGTGCAGCACCGTGCTTCCCCAGCGCCCGGCAATGCCGGGGATGTCCGGCAGGATGTCCCGGACCCCGGACGCAGCCAGGATCCGGCGCGCACCCAGCTCCCGCCCGTCGGCCAGCAGCACGGTGAATCCGCCGTCTGGATTCGGCCGAACGGTGGACGCCTGTCCTTCAAGGATTGTTCCGCCGTAGCTGCGCACCTCGTCCCGTCCGGTCCCGTACAGCTCGGACGGCGCGGCGCCCTCCCGGCCCAGGTAGTTGTGGATCTGCGCGGCCGGCGCGTTGCGGGGATCCCCCGCGTCCACCACCGCAACGGACCGCCGGGCGCGGGACAGCACGAGCGCGCCGTTCAACCCGGCGGCACCGCCGCCGATCACAACCGCGTCGTAGGACGCCCCCTGCGGCGTACCGCTCTCTTCTGCTCGTTCCATGAGTTTGCCTTTCCTCCGCCGTCCGTTCCCGGACGTAGTTTTCGATGCCTTCAGTGTCCGGCCGAGCACTTCGCAGGAGCAATATTCTTGCCGCTATGGCAAACTCTTCCTATGAACGACGCCGATACTTCACTTGACGCGGTCGGTGCCCGGCTGCGGTCCCTCCGACTGGAACGGCACACCACGCTGGCACGGGTGGCAGCGGGTACCGGCATATCCGTGAGCACCCTCTCCCGGCTGGAATCCGGCCAGCGCAAACCCACCCTGGAACTGCTGATGCCGCTGGCCCGAACCTACGGAGTCACCCTGGATGAACTGGTGGACGCCCCGGCCACCGGGGATCCCCGTGTACACATGCGGCCCCTGCGCCGGCACGGAGCCACCATCATCCCGCTGACCGAGCGGGCCGGCGGGGTCCGGGCGTACAAGTACATCCTCCCGGCCCGGCGCACGGCCGGGGAACCCTCCCTGCAGACGCACGAAGGCTATGAGTGGCTTTACGTGCTCAGCGGCAGGCTGCGGCTGCTGCTCGGATCGCAGGAGCTGATCCTGCTGCCCGGCGAAGCCGCGGAATTCGATACCCGCACTCCGCACTGGATGGACAACGCCGATCCCGGTGCCGTCGAGTTCCTGGCCCTATTTGGACCGCAGGGCGAGCGGGCCCACCTGCGGGCGCGGCCGGCGTCGGGCACCCGCTCCGGATAAAGCCTGCTGCCTACGCCGCCGCTGGCAGTCCTGCGCCCCGGCGGCCCAGCAGCCGGTCGTAAACCAGGGAAGCCAGCAAAGCCACCAGCACCGCAATCAGGAGGATGATCAGCATCCCAATGATCCCGCTTTGCAGCCCGGCGTCCGCCTCGGCGTCGAAGTACAGCACCGCCCGGTTGGCCGTGGTCATATGGTAGAGCGGCTCACCCGGGGCAATGAACCGGAAAAAGCCGGGCAGCGCTTCCAGGGGCACCACACCGCTGGCGGAAGGCAGGCCCATAAAGACCACATAGATCAGCGACAGAATCATGCCGGCGCTGCCCAGCAGGGCGATCAGGGCGAGGGTCACGGCGGACACCGTGACGATGGACAGCCATGTGGTGAAGAAGAACAACGCCCCGTGCGGGATCGGCATCCCGACGGCGGAGGCCACCCACATCATGAGTCCGGCCGTGGGGAGCGCACCGACCACCACAATCCCCCACATCAGCAGATAGGTGGCCCAGCGGCCTGGACGCAGCGGCGGGTCCAGGACAAAACGCGTTCCCAGCTCCACCGGCGCAACCCCCAGCCGCGCATCCACCAGGAAATGCAGCGACACTGACCCGCTGACACCCACCACCATCAGCAGCACCGAGTAGAAGAAGGCGCCCTCGCCCAGAGCTGCGCCCTCCGGTGGCTCCTCGAAGGCGGTGGTCGTCACGGCAATCGGATCCTCAAGCAGGTCTGCGGAGGTTCCGTCAACGCGTGGGGCGAGCTGCTGTTCCAGCTGCGGCGGCAGGTCCGCGCCCAGCGCCTCCAACCGGCGTTGCAGGTCCGCCTGTGCCGTTGCCTGGGCGGTCTGGGCGGACGCGGTCAGCTGTTCACCCAGACTCTTGTTGGCCTGGTCCAGGGCCGGGTTGATGGCGCCGGTGGCGAGGCTGCTGGCCAGCGGACCGGCCAGTGGATTGGTATAGACCGTCACGGCCGGGCGGGACACGTCAGCGTCGCTGAGGGCACCGCTGACCAGGGCCAGGGCATCGGCGGAAAACGTTTCCGGGATCACCATCATTCCGTGGATCTGACCGTCGCGCATCTGGTCCTGCGCCTCATCCCATGACAGCACCCGCAGATCGATCTCATCCGAGCCGTCGAACCCCTGCCGCATCTGGTCGGTGATGTTACCGCCCAGGTTTTCCCTGCTTCCGCCGGGTGTGTCCGCGCCCCGGTCCTGATTCACCACGGCGATCGGAAAGTGGTCCAGATTCTTCCCCGGGCTGCCCAGCCCGCCGATGTACAGCGCGGTGCCGGCGCCGCCCAGGAGCAGGAGCACCAGCACCGGCAGCAGCCACGTGCGCGGCGAGAGGTAGGCGCCTATCCGCGAGGGCGCGGCTTGCGGTTGTTGCCGCCCGGAAGCGGCGGACTGGGGTTCGGCCGGTTGCGCTGAATGTGCGGGCATGGGGATACCTCCCGGAGCAACTGCTGGGATGTTCTCAGTCCTACCGTTTGAGGGTAGCCGCCCGGCCCGTGCTCCGGATATGCCCGGCGGCCTGCAGGCCGTCCGACGGGCGGATTCGCCAGTCGCTTGACCTTGACGCTGCGTCAACTTCTACGCTGGAGATACAGCGAAAGGGAGGGCACATGGATCTGTCCATCAAGGAAGTGGCGAAGCTTGCCGGGACCACGTCCCGCACGCTGCGCCATTACGACAGCATCGGCCTGCTGCCGCCCAGCCGGGTAGGCAGCAACGGGTACCGGCGATACGACCGGGACGCCCTGGTGCGGCTGCAGCGCATCCTGCTGCTGCGCGGCCTGGGCTTGGGGCTGCCGCAAATCCGGAAGGTCCTGCACGGTGAACAGGACGACGCCGCGGCCCTGGCCCGGCATCTGGTCCAGCTGCAGGCCGAACAGCACCGGCTGCAGGCGCAGGTTGCTGCCGTGCGCTCAACCCTGGCTGCCCTGGAAGGCGGAGAGGAAATCATGGCGGAAAAGATGTTTGAAGGATTTGATTCCACGCAGTACCGCGAGGAGGTGGAGGAACGCTGGGGCCGGGAGGCCTATGCGGAATCCGACCGGTGGTGGCGTTCCCTGGATGACGCCGGCAAACGCAGATTCACGGCCGAACACGCCTCCCTGCAGGATGCCTGGGACGACGTGCAGCGCCGCGGGCTGTCACCTGACAGTGCGCAGGTGCAGGAGCTTGCCCGGCGGCACGCGGAATGGATTGCCGCCGGCGCCGGGAAGCGGCAGCTCGATCCGCAGATGCTGGCCGGCCTCGCGCAGATGTACGCCGCCGATGAACGGTTCGCGGCGCACTACACCCGCGAGTTCGCCTCCGGTGCCCGGTTTGTCCGGGACGCACTGGTTGCGTACGCGCAGACCCTCGCGGGGTAACGGCTGAGGGATCCCCCGACCGGGGATCCCTCAGCCTTTAGGCTTGCCCCGCCAGCCGGCGCAGCAGGGCGTCGAGCACCGGCGCCTGGCCCTTCACGAGCTTGGTCCGGGCTTCGGGCTCGGGGAACCAGCCGGCGTCGTCAATCTCCGGATACTCGCGGACCCGGCCCGAGCCCTTGGGCCACTCAAGGGCAAACGTGTTGCTGGCTATTCGCTCCGGCGCGAATTCCGCCTCGGCGGCGAACACGGTAATCGTCTTTTTCGAGGACTGGCGGAAACTGCCCAGCAGCTCATACTCAGCAGCCGGCGCCGGGCTCCCCATTTCCTCACCGAATTCGCGCAGCGCCGCGGCCAGGGGTTCCTCTTCCCCCGGCAGGTATTCACCCTTGGGCACGGACCAGGCGTGTTGGTCCTTCCGGGCCCAGAACGGCCCGCCCATGTGGCCGATCCAGACTTGGAGACCGTCCGACTGCAGCCGGTACAGCAGGAGGCCTGCGCTGTGGATCATGCGTACTCGAATCCGAACGCGACAATCGGCGGTACACCGCTGCGCAGGCGCTCCAGGACATAGCGTTCATGGGGTACGACGGCGCCGGGCAGCTCATCAAGGCCAAACCACTGCAGCTTCGCCGCCTTGCCGGGTTCCATGATGCGCGGCTCCCCGGTCCAACGGGTGCAGGTGAAGAAGAAGTCCACCCGCTCGCTGATCGCCTGGCCGTCCCCGTTGGTGCGGTGCATCGCGGTCAGGGGCACGACGTCGTCGGCCGCCACGAGAATGCCGAGCTCCTCCCGGGCCTCCCGGACAGCGGCCTGCACGGCGGACTCCCCCGCCTCCACATGCCCGGCGGCTGCGGTGGCCCAGTAGCCGTCCATGTAGCCTGTGCCCTGGCGGAGCTGAAGCAGCACGCGGTCTTCCTGCGGGAAGACCAGATAACTTGCGGGCACTACATGGAACCGTTCGGACACGGCGGATCATTCTCCTCTGGCTGGTATGCGGGCAAGGCGCGCTCCAGCCTAGCCCAGCCGGCTGCTTGCGCGTCGGCTCGTGTCCCGTAGCTGCCCGGCCCGGGATTATTGGCTAAGCTCGCGGCGTGCCGTGCGGCAGCAACCCGTCAGGAAGGCCTGCAAATGTTCAACAGCATGAAGTGGCTCAACGAACCGCCCAAGTGGCAGGACACCGGTGACTCACTAACCCTTCATACCGCCCTTGAGACCGACTTCTGGCGGGAAACCCACTATGGGTTTATCCGGGATAGCGGACACTTTTTCTACCGGGAGGTGACGGGCGACTTCACAGTGGCCGTGACGTTTAGCGGCGACTTCACCACGCTCTATGACCAGGCCGGCCTTATGATCCGGGCGAATGAGCGAACCTGGGTCAAGGCGGGGGTGGAGTACAGCGACGGCGCACTGCAGCTGAGCACGGTGGTCACCAACGGCACGTCGGACTGGTCGCTGAGGCCATTGGCGAGCAGCAGCAGCAATGAGGTGACCCTGCAACTGTCGCGCCAAGCCAATGCAATCCACGTGACGTATCTGGAGCCACAGGGGCCAGGCGCCCGGTGGAGCAGCCTGCGGCTCGCGTATCTCCCGCTGGAGGACCGGCCCTGCCAGGCGGGAATCATGGCCTGCTCCCCCACCCGCGCTGACCTGCGCGTTGACTTTACGGATTTCCGGATCAATCCCTCCCACGGGATTGACCTCCATCCCGACGACGGGCACGGACCCGCCACTTCGGACAACTAGGGCAGATGGATCCTTCCACGAGGTACAGGGCGCTGGTCGCAGCCAAAACAAAACACCCCGGTCCGAAGACCGGGGTGCCTCTTCAACAATTGGTGCCCGAAGTGGGACTCGAACCCACACACCTTTCGATACTGCATTTTGAGTGCAGCGCGTCTGCCAATTCCGCCATTCGGGCGTGCCCTGTGTCACGAACAACGGGTAGTTGCCGTGTTGGACGCAAAACAACTCTACATGCGGATAGGCTGATTACGTGAACTGCCGGTCCGCCGGCAGGCGAGACCGTACCTGAGGAGCCACCCGTGTCAGAGTCCACCGAGTCCGCGTCGTCGAACACCAACGCCCCGGCCCGCCGCGTTCTCGTCGCTGAAGACGAGACCCTTATCCGCCTCGACATTGTCGAGATCCTCACCGGTGAGGGGTACGACGTCGTCGGCGAAGCTGACAACGGAGAGAAGGCCGTTCAGCTGGCCAAGGAACTGAAACCGGACCTGGTGCTGATGGATGTGAAGATGCCGCTGATGGACGGCATCACCGCCGCCGAGCAGATCGTCAAGGCCCGCATCGCCCCCGTAGTGCTGCTGACCGCGTTCAGCCAGAAAGAACTCGTGGAGCGCGCCCGCGAGGCCGGCGCCATGGCCTATGTGGTCAAGCCGTTCACCCCGGCGGACCTGATTCCGGCCATCGAGATTGCCCTCTCCCGCCATGAGGAAATCAAGGCCCTGGAAGAAGAGGTCAGCGATCTGAAGGAACAGTTCGCCACGCGCAAGCTGGTGGAGCGTGCCAAGTCGCTGCTGACCACCAAAATGGGCCTGACCGAACCCGAAGCTTTCCGCTGGATCCAGAAGACTTCCATGGACCGCCGCCTGAGCATGCGTGAAGTGGCCGAAACCATCATCAACCAGGTCAACTGATCTTCTAGACACCGAAGCACCTACAGGAAAGGTCCCGTCCATCTGGACGGGACCTTTCCTGTAGGTGCAGTACGGGCGGCGGAGGCTAGATGGCCTTGGCCTTGCCCTTCTTGCTTTCCTTGACCGGCCACGGGCCGACCTTTTCCTTGATGCGCTCCTGGCCTTCGTAGCGCTGGCCGGCGTCGGCAATGTCGCCCACGCGGTGCACCTTCAGGCTGTTGGTGGAGCCGGCCTGTCCGGGAGGCGAACCGGCAGCGATGACCACCAGGTCATTGTCTTCCACCAGTTCCTCTTCGAGCAGGGTGCGGTCCACCTGGGCGGTCATCTGGTCCGTGTGCTCGACGAAGTCCACCAGCTTGGGAGCCACGCCCCAGAACAGGGTCATGTACTGGTACGTCTGCTCCACGGGGGTGAAGGCGAACACCGGCTTGGACGGACGCAGGCGGGACAGGCGGCGTGCGGAATCACCGGACTGGGTGAAAGTACAGATGTATTTTGCATCCAGCTGGTCGGCGATTTCGACGGCGGCACGGGTGATGGCACCGCCGCGGGTACGCGGCTTGGAGCCCAGCGGCGGAACGCGGTTCAGGCCGTGCTCCTCGGTGGATTCGATGATGCGGGCCATGGTCTCGACGGTTTCGATGGCGTACTTGCCCACCGAAGTTTCGCCGGAGAGCATGACGGCATCCGCGCCGTCGAGCACCGCGTTGGCGCAGTCTGAGGCCTCGGCGCGGGTCGGGCGGGGGTTGTCGATCATGGATTCGAGCACCTGGGTGGCCACGATGACGGGCTTGGCCCAGCGGCGGGCCAGCTCAATGGCGTTCTTCTGCACCAGCGGAACTTCTTCCAGCGGCAGTTCAACACCCAGGTCGCCGCGGGCAACCATGATGGAGTCGAACGCGTCGATGATTTCCTCGAGGTTGGCCACGGCCTGCGGCTTCTCGATCTTGGCAATCACCGGTACGCGGCGGCCTTCTTCGTCCATGATTTCGTGAACGCGGGAAATGTCACCGGCGTCACGTACGAAGGACAGGGCAACCATGTCGACGCCGCGGTTCAGGGCCCAGCGCAGGTCATCCTCATCCTTCTGGGACAGGGCGGGAACGTTCACGGCAACGCCGGGCAGGTTGATGCCCTTGTTGTTGGATACGTTGCCCGGCACTACCACCTGGGTGACCACGGTGGTGGAGGTGACGTCAACGGCGCGGAGTTTGACCTTGCCGTCATCAATCAGCAGGAAATCGCCCACCTTCACGTCGCCGGGCAGGCCCTTGTACGTGGTGGAGCAGATTTCCCGGGTGCCCGGGATGTCTTCGGTGGTGATGGTGAAGGTATCGCCCACATTCAGGAAGTGGGGTTCCTCGGTGAACCGGCCCAGCCGGATCTTGGGGCCCTGGAGGTCGGCGAAGATGCCTACGGGCATCCCGAGCTCGGCGGAGGCCTTGCGCACGTTTTCATACGTGGCGTTGTGTACGGAGTGGTCGCCGTGGCTCATGTTCATACGGGCGACATTCACGCCCGCGCGAAGAACCGCTACCGTATTCTCGTAGCTGGCGATCGCTGGTCCAAAAGTGGCAACAATCTTTGCGCGTCTCATATTCCTAGCCTAGTCCGCCTTGGCTGTTTGCGCATGGGACCGGGCCGCGGGTCTCACAGTGCGGGCACCTTGCGGGACCGCCATGCAGTCATTTCGGCCCGGCGGTAGATACCCGGGCTGCACAGATTCCCACAATCCGAAAAATATGGCGCCTCCTGCTGCTGCGGAGAGGCTAATTTCGCCAATGATGATGGGAATCTGTGCAGCCCGTGCGGGTCAGCTGGTTCGGGCAGGGCCGCCGTCGGCGTCACGGCCGGTGTCCGACGGCGTGGAGAAGCCCGGGTACTGCACCGGCGCAGTTGGGGCGGGCGGCGCCTGAAGCGGGTTCCCGAAGGCATCCGTGCCGGCAGGGGCGGCGTAGTAGCCGGGGTACTGCTGCTGGATAGGAGCACCGCCCGCCGGTGCCGGCAGCGGCAGCCCGTCCGGTGCCTCCCCAGTCGCCCCTGCCGGAGCGACCGTAAACGGCTGGCCGACCTTCGCGGCATAGATGGGACGGACGGCGCCGATCAGGACCACCAGGATCAGGCCCACGGCGTAGCTCGGCACGTTCCATACCGGATACATGGTCACAGCCAGGAACAGGTACAGCGCGCCGCCGGCAATGGTTGCAACCAGCCAGAAGAATGCCTTGGGCCGGAACCGGACCACCACCGGCGGGCGAAGCGGGTCCTTGTTCAGTTCCCTCGCCTCGGCCCGGTTCATCATGTAAAAGACCAGCGTCAAGAGTCCCAGCAACAGCGCTCCGGTGATGCCGGCGAAGGTGAGAAATTCGTCCATTTGATTCTGCCCCCATGTCAGTCAAATCGATGTGCTCGATTGCATGCCACACCATACCCGAATCCGGCGCCGCCGCCGGTACCGCGGTGCGGGCCGCAGTGCCGGAATGTCAGCCGGTCCGCCGCCGGTAGGCAACGGCCGCCGCTGTGTAGGCGGCGGCGAGGACGGCACCCAGCCAGAGCAGGGCGCTCCACAATTCGGCACCGGGTTGCTGCCCGGCCAGAAGTGCCCGCAGCGTTTCCACGATGGGAGTAACGGGCTGGTTCTCGGCGAACCAGGCAACCGGACCGGGCATCGAATCGGTGGGAACAAACGCAGAACTGATAAACGGCAGGAAAACCAACGGGTAACTGAACGCCCCCGCGCCGTCGGCCGTTTTGGCGGTAAGCCCGGCTACTACCGCAAGCCAGGTCAGCGTCAGCGTAAACACGGTGAGGATGCCGGCAACACCCAGCCATGCCCAGGCCGAGGCGCCGGTGCGGTATCCCATCAGGAGCGCCACACCGATCACCACCGCGACAGACGCCAGGTTGGCCGTCAGCGACGTCAACACGTGGGCCCACAGGACGCCGGACTTGGCCACGGGCATGGACCGGAGCCGGTCAAAGATTCCGCCTTGGATGTCCAGGAACAACCGGTAGGCGGTATAGGCCACACCGGATGCAACGGTGATCAGGAGAATGCCCGGGAGCATGTAGTTGATGTAGGGCCCGTCCGAGCCGGTAGCGACCGCTCCCCCGAACACATAGACGAAGAGCAACAGCAGGGCTATCGGGGTGATCACCGTGGTAATTACGGTGTCCGGGCTGCGCAGGATGTGCCGCAGCGAACGGCCGGTAAGGGCCCGGGTGTCACGGAAGGCGGCGGCGGTGGTCATGGCAGTTCCTTTCCCGGCGCGGTGACTGACAGGAAGATCTCTTCCAGGGAGGGCTGGCGCAGCACATATTCGGCCTTGGCCGGCGGGATGAGCTGCCGGAGTTCGGCGAGCGTGCCGCTCCGGACAATGGTGCCGCGGTTCAGGATCGCAATCCGGTCCGCGAGCTGCTCGGCCTCGTCGAGGTACTGGGTGGTCAGGAGTACGGTGGTACCGCCCCGCGCCAGGTCCCGTATGGTCTCCCACACCGCGGTGCGGGCCTGCGGATCAAGCCCGCTGGTCGGCTCGTCGAGGAACAGCACCGGTGGCCTGCCGATCAGGCTCATGGCAATATCGAGCCGGCGGCGCATTCCGCCGGAATAGGTGCCGACTCTTCGCCGGCCTGCTTCCATCAGGGAGAACCGGTGCAGCAGCTCATCCGCCACCTCCCCCGGATCCGCCAGATGCCGCAGCTTGGCGATCAGCTCCAGGTTTTCCCGGCCGGTGAGCACTTCATCCACGGCCGCGAACTGTCCCGTCAGGCTGATCGAGCGGCGGACGTCGTCGGGGCGGGCCGCGACGTCGAACCCGCAGACCGCGGCACTGCCGCCGTCCGCTTTCGCCAGGGTGGAAAGGATCCGAACGAGCGTCGTTTTGCCGGCACCGTTGGAGCCGAGCAGGGCGAACACGCTGCCCGGGCTGACCTCGAAGGAGACGCCGCCAAGCACCTCCTGTTCCTTGAAGGACTTCTTCAGGCCCTGTACCCGAACAGCGGGTCCCGGGGCGTGCAGGGTATCCATGGCTTTCTCCCGTTCCCAGCGCCCGGTCCCCGGCAATCCGGAGGCCGGCCGCCGCTAGGCCTGGTCCTGGGCGGCCGATTCGTCAATGGCATCGATGAGCCGCCGGCGCTCCTTGCTGATCCATTGCCCGTCCGCATAGTTGGCAATAAACGTTTCGGCGAAGTCCACCGGATCTTCACCAACAATCCCGCGGACCGGAACGCCGTCGGCCGCGCCCTGCTCCATCAGGTCAGCGAGGTCTTCCAGCATTTGCGCCAGCACGTCCCCCTTGGAGATGGCGCCCGCGTACATGATGTAGCGTTCCAGCCCGTCCGTTGCCGTGCGGTAGGGGGCTGGAAGAAGTGCTTTCCGCTCCTTGTAGCGGTGCCAGCGTTTTTTGTCCTCAAAAGAGCCGGTCACCTGCTCAATCCATCGTGCGGCCATGGTTATGCTCCTTCTTGAGGCGGGTTTTCAACGAGCTGGCGGAGCCGGCCCAGGTGTTCCTCGAGGAAACTCCAGCTGCTCCAGAATTCTGCGAGGTACTCGGAGCCCCGCAGATTCAAGCTGTAGACCTTGCGCGGCGGCCCCTTCTCCGAGGGGATCTTCTCAACGTCGACCAGTCCGCGTTTTTCAATCCGGATCAGGAGCGCATAAACGGTGCCCTCTGCAATGTCGGAGAACCCCGCTTCGCGCAGCCGGGCCGTGATCTCGTATCCGTAGGCGGGTTTCAGCGCAAGGATCGCCAGGACAATGCCCTCGAGCGTGCCCTTGAGCATCTCGGTCATCTGCTTCGCCACCGGCTGCCCCCTCACTATCTAGTCTTACTGAGTACCACTAAATAGTAACACTGAGTAGCGAGGTGGCAAGGGGTTGTCCGGAGGGTTTTCGCCGGCTGTTCGGAGCGTGCACCGGATACGCAGCAGGCGCCGGACTGTGCCGGCGCCTGCTGCGTATCCAAGGAAGTCCTACAACACGGTGATCGCCCGGTCGGTGGGTGCCACGGGTGCCGGCAGCCGGGTGCTGCCCATCAGCCACTGGTCGACGGCGGCCGCTGCGGCACGCCCCTCGGCGATGGCCCATACAATCAGGGACTGCCCGCGTCCGGCGTCGCCGGCGGCAAAGACTCCGGGGGTGCCGGTCATGTAGTAGCCGTCGCGGACCACGTTGCCTCGGTCATCAAATTCCGCGGAGACCTGCTCGGCCAGTCCGGCCGGCTCCGGCCCGGTGAAGCCCAGGGACAGGAACAGCAGGTCCGCGGGAATGACCCGTTCGGTGCCCGCCTTGGGCACGCGCCGGCCGTCCACAAACTCGGTTTCAGCCACCTTCACCCCGGTCAGTTTCCCGCTCTCCCCCACAAACTCCACGGTGGACGCCAGGTAGGTGCGTTCGCCGCCTTCTTCGTGGGCACTGGCCATCTCGAACAGCGTGGGGAACAGCGGCCACGGCTGGTGTGCGGCCCGCTCCGCCGGCGGCTGCTGGCCGATCGCCAGGGTGGTTACCGAGGCGGCCTGCTGCCGGTGGGCGGTGCCGAGGCAGTCCGCACCGGTATCGCCGCCGCCCAGGATCACCACGTGCTTGCCGCGGGCATCAATCTGGTTCTTCACCTTGTCCCCGGCCACGGCCTTGTTGGACTGCACCAGGTAGTCCATGGCGAAATGTACGCCGGACAGTTCCCGCCCGGGGATGGGCAGGTCCCGCGGTACGGTGGCACCGGTGGCAATAACCACGGCGTCGTAGCGGCGGCGCAGCTGCTCCCAGCTGATGTCCTTGCCTACTTCGACGCCGGTGCGGAACCGGGTGCCTTCGGCGCGCATCTGCTCCAGGCGGCGGTCCACCTGGATTTTCTCCATCTTGAAGTCCGGGATGCCGTAGCGCAGCAACCCGCCAATCCGGTCATCGCGCTCGTACACGGCCACGGTGTGCCCGGCGCGGGTCAGCTGCTGCGCGGCGGCCAGCCCGGCGGGACCGGAACCAACGACGGCGATGGTACGGTCCGTCAACCGCTCCGGCGGGTGCGGGGTCACCCACCCCTCGCCCCAGGCTTCGTCGATAATAGAGACTTCCACCTGCTTGATGGTGACCGCCGGCTGGTTGATGCCGAGCACGCAGGACGCCTCGCATGGTGCCGGGCACAACCGTCCGGTGAACTCCGGGAAGTTGTTGGTCGCGTGGAGCCGTTCAATGGCCTCGGCGCCCTTGTCCCGCCACATCAGGTCATTCCATTCCGGGATGAGGTTGCCCAGCGGGCAGCCCTGGTGGCAGAACGGAATGCCGCAGTCCATGCAGCGCCCGGCCTGGGCCCGCAGCACACCCTTTTCCTGCGCCTCATAGACTTCCTTGTAGTCCATGATCCGCACCGGCACGGGGCGCCGGGGCTGGGTAACGCGATCGCGTACCTTCAAGAATCCGCGTGGGTCAGCCACCGGTAACCTCCAAAATCTGAGTCCAGGCCTCGGCGCCGTCGGGATCGAGTCCCGCTTCGGCGGCGGAGGCGCGGGCACTGAGCACTGCTGCGTAGTCACGCGGCAGCACCTTGGTTATGCGGGACACCGTGTCCTCGAAGTTCTCCAGCAGTTTCCGGGCCAGATCGGACCCGGTCTCCTCCAGGTGGCGGATCAGCAGTGCCCGGACAATGTCGATGTCTTCGGCGTCCGGAGCTTCGAGCCGCAGCTCGCCGCGTTCCAGCGACTCCTTGTTCACGCGCGCCGGGTCCAGGTCCACCACAAAGGCGGTGCCGCCGGACATGCCGGCACCGAAGTTCCGGCCGGTCGGGCCCAGGATGAGGGTCTGGCCGCCGGTCATGTATTCGCAACCGTGGTCGCCAATGCCTTCGACGACGGCGGTGGCCCCGGAGTTGCGGACCATAAAGCGTTCGCCCACCTGTCCGCTGAGGAACATTTCGCCGCTGGTGGCACCGTAGCCGATCACGTTGCCGGCAATCACGTTGCGCTCCGCGGCAAACACGTTGCCCCGCTCGGGGCGGACAATGATCCGCCCGCCGGAGAGGCCCTTGCCCACATAGTCATTGGAATCGCCCAGCAGGCGCAGGGTGATCCCGGCCGGCAGGAACGCGCCCAGGGACTGTCCGGCCTGCCCGGTCAGGGTTACGTCGATGGTGTCCCTCGCCAGGGTTTCCGTACCGAAGGTCTTGGTGACGGTGTGCCCGAGCATGGTGCCCACCGAACGGTCCGTGTTCACCACGTCCAGCGCAATCCGCACCGGCGCCCGGTTCTTCAGGGCGTCGGCGCTCATTTCGATCAGCTTGTTGTCGAAGTGCAGGTCCAGTTCGTGGTTCTGCGGGACCATGTTGCGCAGCGGCGCCCCCGGATCCACTTCCGGGCCGCGCAGGATCGGTTCCAGGTCCAGTCCGTCGGCCTTCCAGTGGTCGATGGCTGCCGCGGTGTCCAGCAGCTCGGTGCGGCCAATGGCCTCCTCCAGGCTGCGGAAGCCCAGTTCGGCGAGGATTTCGCGGATTTCCTCGGCAATGAACTCGAAGAAGTTCACCACAAACTCGGGCTTGCCGGTGAAGCGGCTGCGCAGTTCGGGGTTCTGCGTGGCTACGCCCACGGGGCAGGTGTCCAGGTGGCATACGCGCATCATGATGCAGCCGGAAACCACCAGCGGGGCGGTGGCGAAGCCGAATTCCTCGCCGCCCAGCAGTGCGGCAATAACGACGTCGCGTCCGGTCTTCAGCTGCCCGTCCACCTGCACCACCACGCGGTCCCGCAGCCCGTTGAGCATCAGGGTCTGCTGGGTTTCGGCCAGGCCGAGTTCCCAGGGGGCGCCGGCGTGCTTGAGGGAGTTCAGCGGCGAGGCGCCGGTGCCGCCGTCGTGCCCGGAAACCAGTACGACGTCGGCCTTGGCCTTGGTCACGCCGGCCGCCACGGTGCCGATGCCGGCTTCGGAAACCAGCTTTACGTGCACCCGGGCACTGGGGTTGGACCGCTTCAGGTCATAGATCAGCTGCGCGAGGTCCTCGATGGAGTAGATGTCGTGGTGCGGCGGCGGGGAGATCAGGCCGACGCCGGGTGTGGAGTGCCGGGTGCGGGCCACCCACGGGTAGACCTTCTGCGCCATCAGCTGGCCGCCCTCGCCGGGCTTGGCGCCCTGGGCCATCTTGATCTGGATGTCCTGTGCGTTGGTCAGGTACAGGCTGGTGACGCCGAAGCGGCCGGAGGCAACCTGTTTGATGGCCGAGTTGCGCTCGGGATCCAGCAGGCGTTCCGGGTCTTCCCCGCCCTCGCCGGTGTTGGATTTGGCGCCCAGCCGGTTCATCGCAATGGCGAGGGTTTCATGGGCTTCCTGGGAAATGGACCCGTAGCTCATGGCGCCCGTGGAGAAACGCCGAACGATGCTGGAGACGGGCTCCACCTCGTCCAGCGGCACGGCCGGCCGGTCCCCAAGCCGGAAGTCCAGCAGCCCGCGCAGGGTCATCAGGTTCTTCGACTGGTCGTTGACGCCGCTGGTGTACGCCTTGAACACGTCGTAGCGGCGTTCCCGGGTGGCGTGCTGGAGGCGGAAGACGGTTTCGGGGTTGAACAGGTGCGGCGGGCCTTCCCGGCGCCACTGGTATTCCCCGCCGTTGTCCAGGGCGCGGTGCGGTTCCTCCACGCCGTCGCTGGGGTAGGCGTCGGCGTGCCGTGCGGCGGTTTCGGCGGCAATGACGTCCAGGCCGACGCCGCCTAGCTGGGTTTGGGTGCCGTGGAAGAACTCGTCCACGAGTTCCTGTCCCAGGCCCAGGGCTTCGAAGGTCTGGGCACCGCAGTAGGAAGCGACGGTGGAAATGCCCATTTTGGACATGATCTTCAGGACGCCCTTGCCCAGGCCCTTGATGAGGTTGGTGACCGCCTCGTCCGGGGTGACACCGGTGATGTCGCCGTTGCGGACCAGTTCCTCGCAGCTTTCCATGGCCAGGTACGGGTTCACCGCAGAGGCGCCGTAGCCGATGAGCGCGGCCACGTGGTGGACCTCGCGGACGTCGCCGGCTTCGACCAGCAGGGAAATCTTGGTGCGGTTGGCGCTCTTGAGCAGGTGGTGGTGCACGGCGGAGAGCAGCAGCAGGGACGGGATGGGCGCCCATTGGGCGTTGGAGTCGCGGTCGGACAGCACAATGTACTGCACCCCGCGGTTGATCGCCCCGGAGACCTTTTCGCTGATTTCGCGCAGCCGGGCCCGCAGTTCGGCTTCGCCGCCTTCGGGCCGGTAGAGCCCGCGGACCTTCAAGGCGATCCGGTCGCCGTCGTCATCGGTCTGGTTGGCGATCTTGGCGAGCTCGTCATTGTTGATGACCGGGAACTTCAGCGCGATCTGGCTGGTCTTCACCTGCTTCAGGGACAGCAGGTTGCCGTTGGGGCCGATGGATGCCTGCATGGAGGTGACCAGTTCCTCGCGGATGGCGTCCAGCGGCGGGTTGGTCACCTGGGCAAAGGACTGCACAAAGTAGTCGAAGAGCAGCCGGGGCCGCTTGGAGAGCACCGCAATGGGGGTGTCGGAACCCATGGCACCCAGCGGTTCGGCGCCGGTGCGGGCCATCGGGCCCAGCAGGATCCGCAGTTCCTCCTGGGTGTAGCCGAAGGTCCGCTGACGGCGGTTGATCGAGGCCTTGGTGTGCAGCACGTGCTCACGTTCGGGCAGTTCCTCCAGCCGGACCTGGTTCTCGCGGACCCATTCCGCCCACGGGTTGGCGGCGGCGATTTCGGACTTGATTTCCTCGTCCTCGATCAGCCGGCCCTCGGCGGTGTCCACCAGGAACATTTTGCCCGGGGAGACGCGGCCCTTGCGGACCACCTTGGCCGGATCAATGTCCACCACGCCCACCTCGGAGGCCAGGACCACCAGGCCGTCATCAGTGACCCAGTAGCGGGCCGGACGCAGGCCGTTGCGGTCCAGTACCGCGCCCACCTGCGTGCCGTCGGTGAAGGACACTGCCGCGGGGCCGTCCCACGGTTCCATGAGCATGGAGTGGTACTGGTAGAAGGCGCGGCGGGCCGGATCCATGGTGGCGTGGTTTTCCCAGGCCTCGGGGATCATCATCATGATCGCGTGCGTGATGGGCCGGCCGGAGAGCATCAGCAGTTCGGCCACCTCGTCGAAGGACGCGGAGTCGGACGCGCCGGGGGTGCAGATGGGGAACAGCTCTTCGGGGGTCTCCCCCAGCAGCGGGTTCTTCATCTGCGACTGCCGGGCCCGCATCCAGTTGCGGTTGCCCTTGACGGTGTTGATTTCCCCGTTGTGGGCAATGGTGCGGAACGGCTGGGCCAGCGGCCAGGACGGGAAGGTGTTGGTGGAGAAGCGGGAGTGGACAATGCCCAGCTTCGTCTTGAAGCGCGGGTCGGAGAGGTCCGGGAAGAAGGGTTCCAGCTGCGCGGTGGTGACCATGCCCTTGTAGACCATGGTCCGAGAGGACAGCGAAGGGAAGTACACGCCGAACTTGTTCTGCGCACGCTTGCGCACGCGGAAGGCGCGGGCATCCAGGTCCGAAGCCCCCGTCCCCTCGGCGGGTGCCAGGAAGACCTGGACAAAGTACGGCATGCAGGCCCGGGACATGGCGCCCACCAGGTCCGCGGCAATGGGTACCTCGCGCCATCCCAGCACCTGCAGGCCCTCGGACTCGGCAATGGCTTCCACGCCGGCGCGGGCAGTGTCCTGCTCGCGGTCTTCGGTGGGCAGGAAGGCGGTGCCGACGGCGTAGCCGCCCGCGGCGGGCAGCTCGAAGTCCACCACGGCACGGAAGAACTCGTCGGGAACCTGGGTCAGCAGTCCGGCGCCGTCGCCGGTGCCTTCATCGGCGCCCACGGCGCCGCGGTGTTCGAGGTTGCGCAGGGCGGTGAGGGCGGCGTCGACAATCCCGTGCGTGGGCTCACCGCGCAGGGTGGCGATAACCGCCAGGCCGCAGGCGTCCTTTTCGTTGCCGGCGCGGTACAGCCCGGCGTCCCCGGGGAGCGCGGCAAACCGGGTGAAGGGTGAGACAACGGATTCGGCAGAACCGGAGCCGGAAAAACCAAACAGGGAATCAGTCATAAGAAGTGAGTCCTTCCCCCTTATTAGAGCGTCGGGAGGGGACAGCGCTGGCCCCACGGCGGAATCCACTGAGGGGACGCTCCGCGGCGTTTATAGAGTCTACGGCTCGCTACTGCCCCGCGAACCCGGAAATTGCTCCGGTTTCGCTGGGAGTCGGGGGTACCGCATGCCGGCGCTTTTCCGGATGGGTCTCCCGGTGCTGCAGCCGTGTGGCGCCACGTCCATGTGGCTTACCGCCTGCAGTACCGGGAGGGTAACCCGGGATTCTCAGGCGGAAGGTCCGTTGTCCTTGGACCGGTGAGGAAGGGGCTCCTCGGTTTTTGTCTCTGCGAGATTAGCACGCGCCGGGGCATCCGATGACGCCGAATCCGCATTGCGGCCTTCTGTTTCTTTCTTGTTATCCGCCGCGGCACTTTCGGTTTCCGGGGAAGGCTCGTGCCCGGGCAGGTAAAGCGAGCCTTCCTTGCCCTTGCGGGCCTTGAAAGTCAGGTAAACGAACATTGCCAGTGCAGCAATCAGCAGCAGCAGGCTGGTCCAAACATTGAGCCGTTGTGTGACGCCGAGAATCGTGATCATTTCGGCGTCGTCAATGCGCAGCAGCTCAATCCACAGCCGGCCCACGGTGTAGAACGCAACGTAGAGCCAGAAGAGGCGGCCCCCGCGCAGCTTGAACCGGCGGTCCAAAACCAGCAGCAGGGCTACTCCGGCCAGGTTCCACAGCGACTCATAAAGGAAGGTCGGGTGGAACAGGGTTCCCGGTGCTGCGTCCGCAGGGAAGTTGGCGTTGTCCGGGTCGATTTCCAGGCCCCAGGGCAGGTCGGTTTCGGAGCCGAAGAGTTCCTGGTTGAACCAGTTGCCCCAGCGGCCCACCGCCTGCGCCAGCAGCAGGCCCGGCGCGCCGACGTCGGCGAAGGTGGAGAGCTTGATCCCGGCCCGGCGGCAGCCGATCCAGGCGCCCACGGCCCCCAGCGCCACGGCACCCCAGATGCCCAGCCCGCCCCGCCAGATCTGCGGGATCAGGGCCAGGTCGCCGTCGGCGCCGAAGTAGGCGTCCGGGGAAGAGATGACATGGTAGAGCCGGCCGCCGATGATGCCGAAGGGAATGGCCCAGATGGAAATGTCCCAGACGGCGTCCGCGGGCAGGCCGCGGTCCTTCCAGCGCCGGGAAGTAAGCCACAGCGCCAACACGATGCCGGCGAGGATGCACAGGGCGTAGGCGTGGATGGTCAGCGGCCCCAGGGAGAAGCTGGCGAATTCGGCCGAAGGGCTGGGGATGCCCGCGGGCACCAGGATCGGGTTCATGCGTTGCCCTTCGGGGTACCGGTACTGAGCTCACGGGTCAGGTCTGCGACGGCGTCGGCACCGCCGTCGCGCAGGGCGGCCACCAGGGCCGTGCCCACAATAACGCCGTCGGCGTAGGCGCCGATCTCGCGGACATGCTCGGCGCGGGATACACCCAGGCCCACGCACACCCGTTCGGCACCGGCGGCTCGGGCCGCGCTGACCACGTCCTGCGCGGCGTCACTGACACTGTCCCGGGCGCCGGTGACGCCCATGATGGACACCGCATAGACAAACCCGCGGCTGGCGGCAACGGTGCTCTTCATCCGGGCCGGTGTGGAGGACGGCGCCACGAGGAACACGCGGTCCAGTCCGTACTTGTCCGAGGCTTCGAACCATTCGCTGGCTTCATCCGGGACCAGGTCCGGTGTGATGAGCCCTGCTCCCCCGGCTTCGGCCAGGCGGCGGGAGAACTCGTCCACGCCCATCCGGACCACGGGGTTCCAGTAGGTCATCACCAGCACGGCGGCGTCGGTGGCCGCGGTGATGCCGGCGACGACGTCGAACACCTGCGCCACGCGGAATCCCTGGGCCAGGGCCTGGGTTGTCGCGGCCTGGATCACGTGCCCGTCCATGACCGGATCGGAGTACGGGATGCCGATTTCAATGAGGTCGGCACCGTTCTCGGCCAAGGCAATGCCCGCGTTGATGGTTTCCTGGACGCTGGGATAGCCGGCGGGCAGGTAACCGATCAGCGCTGCGCGGCCGTCAGCTGCCGCCCGGTCAATTGCGGCGGCGGCCTTGCTCTGCTGTACCTCGGTGCTCAAAGCTGTTCCCCTTCTTTGCCGATTTCGGCTTCGGCTGACTCGTTGTCCAGCAGGTTGAACCATTCGGCGGCGGTGGCCACGTCCTTGTCGCCGCGGCCGGAGAGGTTGACCAGCACAATCTTCTCGGAAACATTTCCGTCGGAGCCGGCCTCGGCGGCCAGGCGCTGGCCCACCTTGATGGCGCCGGCCAGGGCGTGCGCGGACTCGATGGCGGGGATGATGCCTTCGGTGCGGCAGAGCAGCTGGAAGGCCTCCATGGCCTCGGCATCGGTGATCGGTTCGTAGCTGACCCGGCCAATGTCGTGCAGGTAGGCGTGCTCAGGTCCCACACCCGGGTAGTCCAGGCCGGCAGAGATGGAATGCGACTCAGTGGTCTGGCCGTCCTCATCCTGCATCAGGTAGGAGCGGGCGCCGTGCAGCACGCCCGGGCGGCCCAGCGTGATGGTGGCTGCGTGCCGGCCGGTTTCGACGCCGTCGCCGCCTGCCTCGAAGCCGTAGATCTTCACTTCCGGGTCATCCAGGAAGCCGTGGAAGATGCCGATGGCGTTGGAGCCGCCGCCGATGCAGGCGCAGACGGCGTCCGGCAGGCGTCCGGCCTGCTCCAGCATCTGGGCGCGGGCTTCCTCGCCGATCACTTCGTGGAAGTACCGGACCATGGCCGGGAACGGGTGCGCGCCGGCAGCGGTGCCCAGCAGGTAGTGGGTGTTGTCCACGTTGGCCACCCAGTCCCGCAGGGCTTCGTTGATGGCGTCCTTCAACGTCTGGGAGCCGTTGGTTACGGGGATGACCTTGGCGCCGAGCAGTTCCATGCGGGCCACGTTAAGGGCCTGGCGGCGGGTGTCCTCCGCGCCCATGTAGACCACGCACTCCAGCCCGAGCAGGGCAGCCGCGGTGGCACTGGCCACGCCGTGCTGGCCGGCGCCGGTTTCGGCAATAACGCGGGTCTTGCCCATCCGCTTGGCGAGCAGGGCCTGGCCGAGCACGTTGTTGATCTTGTGCGAGCCGGTGTGGTTGAGGTCTTCGCGCTTGAGGAAGATCCGCACTCCCCCGGCGTGCTGGGAGAAGCGCTTGGCCTCGGTGAGCAGGGACGGGCGCCCGGAGTAGTTCTTGTTCAGGTCCGCGATCTGGGCGCGGAACTCCGGATCGGCCTTGGCCTTCTCGAAGGTGTCTTCCAGCTCGTCCAGGGCAGCAATCAGGGATTCGGGCATCCATCGGCCGCCGTATTCGCCGAAGTACGGACCGGAGGCGTGGCGCAGGGAGGAAACTCCCCCGTTGAGGAAGGCCTCAGTGACGCTTCCGGTTCCGGTTTCTGCGGCAGCACCGGCTGCCTGTGCCTGTTCCGACTTCCCGATCATTGGGTGGTGTCCTGTCCTGCTTGAGCCCGGACCGTGGCGGCCCGGGCAGAGGGGATGTGGTGCTATGGGTCAGCTTTCACCGGGGCTGCGCCAACTGCGGGCGGCAATGGCCTTGGCACCGGTCGCGGTGAATTCACCGATGGTTTCGGCCGGTGAGGCATGCTTCACCAGGGCCTCGCCCACCAACACGGCATTGGCTCCATTGGCGGCATAATGCTCGACGTCGGCGGCGTCGCGTACACCGGACTCGGCAATCACTACGGGTCCGGCCGGAATACCGGCGGCCAGCGGGGCGAAGACGGCACGGTCTACGTCCAGGGTCTTGAGGTTGCGGACGTTGATGCCGATGAGGCGGGCACCCAGTGCCACGGCCCGGTCGACTTCCTCCGGGGTGTGCGTTTCCACGAGGGCGTTCATGCCCAGTTCATGGGTGAGATCCAGGAAGGCGCGCAGCTGGGAATCGTCCAGCGCGGCGACAATCAGCAGGACCAGGTCCGCGCCGTGGGCGCGGGCTTCCCAGATCTGGTATTCGTCAACGGTGAAGTCCTTGCGCAGCACGGGAATGCCCACAGCTGCGCGGACGGCGTCCAGGTCTGCCAGCGATCCCCGGAACCGGCGCTGCTCGGTGAGCACGCTGATCACGGCCGCTCCGCCGCGCTCGTAGGCTGCGGCGAGGGCGGCGGGATCGGCGATGTCGGCCAGGGTGCCCTTGGAGGGGCTGCTGCGCTTAACCTCGGCAATCACGCGCAGCTCGCTGCGCGGGGAGGCGGTGCCGCCCAAGGCAGCGTACGCGTCCAGTGCTGCCGGGGCGCCCAGTGCCTGTTCGCGGAGCTCCTCGAACGGGACACTTTGCCGGCGTTCGGAGAGGTCCTCCCGAACGCCGGCAATGATGACGTCGAGAACGCTCACTTAGTGGCTGCTGTTCTTCAGCTTCGAACCGTTGACGCCGTAGCCTGCCTTGCGCATGATGAAGCCCACGAGCAGGCCTACGAGCATAACTGCGATGCCGGCGAAGAAGCCGATGTAGCTGGCCATAACGTAGGCGACGGACGAAACCGCGGCGCCCACGATCATGATCAGGACGCAGGTCCAGGCAGCGGGGGTGTTGCCGTGGCCAATGGTCTCGTCATGGATGTTGGCGTGGGTTTCGCCTTCGTTTTCCTGGCCGGCGTCAAGGTGCTGGTCGGTGGCGTTTGTGCTCATGCTGAATCTCCTCTTAACGAATCTGGTTTCCATTCTGCCATTACTGGGCGGAAACCCTTTCACATATTGCGCCGGTGTCCGGCGTAACTTGTTTGGTCTGACTGGCCGGTGAGGCCCGGGAAGCTGCTTAGCGGGCTACTTATCGGGCTACTTATCAGTGGGGTCTTCGCCCCGGGTGAGCCGGTCCCAACCGTCGATTTCATCCATCGGTTCGGCGCTGTTGTCCGCAGCTGCCTGCTTTTGGGCTGCCTGGCTGCCGATCTCCGGCGTACCTGATCCCGGGGTGCCTGGTTCCGGGATGCTGCCGGCGTCGTCCGTGCCTGCCGCCGCAGCCGGTGCCGCAGCGTAGCGGCGCGAGGTGGTCCAGTGCCGCCCGGCCAGGGCGAGCCAGATGCCGGAGAGGGCCATCAGGATGCCGATCACCAGGGCGGCGTACGGCATGGCGGTCAGTTCCACCTCGGTCCCTTGGGCGGAGGTGACGCCGATGGCCTTGCCGATGGCCCCGGCGGCTCCCTGCAGCGGATCGCTGATGATCCGGTAGCTGGCTGCTGCCACGCCTACCCCGGCCACCACCAGGATGACGGCGGTGATCCAGCGTCCTATCCGGCCCGCGATGGCCGCGGCCAGCGCTGCTGCCACACCCACCACGGCGAAGGCCGTGACGGCGGTGGCGGCGTCGGACCCGGAGACCGCGACGTCGGGGGTCGCCACGGTGGTGGCCGGCAGGGCCACGTTCAGCCAGGTGCGGGTGGTGGTGCCGAAGGCCAGGGCAGCCAGCAGGACGGCGCCCATGATGACGGTGCCCTTGCGCTGCCAGCGCGGTGCGGTGCGGGGTGCTGCGGGGTCGGTGGTGCTCACTTCTCTGCTTCCTGGAGGGGGGTTTCCGGGGCTGCTACGGTCTGCAGCGATGCGGCTATCAGGGCGGCGCGCAGGGGTGCGGCTGCCTTGTTGACGGTTTCCTGGGCTTCGGCCTCGAGGTCGGAGTCGGCCACGATTCCGCCGCCGGCCTGGACATACGCTTTGCCGTCGCGCAGCAGGGCGGAGCGGATGGCGATGGCCATGTCCATGTCCCCGGCGAAGTCGAGGTAGCCCACCACCCCGCCGTAAATGCCGCGGCGGTGCGGTTCCACCTCATCGAGCAGGCGCAGGGCGCGCGGTTTCGGGGCACCGGAAAGAGTCCCGGCGGGGAAGGTCGCGGCGAGTACGTCGTAGGCGGTGGAGGCATCCGCGAGCCGCCCGACGACGGTGGAGACCAGGTGCATGATGTGGCTGAACCGCTCCACCTCCATGAACTGGGTGACGTCGATGCTGCCGGGCCGGCAGACCTTGGACAGGTCGTTGCGGGCCAGGTCCACCAGCATCAGGTGTTCGGCGCGTTCCTTCTCGTCTTCGAGCAGTTCCGCAGCCAGTTCACGGTCCAGCTCCTGCGTTTTGCCGCGCGGGCGGGACCCGGCGATGGGGTGCGTAATGACATCGCGGCCGGTGACGGTGACCAGTGCCTCCGGCGAGGAACCAACCACGTTGAACGGGTTGCCGTGGGCGTCCTCGAAGTTGAACAGGTACATGTACGGGCTGGGGTTGGTGGTGCGCAGCACCCGGTAGACGTCCAGCGCCTCGGCCCGGCATTCGGCTTCGAAACGGCGGGAGATGACCACCTGGAACACTTCGCCGTCCACAATGGCCTGTTTCCCGCGCTGTACGGCGCGGGTGTAGTCCGGCTTGGGCCAGCTTTCCTTGACGTCGGCGGTGAGGTTTTCGGAGTTGATGCCGGCCTCGGGCAGCACGGACACGGCCTGCGGCGTGGGCGCAGCCAGGCGCGTGAGCATGGAACGCAGGCGGGACACGGCGTCGTGCCAGGCCTCATCCACGCGGTCATCGGTTCCGTCGAAGTTAATGGCGTTGGCAACCAGCGTGACGGTGCCGTCGCTGTTGTCATGGATGGCCATGTCGGAAACCAGGTTCATGGCAATATCGGGCAGGCCCAGGTCATCGGCAGGCGGGTTGGGAAGCTTTTCCCAGTGCCGTACCGTTTCCCAGCCGACAAAACCCACCATCCCGGACGTGAACGGCGGCAGTTCCTCGAACCGTTCGGTGGCCAGCAGTTCCACGGTGCGGGCCAGCGCTTCCACCGGGCTCCCGTCCACCGGAACACCCGCCGGCGGCTCGCCGAGCCAGTGCGCCTGGCCGTCCAGCGTGGTGAGGGTAGCCCGGGACCGGGCGCCGATGAAGGAGTAGCGGGACCAGACGCCGCCGGAGGCAGCGGATTCCATCAGGAAGGTGCCGGGTTCACCGTTGGTGAGCTTGCGGTAGATGCCGATGGGGGTGTGCGCGTCCGCCAGCACGGTCAGGCGTACGGGAATGACCCGGCGGTCGGCCGCCAGGGCCCGGAATTCCTCCAGGCCGGGACGGATGGCTCCAAGATCCTGCATGTTCTTCTGCTTCTCCCCTGTCGGGTCGGGTGCGGCGGGTGTTTGCGGCGGCGTGTTTGCGGGCGGAATTCTCAGCGGGAGCCGACGACGGCATCCAGCTCCCGGCCGTCAAAGCAGGTGCGGGTACCGGTGTGGCAGGCCGCTCCCACCTGGTCCACGCGGACCAGCAGCGCGTCGCCGTCGCAGTCCAGCGCCACGGACTTAACCCACTGCGCATGGCCGGAGGTGTCCCCCTTGCGCCAGTATTCCTGCCGGGAGCGGGACCAGAAGGTCACCCGGCCGGTGGTCAGCGTGCGGTGCAGGGCTTCCTCGTCCATCCAGCCCAGCATCAGGACCTCGTTCGTGTCGTACTGCTGGACAACGGCGGCAACCAGCCCGGCGGCGTCGCGCTTGAGGGCCGCACGCAGCTCCGGAGCGAGGTCCGAGGGCTGCTGGTTCTGGGGGAAAGGTGAGGATGGCATCGTCCCAATTCTAGTGCCACGCGTTATCTTGCCGCCCAACCCGCGGCAACCCGCCGCTTCGCCGCCGGTTTCGGGCGTTCCATGCTAGTTTCAGCAGTGATGCATTACGTAGAACCGTCCCGTGAAGTCCTCGCCGAGACCTTGCTTGCGGCGGGTCCCCATGCGCCCACGCTCTGCAAGGGGTGGCAGACCAAGGAACTGGCCGCGCACCTGTACCTGCGCGAGCACAAACTCAGTTCGGCCGTGGGCCTCTTCGTCAAGCCCCTGGCCGGCCGTGCGGATAAAGCCCTGGCCGAAGTTGCCGAAAAGGCGTCCACCACGGAAAGCTACGCCAAGCTGGTCCGCCGGTTCCGTTCCGGCCCGCCCGCGTACTCCCCCATGCACCTGAAGGCGGTGGACAACAGCGCGAACCTCAGTGAGTACTTTGTGCACACCGAAGACGTCCGCCGCGCCTCGGACCGCTGGGCGCCGCGCGCCCTGGACAGCGAGTACTCGGACGCGCTCTGGGCCGAACTGATCAAGCGTGCCGCCATCCTGTACCGAGGCGTGGACCTGGGCATTGTGCTGGTCCGTCCGGACGGACCCCGGCATGTGGCCAAGCGCGCACCGGTCTCCGTGGCCATCGTGGGCGAACCGGGGGAACTGCTGATGCACGCCCACGGCCGTACCCGGCACGCGCTGGTCATGTACGAAGGCCAGCCCGACGCCGTCGCACTGCTGGAAAGTGCGGAGATCGGGATCTAGGTCCCAATCCCCGCACGTCCGCGGGTGGTTAGCTGGCGGAGTCGGCTTCGGGTTTCTCCGGGCTGTGCCCGGCTGCGGCGGCCCGGGCGTCACCGTCCTCATGTCCGTCCTTCTTGCCATCCTTCTTACCGAAGGGCAGGACCTTTTTCAGCGGGTGCGCCACGGCCATGACAACCAGGCCCCAAACCAGTCCGACGATGGCCGAGCACAGCGTGTTCACGAGCCACCCCAGGATGCCGCCCACCACCGCAAGGCCGGCGACGGGGTGCTCCAGCGTGTGGACCAAGTCATACGGCGCGTGCCAGCCGAGGTCGGCTGCCCCTACCAGCATGATGTGGCCGCCCACCCAGAGCATGGCAATGGTTCCCACAAAAGTGATGACAGCCAGCACATGGGGCATGCCGCGGACCAGCAGTCCGCCCAGGCGCTGTGAGCTTGCCGAGTCCTTTTGGGCAAGGTGCAGGCCGATGTCGTCCATCTTGACGATCAGCCCGACGGCCCCGTAAACGAGAATCGTGATGGCAATGGCCACAAACACCAGGATGACCGCGCGGATCCAAATGGACGCGTCGCCCACCTCGTTCATGGCGATGACCATGATTTCGCAGGACAGGATGAAGTCGGTGGTGATGGCGCCCTTGACTACCTTGGACTCCGCGTCGGGTCCGCGCTCTACTGCGGGCGCGTCCTTGTCTGCGGCTTCGTGGTGCCCGAAGAACTTGTGCCATACCTTCTCCGCACCTTCGTAGCAGAGGTACGTGCCGCCGAGCATCAGGATGAACGGGATCACACCGGGGATGAAGGCGCTGATCAGCAGCAGGGCCGGGAGGATGAACAGGAGCTTGTTGCGAAGCGAGCCCCAGAAGATCTTTTTGATCATTGGCAGTTCGCGGGACGGGTCGGCGCCGGACACGTATTGCGGGGTCACGGCGGCGTCGTCAATCACGACGCCGGCGGCCTTGGCTCCTGCTTTCGCTGCTCCGGCGGCGATGTCATCCACCGAGGCGGCGGCTATGCGTGCCAGGGCAGCGACGTCGTCCAGCAGGGCTACGAGTCCCCCGCTCACAGTGCGGGTCCAAGCTGATACGGGACGGGCAGTTGTTCGGAGGTGGCGCCCTCGAGGCGCAGAATTGCCATGGTGCCAATTATATGGGGGCCGGGACGGCGCTCACCTACGTCTTCGCTGCCGGAGCTTCGACCCCGTCCGTGGTGTCTGCAATGCCCCCGTCCCTCATGGGCGCCCCTCCTCCCCTGTTTGCGCATTGGCGAAATCGGTGAGGATTTGCAGGAGGGTTTCGTATTCGGCGTTCAGCTCCTCATCAAAGGCTCCGTCGCGGCAGACATAACGGTCGCTAAGACTGCCCACGCCTCGTCCAAAACTGCCGGAAACCCACTCCCTTGCCTCGGCTACCATGCCGGGGGACGTGTCGGTTCGAAGCTGCCAGGCAAGAGCTTCATACTTCTGCGCCAACGGGCCGAGGCCCATGACTCTCAGGATCGAGGCAAAACGGGACATGTCGTCCGGCAAGGAAAGAAGGCTGCCGTCCGGAAGCTGCCGCCCGTACGGGTAGTCCACCCATTGGCCCGGCATGCCTTTGCCTGCCACAGCCCTGGCTCCGTCTACCGTTGAATGAAAGTCAGCGGGATAGCGGGCACCTTGCAGCACGTCATCAATATTCACGTCCGATTGCACTTCGCCGTTTGCATAGCGCACGTCGTAGGAAAGATATGCTGCGCCGAAAAACAGGGACCGGCGTTGGCGCGGCACCCAGGTTGCCCGCGCATGGACCGGCAGCGGGTTTTTCACTGGCTTTCCCGCACCGCCGACGCGGGGATCTCGTCCGCGAGCCACACTCCCGAATCGGACCGGTAGAAGCTGATTCCCTGTGCCGCGGCGATGCCGGTATCGATGGCCAGGATCACCGGCTCCGCATCTTTGCGCCGCCCCACTTCCCGCGCCTGTTCCACGGTGTCTGCCAGGTGGACGTACTGCCGCCGCATGGGGAGGATTCCGGACTCCCGGATGGCGGCCGCAGCAGCGCGGGCCGTTCCATGGAAAAGCACGGCCGGGGGCTGGACCGGATCGGAAACCTGCTGCACGGGGACGGAATGTCCGTGCACCGCCCGTATCCTGCCCTCGCGTATCTGGTGCCGCTTCTTCACAGCCGCTTCCAGCACCTCATCCAGCATGGCCTCGTCGACGGACTCCCACTGCGGGCCCATCCGGTGCAGTGCAGCAAGCACCTCGGTGACCGGTGCCCATCCTTCCGCGTCCAGGCTCAGGCCGTACTCTGCCGGGGCATGGCGCAGCGCGTGGGACAGCACCTTGCTGATGTCCAACGCCGTCGGTGAGGCGGTCATGGCGAAAGTCCTTTCATCTGCATGCCGGACTCACATTCACGGATGGCCGGCAGGGATTGAACCTGCATTATGCCCTAATTAGCGTTGGAGCCTCCGCCCACCCCACCGGGAGCCGATCATGACCCGTGTCCGAGTCGACCTCAACATCTCGCTGGACGGTTTCGCCACCACCACCGACCAGACTCCGGAGAACCCGTTCGGTGCGGACTGGGCGCGGCTCACCGCCGCCTATGTGGCCACAAGGACGTTCCGGGAGCGGGTGCTGCAGGACCAAAGCGGCGAGGGAACCACCGGCGTCGACGACCGTTATGCCCAGCGCTACTTCGAAGACATCGGCGCGGAAATCATGGGCGCCGGGATGTTCGGCCTGCATGCGAACCCCGACGACGCCGACTGGCAAGGCTGGTGGGGCGAGGATCCGCCCTTCCATGTGCCTGTTTTCGTGCTGACGCACACCGCCCGCCCGCCGCTGGACATGGCCGGCGGCACCAGCTTCCACTTCCTCAGCGCGTCACCGCAGGAAGCCCTGGATACTGCAATCGAAGCTGCCGGCGGCGGCGACGTACGCATCGGGGGCGGTGCGGAGACAGTGCGCGAATTCCTCCGGGCCGGTCTTGTTGATGACCTCCACGTTGGCATTGCCCCCATCATCCTTGGGCGCGGCACACGGCTCTGGGACGATCTGCGGGGCCTGGAGGCGGACTGCGAGGTCAGCTCGGAAGCGGCACCAAGCGGGACCACCCATGTCACGTTCCGGCGGCGGGTCAGAGCATGAAGGGGAACGAAACTGCGCCCCGCTGCTGCAGCTCCGTATCCGCCGGAACTCAGGCAGTGAGCGCGATGTACTTTTCTTCCAGGAACTCGAGGATTCCCTCTGACCCTCCTTCCCGGCCGAGCCCACTCTGCTTCACTCCGCCAAACGGTGCCGCCGGGTCGCTCACCACTCCCCGGTTGACCGCAACCATCCCGGCTTCGAGCTGCCGTGCGACGGACAGGGCTTCCCGTTCCTCTCCGAAGACGTAGGCCATGAGACCGTACTCGGTGTCGTTCGCCATCCGGATCGCCTCATCTACGTCGTCGTACACCACAACAGCGGTTACCGGCCCGAAGATCTCGGTTGAGTTGATGCGCGCCCCATGCTTGACGCCGGTAAGAAGGGTCGCGTCATAGAACGCGCCACCCGTGTGGCTGTGCCCTCCCTGCACGATGGTTGCCCCCTCCGACACAGCCGAGGTGACCAGGGCCGCTACTTTGTCGCGTTCCGCAACGGATACAAGCGCCCCCAACCGGTTGGTCCGCTCCATTCCCGGACCGGCTGTGTACCCAGTCAAAGAGTCCGCGAACCTTGAGATAAATGCATCGTGGAGCGAGGAGTGGACGTAGAAACGGTTCGCAGCGGTGCACGCGGAGCCGCCGTTACGCATCTTGGCGAGAAGTGCGCCCTCAACAGCTGTGTCCAGATCCGCCCCCGGCAGCACGATGGCGGGAGCGTTTCCGCCCAGCTCCATGGACGCGCTTACGACGCTGCCGGCACATTCGCGCAGCAGGTCCCGGCCCACCTCAGTCGATCCTGTGAAGGAAAGCTTGCGCACTTCGGGGCGGGCAATCATTTTCGCGACGAGGGGACCTGTAGGAACCGGGGTGACGAGGTTGACGACTCCTTGCGGCACACCCACCCGGCGCAACACCTCGACGATGTAGGCGGCGGTCAGCGGAGTCTCCCGGGCGGGCTTGAGGATGGCGGTGCACCCTGCGGCAAGTGCCGGCGCGAGTTTCCGGGTCGCCATTGCGGCCGGAAAGTTCCAGGGGGTGATCAGCAGGGAGACTCCGACAGGTTGCCGCTCAACCAGGATGCGTTTATCCCCGGACGGGGACAGGCGGTCATCCCCCGGTATCCGGACAGCTTCTTCGGAAAACCAGCGGAAGAATTCCTTGGCGTAGTTTGCTTCCGCCACGGCATCTGCCCAGGACTTCCCATTTTCGCGCACCATGACCTCAGCGAAGATCTCCACTTCTTCTGTGAGGACCTCGTAGGCGCTGCGCAGCAGTTCACTGCGGGTCCGGGGAGCGGTCGCCGCCCACGGTTCCTGTGCCTTGGCGGCCGCGTCAACAGCGGCCATACAGTCTTCCTCGGTCGCGACGGCGAAACGCGCAATGGTGGAAAGGTTTGACGGGTCAATAACGTCGAAACGCTCCCCTGAGGAGCCAGGCCGCCAGTTGCCGTCAATGAACAGGTCGGACAGGTAGGTCACGCGGGACTCCCGTTGCTGAGGGTGCCGGCGAAGGCACGGGTGAGGATATCGACGAGAAGCTCCGGCGTCGCGGATGCGGGGGCGATGGCGACAAGGCGCTGGGATGCCATCCCCAACTGCGCGATGTGCGGCAGCTGTTCTTCGGTAATCCCGATCTCACGCAGTGAGCGGGGAACCCCGATGGCTTCATTGATGGCGACAATCGCCTTAACGGCGTCGGATGCGCGCTGGTCGGGCAAGCTCGCGTTGGACCCGAGCGCAGTACCGATGGCTGCTATCCGGTGCATCGTCTCCGGATCTGTCCGGCAGGCATCGAGCACATAGGGCAGGAGCAAACCCGTGCCCAGTCCGTGGGGGGTCTTGGATAAGGCACCTATGGGGTATTGGAGAGCATGCGAGAGATGCGTCCCGGTGGATCCGAACGATATTCCACCGAGGAGGGCCCCGAGGGAGACCTGTTCCCGCGCTTCCCTGTTCTCCGGATCGGCGACAGCGACGGGCAGCCAGGTACCGAGTGTCGCTATCCCCTGCAGCGCAAGTGTCTCTGCAAAAATATTGCGGCCCGTAAATACCGGAAGGGCCGAAGACCAATCCAGCGGGAGGGTGGCTGCAGTGAAAGACTCGACCAGATGCACCAGCGCGTCGATTCCGGAGAAGGCTGTGACTGCGGCGGGTGCACCGAACGTAAATTCAGGGTCAACGACGGCAGCCACCGGGATGAGGAAAGGACTCGATATACCGACTTTCAGCGCCAGATCCGGGTCGGACACGACGGCGACGGGAGTGACCTCCGAGCCGGTCCCGGCGGTCGTTGGAACCGCAACTATGGGAACGATTGGTCCGGGGACAGCATTCTCGCCGTAGTAACCGCTGAGCGGTCCGCCGTGCGCGGCGAGCAGCCCAATGAGCTTCGCCGCATCCAGGGTGCTGCCCCCTCCGACAGCCAAGATGGCGTCCGGGGCCAGGAAACGCGCCATCGTTCCCGCGGCGTCCAGTGACGTGGCAGGCAGTTCAGCACTGATGTCGCTGTACACGGTGACATCGAAGCCGTTGCCGCGCAGTTCGGCCAGCAGAGTGCGGAACAGCTTCGTCGCCGGAAGAAACGGATCTACGACGGCGAGCACTCGGGTGCCATGAAGCTTGAGTAGCTCGGGCAACTGGGCCCGCGTGCCATAACCGAAGTGGACGTGGGCTGGCAGCCGGAGCGTCCCGGTCAGAGAGGGATTCATAGTTCTCCTATTTGAAAGCCATGGCGTTGGGCGGCGACCCGACACCTCCGGGAATATTCAGTGGCTTGCAGGTGACGAAACATTCGTAGACCCCGTCCGCCGCGCAGTCCTCAGCAAGTTCGTCGAGTTTCCACAGCTCCCCCAATGCCATTCCAAGGAGGGCAATTAGCGGACGATGCAACATTCCGCTGTGGTCGACGCCGATAGCCGGTGGTGAGTCCCCGGGAGTCCGAAAGTCGGAGTCGATGACGGGATCGGCTTCCACGGCGAGGTTGTCCGCTGCGACAAGCGCGATTTCGTGGTCCCAGAGCCACCGGAGCGTGGATTCGCGTTGCGCGAGGCCGGGCGATTGCCGCCACGGGTCCGAGAGGCGGCGTTCGGGGGTCTTTGCGAGGTAGTCCTCGGCCCAAGCGGTGCGCAGGAGCAGTATGTCCCCTCCCTGCCAGGAAACGTTCTGGCTCTCCGCTATTTCGTCGAGAAGATCCGCGCCGATCGCGATCGTTGACGATGCATCGTAGGACAGGCCCCGTTTGGCGAAAAACAGTGGAACATCGAGCAGGACTCCCCGTCCGGCAATACCGGAAGCGGCCCAATTGTGGATGCCCAGCCGTACCGAATCGCCAGAATTCTCTTCCGCGGACAGGCCGTTGTAGAAACCGTATTCGGGATGGCCAATGTGGCGGAGCGCATCTATCTGGGAGGAGGACTGCAAATAGAACGAATCAACCCAGTCATCCCGATGCCATGTGTTGTTGGAGAACACCGAGTGCTGCAGCGGACGGCGGGTTCCGGTCGGATACGGCTCGAAGGCAGTGACGGGATGGTCAAGTCCGAAACGGCGGCCGGACCGGATCAGCCGGGCCGCTGATGCGATCCGTTCAGGAGTTAGAAAGTTGATGGTGCCGAGCTGATCGTCCCTTCCGAAGACGTTCCAGCTCGACTGCGGCGGCTCGGCGGAGGCGAGCTCATCGTAGGTCGGCAATCTGTTGTCCTTCTTGGCCGCCGCCCAGTTCGTCGCTGAGTGCGGCCGCGGTTCCCGTGAGCCGGGTGAGGATGGGTGAGCCGGGACTGAGGTCTGCAGTCCGGTCGGCGCCGAGAAGCGCGACCGTGGCGGCGATACCGTATTCGTCAAAGACTGGGACGGCGACGCCGAAGAGTCCCCCGGGATGGTGGGCGATGCTGTAGCCGTGGCGGCGGGCGTTGTAGATTGCCGCATCAAGTTCTGCCCGCTGGGCAGCGGACAGGCCCGCTGCGATCGAGGCGGCGGCATGCGGATCCTTGAGGTAGGCAAGGAACACCTGGGTTTGTGCTGCGGTGGCCTCCAGGAGCGAACCGGGGCGGACAGTCACAATGATCGATTGCTTCCGGTCTTCCTCCACGAGGGTTGCCACAGGCCCACCCACCGCCCAGAGGCTGAGGACTGCCGTCATCCGGACGGCGCCGCTCAATTCCGCCAGATAGGGCGGTGCAATCGAAACCACCCGTCGCCGGCTGAGCGCGTGGATGCCAAGTTGCAGCATGAGGCCGCCAAGGATGAAAGCTCCCCGCCGCGGGCTTCGTTCCAGGATTCCAGCCGCCACCAGCGCCATGCAGTACCGGTAGGCCGTAGTTCTGTTCAATTCGAGCCGCGTTGCCACCTCTACGGCCGTAAGCTCGACCGTGTGGGGCCCGAACAGCGCGCAGATCTGCGCTGCCCGGGAAACTGCCTGAATGTCGTAACCGGATGTCTCGGCACTGCCCTCCATGTTCACCATTCAAGAAGGATAGTTCAAATGGAGAACATGTCAGGGAACCCCGGCCGGAGCGAACCGGGGTCCGTCTCATCCCGCCAGCCACGTAGTGACCTTGGTGGATGCTTCGTTGAAATTCTTGGCGTACCAATCCACGTCCTGGAGGATCGTCTGTCCAGTGTTCACCTTTCCGCCTACTTCAACCTTGGACGTGTACTCATCAAGTTTGGGCTCCGCCTCGGTATTGACGGGTGCAACCCCGAGCAATTCCGCAATCTGCGCAGCCGGGCCCGGTTCCACGACGCTGGCCAGGAAGCCCTCCACATCAGCTTTTTTCTTGGAGCCCAACGGCACGGCAAATGCGTTCAGTGAGGTGACAGTGACGTCCCAGACGATGGTGATGTCGTCGTTTTCCTTAAGGAGGGGAACGAGTCGCGAGTCGGGAAGGAAGAACATATCGACCTGATCGGCGCTAACGGCCTGCTGCAGTGCGCCTACGTTGGGCGCGAAGGTGGTGACGTCCCGGATGGTGTCCAGCTTCTCCAATGCACGGTCCACATCGAGCGGGTACATTGCGTCGGGTTTCACCCCGTCAGCCGTAAGGGCGTACTCGAGGATACCGTTCTGCAGGTTCGTGACCATGCCGCGTTGTCCCGGAAAGGCCTTTGTGTCGAAGAAGTCGGCAATGCTTTCAGGCCCCTTGCCGGCCGGGAAAGCATCCGTTCGATAGGCCATGGGCGTGGCATTGATCCAGTTGCCGAGGTAACACTCCCCTACGGTTCCGGGGGCGAGGTTTGTCTGGTCAACGGAAGACAGGTCGAGTTTCTCGAACAGGGTGCCGCAATTCTGTTCCGCCGCGTACGGAGCCACCGCCATGACATCCCACTGCACGGCGCCGGCCTCCACCTGCGCCTTCACCTGCGCTACATCGGGCGGGGAAGTATTCACGAAGGTCACGTTGGAGTGGCTGGAGGTGTACGGCTTTTGCCACGCTTCAATCTGGGCTGCCTGGCCGTCGCCACCGTAACCCACGTAGGTGATCTGGACGGGTGCATCAGCTGCGTCTTCGCCGGCCGCTCCTGAGGAGCTTGCGCAGCCCGCAAGAAGTCCGGTGACGGCGATGACGCTGACGACGGGTGCGAAAACAAATCTGGATCTGGACATCATTGTCACTTTCCTTTGGTTTGTGGCCGAAAACCGCGACCGGTATTGTTCAGGATATGAATATTTGTTTCACCAGATGAAAAATAGTGAGACCGTAGCACCCGCAACTCCGGGAAACCAGTGCGACACCGAAAACACTTATCCAAGAGGGGTGCAGGGGCGCCCATCATGCGGACAACTGATCGACGAACCGGTGCGGACAGGGGTCCGCTAGGCGGCAACGACACGCTGTCGCTCAGGGCGCCACCAGGCGGTGACCTGGTCGCCGACAGTCAACGTTGATTCGGATGCATCAATCCGCGCGCGGCCACGAAGGCCGTTTCCGCCGAGATGCAGCAGGGCGGTGCGATAGGACCCCATGTATTCGAGGTCTTGAATAGTGGCTGAGACAGCATTCGCGCCGGGCGGCACGGATACGGGATCGCGGGCGATAAAGAGGTCTTCAGGACGGACCACAATGGCAGCATGTGAAAGGACGCCCGGATGCCCCGCAACGGTGTAGGAGTCCACGGTCCACCGGCAGTCTTCCCAGCCCGCGTGCGTCCCGAATCCTTTGTCGCCCAGATCGAACACGTTCGAATCGCCCAGGAACGTTGCAGTGAAAAGTGTTTCAGGCTCACGGTATAGCTGTTCCGGAGTGCCTACCTGCTCAATGCGGCCGTTGTTGAACAGGGCAATCCGGTCGGAGAGGTTCATGGCCTCTTCCTGATCATGGGTCACGAATACGAAGGTGGAACCCACCTCTCGGTGGATTCGCCGGATCTCTTCCTGGAGGGTTCCCCGAAGATTCCGGTCGAGCGCTCCCAACGGTTCATCGAGAAGCAACGCCTCGGGCTGGAAGACAATCGCCCGGGCGAGGGCAACGCGCTGCTGCTGCCCTCCCGATAGCTGTGCCGGGTAATTTCCGTCGCGCCCGGGCAGCTGCACCAGGTTGAGCACTTCGGACACGCGCCGCGCAATATCGGTTTTCGCCATCTTCCGCTCACGGAGCGGGTAACCGACGTTCTGGGCAACCGTCATGTGGGGGAACAGTGCGTAGTTCTGGAACAGCATTCCCAGATTCCGCTTATGCGGTGGAAGTGAACCTACGTCCGTCCCGTTGAGGGCGATTGTCCCGCCGGACAAAGTATCGAAACCGGCAATGAGGTTCAGCGTTGTGGTCTTGCCGGATCCGCTTGGTCCGAGGAACGTCATGAACTCCCCCGGTTCAATCGTCAGGGAGATGTCATCAACGGCGGGGACGGCCAGTCCGTAGTCCTTTGTCACGCCGGTCAACCGGATTTGGGTGCCCCGGCGGGCCGTCCGCGGGGATGCCTTCCCGTGGAGAACTGATTTTTCATTTGAGAGGGTCACTGCGTACTCCTAATCGGTCTTCTTGCGGTTGCCCATGAGCTGCGGCACCAGGAAAAGGACGGTAACTGCGACGACGATGAGGCTCGATGCCGCGGAAATTGTGGGATCGAGCTCAAAGGTGACGCTGTTGTACATCTGCACTGGCAGGGTTTGGAACGTCGGCGACCGCAGGAACAATGCGATGACCACCTCGTCGAAGGACGTAGCGAAAGCGAAGACCGCACCGCTGAGGATGCCGCGGCTGATGAGCGGCATGGTGACGGTCAGAAAGGAACGTATCGGGGAGGCCCCCAGGGAGGCCGCGGCCCGCAGCAGCTGTGGGTCGAAACCGCCAAGTGCACTGGTGACGGCGACCAGCACGAAGGGGACACCGAGGGCGGCATGTGCCAGCACGTATCCGGGTAGCGAGCCGGTCAGATGCCATTTGAGGAACGAGATGTATACGGCCACCGCAATGACGATCGAGGGGGTCACCATGGACACCATAAGGAGGGTGCGAAGGAAGGATGCGGCCCTGCCGGTCATCCGGTTCAATCCCACCGCAGCCGCTGTGCCGACTATTGTGGCCAGGGCTGCCGCTGAAACGGCCACAAGAAAGGAATTGCCGAGCGATGTGAGCCAGATGGGGTTGGTAAAGAAGTTTGTGTACCACCGCAGCGTGAACCCCTCCGGGGGAAACTTGAAGGCAGAAGTCGTGGAGAAGCTGGAGGGGATCACCACGAGGGTGGGCAGGATGAGGAAGAGAGCCACGCCGGCACCGACTATCCATAGCCAGACGGGTATCGGATCCACCCCCCGGTTCCGGCGTCGGCTACTGCGTGGAACAGGGGACTTTTTGTAGCCGTTCTCCGTCTGCTGCCGGCTGGTCATGGTGTGTCCTTTGTCTTTGAGGTGGCCACGACGCCGATCGCGGAGATCGTGCCGCCGATCCGGTTTGCCCAGACGACCAGCACGAGCGTGACCACCAGGACGAGCAGCCCCAGGGCGCTGGCTCCGCCAAAGTCGAGGAGCTGAGTGGTGCGTTGAGCGAGGAGCTGTGCGATGAGGGACTGCTGCGGGGAGCCGAGGAGCGCCGGGGTCACATAGAAACCGAGGCTTAGCGTGAAGACCAGGATCAGTCCCGAAACAACCCCGCTGCGCGAGAGGGGCCAGTAGACCTTCCAGAACGCCGCCAGTGGAGACGAACCCAGGCCCTGCGCGGCCAGGAGCAACTTGCGGTCGATGGAACCGAGGGTGCTGTACAGCGGGAGCACCATGAACGGCAGCAGGACCTGGCTCATGGCTACCGTGACGCCCACCACGGTCCCATAGAACACGACGTCGTCGGCTCCCAGGGCGTCGAAGAGGTTCTGCACCGGCCCCCCGCGCTGAAGCAGGACAATCCACGAGAAATTACGGGCCATCACGGATGTCCAAAACGGGACAAGGACAATTACCAGCAGCACTCCCCGGAAACGCGGGCCGACCCTGGTCATGAGGTAGGCGTAGGGATATCCAAGGAGGAATGTCACAACGGTAACCATGGCTGCCGTCCCGGCTGTCCTGCCGAGCACGGTCATCGTAACGCCGTCCGTGAAGAGTGCTTCGTAGTTGGCAAGGGTGAAGTCGGGCGCGCCAAAGCTGCGGAAGAGGCTCTGGACCAGAGGTAGGAGGAGCACTCCGGCGACGAGCGCAAGAGCCGGGGCCAGAAGGACCCAATTCGAGCGCGGCATACGCGCTGTTCGTGATACTCGGGTCATTGTCTAGTCATCCGTTCGGGATAAGGAATCGTCGGGGCAGGCATCAGATAGTCACCATCGAACTGATTTGTTGGGCGGCCCCGCGAAGCAGGTCGACTCGGTGCGAGGAGGGGCCGGAGGAGGAGAGCATCGCCGTGGTACCGAGCACGGCTATCGCGGCCTGTATATCGCGGCTCCCGAAGACCGGTGCCGCAACCGAAGCCAGGCCCGCGCGGTCCAGGTCTGCCCAGGCCACCCGGTTGCGCCGCGCCAGGGAGAGCTCGGCCTGCTCCTGGTGAGCTTCCACCCCGGAGAGGGCTGCGTGCATCCGGGTAATAACGCCCGGATCGGATTGGAAGGCGAGGAGGATCCGGGATTGTGCCGCTTTAAGCTCAAGCACGGTCCCCGTGCGCACGGTCAGGACGATGGTCCCCGCGTTTGCTTCCTCGACGTGGCTCACCACCGCGCCGGTCCGGCCCAGGAAACTGAGCACGGCCGTGAGGCCCGATTGATCGGAAAGCTTCCGGAGAATAGCCGGAGCGACGGCGAGTATCTGCTGACGGGCAGATACCAATGACGACAATTGGTCGATCAGCGGGCCCGGGCCATAGGCCTGACCCAGAAACCCCGAGGCCTGAAGGGAATGCAGATAGCGGTGCGCGGTCGTCCGGTTAAGTCCCAACCGCTCGGCCACCAGCGCGGGGCTGAGAGCACGGGTGTGCTGGTCGAACAGGGCGAGAATCATGGCTGCGCGTTCTATCGTCTGAATCGCGCCACGGTCACTGCCTGGCAGCCCAACGGCACGGCCGTCAGCGGGAAGAATGTCAAACGGGTCAGGCATAGTCACCTCCTCATCGAGGTTGTCCGGCGTCATGGATGCCAAGTAAAGCAACCGAATGTTCATCATGCAAGCATCAAATTCATTCTGCGAACCAGACGCCGCCGCACATGAGGAACGGATAGCAACGAACCCTAGACATCCGAGCCCTTACTTCGTATGGTGAACATCATTCGCACAATCCGAACAACAAGGAGGTTCTCGGATGTTGAACACCGCTGACCCGGCCGTTCCCTCCCCCGCTCTGCTGAAGGTCCTCGAGGGTGCTGTCGACCTTCACGTTCATTCCGGACCAAGCCCATTCCCCCGCCGGCTCAACCACGTGGAGGCCTCCTACGACGCGGCCCGCATCGGGATGAGGGCGTTGCTTATCAAGTCGCACCACCACAACACGGTGATGGACCTGCTTGCCATGGAGTCACAGCTGGCCAATGCTCCAACCCCTGTCTACGGCGGCGTTGCGCTGAACTCCGAGGTCGGGGGCATCAATCCTTCGGCTGTCGCGGTCGCAATCCAAATGGGTGGGCGTGCCGTGTGGGGTCCAACCGTCTCGGCCGCCCAGCACATCGCGGCCCATAACCACGACGACGGGTTCCCCACCCTCGGTTCCAATCTCGAAGAGCAGGAAGTGTCGATCTGGGATACGGACGGAAACGTTTCAGCGGAAACGGTTCGCGTCACCCAGCTGGTCGCCGAAGCGGACATTATGCTCACCGGAGGTCACCTGGATGCGGCGTCCATGAAAGCCCTTTTCGAAACGGCAAAGGAGAACGGGGTCCGCCGGCTCCTGCTTCACCACCCCGACTTCATCGTCAACGCTTCCGATGATGATGTGGAAGAGATGCTGAAGTACGGTGCCTTCGTAGAGCACGAACTGTCGATGTACCATCCGGATGTTCCTGCTCCCGGGTTTCCCATTTCAAGGCTGGTGGACTGGATCGAGAAGATCGGGCCCGAGCGCACCGTCATTGATTCGGACCTGGGCCAGAAGACGAATCCCCTGCCCGTTGACGGCTATATCCATGTCATTGGGCAGCTGCTGGACCACGGGGTGGCGGAAAAGGACATTCGCCAGATGATCTGCAGGAACACGGCATTCCTGCTCGGCTTGGAAGAATCCATCTGATGCGCCAGGCCGAGAAAGTCATCATCACCACGGCAGTGACAGGGTCCGTCAACATTCCCTCACAGAGCCCCCACCTTCCCCTGTCCGCGGAAGAGGTGGTGGCCTCGGCTCTCGGGGCTGCCGCCGCAGGCTCCGCGGTCATCCATCTCCATGCACGGCACCCGGACGGGCGTCCTGCGTGGGAGGCCGAAATCTACGAGGAGATAGTCCCGGCCATACTCGACAGGGCCGACGTCGTCATCAACATCACCACCGGCGGATCGTCCGCCATGACGATGGAGCAGCGGCTGGCGGGTGCCCTCCGGTTCGCACCCGAGCTGGCCTCCCTGAATATGGGTTCGATGAATTTTGTCTACGCAGGCATTGCGGACAAGGTCACGGATTGGAAGCACGACTGGGAAAAGGAATACGTGCTCAACACGTATTCACATCCCTTTATCAACTCGTTCGACCGTATTGAGCACACCCTCCGGACACTCGGTGACGGCCTCGGCACACGCTTCGAATTCGAGTGCTACGACATCGGCCACCTGTACTCGCTCGCATACTTCGCCGATATGGGCCTTGTGAAGCCGCCATTCCTTATCCAAGGGGTATTCGGCATCCTGGGCGGGATTGGCGCGGATCACGAAAACCTCACCCATATGGTCACCATCGCGGACAAGCTCTTCGGCGACGACTACTACTTCTCAGCCTTCGCGGCCGGACGAAACCAGATGCAGTTCGGCACCCACAGTGCCTGGCTTGGCGGGAACGTTCGGGTCGGCCTCGAAGACAGCCTTTGGATCAACAAAGGCGAACTGGCCATCAGCAACGCCCAACAGGTCACGAAGATCCGCACTGTAGTGGAGGATCTCGGCAAAGACATCGCGACCCCCGATGACGTTCGCCGGATGCTGAACCTCAAAGGTATTGGAAAAGAACGTCACCGACGGAATGAGAAGGTAATTGCCCCATGAGCATGTATGCCAAAGACGACATCCGGTCCGCCTTAGCAACAGCCGCACCGGAGAAAGCCATCGACCCCTCAACCCCTGTCAAGCCGGCCCAGTGGATCGAGTTCCTCTCCCATGAACCGACCGAGATAGGCGAACACGGCAGCCGTACCTGGACAGCACGCGCCGCTAATCTCGTCCTGAGCTACACGGAGGCGAAATCCGGTGAGGTATTCTCCCGCTCCGCCCAACCCGACGAATATGCCGTCCTTCTGTACTCGGAGAGTTCTCCCCTGCACATAGTTGCCGGCAGTGAGTCGGTGAGCATAGGTGAAGAAGCGTTCGTCGTCGTTCCGCCCGGAGACAGTGCCATCACCGTTATGGCCGACGGGATCCTCATCCGTTTGTTCTCCGCAATAGCCGACGACTTGAGAGAAGGAGCGCTCAACGCTGCTGCGTACGCCGAACCGGATCTTCGGGCCGCCCCACTCGAGCCGTGGCCGGATCCGGTGGGCGGGTTCCGTCTCCGTACATACCCACTGGCCGATACCCCAGTCATTCCCGGTCGGTTCGGGCGGATCTTCCGAACGACGAACCTGATGGTGAACTTCCTCGCAGAGGAACCGGCCCCGCGCGAGCGGACCAAACTCTCGCCGCACTTCCATGAGGACTTCGAACAGATTTCCCTGGCCGTCAAGGGCAGCTTCGTCCACCATATCCGCTATCCCTGGGGCCCGGACTCGACGCAATGGCGCCCTGACGAGCACCGTCAGATCGAGACCCCGTCCATCTGCATCATTCCTCCGCCCACAGTCCACACCACACAGGGCGTTGGCCGGCATCAACAGCTCATAGATATCTTTTCCGCGCCCCGGGAGGACTTCTCCGCATCCGGATGGGTTCTCAACGCCGACGATTACCCGTCGAAATGATGTCCCCGAACCGGCGGAGCCTGTTTCGGCAGGCACTGCAGAATCCGGATGCACCCGCACTGGGGACCTGGGTGAAAATCCCCGCAATGGAAAGCATCGAACTCATTGCCCTGGCAGGCTTCGATTTCGTGGTCATCGACCTTGAACATTCCGCTATGAGCCTGGAGACGGCATATCGTCACATCGGGACCGCCCTGTTCGCCGGTGTGGCCCCCCTGGTCCGGATTCCCTCCCTGGATGCCGGCATAGTCCAGCGTTTGCTCGACGCAGGCGCTGAAGGCATCATGGTGCCTCACATCGATACCGTTGAGCAGGCGCGGGCAGCCGCGGCGGCTGTCCGGTTTCCCCCGCTCGGAACCAGGGGCGTCGGTTCGACGAGCCGCGCCGGAGCCTGGGGGGCCATGTCCCGTGCGGACTACGTTCGCTACGGCCAGGAAGAGGTAGTGCTTATCGCCCAGATCGAGAGTGGGAATGCGGCCCGTGCCGCCGGGGCCATCGCAGCAGTGGACGGTATTGATTGCCTGCTCATTGGCGCTGCAGATTTATCGACGGTTGAGGGCGGGACAGAGTCCTCCCCGCACGTGCTGGAGCTCATTGCAGGCGCCGTCCGCGATGCCAGGGCGGCTGGGGTGCCCATCGGCAATGCCGGCGGCTCGACGGCGGCAGCAGTCCAGGCCGCCGTCGACGCCGGTTACTCCTTCACGCTCATGGGCAACGACGCCAGTATGCTCGGTGCCGCAGCGGCCGCTGCAGCTGCCGCCGGGCGCACTGTCCGGTATGCAGCGTCAACGACGGCGCAGCATTCCTCAGCCGGCACGAAAGGAACTTGATGACTGCACGTCTTCTCGAAGGAAAAGTAATCCTCGTAGTTGGCGCCAGCACGGGCATCGGAGCCGATGCAGCGCGGGTTTTCGCCCGGGACGGGGCATCCGTCGTGCTTGCCGCACGGACAGAACCCGGCCTCCGTGCAGTCGCCGACGAGCTAACCGTTGAAGGTACGCCGGTGGCGTGGGTGACGGGCGACGCAAGTGTCGCTGCCGATGCCGCACACTTCGTGGATACGGCGCTGGAGCGGTTTGGACGGCTCGATGGCGCCTTCAACAACGCAGGCGTGACAGGATCCGGGAAGCTGCATGAGGTCAGCGAAGAGGACTTCGACCGGATCATGGCGGTCAACGTCAAGGGAGTGTGGCTCTGTATGCGCGAGGAGGTGCGTGCAATGCGCGCTGCGGGCGGCGGCTCCATCGTCAATGTCAGCAGTGTCGGCGGGATCCGCGGAAGCACCGGAATGGGTGCTTATCAGGCGACCAAGCACGCCGTCATCGGCCTCACCCGCACAGCAGCCCACGACAACGGTCCGGAAGGCATCCGCGTGAACTCCATCGCGCCCGGCCCGATTGAAACACCTATGCTGCAGAAGACCCGCGAGGCCATCCCAGGCGGGGTTGAGGCGCGGATCTCGGCTACCCCCCTCCGTAAGGCCGGCTCCACCACCGAGGTGGCCGATGCCGCTGCCTGGCTCCTAAGCAACCGGGCCAGCCACATCAGCGGCATCGTCCTTCCCGTGGACGGAGGCTTCAGCTCCTGATGTCGGCACATGTCGCCCGGGTCAGCGTCCCGGCGATGCGGAACCGGGCCCCGGTCTTGGCCCGCACCTCATCGAGGGTCACGCCGGGTGCAACGGCCTGGAGCTCGAGGCCGCCGTCGGCCACGGAGAACACCGCAAGGTCGGTGATGATTTCATCAACGCATCTGCGGCCCGTGAGGGGTAACGTGCACTCCCTGACAATTTTGGGGCTGCCGTCCTTCGCCACATGGTCGGTAATCACGACGACCCGAGGGGTACCGGCGACAAGATCCATCGCACCGCCCATGCCCTTCACCATCGCCCCGGGGACCATCCAATTGGCAAGGTCCCCCTGTTCCGACACCTGGAGGGCGCCGAGGACGGCCGTATCTATATGCCCGCCGCGGATCATCCCGAAGGACATAGCCGAGTCGAAGAAGCTTGCCCCCGGGGTGGCCGTGACCGTCTGCTTACCGGCATTGATGAGGTCGGCGTCTTCCTCTCCTTCGAACGGGAACGGGCCGATACCGAGCAGGCCGTTCTCGCTGTGCAGGACCACCTTCAACCCCGGCGGGAGGTGATTCGCCACGAGCGTGGGCATACCGATGCCCAGATTGACGTAGTCTCCGTCTTGGAGTCCCCGGGCGGCAATGGCCGCCATATCGTTCCTTGTCCAGGTCATGCTTTCTTCCCGTCGCTAAGCGTAAGCATGCGCGGCCGCGTAGTCCGCTGCTCGATTTCCTTTGGCCGCGATGTCCGCACGAGCCGCTTCACAAAAATCCCGGGGGTCACCACCAGGTTCGGGTCCAGGTACCCGGGGTTCACCACTTCTTCGACCTCCGCTACGGTCACCCGGCCGGCGGCCGCGACGAGCGGATTGAAGTTCCGCGCAGTGTTGCGGTAGGTCAGGTTGCCCTCGAGGTCGCCGCAGTGTGCGTGCACAAGCGACAGATCGGCGACTATGCCCCGCTCCAACAGGTACTCTTTCCCATCCAGGATTCTGGTGGGTTTCCCCTCGGCGACCGGCGTACCTACGCCGGTTGCAGTGTAGAAGCCCGGAATTCCCGCTCCGCCTGCCCGGAGCCTTTCAGCGAGCGTTCCTTGGGGAACGAACTCGACGTCGAGCGTCCCGGCCAGATAAGCCGCGGCGAAGCCCTTGTTCTCACCTACGTAAGACGAGATGACTCGTGAAACCTGCGCATTCTCCAACAAAAGGCCTAGACCTTTCCCGTCTACCCCCATATTGTTCGAGACGACCGTTAGGTCGCGCACTCCGGAGTCCCGAACCGCCTCGATGAGGTCCGCCGGAATTCCACTCAGGCCGAAACCTCCTACGGCCAGCGTCATGCCGTTACGGAGTAAACCTTCAAGGGCCGCTGTTGCGCTAGTCCACATTTTGGGCATCGGAACTTCCTTCGCTCGGATTACCCGTGAGCTAAGCAGAGCCGGAAATTGCGATCAACAGGAAGGAATGAATTAAGCAACATGTGAATTTGTGCCGTCCATCTGTCCACATAGTGAATTGAGGCTCAATGCCTGAAGCCCTTCCCGGAGGTCAGGTGGTCGCCCGTGTGGCCGCCATCCTCCGAGCACTCAGCTCCTCCCCTGTCGGACTGTCCACGGGAACTGTTGCCGCTGCGGTTGGGCTCACCCGCTCAACGGCCTACCGGATCCTGCGTTCCCTCGCGGCCGAAGGTTACGTCGACTTTGACGAGGACGATTCGCGCTGGGTACTGGGCACCGAGCTCCTCGTCATGGGAACAGTCGCGGCGGCGCGGCACGACATCACTGAACTCGCACTCCCATTCGTCCGGCGTCTCGCGGCGCTGACGGGCGAGAGCGCATTCTTCTCGATCCGGCGGGGGGATGAAACTGTGTGTCTCCTCCGCGAGGAGGGCACCTTCCCGGTACGGTCGTTTGTCCTATATGAGGGTGTGCGATTCCCATTGGGCATAGCTTCAGCGGGGCTCGCAATTCTCGCGTTCAGTGACTCCGAAGACGTTGATGCGTATTTCCGGCGGAACAGCCACATGGAGAGGCGGGGATACAACGGGCATTCCGAGGCCGAAATCCGCTGCCGGATGCTTCGCACCCGGCAGCTCGGGTTCGCTGTGAACCCTGGGCTCATTGTCGAAGGCAGCTTCGGCATGGGGGCGGCAGTCTTCGACAGCGCCGGCCGCGCCCAGTATTCGCTGAGCATCACCGGCATCGAGCAACGCTTCGGTCCCGGCAGGGTCCCGGCACTCGGCCGGATGCTGCTCGATGAGGCGCATCAGCTCACTCGGCGCCTGGCCGTGGTGAACCCCGGAAGGGCGCAGAGCTAGCTGCGGACAAAAGTATGGGCACCCCGCCATCTTGGCGGGGTGCCCATACTGGCGGCTAACAGATTAGATGGTCGCCGCATCAATGACGAAGCGGTACCGCACGTCGGACTTCAGCACACGCTCGTAGGCGGTGTTGATTTCGGCGGCCTCGATCAGCTCCACCTCGGGGGCGATGCCGTGTTCGGCACAGAAGTCCAGCATTTCCTGGGTCTCGCTGATGCCGCCGATGTTTGAGGCGGCGTAGGAGCGGCGCTTGCCCATCAGGGTGAACACGGAGATCGGCATGGGCTCGGGCGGGGCGCCCACGCTGACCATGGTGCCGTCCAGCCGCAGCAGGGCCAGGTACTGGTTGAGGTCGAGTGGGGCGCTGACCGTGTTGATGATCAGGTCGAACGTGTTGGCCAGCTTTTCGAAGGTGCTCTCGTCGCTGGTGGCGTAGTAGTCCTTCGCACCGAAACGGAGTCCGTCTTCCTGCTTGCTCAGCGTCTGGGACAGGACGGTCACGTCGGCGCCCATGGCGACGGCGATCTTGACGGCCATGTGGCCCAGCCCGCCCATGCCGACGACGGCGACGCGCTTGCCCGGTCCTGCGTTCCAGTGGGCCAGCGGTGAGTAGGTGGTGATGCCGGCGCACAGCAGCGGGGCGGCAGCTTCGTAGGGAATGCTTTCCGGCACGCGGAGCACGAAGTCGTCGTTGACCACTACGGAGGTGGCGTAGCCGCCCTGCGTGATGGTGCCGTCCACGTCCTTGCTGGCGTAGGTGCCGATGTTGCCGTTGAGGCAGTAGTTCTCCATGCCGGCCTTGCAGTTCTCACACTCGCGGCAGGAGTTGACCATGCAGCCCACACCCACCCGGTCGCCGACTTTGTGCTTGGTGACGTCGGAGCCGACCTCGGCCACGGTGCCCACGATTTCGTGGCCAACTACCTGCGGGTACGCAATGGGCCCCCATTCGCCGCGGACGGTGTGGATGTCCGAGTGGCACACACCGGCGTAGGCGATGTCGATGAGGACGTCATGGGCGCCGACCTCGCGGCGTTCGATCGTGGTGGGAACCAGCGGATCGGTGGCGGAAGTGGCTGCGTAAGCGCGTGCGGTAGTCATATTTCTCCAAGCTGTGGGGTAACCGTGCCGTAGGGCACTTAAAGCACAAGCCGGATCCGGCGTGGTCTATTCCCGCGCCTTCCGGACGACGACGCCGGCATGCACTGATTGCCGAACTCACCAGGGTTGGTTGACCGGTCCGACAGTGAACTCGTTGACCGTGGTGTCCGCCGGCAGGTCCAGGGCGTAGGCAACGACGTCGGCCACCCGCTCCGGCGAAATTCCGTAGCGTTGGTACAGGGCCTGCGCATCCTTGGCGGTGTGCTGGTCGCTGATAGTGTCCAGCAGTTCAGTGTTGATGGCCGCCGGATAAATGGTGGCGGTGCGGATGTTCGTGCCCTCGGCGGCGGACTCCATGCGCAGCACTTCCATGAAGTCCCGCAGGAACCATTTGGTTCCGCCGTACACGGCACCGCCCGGATAGGCCTTCAGTCCGGCGACTGATGACGTGGCGATCACGTGGCCGGACCGCTGCTGAATAAACGGGGGCAGTACGGCTGCGATGCCGTTGAGCACCCCGGTGACGTTCACGTCCACCATCCGGTGCCACTCATCGGTTTTGAGCGCGGACAGCGGGCTGTTCGGCATCAGGCCGGCGTTGAGGAAGATGGCGTCCACGCCGTCGAACGTTTCCAGGGCCAGCCTCACGATCGCGTGGTTGGAGTCCTGCACGGTAACGTCGAGGACCTGGTGGACCGCTTCCCCGCCGGCGTCCCGGATCTGCGTGGCAATCCGTTCCAGTTTGTCTTCGCGCCGGGCACCGAGCACAACCCTGGCTCCGCGTTCGGCGAGCAGCTTTGCCGTCGCTTCGCCTATCCCGGACGATGCTCCGGTGATGATGACTACCTTGCCGGAAATGTTGTTGGCCATCCGGTCCTCCTTGGTCACCGTTCCAGTCTCCCGCCGCGCAACCGGATGCGGAAGCTGAACGCAGCCCTCAGCCAGCGGCAAGGCGAACGGATATCATTGGAGGTCCGCCGAACCCGTCGACCGGATGCGAACCGGCTGCCCCACCGCAAGGAACCCCTCCCGTTGAACAAGAAATCACTCAAGGCCAACGGCTTCACCGGCTTCCGGCCCATCGACAACCTCGACTTCAACCGGATCCCGCAGCGCCAGGGGATCTTCGCCGTCGTGCGCCCCGACGGGTTTGAACCGCGGTTCCTCAAGGAGAGCACGGCCGGGGTGTTCAAGAAGAAGAAGCCGTCCCTATCCCGGGATGAACTTGCCGCCGAGTGGGTGGCGGAGGCGGACATCCTCTTCTTCGGCAAGGCCGGGGCCGGCAGCCAGGGCAACCGCGGCCTGCGGCGGCAGATCAAGGAATTCGTGGACTTCGGCAGGGGGAAGCCGCCGGGCCACTGGGACGGCCGGCTGGTCTGGCAGCTGGTCGATGCAGAGGATCTTCTGGTGGCCTGGAAGGAACTGCCGCCGGAAGAGCTCAACGCCGCTCTCGCGGAGTGTCAGCAGCAGTTCACCCACCAGTATGGCCGGCTGCCCTTCGCCAACCTCGTTCCGGCCCGCGCCTAGAAGAACCACCGTTTGGCAGGGGAACCTCCCTGCCGGGCGTTCAGCCCAACAATGCCCGGTCATCCCCTGCAACGGGGCTGAGCGTCTTGCTGAACAGCACATACTCACCGTCTTGACCCGTGGCTTCGTAACCCGCGGCCCGGTACAGCAGATGGGCCTGGTTGCTTCGGAAAACACCGAGTTCCACAACGCGGGCTCCGCTGGGAACGGCGCTCTGCTCGAACGCATCCAGAAGGACCCTGCCGAGTCCTTGGCGGCGATGGCTTCCGAGGACACTGATCGAGACCAGTGTTGCGGTGTCGCCGTCGAGGCTCCCCATCACATACCCGAGCGGGTGACCTTCTGCATCAAGGCAGAAGAGCGTGGAGGGAAGGCAATCGATCCAGAGTTCCAGGTTCTGGTCGAGAACGCTCATCCACCCCAGAAGCGCATGCGGCTCGATGGTCTCCATGTATTCGCGCTCTTGACGCAGGATAAAGGGCAGATCGCTTACTTCGGCGCGTCGGACGCGTGTTGGCATAGTCATGAGACGGAAGCATGCCACATCCGTCTGCGTTCCTAGCCGAGCGCAGCCCAGCGCGCCCTCACGGCCGGGCCTGCCGGTGTGGCCGGGGAGGCTGTGAGGGGCAGCAGCTAGCGGACGTCGAACCCGGCGTCGCGGATGGCCTGCTTCACCTGGTGGATGGCGTCATCCGGGCCGAAGTGGAACACCGAGGCGGCCAGGACGGCGTCGGCCCCGGCTATCACGGCTGCCGGGAAGTGCTCGGGCTTACCGGCCCCGCCGGAGGCGATCAGCGGCACGTCCACGGCGGCGCGGACGGCCTTGATCATTTCGATGTCGAAACCCTCGCGGGTGCCGTCGGCGTCGATGGAGTTCAGCAGGATCTCCCCCACGCCGCGGTCCGCGGCCTCCTTCGCCCAGGCAACGGCGTCGATCCCGGTGCCCGTGCGCCCGCCGTGGGTGGTGACTTCAAAGCCCGACGGCGTGGCGCCGTCGTGCGTGCGGCGTGCGTCCACGGAGAGCACCAGCACCTGTGAGCCGAAGTGCCGGGTGATCTCGTCGATCACGTCCGGGCGGGCGACGGCGGCGGTGTTGATGGAGGCCTTGTCCGCGCCGTAGCGCAGCAGCCGGTCCACGTCGGCAATGGAGCGCACTCCCCCGCCGACGGTCAGCGGAATGAAGACCTCTTCGGCGGTGCGCGCGACGACGTCGAACGTGGTGTCCCGGTTGCCCGAGGACGCGGTGACATCCAGGAAGGTCAGCTCGTCGGCGCCGGCCTTGTCGTACCGGTGCGCAAGTTCCACCGGGTCCCCGGCGTCGCGCAGGCCTTCGAAGTTAATGCCCTTGACCACCCGGCCGGCGTCGACGTCCAGGCAGGGAATGACGCGGATGGCAACACTCATGGTGTTCTCCCCCTAGATCCGGCAGGCGTGGATGCTGCTGACCAGGATGGCGCGGGCGCCTATGTCGTAGAGCTCGTCCATGATGCGGTTGGTTTCGGACTTCCGAATCATGGAGCGGACGGCCACCCAGTCGCTGTTCTGCAGCGGGGACACGGTGGGCGATTCCAGGCCCGGGGTCAGGGCGGCGGCCTGCTCCACCAGGTCCTTGCGGACGTCGTAGTCCATCATCACGTACTGCCGGGCCACCAGCACACCGCGCAGGCGGCGGATCAGCACGTCGACGCCGGCGGGGTTGGCGCCTGGCCGGCCGATCAGCACGGCTTCGGATTTCAGGATCGGTTCGCCGAAGATTTCCATTCCTGCGGCGCGCAGGGTGGTGCCGGTTTCAACGACGTCGGCAATCGCGTCCGCGACGCCGAGGCGTACGGAGGATTCCACGGCGCCGTCGAGCCGGACCACGGAGGCGTTGATGCCGCGTTCGGTCAGGTAGGAGCGCAGCAGGCCGTCGTAGCTGGTGGCCAGGCGCTTGCCTTCAAGCTGGTCGATGGAAGTGAAGTCCCCCACCGGGCCGGCGAAGCGGAAGGTGGAGGCGCCGAAGCCGAGGCTCAGAAGTTCCTCGGCGTCCACCTGGGCGTCCAGGAACAGGTCGCGGCCGGTGAGGCCGACGTCGAGCGTTCCGGCACCCACGTACACGGCGATGTCGCGGGGCCGGAGGAAGAAGAATTCGACGTCGTTGTCGGGGTCCACCATGACCAGTTCGCGGGTGTCGCGGCGCTGGCGGTAGCCCGCCTCGTTGAGCATGGCGGAGGCGGATTCGGACAGGGCACCCTTGTTGGGTACGGCTACACGGAGCATGGGAAGCATCTTTCGCTGGAAGTTTGTTGCTGCGGGTTTGTTACTGCGCAGGGAGTAGTTCAACCGGCGGGCCACACGCTGAGAGGCGCGTGGCTAGAGATGCTTGTAGACGTCCTGCAGGCTCAGGCCTTTGGCGAGCATGAGGACCTGGAGGTGGTAGAGCAGCTGGGAGATTTCTTCGGCGCATTCGGCATCGGATTCGTATTCGGCGGCCATCCACACTTCGGCGGCCTCCTCAACAACCTTCTTACCGATGCCATGCACGCCCGACTCGAATTCGGCCACGGTGCGTGACCCGGCGGGGCGGTCCTGAACTTTCTGGCTCAGCTCGGCAAAGAGGTCTTCGAAGGTTTTCACAGTGCCAAGGGTACGCTGTGGCGCCCGGTGGGGCGGAATCGTGGGGCGTGGTGTGACGGGGTGGTGCCGCCTTATGAGGCGACGATCCGTGGGATAACAAAACCCGGCATCGATCTTCCCGGTCCCCAACCGAGCCCCTTCGAGCCATCATGACGGGCAATACAACCGCTGAACATCAACTTCCTCCCTGCGGGAACTTCGCGCATATCCCTCCCACCTCAGACAACCTCGAGTAGTCTTCAACCCAATATGCCGAAATGCGGCAGTGAAAGCACGGGGGTTCAAAAATTAACTGGAGTCAGCTGGAAGAGAAAGTCCGCTCCATCGCGGAAGCAAAGTGGTCGCTGCCCTGCAGGAGCCAACTGGTACACGGCGTCCAGATCGATGGTGTTATTGAACTCAGAGAAGACCATTGGGTCCTTATCGAAGTTTCCAAGAGCAGTACACTGGCAAAGCTCCGTACCGACCTCGCGAAGCTGGTCAACGTTAAGCAAGTCCTCCTGGGTGAGGGCATTTATGCCGAATGCTACTTTGTAACAGAAAGTAGCGGCCATCCTTCATTACACGTAACTGCAGCTGCATCAAGAGTCAAACATCATACTCTCGAGAGCTTTTCGAATACCTATCTAGGTTCGAAACAATATTTGAACGAGAGGCCGAAACAACCGTTCGGCAGCGCTGTAATCCCCGACTCCGGCACCCCTGACGATAGCGCCTATACTCCGATATCATACGTGGACAACAAAGGCAAAAAGTACTCCGTAAGCGATATAACCAAAGCCGTAGCATCAGGCCGTCAAATCGTTTTACTAGGAGAGTTTGGGACTGGCAAATCTCGTTGCGTTCAAGAGACATTCCACCAGCTTTCCTTAGCCGATGAACTCTTTTCACCAATGGCCATCAATCTTCGTGATAACTGGGGTATCAAGAAGATGAGCGGTATTGTCCGGGGCCACTTGGAGGACCTCGGCATGGAAGAATATGCGGGGAGCGTCCTCAAGAGCGTCAGATCTGGGAACCACCCTGTTTTGCTAGATGGCTTTGATGAAATTGGGTCCCAGTCCTGGTCGGGCGAAGCATCGCGCCTTGAATATATACGCCGCGCGAGTCTGCAGGGGGTTCGAGATCTCATCGAGAATCTGAGCGGCGCAGGCCTTCTCATCACAGGTCGCGAACACTACTTTTCTTCGGAAGTAGAAATGCTCATGTGCTTGGGCTTGAATTCAAATACTTGCACCATACTTCGTTGCCCCGAAGAATTTACACGGGAGGAAGCCAAGGCATACCTGTCCCGCACCTCCAGTAACGCAACGTTGCCTGATTGGCTTCCCCGTAAACCGCTGGTGTGCCAGCTTTTGGCGAAACTCGACGTAGCCGACTTGAAGCTGCTGGACGACCAGGCAAATGGCGAGGTTGAATTCTTCGAAAGTGTACTCGACGCAATATGTAAGAGGGAAACTCGCATACATGCTGCGCTCGATTCAGAAACTATCAAGCGCATTCTACTACATCTAGCGCAAGAATCTCGACTTCAGACGGACTCTGCTGAGTCTCTAACGCCTGAACAGATTAATAACGCTTTCTACCAAGTAACTGGTACAACACCCATCGACGAGTCTGCCGTTTTGCTCCAGCGTTTGCCATATTTAGGACGAGTTGGCTCAGGCGGATCAGACCGAATCTTCATCGATGAGTACGCCAAGAATGGGCTAAGAGGCTTGGCTACTCATATAGCTATATCTACGGCAGATAAGGATGTTCTAGCACAGAGGTGGCGTCAGCCCCTCAATGACTTCGGTCTTCGAACACTGGCCCATAAGGTCCCGAGCGACAACTCTGCCCTCAAGTACTTGAAACAGTGTACAAACTACGGCAACCATCAAATCGCTGCTGATTACGTTGCTGCGAAGGTTCTGGCACACAACGTATGCGACTTCGAGAATTTGATAGTTGATGACGCTTCTATCGTTGAGCTTAATTTCTCAAGTTCTACTGTTTCCCGCCTAACCTTGCTCAATATTGACTTCCGTTTGTTGGTCATTGAGGATTCGGCGTTTAACGAAGTATTCATCGACGATTGTATTATCGAGGTGGTCGACGGGGTAAGCGCCAGAAATGAGCTTCCGGAAATGTTCGGTCACAATTGTGTAGTGAGTGACTATCGATATGCCCTAACTACAGCGAGCATCAGTGGACTCAATCTGAGCAACTCTCAGAAGACACTACTCGCACTCCTCAAGAAGCTGTTCTTCCAGCGGGGGTCCGGAAGAAAGGAGGAAGCTCTCTTGCGTGGGGCTGAGGCCTATTGGGATTCTGGGGCTGCAGAAGAGGCTATCGCGTTCATGTTACGAGAAGGGATTGTGACCAAACGAAAAGGTGACTCTGGATGGGTTTACTCGCCACAACGGAAACACACGAAACGCATGAATCTAATCGTCGAGAAACAGAAGCAATCCGGTGATGTTCTCTGGGACCTGGTGAGCTAGTAGAGCAGTCACGACAAGCGCAGCTGGTTCTATGTTCTGCTCTTTTCTGCGTCTCATCCCCCAATGGGACCCTCCAGATGGAGGGCAGGGGCGAGATTATGAACGTCCGTAAACAACTCCCGGAGAGAACGGAAGCATCCCCACGGACAGACCTCCAAGCTGGCTGGGCAAACAGTGGCTCGACACCCGCTGATTAGTCTGGCTGCTGGTCTCTCGGCATACTATCTGCAGTCTAAGGGGGTTTGACATCGTCGAGCCTGGTCGACATGGGCGACCAGGCTCGACGATGTTGGGCTTCTAAGCACGGCTTAGGATTAGCTGGATACAACCCTGCTGTCGGCAGAGTTCGCGGTCTGTCTGTGGGTCTGTGAGCGACACAAGTCCCGAGCAGGCCGCCCACTTCGACTTTGGCGCATCCGCGGGGAGGATTGTTGTCAATTCTTAGACCTATCGAGCTCAGTGTGCTTGGGCAGGGCAGTGGCATGGCGGTGAGCTTTCCTTGGCACCGGGACCCTCGTGCCTCTCGAACCCGCACTAAGGTGCGGCGTACCCTGAACCATGGAATCCGAAGTCCGGAATCTCCCGCTCCACACCGGCATCACGGTGCCGTGCCTGGTCCGAGGCGACGCGGATGCACCACCGCTACTGCTGCTGCACGCATGGGCCGAATCCCGCCGGAGCTTCGACCGGCTGCTGCCCGGGCTGGCCGACTTCCGGGTCTATGCCCCGGACCTCCGCGGCCAGGGCGATGCGGACAAACCGCAGGACGGGTACTCGCTGGCGGAACAGGCAGCGGATGCCGCCGCAGTTCTGGACGCCCTCGGGGTTTCTACGGCGTCGGTCCTTGGCTCATCCAGCGGCGGCTATGTGGCCCAGCAGCTGGCCGTCGATCACCCCGACCGGGTGGCGGCACTCGTGCTGGTGGGCGCCCCCTTGACCCTGCAGGGCCGGCCCGGGTTCGCCGACGACGTCGACGGCCTGACAGATCCCGTCGGCGAAGACTGGGTGCGCGGTTTCCTCGGCTGGTTTCCGTTAATCCAAGAGGTTCCCCCGTGGTTCATCGAGGACCGGGTGCGCGACGGCGTCAAGATGCCCGCCCACGCGTGGAAGCTGAGCCTGCGCGGCCTGTACACGGCCGTGCCGCCCACCGAAACGGGAACCATCGAGGTTCCGACGCTAATCCTGTGGGGTGGACAGGACGAGCTGCTGCCCCGCGCGGACCAAGACACCCTGGCCACCCGCATTGAGGGCGCGGAACTGAAGATCTATCCCGACGCCGCGCACCTGGTTTTGTGGGAATGCCCGCAACAGGTCGCGGCGGACACGACGGCGTTCCTGGGTTCCCTCGCTTGAGGACGCGGCCCCGCCCAAAAACCGTTAAGCCTCAGCCGGTTCCCGGCGAGCCGTTCCACGGTTGAGCGCGAGGTGCCCGCCCAAGAAGCCGGAACCCGTCAGAACCGCATTGCCCGCAAGGGCCAGGGCCACACCCAGCCCGTGCCACCCCCGTGTCCTGGCGATGAGGGATCCGGCGTTGGCAAACACCGCCACATCCGTACCGAGCGCGTGAACCGCGCCGATCCGACGCGCGTCGCCGGTCATTCCCGCCCAGTCGCTCGCACCGGCGATAGCGGTGGGTACCGCCGCGGCCAGCCCCGCGCCCAGCAGGACGGTGGCACCGTGCCGTGACTGGACTCCGCCGGCCAGATCGAGGATGGACGCGCTGCCCCAGCAGCCAAGCGTCAGATCGGTGAGCGGCGGATGGATCGAGTGACCCAGGACGCCGGTATGGAACGGGCTTTTCCGCGCCCACTCGAGCACCGGTTTGTAGAGGAACTCCTGCGCGGCGGCAACGCGTTCCGAGACCGGGCTGGCGCCCACGGCCCTAGCCAGACGCAGCGGCAGCGGAATTTCACTCACGCTGATGGACGCTACGCCCGCCGGGCACAGCTGTATAGGCTCTGCCGCAACTCGCCGAGGCAACCATGGGACGGCCTCTCCCCAGCAGTATTCCGACTTCGAGTCCGCCGGTTAAAACGGGGACACCGTACTGACGCGGACTTCGATGAGGGCCGGCAGGTCGGATGCGAGTGCCTTTGCCACCTGGTCGCGAAGCTCGCCCTCCGACTCAGCCAGCTCCGCGTCCACGCCGTAGCCGGTGGCAAGCGAAACGAAGTCGATGCCGGGGACGTCCAGCCCGGGAGCGTCCAAGGCGTCGAGCTTGGCAGCAAAACCGCGCAGGGCACCATATGTGCCGTTGTTCAGGATGATGAACACAACGGGGATCCCATGCTGGGCGGCAGTCCACAGGGCCGTGATGCCGTAGTTCGCCGAACCGTCGCCGATGAACGCAATCACGCGGCGCCCGGGCTCGGCCAGCTGGACGCCCACGGCGGCGGGCATGCCGAAACCGAGCCCGCCGGAGGCCGGAAAGTAATAGCTGCCGGGATGGCGCATCTGGATCCGGTCCCAGAACGCGGTCACCGTCGCAGTGGCTTCGTTGACATAGATGGCATCTTCCGGCGCCAGCTCGTTCACGACGTCGAAGACCGCCTCCGGTGCCAACCGGCCGCCGGCGTCAGTCTGGTGGGACACAGCAGGAGCCGCCGGGCGGGGCTGCATCAAGATTCCTCGGGGCGCCACGGCGTCGGCAAGCTGTCGCAACGCCGGACCGATCGAGGCGACCACCGCCCGCCCCATCGGTGCGCGGGCAGCTTCACTCGGATCGCAGGTGATCTGCAGCAGCTCAGTACCGTCCGGCAGGTACTCCCCCGGTTCGTACTGGTGGTAGCGGAACACCGGAGCCCCCACCACCAGGATCAGGTCGTGCCCGGAGAGCAGCCCGGTGATCCCGGCAACGCTGGCGGGCAGCACGCCGCGGAAGGCGGCATGCGAAGTCGGGAAAGGGCACCGCGACGCCGAGGGCGCCACCCACACCGGAGCACCCAGCCTCTCCGCCAGCCGGACGGCGTCGTCGTTGCCCCGCGCGGAATCGACGTCGGGCCCCAGCACCAGCACGGGATTGGCAGCGGCATCCAGTGCAGCCACGAGGTCCGCGAGCTGGCCGTCGGACAACTCCCCCGCCGTCTCGACCGTGCGCTCCCCCAGATGTTCCTCTTCCGCCCCGGTGTCCTGCGCCCAGTCGTCGTAGGGAATGGACACATACACCGGTCCGGCCGGCTCCAGCACAGCGGTATGGATCGCCTGCCCCATGGTCCTGACGACGTCGCGCGCCGACGCCGGTTCCGCGCTGAACTTCACCAGCGGGCGCGGCAGGGACACGGCGTCCACATTGGAGAGCATCACCTCCTGGCCGATGGTGGAGCGGACCTGCTGACCGGCGGTAATTACCAGCGGCGTGTGCGCGTACCAGGCGTTGGTCAGCGCGCCCATGGCATTGCCCGTCCCCGACGCCGCATGCAGGTTCACCAGCGCGGGCCGGCGCGTTGCCTGCGCATAGCCGTCGGCCATGCCCGCCACCACGCCCTCGTGCAGGCCCAGGATGTAGCGGAAGTCCTCCGGCATGCCGGCCAGGAACGGCAGTTCGTTGGAGCCCGGGTTGCCGAAAATCGTGGTCAGCCCGTGCCGGCGCAAGAGGTCGTAGGTGGCCTCGCGAATGGTGGTCATCTCTTCCTCCTGTCCCCCGGGTCCGTTCGGTCAGCCCAGCGGCACCGGTTTGCCGGACCCCGGAGGTACCGAGTCCGCTGCCTCCGGCGTGGACTCCCGCGGCCGCGGGATGACGGCCACCGCCGCTACGCCCAGCACGGCCGCTGCCGCGAAGACGTAGAACCCGAACGGATAGGCGATCCCGGCAACCACCAGCAAACCGGTAATCCACGGCCCGGCAATGGCCCCCAGCCGGCCAACGCCGGACACGAAGCCCATCCCGGAGGCGACGATGTGCCGCGGGTAGAGGTAGCCCACAAACCCGTAGACGAGCACCTGGGCGCAGAAGACAAAGAAACCCGTCACGAACACTACGCCGTTCAGCAGCAGCTGGTCCTGGATCCGGATGCTCAGCACCGCCAGCAGCACGGCCGCGGCACCGAACCAGAACATGGTGGTTCCCTTCACCCCGCGCCGGTCGGCAACGCCGCCGCCCACCAGCAGGCCGGCGATCGCGCCGAGGTTCAGGACCAGCAGCAGCACCAGCGAATCAGCGACGGCGTAGCCGGCCTCGCGCATCAGCTGTGGCAGCCAGGTGTTCAGTCCGTAAACCAGCAGCAGGCCCATAAAGGCAGCAACCCAGAGCCCCAGGGTGATGCGCACGTACCGCCCGCGGAGCACGTCCCGGACATGCACCTTCGGGACCTCCGTGTCCGCGGATTTGCGCGCCTCGATCACGGGAGAGGTTTCGGGCAGCTTCGACCACAGCAGCAGGGAGGCGAGCAGGCCGAGGATCCCGCCGGTATAGAAGAGCCATTCCCACCGCTGCCCCACCAGCAAGGCCGTAACCGACGCGGCCACGGCGCCTACGTGGTAGCCGGTCATGGTGAGCGTGCTGGACTGGGCCTTGCCGTTGGCGCGGGCGGTTTCCTGCATGATGGTCACCGCCACCGGCATGCACCCGCCCAGCCCCAGTCCGGCCAGGAAGCGCAGCAGCCCCATCAGGGCAACGGTGGGCATCAGCGGGAAGATCAGGGTGAAGACGGAGAACACCACTACGCACGCGATCAGCGGCAGGCGGCGGCCGAAGCGGTCCGAGATGGGCCCGCTCAGCGCAGCGCCTATCCCCACACCCACCAGCGAAATGGTGGCCACGAAGGTAGCTCCGCCCGCATCAATACCGGCGTGCCTGGTGTCCAGCAGAGTGGGAATGGAGGCGCCCAGGGCCACGAGGTCGAATCCCTCGAACACCACGGTGAGCCAGCAGAGGATCACAATCCATTTTCGCGAAACCTTCATGATGAACTTCCTTGTTCGAGACGGCTGCCGCTGTAAGAAAGGAGAGCTGCATGAAAGGAGAACTGAAAGTCAGTGTCGACACAAGTGTGGAACCCCCGGCCGGGGAGCACTAGGTGAAGACGAAAATTTGTTTCCGGTTGCGGCGCAGGCGAACGCTCCCGCAGAAATGTCGAAATTCCGGACACTGTCCCGTCCCCGGAGTGAATGCGGCCACAATGGCCGTGTTGCAGCGATTCGACCATCCCCGGAGACCAAGGAGATAAGTCATGGCCAAGTATCTGTTGCTCAAGCATTACCGCGGTGCACCGGCACCCATCAATGACGTGCCGATGGACCAGTGGACACCGCAGGAAGTATCGGACCACATGCAGTTCATGCAGGATTTCGCCGACCGGCTGCAGGCCCGCGGCGAATACATTGACGGCCAGGCCGTCGCACCCGAGGGCACCTTCGTGCGGTACGACGGCGAGGGCCGGCCGCCGGTGACCGACGGCCCGTTCGCGGAAACCAAGGATCTGATCGCCGGCTGGATGGTGATCGACGTGGACGACTATGACCGCGCCGTCGAACTCGCCGGAGAACTGTCCGCCGCTCCCGCCGCTGGCGGGAAGCCGCTGCAGGAATGGATCGAACTGCGTCCGTTCCTGGGCTCGCCCATCACCATCACTGAATAGCGCTGCCATGCAGCCCGGCACCGTGGATGAGCTTCTGGTCCGCATGCTAACCCCGCAGGTCATTGCCGTCCTCGTCCGCCGCGGAGCTGATTTCGCGGCGGCCGAGGACGCGGTGCAGGACGCCCTGATCGAAGCCCTGCGCGCTTGGCCCCAGAACCCGCCGCGGGACCCGAAAGCCTGGCTGGTCACCGCCGCCTGGCGGAAGTTCCTGGACGCGACCCGCGCGGACACTTCCCGCCGACGTCGTGAACTCACCGTTGACGCGGAACCTCCGCCCGGGCCCTCCGGTGAAACCGATGACACGCTGCAGCTGTATTTCCTTTGCGCCCACCCGTCCCTGTCGCCGTCGTCGGCCGTGGCGCTGACGCTGCGCGCGGTCGGCGGGCTGACCACCGCGCAGATCGCCGCCGCGTATCTGGTGGGCGAGGCAACCATGGCGCAGCGGATCAGCCGGGCCAAACGCACCGTTGCCGGGGTCGGGTTGAACACAGTCCGGTTCGGCTCCCCCGGCAACGTGGCCACCGTGCTGCGGACCCTGTATCTGGTGTTCAACGAGGGCTACTCCGGGAACGTGGACCTGGCTGCCGAAGCCATCCGCCTCACCCGGCAGCTGGCCACCGGCATCAACCATCCCGAAGTCCACGGGCTGCTGGCGCTGATGCTGCTCCACCACGCCCGCCGCCCGGCACGGACGGACGGCGCCGGGCGGCTGGTGCCGCTGGCCGAGCAGGACCGCGGCCGCTGGGACACCGGCCTGATTGCCGAAGGAGTGGCGATCCTGCAGCGGGCACTGGCTGCGGACCGGCTGGGCGAATACCAGGCGCAGGCCGCCGTCGCCGCCCTGCACGCCGATGCACAGACGGCCGGGGAGACCGACTGGCCGCAGATCGTGTCTTGGTATGACGAATTGGTCCGGCTCACCGGCAGTCCGGTAGCCCGGCTGAACCGCGCCGTCGCCGTCGGGGAGGCGGACGGACCGCGCGCCGGGCTGGCCGCGCTGGCGGAGCTGGATCCCGCACTCCCCCGGCGCACCGCCGCGCTGGCCTACCTGCATGAGCGCGACGGCGACGCCGGCACGGCCGCACGGCTGTACGCCGAGGCCGCCCTGGCCGCGCCGAACCTGGCCGAACGCGAGCACCTGGCCCGGCAAGCCGCCCGGCTGAACGCTGTTCGATAGCCGAACGCTGTTCGATCGCTGAACGCGCCGGGAAAGGGCAGCCGCAAGAGACCCGCAATGTATGCCAAATTTTCGGAAAATTCTTCAACACCCCTACCTCGAAGCATCTGATCGAAGCGAGTAACGGTTACGCGTGTCCCGTCTGACTACCTCGTATTCACTGATATCGATGTCGTCCATCGCTAATTGAGGTCTCGAAAATGTTTAGTTCAGTCACGGGGTTCTGCCGTTCCGCCCAGGTCCACGGATCCACTGCCGTTCCGGCTGTGCCGAAACGGATCCGGGACAAACCGCTGAAGATAGCGCTCGTCACGGAGGGCACCTTCCCGGTAGTCACCGGAGGCGTCAGCACGTGGTGCAACCAGCTGATCACGGGAATGCCGGACCACGACTTCGAAATCTTTGCCCTGACCGGAAGCGGTGCCGACCGTCCCGTCTGGAAGCTCCCCGAAAATGTCCGCTCCCTGAGGATCATCCCCGTCTGGGGACCCCCGGCGGCCCCGCTGCGGCCCGGATCCCGGCGCAAGGAATGGATTGACCGCACGCAGGACGAACTCGCCCTGCTGTGGGACGCCGCACTCGGGTCCGACGACGCGGACGCCGTGGCCCGGACGGACGAGGCACTGCGCAACCTGGTGGCCATCAGCAACCGGATCGGCCTGGCCCATGCCCTGGCTACCCGGGGTTCCGTGGCGCCTATCCTGGCAGCCTGGACGCGGCACCTGGTCAGCGCTGGCGAGCCGCCCATGTCCGTGGCGGACGCCGTGATGGCAGCCAGCATCGTTGACCGCGCCCTGGCCCTGGTTGACCAGCGGCCGGCGGGGGCCGACGTCATCCATGCCTCCAGCAACGGCCCCTCCTCACTGGTCGCCCTGGCCCACTCCTGGCGGCACGGCACTCCCATCCTCCTGACCGAACACGGCGTGTACCTGAGGGAGCGGTACCTCGCCCTGCACGGTGCCAACTTCTCCTGGCCCGTGCGGCGCGCGGTCACGGCGTTCCTGCGCCGGCTGTGCCAGGTGGTTGTGGCCCGGGCGCACATGGTCCTCCCGGTCAACCAGTTCAACGCCCGCTGGGAGCGCCGCCTCGGTGCCCTCCCCGAACGGATCCACACCATCCCCAACGGCGTAGACCCGGAAACGTTCCTGCCGGTCACCTCCGAACCGGAGCTGCCCACCATCAGCTTTGTGGGACGGATCGATCCGCTGAAGGACCTGGAAACCCTCATCTCGGCCTTCGCACTGGTGCGTCAGCAGGTGCCCACGGCCCAACTGCGGCTTTTCGGGCCCACGCCAACGGAAAACCACGCCTACAAGGCGGGCCTGGTGGAACTGGCAGCCAGCCTCGGTGTCACCGACGCGGTGCACTGGGAAGGTCCCAGCAAGGGCAGCCGCCCGGCCATTGAAGCCGGCCACTTGGTGGCACTGTCCAGCGTGTCCGAAGGCCTGCCCTTTACCCTCATCGAGTCCATGATGTGCGGCCGCGCCACCGTCAACACCGACGTCGGGGGCGTAGCGGAATGCCTGGACGAAGAGCGGACCACCGGCATGCTGGTGCCCGCCCGCGAGCCCGCCGCGTTCGCGGACGCTTGCATCACCCTGCTCTCCAATGACCGGCTCCGGGCGGACATGGGGGCGGCCGCACGACGCCGTGCCCTGGCCGAGTTCACGTTGGACCGGTGCCTGGGCCGCTACCGGGAGGCCTATGCTGCCACCCGGGACGGGCGGCTGTTCGAGCACCCCCCGGCTGCCGGTTTCCGGTCCGGCACGGCTACCGGAGCCCACGGCGCACCGACACCCGCGGTTCCCGCACTCCGTGACGCGTCCCAGCGGTTGTCCGCATGAGCGCCGACACTGTCATTGTGCCCGCGGCGGGTTCAGCCGTCCCGAAACTTGAGAACAACCTGATGGCCTACGACGCCGTGGACACCTTTGAGATCACGGCACGGCTGGAAGCGTCCGGACTCAGTGACCGCACCGTGCGCCAGCGCCATGGAGCGAAGGACGTGTTCGACTACGCTTCCTCCCTGGTGCAGGAACGCGGCACCACGCAGGCAACCGCCGAGCCATGGCTCGGACGGGACGACCTGCTCCAATCCGTCCGGCGGGCCATTGTCCTCATCTTGGGGGCAGTGCTGGGCGGTCTCACCGCTACGGTCCTTGCCGCCAACACCAGGGAGGTCCTCGTAGCCGGCATCGGCGCGTGGATCATCGGGCAGGCCGTCTCCGGGATTGTCTGGACCTATGCCGGCGCCGGGCAGCTGAAACGCGGCGTCGCCCGCGGCACCGGGGCAACCCTGCTGATCATGGCCGTCCTCGCCTGCTACGTGGGGGTCTCCCTGATCCTTCCCGGCCATGATGCCACCATGGCCGCACTTCTGATGGTTTGGTGCTGGTACTCCTGTGTTGTTTCCATGCTCGTGATCCTGGGCCGCTCCTGGTTCCTGCTGACGGTCCTGGCGTGTGCCGTCTCGATTGTGGCGACCATGCTGGCGCTCCGTTCCACTGCCGCGGCCGTCATTATGCCCGGCACGGCCTTGCTGGTGGTGGCGGCAGTAACGGCATTGCTCGCCATCCATCTCCGCTCCAACCCGGAGGGCCGCCGGCCCCGATGGGAAGACGGCAGAAGCGCCGTCGCTCCAGCTGCCCAGGCCGGCTTCCTTGCGGCAGCACTGACCTTGGCCCTGACCCGGTTGCCCGCGTGGGAAGGCACCGCGTTGGTGGCGGCCACCGTCGTTGCTGCCGCCGCCACTGATCCAGCGCTGGTACTGATGCGCCAGCGGCTCCAGTGGTCCTCCCAGCGGACACCGCTGCTCCGGAACGCAGCGTGGAACGCCTGGCTGCTGACCCTGGCCATCTCCGCCACGATTGTGGTGATCTCGGCAGCGGTGTCCTCCGTGGTGGTCCTCTTCCTGGTGGAGGACAACAGAGCGGCCGCCACGGTGGTGGTAGCCGCCATCTTCAGCGCCCTGGCCACTATCTCCACGGCCCTGAGCGCGTTCGGACAACCCCGGCGGGGCGTGCTGTTTGCCGCTGCTGCCTGCCTTGCGGCCGCATTGTGGCTGCTGGTCAGCAGCGGAGCCGGCATTCTGGCGGCCGCAGCTTTCCTGCTTGCGGGAATCGTGGTCCTGCTGGCGCTCGTGGCGGATCCGCGGACCTACGCGTGAGGGCACCCCGACTGGCGCTGCCGTGGTACATCCACCCGGCGGAAGGGCCCCGGGAATGGGCGTGGCTGGCCGGACAAAACGTCTCCTTCGCCGTCGTCAACGTCCACAACGGACCCGGCGGAGAAGACGATGCCTACTATCCGGAAGCGATTGCCGGACTGGGATACACCCGGCTCCTGGGGTACGTCGCGGTTAACTACGGCCAGCGCCCGCCGGCGGACGTCGCCCTGGACGTGCTTGCCTGGCAGCGAATCTACGGCCTGGACGGGATTATGTTCGACGAACTTCCCTCCGGATCCGGCAGCCTTGGCCGGTGCGCCGTGTATGCGGCGTCGGCCCGGGCTGCCGGCATCCGGTTCCTCGCTGCGAACCCCGGTGTCTTTCCGACGCCGGGACATGTGCGGCTGTTCGATGTCACCTCGGTGTTCGAGGGAACTGCGGCGGATTATGCGCGCTTCCGGCACCCCGCCTGGGCGCAGAATGTACCTCCGGCGCGGCTCTGGCATCTGGTGCACAGCTGTGATCCGGCACAGATTGCCGGAGTCCGTTTGGCAGCTGGCCACCGCGGCGCCGGGCATGCCTTCGTCACGGACCGATCCATGCCCACCCCGTGGCTGGGGCCGCCGGCGAACGTCTCTGCGCGGCTGGCCAAGACAAAGTCGCCGTGAGGCCGGGACATTGCTGCCCGCCTCACGGCGACTCCTACTTGGATGTCCAGCCTCCTTCGACGCCTAGCCTTCCGATACGTCGGAGAACAGCGCCCTGAACGGTGTGCCCGTGGCGGTCAACTGCCCGAACGTATCGGCAGCCGCAGCGGTCTTCACGGCTGCAGAGGCATCCTCATAACTGTCGAAATACAGGTCCAGGGTCCGGTGGGCCGGAGTGGGCGAGCCGTCTTCCTTGGGCCAAACCTTCCCGGCCTCGTACCGGCGCAGCTTCGGAAGCTGCTTTGCGTTGCCTTCAATGCTTTTGTAGGCGGACTCGAAGGCTCCGGGGTCGGCGGGGTTGTCGATGATGAAGGTGATCTTCGTGGGCATGTTCTTTCCTTTCGTGGGGTGGTTGTGGTGATGGCGGAAGTTTGCGGGCGGGCCGGGCGGTTGTCTACCGTCCTGCGGTTTCCAGCAGCCGAAGCCAGAGCTCGCTCATCGTCGGATAGGCCGGCACCGCATGCCAGAGCCGGTCTAGAGGTACTTCTCCGGCGATGGCGATGGTCGCGGCGTGCACCAGCTCTGCCACGTCGGATCCGACGGCGGTGAACCCGACAATGGTGTTGGTGTCCTCGTTGATGACAATGCCTGCGCGGCCGGCATAACCGTCGGCATGCAGGGATGCGCCGGCAACGGAACCCAGGTCGTACTCCACAGAACGGACCCGCAGTCCGGCATCGGCGGCCGCGGCCAGGGTGAGTCCGGCGGAGGCGATCTCCGGGTCAGTGAAGATGACCTGCGGAACGGCCAGGAGATCGGCGGTGGCTGCATGGCGCCCCCATGCGAAGTCCTCAACCGGGGCACCGGTTGCCCGTGCCACGATCACGTCCCCCGCCGCACGGGCCTGGTACTTGCCCTGGTGGGTGAGCAGCGCCCGGCCGTTGACGTCTCCCGCGGCGTATAGCCACCCGCCGTCGGGCACGTGGCCCCCGGGAGCGGTCACCCGCAGGGTCTCATCGACCTCCAGCCAGCCGGAGTCCGGGAGTCCGAATTGTTCAAGTCCGAGATTGCCGGTGTTGGGCCGGCGCCCCGTGGCAACAAGGACCTCGTCCGCACTGATGACCTCGCCGCCCGCCAGGGTGATCTGCACGGTTCCACTGGGATCCCGTGTGACCCCGGTGGGGCTTGTTCCCGCCATTACCTGTACGCCGCTGCTCTGAAGGGACGCAACGACGTGCTCGGCGGCATACGGCTCCACCCTGGGGAGTACGCCGTCGCGCGCAATCAGCGTCACGAACGCGCCCAATGCGCTGAAGGCGGTTGCCATTTCCGTGCCAACAACACCGCCTCCGATGATCGCAAGCCGTTCCGGAATTTTCTTCACCGACACGGCCTCTCTGCTGGTCCAGGGAGCAGCGTCCGCCAGTCCCGGAATCGGCGGAACGGCCGCGCTGGTGCCCGTGGCGACGACGACGGCGTGCCGGGCCGTAATAGTACTGACGGTACCGTCCCGGCCGGTGACTTCGACGGTCCGCGGGGCGCTGATACGCCCGCGGCCCCGGACAAGCCCAATGCCGGCCTGGCGGAGCCAGGCAACCTGGCCATCATCGTTCCAGTCCGAGGCAAACCGGTCTCGACGCTCCAGCACGGCGTCGACGTCGAGTCCCCCAGTCACCGCCGCGGCGGCACCGGGCAGCTGCCGGACGGCACGGAGCGCGGCCGCGTCCCGGAGCAGCGCTTTGGTAGGCATGCACGCCCAGTAGGAGCATTCTCCGCCGACCAGCTCGGCTTCCACGATTACGGCGCTCAGCCCGCCGGAGACGATGCGGTCGGCTACATTTTCCCCGACCGGTCCGGCGCCAATGATGATGACGTCCGTAGTAGTCCCGGCCATCATGCGCCCGCCTTGGCGGTGCGTCCCAGTCGGATCGCGGAGAGCAGGAAGAAGATGCCGCCGAGAGTTGCGTACCCGGCGACGCCGGTGAGGGATGACGAGGGTCCGCCCGACATCAGGATGAACCCGGTGCCCGCAAGAGTGGAGATGCCGCCGCTGAGGATCATGGGCCACTGCCCGCCCAACCGCAGACGGCTAATGGCTACGGCGAGTTGGACCGCACCCGCGGTGATGGCCCAGGCGCCCCAGACAACCAGGACTGCGGCCGGTCCGGAGGTGACGGCGAAACCGAGTGCAACAGCGGTCAGGAGGCTGAGCGCCATGTTGACGACGAGCAGCGGTCCCGGCCGGGTGGCTCGGGAGGCGCGGTGGTCGACGACGGCTGCCCCGACGTCGAACAGCGGGTAAAGGATGAGCAGTGCGATGCTGAGCGGGCCGATGGTGGAGGCCGTCAGCGCAATGAGGACTGCCCAAAGGACGGCGAATCCGAAGCGGACGAAGTACAGCTTCCGAAGGGCCGGTCCGATGGTGCCGGCGGGGTGTGCGGTGGCGGCGTGTGCGTTGGCGGTGGTCATGGTGTTCCGTTCTGTTGTGGGGTTCGAAGGGGTGTCTCTTGATGGATCAGGGGACACCTCGACCTCGGTAGCGGCCGCGCCGGTCCGACGGGTGCTTCCCGCAGGAAGGTCCGCCGGTACGACTGATGGAACCGTTGGTAGAATGACTAGTCACTCTACTTCGAAGGACTGTAGTCTTGATCACGGAGCGGCACAAGGGCAACGGAAGGAAAACTCATGGCGGAGACTGTGAAGGTATCGATGAGGGATCGCCTCATCGAGGCCGCCACCGAGCTGTTCTATGCCGATGGCTTGCGTTCCGTCAGCGTTGAAAAGGTCATTGCCCGGACCGGCACCACAAAGGTGACTTTCTACCGGCATTTCAAGAGCAAAGATGACTTGGTGGTCGCCCATCTGGAACTGAGGGCCCGGATTGAGCGGGAGGGAATCGGCGCGGCCATGGAACACGCGGACGGCGACGCCGACAGGACACTCCAGCTCATCGCCGACCAGCTGGGCAAGATGTCCTGCGAAGCGGGTTTCCGGGGGTGCCCGTTCATCAATGCTGCTGCTGAATATCCGGACCCCGCCAGCGCCGTCCGGAAAACCGTCAGTGAGCACCGCACCTGGTGCAAGGACGCCTTTGCGGAAATTGTCCGCCCTCTCTCCCCCGCCGATCCCAAGGCCGTTGCCGAAGATCTGATGCTGCTGCGCGACGGGGCGATGGTCGCCGGGTACCTCGACGACGGCGAAGCGCTGGCCGCATCGTTCCTACGCAGCTGCCGCGCGGTTATCAGTGCCGGCTGAGGCCTGGACCACCCGCCGGGCCGGGCCGGCCCGGACCAGGGCAGCCTGCGCCGTCGTAATCGCCGGTGCGGTACTTCTCTCCGGCAGCCTCGCCGGCTGCACTTCCGACGACGGCGCGTCCTCCGGTTCCGCGCCCACCGCGCCAGCGCCGGCCGGGGCGGCGTCGGCGGCGTCGTCATCTGTCCCGTCGTCGTACTGGGCCCCGTCGCCGGGAGCCAGCTGGCAGTGGCAGCTCAGCGGCAGCCTGGACCTGGATGTTGACGCAGACATTTTCGACGTGGACTACGAAACCACCACGGTTGAGCAAACCGCGGCGCTGAAGGCGAAGGGCCGCCACCTGGTCTGCTATTTGTCCGTCGGCTCCCGGGAGGATTTCCGTCCCGATGCCGGCAACTTTCCGGACACGGTCCGCGGAAAAACAATGGACGGCTGGCCGGACGAACAGTGGCTGGACATCCGGCAAACGGACGTGCTGCTGCCGATCATGGCGGCCCGCATGGATACCTGCGCAGCCAAGGGGTTCGACGCCGTCGAACCCGACAACGTGGACGGCTACCGCAACGACACCGGCTTCCCGCTGACTGCCGAGGACCAGCTGGCGTACAACCGTGCCGTTGCCGGCCTGGCCCACGACCGCGGACTGTCCGTGGCCCTGAAGAATGACCTGGACCAGATTCCCGCGCTCGTGGACCATTTCGATTTCTCAGTCAACGAGGAATGCGTCCGGTATGCGGAGTGCGGGGCGTACCAGCCCTTCACTGATGCCGGTAAGGCGGTGCTGCACGTGGAATACGAAGGCACGTTGTCCTTCTGCCCCGGGTCCCGGCAGCGGGGATTCTCTTCAATGCTCAAGCCCCTGGACCTCGGGGCGCCCAGACAGCCCTGCTGACGGCCGCTCCCGCTCCAAGAGTTAAAGCGCGGTTTGTACCGGCTGGCCATCCACGGAATCAACGGTCGGGACAATGCGGGTTCCCGTGGGGTCGGTACTCACGGTGAGGGTCAGCTGCCGCCCGTAGGTGTCCGTGGCGGCCAGGGTGTACGGAGTGATCCGGGGCTTGGCCTTGTCATGCAGGATGAGCTGCTTGGGTTTGGTGACGGTAATGCCGTAGTCCCGTACCAATGATTCCCCGAGCCGGTAACTGGCCGCGGCCACCTTGCCCCGAACCTGTACGGACTTGACCATCAGAATAATGAACAGGACAACAAATGCGAGGAGCATCGCCAGCATCAGGATCATCAGGAAATCCACCATGCCTCCCGTGCTTCCATCCATGGCCATGCCGGTCACTACAGCGCCTGCAATCACGGCAACCATGGCGAACAGCAGCCAGTTCAGGTTGGGTACTTTGGGGATGAGGTTTTCGCCGGGTTCGGCGGAAACGGTCTTTTCAGTCATGTTGTAAAACCTTTCAGCTAAAGGGGTTGGGAGATCCGGCACAACCGCCGGCCGGGCCTTTTCCGGGGTATACCCCTGCTTGCCGGTCGACTTTCCGTCGATAAGAAGGATGGTGGGGACAACATTTGTACCGGTCGTATCCAAGCTCAGTTTCATGAAGAGTTCCCGCCCGTCATCGTCGACGGCATAAAAGGCATCCGGCTGCAGCCTGCAGCTCGCCGTGTTCATAACAACCAGGGCGACCCGGCGGTGCACTGCGATGCCGTAGTCCCGGTGCAGGTTTACGGCAATTCCGTAAGCGGCAGCGGCGACTTTGCGCCGGTTGGACATCACTATGCGGAGGAAGTTGGCAAACCCCAGGAACATGGCTGCCACACCGAGGGCGTCCACCAGCTCCTCACCGCTGCCCAGCGCGCCGCTGATTGACCAGCCGATTAACAGCACCACTGGTGCGGGCAGGAACGCCCAGGCCAGCGCGCCCCACACATTCGCGATCTGCGGAACCAGGCGTTCACTGGGGACAACGGCCGACTTCCGGCGGATTAATGGCATGCCGAGACCTTTCGCTTACGGGTTGTGCGTTTGGACGGGCAACCCGGCCGCGTCAACGACAGTGGGGATTACCCGGGAGCCGGTGGGATCGGTACTGATGGTGATCGTGACCGGCCGGCCATACGCGTCCACCGCGGGAATGATGTACGGATTCAAGTGGGGTTTCGCATTGTGCTGGAGAATAAGCGTTTAAGGTTTGGTGACAGTGATGCCGTAATCCCGGCTCAGGGATTCACCTATCCGGTAAGCCGCAGCGGAAACCTTGCCGCGCAGGGCGGATATCTTAACAATGAAAATGACCATGGTCACCAGGAATACGGGAACCATGGACATGGCAACCACGGCCCAGGCATCGGCTGCATCACCTGAGGAACTATCTCCACCAATGCCGGCTCCCACCATGACCGCTAGCGGTGCCACGATGAGCGCCGCCAACCAGTTGGTGTTTCCCACCTTTGGAATTAGCTTTTCGCTCGGCTGCGCTGCGGTAATCTTTCCATTTTCAGACACGCTTATATACCTTCCCCCATTTGCCCGGGGCACGTGGGTTTCCCGGGAGCGGACACAACCCTAACAGCATTTCCACTGAAGTTATCCGGTGCCGTTCCGCAGCATCCCGGGCTAGGCTGTCCCGGGAAGTGCGCGGCGCTGCAACGTCGAACGGAGGCCGTATGCCCGGTACGAAAGCCAACAGGAACACCCGCCTCCTGGCCGTGGCGATCCTCTCCTCTTTCGTTGCCTTCCTCGACGGTTCCATCGTCACCGTGGCTTTGCCCGCCATCGGCACAGAGCTCGGCGGCGGGCTGGTCACGCAGCAGTGGACCGTCAACGCATATCTGCTGACCCTCGGTGCGCTGATCCTGCTGGCAGGCTCCCTTTCGGACACCTTCGGCCGGCTGCGGATCCTGCGGCTCGGGCTGCTCGGATTCGGCGCCGCATCCCTGGCGTGCGCGCTGGCGTGGAGCCCCGCAGTACTGATCATCGCCCGTGCAGTCCAGGGCATGGCCGGCGCCCTCCTGGTCCCCGGGTCCCTGGCACTGATTACGACGGCGTACCGGGACGAGGCGCGCGCCCGTGCCATCGGCCAGTGGACGGCGTGGACCGGTACCGCCGCCATCATCGGCCCGCTGCTGGGCGGAGTACTGGTGGACTGGGCCAGCTGGCGCTGGATTTTCGCGGTGAACGTTCTGCCGGTGACGGCAACGCTCCTGCTCACTTCCAAACTGCAGGACACCGGCCGGCTGCGCCGCACTTCGCTGGATCTTCCCGGGGCGCTGCTGGCCGTGGCCGGCCTCGCCGGTCCCGTCTATGCCCTCATCGAACAGGAACGCCTCGGCTGGGCCGATCCCGCCGTCGTCGTACCCCTGGTCGCAGGCACCGCGGCACTGGTGCTCTTTTTCCTGCGCGAGGCACGCGCCCCGGCGCCCATGATGCCGTTGTCCCTGTTCCGGGCCCGGAACTTCCGCTACGGGAACCTGGTGACCGCCTTCGCGTACGGGGCCATCTCGCTCGGCTCCTTTGCGGTGACGGTCTTTGTGCAGGAGGCCGCCGGGTTCAGTGCCATTGAAGCCGGGTTCATTTCACTTCCCCTGCCGGTGGCCATGCTGCTGTTCTCCACCTACTTCGGGAAGCTCTCCGGCCGGTACGGACCGCGGCTTTTTATGACGGCCGGACCGGCAATCTGCGGTGCCGGATTCCTGCTGCTGCTTACCGTACAGCCGCCCGTGAACCTGCTCACCGAGCTGCTGCCCGGGTTGCTGCTCTTCGGCGTCGGGCTCAGCGTGATGGTCGCTCCGCTGACCGCGGCAGTGCTCGGCGCGCTGCGCGGTGAGGAGGCCGGAATCGGTTCGGCCGTGAACAACGCCGTGTCCCGGGTGGCCGGGCTGGTGGCCGTGGCTTTGGTGGGCACCATTTCGGGCGGTGCGCTGGGATATGCCGGGTTCCGGCAGACGGCGCTGGCGACGGCGGGGCTGTTCTTTGCTGCCGCCGTGATCGCGTTGCTGGGAATCCGGAATCCGAAGAGCGCTTCGGTGGGTCCGAGCGGCCAGGAACCCCCCGGCAGCAGCCCGCAGAGCTGAGCGGGACGACACACAGTGGGATCGGTTTGGTCCCGCGCCCTTTTTAGGGTTCGCTTTCCTCTATGTCCTGGAACTTTGTGCGCCGCGTGCTGCAGCTGCTGATAGGCGTGTTCTGTTACGGCTTTTCGATCAGCATGATGATCCGCGCCGGGCTGGGCGTTTCTCCGTGGGATGTCCTGGGGCAGGGCACGTCGCTGCAGTCCGGGCTGCCTTTCGGCCTGGTTGCCAACCTGATCGGCATCGGCGTCCTGCTGCTGTGGATCCCGTTGCGCCAGCGGCCCGGGGTCGGCACCGTGGTGAACACGCTGGCGGTAGGGCCAAGCGCGGAGGTCGGGCTGCTGCTGCTGGACCCGCAGACTGAACTGCCCGGCGAGATACTCCTGTTCACCGGCGGCCTGGTGCTGCTGGCGGTAGCCACCGGCCTTTACATCGGCGCCCGGATGGGACCAGGCCCCCGCGACGGACTCATGACCGGCCTGCACCGCCGCCTGGGATGGCCGGTCTGGGTGGTCCGCACCGGCATAGAGGTCATTGTCCTGGTGGTCGGCTGGTTCCTGGGCGGCACGGTGGGCATCGGTACGGTGGCTTTCGCCATCCTGATCGGGCCCATGGTCAACCGGACGCTGCCGCTGCTTAACGTACCGGAACGCCGCTCCGGTCCGGCTGCTGGATAGGGGCAGGTCTGCGGGCTCTGGCTGCCGGCTGGCGGCTGGCGGCCTCTATCGCATCGGTACTGCTCGGTTTGCCTCCACCGTGGACCGCTAGAACCCGGAACGCCAATCCAAAATGATGCGCGCGACGTCGTCCAGGTGCGACTCCAGCAGGAAGTGGCCGCCGTCGAGCAGTTCCACGCGCGCGTGCGGGACGTCGTCAAGGAACGCCGTCGCGCCCGCCGGGCCGAAAATTTCATCGTTCCTGCCCCAGACGGCGAGGACCGGAACCTGGCTGGAGCGCAGCCATTCGTGGACCTCCGGATACAGCGCCCGGTTGGTGGAATAGTCCCCGAACAGGGCCAGCTGCGCTTCATCGACGCCCGGACGGGCCAAGAGGGCGAGGTCATGCTCCCATGCGTCCGGATCAACGGTGGTGGGGTCGGGAACCCCGTGTGTGTACTGCCATTCCACGGCCTTGCGCCCAAGGGCCGGACGCAGTGCTTCCTCATTCTCGGGGGAAGGGTCGGCACCGTAGTTCCAGATCGGGGCCCAGAAGTCCGGGACAAAGCCTTCCTCGTAAGCATTGCCGTTCTGCGAGATCACGCCCTGCACCGCTGACGGGTTGGCCAAAGCCAGCCGCCAGGCGATCGGTGCACCATAGTCCTGGGTGTAGACCGTGTATGCCTCCACCCCCAGTTCCTCGAGGAAGCCCTGCGTCACCTTGGCAAGTGCCTCAAAGGTGTACGCGAACTCCCCAACGGACGGCGCGGAGGACAGGCCGAAGCCGATGTGGTCCGGAGCAATGACGCGGTACTGCTCAGCAAGCCTGGGAATGAGGTGGCGGAACATGTGCGAGCTGCTCGGGTACCCGTGCAGGAGCAGGAGGACCGGAGCGTCCTGCGGCCCCGCCTCACGGTAGAACACGTTGTGGCCGTTGACGGAAACACTGCGGTGGTGGACGGTAACCATGAGCTAACCCCTCTCAATTGTTTTACTGGTTAGGCAGACGCTAGCATGGATGACGTGCAACACAACCCGCTTGAAAGGAATCCGATGGTCGAGGACGAGGAACTGCTGTTGGCACTGCTGAACAGCACCCCGGTTGTATCCGGGCGTCCTGCGGATGAGCTTGCGGGGGCCGCCGGCGGAGAATTTTCCGTGCGGTTCGGGGGCCGCGGATCTGCCGCCGAAGTGGAGCATCTGCGGCAGATGCGGGAATGCCTCCAAGACATCGTGCGGGGAACGGACGGCGCCGTCGAACGCCTCTCAGCGGCGCTGGAAGGAGGCGTCCTGGTTCCGCGGGCCACCGCCCAGGGACTGGATTGGGAGATGCGGTCACCGGAGGACGAGCGGCTGGCGTTCCGGGCCGCGCTTGCGTGGTCCCGGGTCCAGGAAACGGCACCGGGCCGCCTGCGTCACTGCGCGAACGAGGAATGCAACCTGTATCTGATCGACCGGAGCCGGCCCGGCACCGCCAAGTGGTGTTCCATGGCCGTCTGCGGCAACCGGATGAAGGCCCGTGCCCACGCGGACCGGCAGCGCACAGGGACCGGTGGGGTTCTCGGGCACGCCTAGTTAACGGCGTCAGCGCAGGACTAGCGGGGCCAGCGCGCCTATGAGGATCTGTCCGGAAACCGAGTAATCGAAAAGAAAAGACGCGTATTTCGAGGGTGCTTGGACGGACCGGTTAGGCCAGTTTTGGGTCCGGAAATGTCAGTGCCGGGTGAAATCCTTGGGGCATGGATCAGCTCGGAAACACCGAACGGATAACCGAAGAATCAGGGGCTGAACACCAGACGGCCTCAACTCAAACCGGTACCAAGAGTGGGTCCGGCACGGCCTGCACACTAGCTGTATTTCGGGCCGATCCCGGTTCGCATACTGCCGACGACGACGGCGGTCGTACCAGCGGAACCGCCACTGACTTTCCCGACGGTTTCAGCGGGATGCTGGCTCTGCAGAACCTCGAATCCTTCGACGACCAGGCAACCGGTGAAGTCCTGGTCCGGGTCGCACACCTGATCGCGTGGGCGGAGGCGCAGCGGGCCCGGATGCTGAACCGGATGGAAACCATTTTCCGGGAGGATTGCGCCAGTACGACCGGACGGTGGAACCCGGGATGGCTTTCACACTGGCGGCAGCCGAGTGTGCCGCCCTCCTGCAGGTACCGCACGGCACCGCTCAGCGGTTGATGTTCGAAGCCGGCCTCCTATCTGGCGCCCATACGGCCACACTGGAGGCACTGCAGGACGGGAGCCTCAGCTACGGGCATGCCCAGGTGGTGCTGGACCAGTGCGAAAGCGTTCCTGCCGCCGAGCTGCCGGAGTTTGAAGCTGCTCTGCTGAAGGCGGCACAAGGTCAGACCCGGTCCCAGTTCTCCGCCAAGGCCCGCCGGCTGCGGGAGAAGAAGTACCCGCAAACCATTCCAGTCCGGCACCTCACTGCGTTCGAGAAGCGCCGAGTCTCCCTGGACCGGGAAGAAGACGGGATGTCCTGCCTGTCGGCGTATCTTCGTGCGGCGGAAGCGCAGCAGATCTACACTGCCCTGAGCACTGCGGCCCGTGGTGAACAGTCTGATGGGGATTCCCGGACCACGGACCAGCTGCGCTCGGACATTCTGGCCCAGTTGCTTATGGGCGGTCTTGGTTCTGCCCGGTTCGATGACGGGAGTGCACGCCGCGGATCGGGCACGGGACCTGACGGTGGTGGTGCTGGCCGTGCAGCAGGCAGCGGGCCGGAGAATGCCCACGCTGACGAGGACGCCGATAAATCCCGTGTCGACAAATCAGGCATCCTGCCCAGGGCGGAAATCATGGTCCTGATCAACGCGGAAACACTCTTCGGAGCCAACGAAGACCCTGCTGAGCTGCACGGCTACGGGCCAATTAGCGCCGAAGCAGCCCGCCGGCTCGCCCGCAACGCCACCCGCTGGACCGGCCTCGTCCAGGACCCGGACACCGGGGAAGTTCTGGGCGTGGGCAGGCGGCGGAAAGTCCCGGCCGGGCTGGCCCGTTGGTTGCGTGCCCGGGATGGGACCTGCCGGTTCCCGGGATGCCGGGTCAGCACTGCGGTCTCGGAAATTGACCACACTACGGACTGGGTGGACGGAGGCCCCACGGATCATGGCAACCTCGCCCACCTGTGCCGGCGGCACCACCGGTTCAAAACACTGGGATTCTGGAAAGCGTCCCAGCCCGAACCGGGCGTGATGGAGTGGACCTCGCCGAGCGGACGGATCTATCGGACTGAACCATTTCTCGAGTTGGCCCATTCACCCTCAAAGGCAGACCGACAGGCCAAAGACTTGTCAGACGCCGTGCCGCCGTTCTAGGCAAAACGTCCGGACGGCACAACGTCCGGACGGCACAACGTCCGGACGGCACAACGTCCGGACGGCACAACGTCCGGGCGGCACAACGTCGAGAGCCATTCCCGGGGATATCTGCGCATCCACTATGGGGGGCGCGGCTGCCTCTGCCGCGTCTGCCTTAGCCGCGGTTCGATCCGGCGCAATCCTGTCAGGCGCGGTGCCTGCGGGCTTCTTCGTGAACACGGATGCGTTCCCGGTTTCCCAGACCCAGTTGCAGCACGGGGGCCAGTTCAACGTGGGCGTATAGCTCGATCGAGGTCTCCCCCGCATGCCACACTCCGGACCGGTGGCCGTTCGGATACGCGCCTTCATCGATAGGGGGACCATAGGCTGCTTTAAGCCGCGAATGCAGGGCTTCAAACCCGAACTCGCACAGGGCACGGGAGCCCAGCCGACCCGGATAAAAGAAAAAGCCGAGGCTTTCCAGCTTCCCGTCCACGGCAGACCACACACCCCTTTCGCCGCCGGGAAAATGCAACCAGCCCCTTTCTTCTCCCGGCAGGTCCTCCTCCCGGAACGGCAGTGCGGCATCCGCGGTACAGTCCAGACGCGCCAGGTACAGGCCGCACTGCTCCGGATCTTCCGGCCACGGAGTCGACGCAACTTTCTCTATAAGGGCTGCCACCACGTCAGGGGGTGGATCCAAGGCAGCGGAAGGTTCTGTCTGGGAAGTCATCGCCGCACTCTATAACTCGGGTTCAGGCAACGCCACAGGCTTACGTGATTCCTTAGCTGGAGCCGCACCTGCCCGCCCGGTCGGCGGCAAAACCATGCGGAGAATGATCTCCGCGAAGGCCAGCACAAACCACGTTCCCACAGCCTCAAAAGCGAGCAGCATGGGGAAGAACCCACCGCCGATTCCGTTCTCTCCGTAAGCCTCCACATACGCAGCATGGTCGGCCTGTGACCAGGCGAAACACAGGACGGCCGTCACCGGCAGGCCGACCAGAAGCACACAGAAGGTGATCCATGCTTCCCGGCGATGGGCTATGAGCAACCCGGCATGAAACGCCCATACAGCTGCCGCTACACAGGGCAGGCCCCAAAAGGCCACAACTACCCGACCAAAGCGGCAGCCAACCGCTGCGCGGAGTGGTGGCTGGACAGGACAAATTGGTAGCGGCGCCCGTCGCTGACAAACGAAACCACCGCGCTGCCGCCCATGTTCAGCCGAACCAGGGTTCCGCGTTCCAAAGAAACAACCGGCCAGTTCACAGGCCCCGGATTCAAGCCGCTGTCACCGCTGACCTCGACATTGTGCAGATCACGCAACTGCAGGCTGCGTTTCCAGAACGGACCGGAGAGCAGGACCGTCTGCCCCTCAACAGCGGCGGTGATCTTGGCGGACACGCACCACCAAATCGCGGCGAGTCCCATCCCCGCCGCGGGTACGAGAACAATCCAGTACCCATCGCTCACCGCCCCGATGGAGAGCACGACGCCGACGCTCAGCAGCAGCGCACCGCCGCCCCAGCGCAGCCAGCCGGGCGAACGCTCGACGAATTTCACCATTGTGGTCGCTGCCTGAGCGGGCATTCTGCTGGTCCTGTCAGTCGCCGGGGCCGTATCACCAGCCATTATGCCCGCAGGGCTGGTTTGCGCATAGCAATCGGGGTTCCCGGCAAACGACGCCGTCGCCTGCGGCCGGGCTGTGCTCCGACACGACTTTCAGATGGTCACTTCAAACTCCAGCCGCCCGTGCCGCACACCGTTGACCTGAAGTTCCAGAGCGTGAACACCGGCATAGTGCCGCCGCGTCGTCATCTGCCGGAAGGCATGCCGGCCGGTCAGCTTCCGCGACTCCCCCGCCGCAAGCTCAACGGTCGCCAGTTTGAAAACCTTCTCAGCGGTCGAGCCGCTGGCTTTCACATAGTGCACGGCGTAGTCCACAGCCAGTTTCGCGGGCACGTCCCCGGTATTGGTGAGCAGGAACCCGAAGGCCAGCTCCCCAGGCAGCGCCAGCTTCTCTGACTCGGCGTGCAGATCGCCGATGCTCACCTGCGCCGGAGCGAAGCCCATCAGCTCCAGCGCCCCGGGATTGCCCTTTTTGATCAGGGTGCGCAACGCGTGCCGCACCACCCAGGTGCTGCCGGGCGTGCCGGTCTGCTGCCACCGCGCTGCCGTCTCCAGCACCAGGTCCGGGGCATGCCGGGCCAAATCATTGGTGTGGTTGGCCACCGACCGGCGGACATAGATCTCGGGGTCATTGTGCATCGCATCCAGGATCGGCAGCGTCAGCTCAGGCCGCGCCGTCAACTGCGGAACGCGAACGGCCCAAGGCAAATACGTACGAGTGCCTTCGCTGGCCAGCCTGCGAACGTGCTGGTCCGGATGGGCGGTCCACGTCCGGATGATCCCCAGTGCCCGCTCCGGCCGCTCCCGCAGCAGCCGCCGGATGGCGAATTCGCTGGTCAGCCGCGGCGTCAGCTCTGCGAGCAGGGCCAGCGCGTCGTCGAAGTCCTCATCCTCACCGGAGCGCAGGGCCAAAGTTACCGCGGCTTCGGTTACGGGCCAGAGCATCCACCCCGTGAACGCCGGATTAGCCAGACCCATGCGGAACGCTGAAGCGGCAGCCGGATAGGAACCCAATGCATCCACCAGTACATCCGCGACGACGTCGGTGCGTCCCCGCAACGACAACGGCTCCAGCCGCTCGCCCGCCGCGAGCACGGCCTCCCACTGAACTGACGGAACAGCCGACGCCAGTACGTCGTGCAGCTCCCGAACCTCGCCCGGCCCGAGCATGTCATCCATTGATCCCAAATGCGTTCCCCTGTGTCCTTCCTTGCCCTGCCCTCAACCCTAATCCCCGGCGTCGCCCAGCAATTGGGCGGCGAGCCCGGTCAGCAGGATGTCCAGCCCCTGGTCCAACTCCGCCTCGCCGTCGTAATCGGCCAGATCCGGCGCCAGCGTCCTAAGGTTCGGAAAGTCCTTGGCAGGCAGCCGGTACAAGCCGAGGCGCAGGACTGCTTCTTTTTCCTCCGGGTCCACTACGAGCTCCTGCAGCTCATTGAGGATATGTCCGTAAACAAATCCGTAGTACGCCCGGTAGACGTGCAGCGCGTCGGCAGGCGTGAAACCGGCCCTGGTCAGCAGCGCCAGAATCTCTTCCAATGGGCGAAGCGTCCCCAGCGGACGCAGTCCCAACGGGATGGACAGTGGCCGGGTGACCAGCAGCGGCACGGTATGGGGATGTTTCAGGGCCAGAAACCGGACATTATGCGCGTTGCGCCGCAGCTGCGCCTGCCAGTCGGGATCGTCAGGGAAGATGTCGAGCTCGTTCATGACTGTTTCGGCGACCCCGTCCAGCAACGCCGCGCGGTTCTTTGCGTACCGGTAAATGCTCATGGGATCACAGCCTAGCTTTTGGGCGAGACTCCGCATGGTGAGGGCCGCGAGCCCTTCGGCATCCACCAATTCCAACGCCGCGTTCAGCACCAGATCACGGTTCAGGCGCGCTTTATGCGAGCCTGTGTGCGGTTTCCGTGGAGTCTCCATACAGCATCCGCCCTCCTCATGGTCAGGCTGCTGATAATCAGCAAGCTTGCTTATTTGTGAGTCTACAACTAGTGTCTACAGCGTAGAGAAGTTGTCGACATGGTTCCAGAAGAGGAATCACAGTTCACATGGCCACCACGGCCGCTCTCACCAATACTTCAGGAGACACACATGGCTACGGAAACCCGTAACAACACGAACACCGTCCACCACACCAACGAGAACGACATCAAGGTTTCGGTCCGGACCCTCGAATTCGTCCTCTACGTCCTGGCCGTCATCGCCACGATCATCACCGCAGCAGTTGTGGGTGACAACGCCAGCGAAAACGGCGTCGACGCATTCAACGCCAGCCAGGCCATGCAGTACATCACCTGGCTCACCGTCGGCTTCATGGTGGCCCGCGGCCTGGCCAAGTCCGGCAACCGCCGCAACAACGACCACGTCTAACCAACGTTTCGGCTCCTGCTAGGAGCTGCACCACTATGGCGTGCCACCTTTACCGGGTGGCACGCCATAGTTGGTTAACGCCCGTCGCGTCGGTAACACGTTCCAGGCGCGACGGACCCTAGACCCCGGCCCCTAGACCCCGGCCCCGCGCAGCTCCGCGACGGTCAGCACCGCAGCCGCGGTTGCTTCGTAGCCCTTGTCCTCGGAAGAACCGGGCAGCCCGGCCCGGTCCAGCCCCTGCTGCTCGGTATCGCAGGTCAGCACGCCGAACCCCACCGGAGTGCCGGTGGTGACGCTGACGTCAGTAAGCCCGGTGGTAGCCGCAGAACACACGTAGTCAAAGTGCGGAGTGCCGCCTCGGATAACGACGCCGAGGGCCACCACCGCGTCAAAGTGCGGAGCCAGCCGTGCGGCTGCGACGGGAAGTTCGAAACTGCCCGGCACCCGGATCAGCGTCGGCCCCAGGCCGGCATCCTCCGCAGCGCGCAGCGCTCCGGCAATCAGGCCGTCCATAATTTCGGTGTGCCAGCTGGCAGCAACGATGGCCAGCCGAACGGGTACTCCGGCCAGGCGGATGCCACTGAGGTCGGTGGCGGGTGCGCCGTGTCCACTCATGATGAGGTGCTCCTTGGGTCGGGGAAAGAGATTCAGCTCTGCTGCACGGGTTTGGTGCGCAGCAAAGTCAGGTGGTGGTCCATCCGGTCCCGCTTGGTCTGCAGATAGCGCTCGTTCTCCGCACGGATGGGTACCTCGGACGGAACCATGGCCTCAACATCCACGCCGAAACGGCGCATCCAGTCCTGCTTGGCGGGATTGTTGGTCAGCAGCCGGATCCGGTGCAGGCCCAACTGGTGCAGGATGTCGGCAGCGGCCTGGTAGTCGCGGGCGTCCACGGGCAGGCCGAGCTGCTCGTTGGCTTCCACTGTGTCAGCACCGGCTTCCTGGAGCGCGTACGCCCGCAGCTTGTTCGCCAGGCCGATCCCCCGGCCTTCCTGACCGCGGAGGTACACAATGGTTCCCCCGTGCAGGGCAATAAGCTCCATGGCCTGCTCCAACTGTTCCCCGCAGTCGCAGCGGTAGGAGCCGAACACATCGCCGGTGAGGCATTCCGAGTGCAGCCGCACCAGCGGAGCACCTTCGGCCAGCGGACCGGAATTTTCCGTCCCGGGCGCAGTCAGGGTCATATGTTCGACGCCGGTGCGTGTGTCGGTCCAGGCGGTGGCGGTGAAGTCCCCAAACGCGGTGGGCAGATGCACCCCGGGTCCGGGTACCACCGGCTGTTCGGCTGCTGCTTCGCTCATGATTCCTCCCCCATCCGTGCGTGCAGGTACTGCACCAGGTCCTCGATGGAGATCAGCGGAATACCGTGGGCATCCGCAAAGTCCCGCAGCGCAGGCAGGCGCATCATTCCGCCGTCGTCGTGCACCAGTTCGGCAATCACGCCCACCGGAGTGCAGCCAGCCAGGCGGGCGAGTTCCACAGCGGCTTCGGTGTGGCCGCGCCGCTCCCGCACCCCGCCGTCGGCCGCACGCAGTGGAAACATGTGTCCGGGACGGTGCAGTTCGCCGGGAACCGAAACCGGGTTGGCCAGTACGCGGGCGGTCAGCGCCCGGTCCGACGCGCTGATCCCGGTACTGGTGCCCTCGGCCGCATCGCAGGAGACGGTATACGCGGTGCCTTTGGCGTCTTGGTTGACGTCCGTCATGGGCGGCAGCTCGAGCCGGTCCGCATAACTGCCGGGCAGCGGCACACAGAGCACGCCGGAACTGTACCGGACGGTCCACCCCGTCAGTTCGGGGGTGGCGTGCTGGGCGGCAAAAACAATATCGCCCTCGTTCTCACGGTCGGCGTCGTCCACCACGACGACGGCGCGCCCGGCAGCGATCGCCTCCACCGCCTCCGTCACAGGGTTCAGGACAATGTCAGTGTCAGCGGCGCCCACTTAGCCCTCCTTCGCAGCATCACCGGACACAGCATCACCGGACACAGCATCGCCGGACGCAGCGTCCCCCGATGCCGGCTCGGCGGCAGAATGCGCTGGAGGCCGGGGATTGGCGAAGGCCAGCAGCCGCTCGGCGTATTTGGCCAGCACGTCCACTTCCAGGTTCACCCTGCTGCCCACGGACAGGGCACCCAATCCGGTTTCGGCCAGCGTGGTCGGAATCAGCCCTACCTCGAACCAGTGCTGTTCCGCGTCGGCGCCGCTGACGGCAGTAACGGTGAGGGACACCCCATCCACGGCAATGGAACCTTTCTCCGCGATGTACTTCGCGAGCCCGGCCGGCACCGCGAAGCGCAGCCGGTCCCAGCTGCCCAAATGTTCCCGCTCGAGCAGCCGGCCCACACCGTCCACGTGCCCCTGCACCACGTGCCCGTCCAGCCGGCCGCCGGCGGGAACGCAGCGTTCCAGGTTCACCTTCGCGCCGGGTTCCAGATCACCAACGGTGGTGCGCTTCAGGGTTTCGCCCATCACGTCCACGCTGATCGCGCCGCCGCGGATTTCGGTGGCCGTGAGGCAGACGCCGTCGACGGCAATCGAGCCGCCCAATCCCAGCCCGGCACCCGTCTTGGGCGCGGTGATCACCAGGACCGCGCCGTCGCCGTCGGGATTCTGTGCCAGGGAAACCACGCTGCCCTGTTCAGCAACTATGCCGGTAAACATTTATGCGTCCTCCGATTCTTCGGAAATGGCCGTAGCAGGCTGCAGCCGGAGCCGGAGGTCCCTGCCAAGGTGCGCTACGGCACCGCCGGCAGCGGAGTCCCAGCGCCAGCGCGGCGCCTGGCCGAGCGTCTGCACACCGATACCCTGCAGCGAATCCGTGCCCGCGCCCAGCAGCAGCGGTGCGGTGTAGACCACCAGTTCATCCACCAGGCCGGCACGCAGGAACGCGCTGGCCAGGATGGCGCCGCCTTCCACCAGCAGGTGCCGCACCCCGCGCCCGTACAGGTCCGCGGCTACCTCCGCGGGATCGTGGAGGGCCAGCTGGAGGAACCGCCCGTCGGTCCCGCGGACCGCCGCGTTTTCGGGGATCGGACGGCGGCCGACGACGACGCGCAGCGGCTGCCGCTGCGCGTCTGTGTCGTTTGCGGTGCCGTTTGCGGTGCCGTTCGGGGTGCCGTCCGGGATGCGGGCAGTCAGCCGGGGGTTATCGGCCAGGACCGTGCCTGTGCCGGCCAGGACGGCGTCCACCCGGGAGCGCAGTGCGTGACCGTCTCGCCGGGCCTCCGGGCCGGTGATCCACTGGCTGGTGCCGTCCGCTGCGGCAATCCGTCCGTCCAGGCTTTGGGCGATCTTGACCGTGACGAACGGCCGGCGCTCCGCCACAGCCGCAATCCAGCGCTCGTTCAACTCCGTGGCAGCACCGGCACCCAGTCCGGAGGCCACCTCGATACCGGCCGCGCGCAGGGCCTCCGCTCCCCCAGCCGCGGCATCACTGGTATCCGGTGCGGCGAACACCACCCGGCGCGGGCCGGCGTCGATGATTGCCTGCGAGCAGGGCCCCGTGCGGCCGGTGTGGTTGCAGGGTTCCAGGGTCACCACCATGGTGGCGCCGGTGACGTCTGCGCGTGCTGCGCGGGCGTTGGCCAGGGCATCGGCTTCGGCGTGCGGAGTTCCGGCCCCGCGGTGGTAACCGGTCGCCAGGGTGGCACCGTCGGCGTCGAGAATCACGGCCCCCACCAGTGGATTGGCGCCGCGGACGCCGCGCGCCGCCAGGTCCAAAGCTTCATCCATGGCGGCAACTTCGCCCGCAGTGAAGTCTTCGGGGCGCATGGTCAGCGTGTCCGGGGATCAGGCATGAGGACTTCCACCTGGGGCTTTTCGTTCTTTTTAGCCTTCCACCATACAAAGAAGCCGGCCAGGGTAAAGCCGCCGTAGAAGAGGTACATAAAGGCGGTGGCGTAGTAACCGGCGCTGAAGAGCAACGGCACACCCACAATGTCCACAGCCACCCAGATCAGCCAGAACTCCACCCAGCCCTTCGCCATGCCGTAAGTGGCCAGCAGTGAGCCGACGAAGGTCCAGGCATCGGCCCAGACCGGTTCGTAGGAGCCCAGGCGGGCGAAGACCGGAGTGAGGGCCACGGTGCCGAGCAACATGATGACCACCAGCCCGATCCGCTCCCGGCCGGAGGCCCACTGCGGGGTCACGGCGGCGTCGCCGTTGGTTTTGCTCTGCTGCCAGCGCCGCCAGCCATAGATCGAGACAGCAACGAACATGATCTGCCGGCCGGCCTGGCCCAGCAGCGTGGCGGTGTCGGCGTCGCCGAAGATGGAGCCCAGGAACACTGTCAGCAGGAGCAGGTTGCCTACGATGCCCACCGGCCAGGCCCAGACCTTGCGCCGCATGCCGCCGAGGGCGCTGAGCAGTCCGAAAATGTTGCCGAGAAGTTCGCGCACCAGCAGCGAGCTTGAGCCCACCGGTATCTGTGCGTCAAAGAGCCACCGCAGAAAATCCATGTCGTCCTTTATCCCTAAGCTGCTGCTCCGGAGGGTACGACAGGCGTACGGCAGTGGGTGCGTCGCCGGCAGGACAACCCGAATGTGGCCAAAATCCGCGCCGGACCCGCTCAGTGGGGCCCGGAACGGACCCTTGCGCGGGGATCCCGAAACGGGTCCCCTTTTCAGGGTCGGCAAAGCCGGCGGAACAACAAACTGCACGTGCTTCTCCCATCCAGACTTTAACTGTCGGTATCGGAATTTCACCGATTCAACCGAACCGCTTCCCCGAGAAACTCGGTTCAGCAGTGCGGGTCGCGGACTATAACCGCCGGTTCGGAATTACACCGACCCCGGAGCACGTTTTGTTAGGAACTATTCTTGCACAGCTGCTTCGGCCGAAGCGCGCAGTTTACGGATAGCGTCATTAGGATCACCTGATCCGTAGACGGCGGACCCGGCCACAAAGACATTCGCACCGGCCTCGGCGGCCCGCTCGATGGTTTCCGCAGAGATTCCCCCGTCCACCTGGATGGCCAGCGGCAGGCCGGACCCGCGCACCGCGTCAGCGGCACGGCGGATCTTGGGCAGGGTGACGTCCAAGAACTTCTGCCCGCCGAAGCCCGGCTCCACCGTCATGATCAGCAACATGTCCAGTTCGGGCAGCATGTCCAGGTACGGTTCCACCGGGGTGGCCGGGCGCAGCGCCATCCCGGCCTTGGCACCGCGGTCCCGCAGGTCGCGTGCCAGCTTGATGGGCGCCGTCGAGGCCTCCACATGGAACGTGACCGAGGCCAGACCCGCCTCCGCATACAGCGGTGCCCAGCGGTCGACGTCGGAAATCATCAGGTGAGCATCCAGCGGCAGCTTGGACACCTGCTGGATCCGCTCCACCACGGGCAGACCGATGGTCAGGTTCGGTACGAAGTGGTTGTCCATCACGTCCACGTGGACGGCGTCGGCAGCGCTGATCCGCTCCAGCTCGGCTTCAAGATTGACGAAATCGGCCGAGAGGATGCTCGGGTTGATGCAGCACTTGCTCACGTGTGTCTCCCTGGCTAGGACTGGTTGGATCTTGCGGCGGCTGGCTAGATCTTGCGGCGGATGAGCGCCAGGAACATGGCGTCGGTCGCATGGATGTGCGGCCACAGCTGGGCGGTGGACTCATGTCCGGCCTCCAGCGCACCGGGCAGGCTGACCGCATCCAGGGCGGCACCGGCGTCGAGCAGTTCGAGGTCGTTGCGCTTGCGCATCACGTCGGAGACGACGGCGGTGGTTTCGGCCGGGTGCGGGGAGCAGGTCACGTAGGCCACCACACCGCCGGGCTTCACGGCGTCGACGGCGGTGGTCAGCAGTTCGCGCTGCAGGATGCCCAGTTCGCCGACGTCGCCGGGCTGGCGGCGCCAGCGCGACTCGGGCCGGCGGCGCAGGGCGCCCAGTCCGGTGCAGGGAGCGTCTACCAGGATCCGGTCAAAGGTTTCGGGGTAGTCCTCGGCAATGGTGCGGCCGTCCCCGGTGCGTACGTTCCAGGTCTCCCCCGGTACGGCTTCCAGGGCTTGCCGAACCAGCTGGGCACGGTGCGGGGCCGGTTCGTTGGCCAGCAGGACGGCGCCCTGTTCGTGGGCCAGGGCCGCGAGCAGCGCGGCTTTGCCGCCGGGGCCGGCACACATGTCCAGCCACTTCTCCACGCCGTCCTCATCGATGGAGGAACCGTCGAGTTTCAGTTCGGCCAGGGCCCGGGCCACCAGCTGGGAGCCGGCGTCCTGCACCCGCGTGGTGCCGGCGCGCACAGAGTCCAGGCGCCCGACGTCGCCGGCGGAGAAGAGCGCGGAATCCTTTACGAGTTCCCCGTCCACGGCGCCGGCTTTCCGGGCTTCGTCCAGATCTCCGAGGCCGGGCAGGGCCACCAGGTTCACTACGGGCGCGTCGTTGTCGGCACGCAGCAGGTCAGTGATTTCGTCCACGCTGCGCCCGTGCGCCACCAGGGACTGGCGCAGGGCGCGGACAATCCATTCCGGGTGGCTGTGTTCAATGGCGGAGCGCTTCACGGCGTCCGGTTCACCTTCGGTGAGCAGCTGGACCCAGTCCTCCATGCTGCGGGCCGAAACCTTGCGCAGCACGGCATTGATCAGGGCGGAAGGTCCGGCGCCGATGACGGCGCGGGCCAGGCCCACGGTCTGGTCCAGGGCAGCATGGGCCGGCACCCGCATCGCGAGCAGCTGGTGGACGCCGATCCGCAGGGCATCAAGCACTGCGGGATCCAGGCGTTCCAGCGGCCGGTCCACGCACTTGGCCAGGATGGCGTCGTAGGTGCCCTGGCCGCGCAGCGCGCCGTAGGCCAGCTCAGTGGCGAACCCGGCGTCGCGCTTGTCCAGGCGGTGCTTGCGGATGCTCTTGGGCAGCACCAGGTTGGCGTAGGCGTCCTCACCGGAAACCGCGCGGAGCACCTCGAAGGCCACCAGCCGGGCGGGATCGGCAGCACGGGTGCGCTGGCCGGGTGCTGCGGCGGTGCGGGTCTTCACAGCGGCGCGGCGGCGTTCGTGGCCCTTTTCGTTACGGGAATTCTGGGAGGTCATTCGAAGACCACGTCCTCACGGTTGGCGAGGCCGCGGGCCCAGTCGGCCCCCGGCATCATTTTCTTGCCCGCAGGCTGTACCCGCAGCAGTTCCAGGGCGTGCGATCCGGTGCCCACCAGGGCGGCAGCGCTGCCGCCGCCGCTGAATCGGACCTGGCCGGGGAGCAGGTCTGTGACGTCGGGGCGCAGGGCTGCGGCGCCGATCTTGAACCGGGCGCCGTCCCAGCCGGTCCAGGCGCCGGGTTCGGGGGTGACGCCGTTGATCCTTCGGCGGATAGCCAGGGCGGGCTGCTGCCAGTCCACGCGGGCATCGTCGATGGTCAGCTTGGGAGCCAGGGTGATGTCACCCTGCTGCGGGACGGCGACGGCGGCACCGGCGTCCACGGCGCTGAGGGTCTGGGCCAGGAGCACCGCACCGGAGTGCGAGAGCCGTTCCAGCAGGTCTCCGCTGGTGTCCTCCGGCCGGACGGTTTCGGTCATGGTGCCGTACACCGGGCCGGTGTCCAGACCGGTTTCCAGCAGGAAGGTGGAGGCACCGGTGACATCGTCTCCGGCAATCACGGCGTGCTGCACGGGAGCGGCTCCGCGCCAGGCCGGCAGCAGGGAAAAGTGCAGGTTGATCCAGCCGTGCCGCGGCACGGTCAGGGCCCGGGCCGGAACCAGGGCGCCGTAAGCAACAATGGCTGCGACGTCGGGCTCCAGGGCGGCGATGGCGGCAATGGCTTCATCGTCCACCTTGGATGCGCGGATCACCGGCAGGCCCAGCTCCTGGGCACGGGCGGCCACCGGCGACGGGGTCAGGACCTTCTTGCGGCCCAGCGGTGCGTCGGGCCGGGTCAGGACGCCAACAACGTCGAACCCGGCCTCCACGAGGGCATCCAGGGACGGCACGGCCACCGACGGGGTGCCGGCGAAAAGAACTCGAAGCGCCACGCGGACTAGGCCCCTGCCTTGGCGCCGGACCCGAAGGACCCGCCGCCAAAGGAGCCAGCACCAACCGAACCCCCGCCGAAGGAGGACCCGACGCTCTGCGCACGCTCGCTGACGGTGCGTGCGGCCACGGCGTCGTATTCACGCTGGCGGATGGCACGCAGTGCTTCCTTGCGGTCCTCGCCCTCGAGCCGGTCAATGTACAGGGAGCCGTTCAGATGGTCGGTTTCGTGCTGGAAGCAGCGGGCAAGCAACCCTTCGCCCTCGATGCTGATCGGGTTGCCGTGCAGGTCTACTCCGGTGACGCGAGCCCAGCGGAAGCGCGGTGCCCGGTAGCCGAGGCCGGGAATGGACAGGCAGCCCTCCAGCTGCTCTTCCTGCCGGTCTTCGCTCAGTTCCAGGACGGGATTGACCACGTGGCCCGACTGGCCGCCCACACGGTAGGTGAAGACCCGCAGGCTGACGCCCACCTGCGGCGCGGCCAGGCCGGCGCCGTCGACGTCCTCCATGGTTTCCTCCATGTCCGCTACCAGCTTGGCCAGTTCCGGGCCAAAATCGGTGACGTCTTCGGCCCGGGTCCGAAGGACCGGGTCGCCGAGGGTGCGGATAGTGAGGATGGCCATCGGGTGTTCGTTCCTTACTGTTGCTGCTTGGGATCGAATCCAGTCTAGTTGGCTCCGCCGCCCGCCGGGACGGCCGAGGGCTGGATGGGGGCCTCCGGTGCCGGAGCAGCGTGCGCACCAACCGGCGGCGGCGGCACGGGAAGCAGTGCCCGGCCCGCCCCGATGGCATCCATGCTGGTCTGCCAGACCCGCCGCAGGGCGCAGAACTTGAACCAGTGCTGCGGCAGTACCGCGGGGTTGGCGCGCATGGGCCGCACCTCGGTCTGCCCCACGGCGACACCGAGCAGCAGCGGTTCCTGTCCGTAAGCCCAGGGCTCCCAGGTGCCGGCGCCGGCGTCGACCAGGGATTCCTGCGCCTTCATGCCGGCCACCAGCTGCATCACCACCTTGTCATCCAGCGGCTTCACCTGGCCGTCCCGGTCCGTCTTTTTGGTTTTGTAGTCGATCAGGCACAGCCGTCCGCCGATCCGCGCCACCAGGTCCAGGGTCCCGGCGTAACCAACCTCGGCGTTCCAGACGGTGATCTCGGGAGCGATGGGCTGGACCTCGTAGAGTTTCCACCACTCATCGAACCGGTCCGCGAACTGGTGCTCGCCGCGCGAGGCCAGGTCTTCCCTGGCACGTTCCAACTCATGCGGGCGGTCCAGGGCCCGAAGGGCAACCTGCTCGGCGTAGAAGTGCACGCGCGTGCCCCGCTCGGCCGCGGCGTCGCGGTAGCGTTCAGAGGCGGAGGAAGCATCCTTGACCACGCCGCGCAGCGCGGAAGGGTTCCCCAGGGCGGCACTGAGCTTGGGATCCTTGACGACGGCGGAGGCCGCCATGTAACTGTGCCAGCCGTCCAGGGAGGTGGAGCCCTGGGCGATCACCGTAGTAATAGAGGGCACCGTGGGCGGCTCCGAGAGCGACCGCGAGTACATCCGTCCGTATTCGGTAGCGTGTGCCAATGCTGGTTCAGTCATGTTTCCAGTCTGCCACCCGGCGGTGACACTCCGGGTTCAGGGGCTGCCGGGACGGACCTTGTGTCCGGACCGCCTCATGCAGCTGGCCTCTACCGTGTGCCCCCGGCCCGAACGCGGTTGATCACTGCGTCCACCCGGCTGCGGATCTCCGCCCTGGTGCCGGCCAGTGCGAACGGAGGGCCGTCGTCGGTGGTCCCCCACGGTACAAGGACATCGAAATCGAGCTCACGGACCAGTGCCAGGCTGTCGAGGTAGGCCTGCCGCAGCGAGGGGTCCAGGACCACGGCCTTCCATTCGCCGTGCTCAATCCAGAGGAAATCTCCGGTGAACAGGAACCGACCGTTGCCGCTGTCCCATAAATAGCTGGCGGTGCCGGCTGTGTGGCCCGGTGTCGGAATCACTTCCAGGTCGCCGTCGATCATTTGCCGGTCCTCGAACACGCCGGCTACCTCCATGGCGGAAGCCACCTCGGCCCGGTCTCGGGAGTGCACATATACCGGCACATCCAGCCCCGGAGCGCCGTACATGGCTTCATGGGCGTGATTGATCAGCAGCCGGACTGCACCGCCCAGCTCCTCAATGGCTTGATGCGCGCTGCCGATCCCGGGCGAGTTGTAGATGATCACGTTGCCCGCGGGCCGTTGGAGCAGATAGGAACGCAGCAGCACATTGTCCTGATAGGGCAGGCGGGCAGTTGGCGTGGCCAGCAGCCCCTTCAGGAGATTTTCCAGCTGGCTGGTCTCCGGCTGCGGCATCGGCTGCGGCATCGCGCCCCTTCGTCCCGGTGGTGTCCAGTGGTCCAGGTTTCTGTTCCGACTGCACAGCATGCGCCTGCCGGACGGGATATGGAAGCGCCCAGACACAAAAAAGGCCGCCACCTTCCCGTAAGGAAAGTGACGGCCTGTGCTGGTGGGCGATACTGGGTTCGAACCAGTGACCTCTTCGGTGTGAACGAAGCGCGCTACCACTGCGCCAATCGCCCAGCTTTTGCTGTTTTTTTTCTACTTCTTGTCTATTTCTTGTTCTGTTGCCTGCCGGTGTGCCCGTAAGCACTCCAACGAGTAAAGAGCCTAGCCCAGATCCGGCGGGAGTCCAAACCGTCTCAGGATCCGCACCGCAACCAGTGCCGATTGGACGAACCCGCAAACGTCCTATAGAGTTTTTCTTCGTTGGAAAGCGGGGGTTCGCCGCGGAAAGCGCAAGCGTTCCGAGGCAAATAACCCCTAACTTCTTCAATGCGGACGTAGCTCAGCTGGCTAGAGCACCACCTTGCCAAGGTGGATGTCGCGGGTTCGAATCCCGTCGTCCGCTCGCAAGTCACTGTACAAGCCGCTCCTGGTTCTCCCGGAGGCGGACAGCCAAAGCTTCACGCGGCGGTTACGGTGGGGTGGCCGAGAGGCGAGGCAGCGGCCTGCAAAGCCGTATACGCGGGTTCGAATCCCGTCCCCACCTCCACAGTGGATTGCAGCAAAACCCATTTATGGGCGCGATTGGCGCAGCGGTAGCGCGCTTCCCTGACACGGAAGAGGTCACTGGTTCGATCCCAGTATCGCGCACGACAGTACTGTTTTCAGTGCTTTCTTGCGGACGTAGCTCAGCTGGCTAGAGCACCACCTTGCCAAGGTGGATGTCGCGGGTTCGAATCCCGTCGTCCGCTCTCCCTGCTGCCTTTGGTTTTCCAGGAGTAATCCTGAACGGGCCGGGCAGCCGGGCGCGATTGGCGCAGCGGTAGCGCGCTTCCCTGACACGGAAGAGGTCACTGGTTCGATCCCAGTATCGCGCACGGACAGTTTCGACTGTCTACATTTGCGGACGTAGCTCAGCTGGCTAGAGCACCACCTTGCCAAGGTGGATGTCGCGGGTTCGAATCCCGTCGTCCGCTCTCCCCCGGTTTTCAGGCCGGAAAAGAAGGAACAGGTTTTCGCCTGTTCCTTCTTTCGTTTAAGCGCTTCCGAGGGGTGCCAATCCCTGCGCTGTGTCCGCACTGCTGTGCCTTGTGTACAGCAGATGCGGTGCCGGCCTCATCTCCCGTACAGCAGACGCCCCCTGAAGCAGCATTTGCCCGCATCAGCTGTACACAAGGCATACCGCCTGAGCCGGCCTGTCGACCCTGCCGACCCCCCGCCGCGAGTTCCCCCCCCCCCCGCCTAGGCGCCGGGGATGAAAAATTGCGCCCACAAAATAAACCCTTGGCCGCTCCAGCGCCACGGCCTACCATGGAGGGGAACGGGAAACGAGCGGGTTTCCCCTGTGAAAGGAGGTGATCCGTGTCTGTATTTGACGAGCTCAAGGGCAGGGCCGGAGAGCTGAAGGGCAAGGCCGCCGGATTTGTGGGCGAGAACGCCGACAAGATCAAGGGCGGAATCGATCAGGCCGGCAACTTCGTGGACCAGAAGACGGGCCACAAGTACTCCAGCAAGATTGATGGCCTCCAGAGCAAGGTTTCCGAAGCGGTTGATAAGACCAACCGCGGCAAGGAGCCGGGAACCGGCAACGGTCCCGGACAAACCCCTCCGGTCCAGTAAGTCTTACGAGCACGACAAGAAGCGCCGGTCCCGCCGCGAGGCGGCACCGGCGCTTCCGCGTTTAATTGCTGGGAATCTTGCTAGGAATCCTCGCCGGTCTGACCTTCCCGGGCCAGTGCGGTCAGGCGGGAGACTGCACGGAAATACTTCTTCATGTACCCGCCGGCCATCATTTCCGTCGTGAACAGCTGGTCAAACGGCACGCCGCTGGCCAGGATCGGCACGTCCTTGTCATACAACCGGTCCGCGAGGACCACGAAGCGCAGCGCCACCGACTGCTCGGTGATGGTCTGTACGTTCCGCCAGACGACGGCGTCGATACCGTCGATCAGCTGCCGGTAGCGGCTGGGGTGGACGCTGGACAGGTGCGCGATCAGCTCGGAGAAGTCATCGGCTGCCACGGTCTTGCCGCTGAACTCGGACTCCATCCGCTGCTCCAGCTCGGCGTCGTCCAGCGGCGCCGGGGACTCGGGCAGGCCGCGGTGGCGGTAGTCCTCGCCGTCGATGCGGACTACATCGAACTGGTCGGCCAGGACCTGGATTTCGCGTTGGAAGTCGACGGCGGCAAAGCGTCCCTCCCCCAGCGAGCCCGGCAGGGTGTTGGACGTGGCTGCGAGCTTGACGCCGGCGTCGGCCAGTTCCCGCATCAGCCGGGACATGAGCACGGTGTCTCCCGGATCATCGAGCTCGAACTCGTCAATGCAGACCAGCTTGTAGGTGCTCAGGGCGTCCACGGTTTTGCGGAAGGACAGTGCGCCTACCAGGTTGGTGTATTCCACGAACGTGCCGAAGGCCTTCGGGCCCTCCACCGCATGCCAAAGCGAGGCGAGGAGGTGGGTCTTGCCGACGCCGAATCCGCCGTCGAGGTAGAACCCGGCCTTGGTCTCGGGCTTTTTGCCGCCGAAGAACTTCCGGAATCCGCTGGGCTCGGGGGTGTCGACGTCGGCTGCAAAGGAGCGCATGGCGTCCACGGCTTTCGCCTGCGAGGGCTGCGCCGGATCGGGCCGGTAGGAATCAAAGGACACGCTGCCGAAGCGCGGCGAGGGGAAGAATCCCTGCAGCAGTTCGTTTACGGATACCTGGGGAGTCCGTTCTGTCAGGTGCTCCAGTTGTGCCACTGCGTGCTGTCCGTCCGTTTCGTGCCCTGCCGGCAGGGGTCTGCCGGTTCTGATGCTCTTTGGGTGGCGGCATTTCGCCGCCCTGCAAACGATACGCCAACGCGCCCGTGAATGAGATTTGCAAGCCCTGGTGCACCCCGATCCCTATCCACGAGGGCAGCCCGACGCCCTTCTTCTCACGGTCGCGTAAACGCCGCGCACCGGCACGAGCGTCAGTGGTGAGGACATTCAGGGGTATCCGCGAAGTCCGATGCCTTGGGCTCTTTATTGCGTGATCGCCTTCGAATACGATTCCGCCGTGGAATCTTCGCCAAAGAAGTACGAAGCCGATCTCTCACGGACGCCGCGAACGGATGATCCGGTCGTGGAGTGGTTATTGCAAGGCGATCCGGCCATCCGGTGGCAGGTGTTACGCGACCTTCTCGACGCCTCCCAGGATGAGGTGGACGCTGAACGGGCGCGGGTGGAGCACGCAGGGTGGGGCGCCGGGCTGCTCGCAAGGCGTGCCCCTGACGGACGGTGGGCGGACGGGGCCTGCTTCCCGGATACCGCAGCGTTCGCCGAGAGTACGGCGCGGGCCCTGGCCGGCGGGGAACCACCGCCGCCGTTCCCTGCCGCCTTTGCAGAACCGACGCCGGGCGCACAACCGGGCGTGCAACCGGAGCAACCGTGGACCGCTACCTACCCGGTGCTGCTGGACCTGTGCCATCTGGGCGTACCACCGGACAGCGCGGTGATGCAGGAGACAGCGCAGCTGGTCGCCGACAACTGCAGGTGGGAATACGACGGATTGCCGTTCTTCGCCGGGGAAGTCGACTGCTGCATCAATGCCGGTACTATCCTGATCGGCATCTACTTGGGCGTCGACGTCGAGCCGGTGGTGCAGCGGCTCCTTGCGGACCAGATGCCCGACGGCGGCTGGAACTGCTGGGCCGAGACACGTCCGGCACCAGGATCCTTTTCCAGCACCCTTGATGTGGTGGACGCTTTACTGCGGTGGGCGCGGCACACCGGTGGATCCGACGAGGTCCACCGGGCACGCCATGACGGCGAGGAGTACCTGCTTCAACGCTCCCTGTTCCGGTCCTTGCGCACCGGCGAGGTGGTGGACCCGCGATGGCTTCAGTTCTCCTATCCTCCTCGCGGGCACTATGACCTGCTCAAGGCGGCGAGCTACTTCGCCCTGCGCGGCGGACCGGCCGATCCGCGGCTGGCTGAAGCGATCGACCATATCCGTGCGAAACGCCAGCCGGATGGACGGTGGCTGCTGGAGAACACCCACCCCGGCGCGGTCCACTTTCGCTTCGAAGGACCCGACGGCACGCCGAGCCGGTGGAACACCCTGAGAGCCTTGCGGGTTCTGCGCTGGTACGACGCAGCTAGTTAGAGAACGGAATCCGTCGAAGGGCGTCAACGACCTGCAGGACTGCCACCCGCTGGAGTGCTTCAGGCCGGCAGAGGATATCCACGCGCCGTGCCAGCGGCAGGTCGTGGATCGGTTTGAGGACAATCCCGCTGCCTGGCGGCGGGGCTGCGGTGTGGCGCGGCATCAGCGAGACGGCAGAACCGGCGGAGACAATCGCTGCCGCAATGAAAAACTCGTTGATCCGGTGCGTGACATCAAGGGGTTGCCCGGCGTGAACAGCAAGTGCCTGCAGGGCAGACGTCAGCGGAAAGCCGTCCTGGACTGACACCCATTCTTCAGTGATGAGGTCGGCGACGCTGACGCTTGGCTCAATGGCGAGAGGGTGTGTCTCTGACATTGCGACGTCGAGGGGCTCCCGAACCAGCGGCAGGACGGTGATGGATTCGGGCCATGGCGGGCTGTGCTCAAGGCGGTGGGCAATGACCACGTCGTAATCGGCGGCCAGGGCGGGAAAGTCTTCCTGGCCCACATCCCGGTCATGGCAGATTAGCCGCGGGCTATCCTCACCGGACAGCGCTTGAAGCAGGGGCCCGAAGTAGGTCAGGCCGGCGCTGTTGAAGCCGCACAGGTTCACCGTCGCGCGGGGGTCCTGGAGGTAATGGCTGACGGCCTGCTCGGCAGAACGCATGGCGACGCTGACATCAACGGCGGCCCGGGCCAGGGCCTGGCCGGCGCCGGTCAGGACAAGGTTCCGTCCCCGCCGCTCCGTCAGGGGAACCTCTGCCCGGCGCTGCAGCGCCGCCAATTGCTGCGACACGGCGGATGCGGAGACATGGAGCGCGCGGGCAACTGCGGCAAGGCTGCCTCGCTCACCCAATTCCCGAAGCAGCTGTAACTGATGCAGATCCATAAGGCAAACCTAAACCATCAGTTCATCAAATGCCCTCTCGTCTTATCTTTCCATTGCCATAAGACTGGTCAGGTGACCTTCCCCTCCCCGCGTCCCGCCCGGCGAATCCAGCCCGCCCGGCGAATCCGGACTGAACCGCGACGCCTGTTGTTTTCGCTACTTTCTGCGCGCAGGGTGGATCTCCTACTCCTGATGGTCGCTGTCGTGTGGGGCAGCAGTTATCTTGCAGCCAAAACCCTCACCGAGACAGTCGGCGTCACCGTCATCCTTTCCCTGCGCTTCCTGATCACCACGCTGGCCCTGGCACTCATCTGGCTGGTCGGGAACCGCCGTCGGCCCGGTCGCCGCGAGACGCTCGTCGGCGTGGTCCTGGGCCTGACACAGGCCGCGGTACTTCTCCTGGAAACCCAGGGAATCTCCGGTACCAGTGCCACGAATGCCGGGCTGATCATCAGTCTCGTGATTGTGTTTACCCCCGTCACGGAGAGCCTCGCCTTCCGCGTGCCGCTGCCCCGCATGGTCTTCGTGGCGGGGGTGGTGGCAGTGGTAGGTGTATGCCTCCTTGTCTCCGGTGACGGATTCGCTGCTCCGACGCTGGGAGACCTGCTTGTGCTGGCCGCCGCCGTCGTGCGGTCAATCCACGTCACCGCCGTCTCCGGCCTCACCCAGGGACGCGGTCACAGCGCACTGAATCTGACCCTGATGCAAAGTGCGGTCTGCGCCGTCGTATATAGCGCAGCCGACCACCAAGGTGTGCTCGAGGCAGTGCGCAGCTTCGACGCCGGTGAATGGATGGGTGTGCTCTACCTGGGGCTGGCATGCAGCGTGTTCGCATTCCTCGTCCAGACCTGGGCCATCCAGCAGACCTCGGCGTCGCGGGCCAGCCTCCTGATGGGCACCGAACCTATCTGGGCCGTCCTCATCGGAATTACCATAGGCCGGGAAGCCCTTCCGCTGCCGGGCATCGCCGGTGCCGCACTCATCATCACCGGCACGTACCTGGGGCTGAGGTCCGAGACACGCCACCGCGCAGCGACGTCTCCAGCGAAACTCGACGCCGTCGGGACGCCGTGATCGCACTTCAACGGTTCGTCTTTAGCCGGTACCCGAGCACTGCAGCTGCTGCCAAAAGTGCAGTACCTAACCGACTGAGCCCTTCTTCCCACCAGCTATCGGTCTGGACGCCTGCGGCGAGGCCGACAGTCAACGTCAATACTCCGACCAGAACCATCACGATCAGCAAACGTCTGGCTTTCCGCCGTCCCGCCGCCGTCAACGGCTTCGGCGCAGTCTGCTCCTTGGAGTCCTCTCGCTCAAAGAGCAGAAACAACACGGAAGCAAAGAGGACTGCGAACATCGTCTGCAGCAGGAAAGGCCATTCTTCATCACCAGTCGTCGAGAATTGGACGGCGAGTACTATCAGCATTCCTGCAACCGAAATGGCCAGTGAAGCAACAAGTATGAGTCGCTTGCGGTCCCGCGCGAAAACGATCGGTTGACCTTTCGACCGGCCTCTTATGACCCATGCCCCACCGATGGCCGTGGCGCAGCCCCACGCAAAGAAGATCCAGGAAGTGACGGCTTCGCCGCCGGTCCCCTGGATCGCCCGGCTGAAGCTTGCATACACGCATATCAGGCTCAGCCCCAGCGTCAGGCTGCCGCACAGGATCCGTAACGGCGCTTCGCCCGGCTTCCTGCCGGTACGGACCGAACCATGTGTCATCGCAGCCTCCGCGGTCGCAGTAGTTCACCTTGCAGTGCATACTACTCACCGCCTGCTTCTAGCTGCCTCCGTGCCTGGAGCTGCGCACAGTGCTACTGCTTGGCCGGTTGGGGCTCGGCTCACGGCCTAGCGTATTGGCGCGACGACCGATCGGGAACCATAGGCTCGGGCCGGCGAACGGGAAGGCAAGCACCGCGAGCACCCACACTGACCGTGCCCCGGCGGTGAGGTGGGATGCAAGCATTACCGTCCCCCTTTTTTCGGGCCGGAGCGACTCTCGAGGCACACCTGCGGCCGGCCAGGCAGAATCGGAACGTTGGGCCGGCCAGACAGGGCCGGAACGTTGCCCTCCGTCATGTCTGGACGCCGGCCGAAACGCAGCCAATACTCGACACATGACCCCTCGGCGCACCGCGAGCCCAAATGCGGACAGCCCGCGCATCCGCGCTGAACGGACCCTGATAGGCCTGGAGTTCGGCACAGCCGCTGCTGCCTTCGGCGGCGGAATCCTGCTGGCCGTCCGGCCCGACGGCGCGTTCCTCCACGCGGATCCGCATGTGCTGCGGCGGACCCCGTTTACGGACTGGCGGCTGCCCGGCCTGCTCCTGGCCGCCGGGTGCGGCGGCGGATACCTGGCCACCGCAATCCTCCAGCTGCGCCGCCACCGGTCAGCCCGGCCGCTGGGAGTGGCGGCCGGCCTCAGCCTGATCGGATTGGAAGCCTGGGAAACCGCCTACGTCGAGTTCCAGCCGCTGGAGGCCGTGTTCGCCGTCGTCGGCGCTGCAGTTGCAGTGCTGGCGCTGCGCGTCCCCACCGGCCGTCCGGCACTGCGCCTCCCGACCGGGACGTCCCCGGGTTAGGCGGGCATTGGAAGTTTTCGCCTCCCGGCGTCGTTAGGCTTAGAAGGAGCCAATATTCAAAAGCCTAGGAAAGAAGTTTTGCGTATGTCGATCGCCGCTGACAGCAACCCCAAGTTCGCCGCCTACGCCCACCCGGAGCGGTTGGTGTCGACGGACTGGTTGGCGGAACACCTGGACAAGCCGGATAACCTGGTGGTTCTGGAATCCAACGAGGACATCCTCCTCTACGAAACGGGCCACATCCCCGGCGCCCGCAAGATCGACTGGCACACCGACCTCAACGACGCCGACACCCGCGACTTCGTGGACGGCGAGGCCTTCGCGCAGCTCATGTCCCGCAAGGGCATCACCCGCGACTCCACCGTGGTCCTCTACGGCGACAAGAGCAACTGGTGGGCCGCCTACGCCCTGTGGGTCTTTACCCTGTTCGGCCACGAGGATGTCCGGCTGCTCGACGGCGGCCGGGACAAGTGGGTTGCCGAAGGCCGCCCCATGACCACGGACAAGGTTTCCGTGCAGCCCACCGATTACCCCGTGGTGGAGCGCCGCGACGAAGAGATCCGCGCGTTCCTGCCCGACGTCGTCCGCCACCTGGGCAAGGGACCGCTGATCGACGTGCGCTCCCCCGCCGAATACACCGGCGAACGCACGCACATGCCCGACTACATGGATGAGGGCGCCATGAAGGGCGGGCACATTCCCACCGCGAAGTCCGTACCGTGGGGCAAGGCCGCCGCCGAAGACGGCACGTTCCGCAGCCGCGACGAGCTCGAGGCCCTCTACAAGGACGGGGCGGGCCTGCAGGAGGGCGACGACGTCGTGGCCTACTGCCGCATAGGCGAACGTTCCAGCCACACCTGGTTTGTCCTGAAGCACCTGCTCGGTTTCGAGTCCGTACGCAACTATGACGGATCCTGGACCGAGTGGGGCAACGCCGTGCGCGTGCCGATTGCCCGCGGTGAAGAACCCGGCAACGCACCCCGCTGATTTCCACCGCATAAAGAGAGATTTCCCCATGACCGCAACACCCGAAACCGCCATCCCGGACTCCTTGGCCGAAATCGTCGACGACTTCCAGGCAATGGAGGAAGCCGAGCGGCTGGAACTGCTGCTGGAATTCTCCCGCAGCCTGCCCGAGCTGCCCGCGGAAATCGCCGACCGGCCCGAACTGATGGAGCAGGTAGTGGAATGCCAGTCGCCGGTGTTCCTCAGCCTGGATGTGGACGACTCCCCCGAACACCTGGTGTCCCTGTTCTTCAAGGCGCCGCCGGAAGCACCCACTACCCGCGGGTTCGCCAGTGTCCTGTACGAAGGCCTGAACGGACTGCCGGCAGCGCAGATCCTGGCCGTGCCGGCCGATGTTCCGGACCGGCTGGGGCTCACCCGGGCCATCACCCCGCTGCGCATGCGCGGGATGTCCGCCATGCTGGGACGTATCAAGCGCCGGCTCGCTGAACACGAAAAGCTGAACCAGGCGTAGGTTTCACCGGCACAGCAGGAGGGCAGCACCATGGCGGGCAACCGGGACAAGAACGCGGGCCGGAGCGCGACGCCGGCCACGCGTCTGCTGGACCACGGCAAGGTTCCGTACACCGTGCGTCATTACGAGCACGACGCCGGTGCGCCCTCCTATGGACTGGAAGCGGCGGAGAAGCTGCAGCTGCCGCCGGAATCCGTGTACAAAACCCTGATGGTGGATCTGGGCGGACACCTGGCCGTGGCCATGGTGCCGGTGGCGCTGAACCTGGACCTGAAGAAATTCGCCGCGCTGATGGGTGCCCGCAAAGCCGTGATGGCGGACCGCCACGAGGCGGAGAAGCGCACCGGCTACGTGGTGGGCGGGATATCCCCGCTGGGCCAGAAGCACGCCTCCCCCGCCGGCATCGACTCGCGCGTCGAGCTGCTGGACACCGTGTATGTGTCCGGCGGCCGGCGCGGCCTGCAGATCGGCCTCTCCCCGTTTGACCTGATCCGGCTCACGCACGCCGTCTCTGCCCCCATCGCGGCCGCCCCGGCCTGAGGCCGCCTGTCTCGGGCTGCGGCCGGTGCCTAGCCCTTCCGCAGATGGTGCAGGGCGTAGCCGTAACTGAGCCGGGACCGCTGCGGATCGGCTTCCAGCCATGCGTCGGCGGTCCCGTTCGGGAACTCCATCCGCACGACGTCGGCCAGCTCTTCCGGGCGGTCGAAGGTCCAGCTGCTCATCACCCGCGTGGTTGATGCACCGTGTTCCGCCCACCAGGACGCGATGTAGTCGCCCTCGCCCTGGCCGGCTGCCGCGTTGGCCGCCTCGAGCAGGTCCGCGAACTCGCCGTCGTCCTGGTCATTGTCGATGACCACCAGGGACCCGCCGGGCCGCAGCACCCGCAGGACCTCCGCCAGCCCAGCCGAGCAGTCATTCTGAGGCGACGGAAAAAAGTACGCAAACCGGGCATGGACTACGTCCACCGAACTGTCCGGAAGCGGGATGTGCTCCGCCGAACCATGCAGCACTGAGGCGCCGCCGGCCTGTGCCCGTGCCGCTGCCAGAAGCTCCGGATCGGGTTCGACGCCGATCACCGAGGCCGCCTGTTCCGCATACCGGGGCAGCCAGAACCCGGTGCCGCAGCCCAGGTCAAGGATGATGCGGCCCGCCCAAGGCGCGAGACGGGACAGGGCCGCCCATACATACTCCTCCCGGTCCAGGGCACGGTTCTCGATTTCGTACAGGTCCGGATGCAGGCCCTGGTTCCAAGCCCGGAAAAAGTCGGCAGGCATTCCGGCCCGGTCATGATTCAGCATTGGTTACTCTTCGGCATTGGCTCCCCCATTGGTGCTGCTTTTCCACCGAAGATACAGGCCTGACGCCGGGTGCCCGGCTATGGATGACCGTCCGGCAGGTCCCGCATTGCGCGCAGCGGTGACAGGACCAGCGGCAGGAACGCGAGGCACGCGAGGACCCCGGCAATCCAAAGGGCCGGCCGCGCTCCGTAGACCTGGCCCAAAACCCCGCCCAGAACCGCTCCTACAGGCTGGGTTCCCCACACCAGGAACCGCATGGTGGCATTCATCCGGCCGAGCAGCCGGTCGGGAGTCAGCCGCTGGCGGAAACTGACCTGTGCAATGTTGTAGACAACGGTGCCGCAGCTTGCGACCCCAAGGCCCGCTGCTCCGAGCCAGACCGTCCAGCCTTGGCTGGCTGCGGGCCACAGCAGCGCGAAAGGCGCCGTTGCCGCTACCGACATCCAGATGGAGCGGCCTTCGCCGAGCCATGCGGTCACCCGCTTCGCGGCCAGCGCACCCAGCAGGCCGCCCACGCCCAGCAGCGAGAACACGATTCCCATTTGCCCCGAGCCCAGTCCCAAATCGCGGGGCAGGAAAAAGATCAGCATCGCCATGTAGGCGGAGAAAGCCAAGTTGAACAGGCCGCTGGATCCGGCGACGGCTCGCAGCAGCGGGTTGCCCAGGACAAAACGAAGGCCCTCCGCGATGTCGGCACCGAGCCTTGAACCGGGATCCCGCACCGGCCGGGCCTGCGGCTTCCGGATCCGGAAAACGAAGAGCGCTGACAGCCCCATGGCCAGGGCATCCAAGGCCACGGCGAAGGGGGCGGTAAGCCATGCGATGAGCTGCCCGGCCGCAGCGGGGCCGCCCAGCTGGGCGACGGATCGCACGGTCTCCAAGCTGGCATTGCCTTCCACCAGCCTGCTGCGGCCAATCAGCTGCGGAAGGTAGCTTTGGTACGCCACGTCGAAGAACACGCTGAAGATTCCGGTCACCAGGGCCACGGCGTAGAGCTGCCAGATGGACAGCACCCCCAGCCACCAAGCCAGCGGAATGGTCAGCAGGACCACAGAACGGATGACGTCGGAAGAGACCAGTACGTGCCGGTAGCGCAGCCGGTCCACCCAAACCCCGGCGGGCAGTCCGACCAGCAGGAAAGCCACGGTGCTCACGGCAGCAAGCACGCCTGCCTCCAGTTCGCTGGCGTCCAATGACAGGACGGCTACCAGCGGAAGTGCCAGGCCGGAGATCTCCTGCCCGAATCTGCTCAGCGCCGTGGAGTAGAAGAGGTTGCGAAAGTCGTGCTCCCGCAGGATCCCCCGGCCGCCCTTGCCTGCGGGGCTACTCTCCGTGACCTCTGCTGCGCTCTTCTCCGTCACCGCACTCTTGTCCGTCCCTGCACTCTTCTCCGTCGTCATGCGATTGACTTTGTGCAATCGATTGAGTTTTGTCAATAGCCCTCTGATATTCTGCCCGCATGACGAAAGAGAGCCGCCAGGCCCCGCGGCGGCCGGCCAGCGAGGAAGAAGCCAAGGCCCTCGCCTCCGCAATACGGTTCCGGATCCTCCGGCTGTGCCTCAAGGAGCAGCTGACCAACAAGGAAATCGCCACCCGGCTGGGGGCCAATCCCGCCACGGTGCTCTACCACGTCCGCAAGCTCGTCTCCGCGGGTTTCCTCGAGGCGCAAGAGGGCCGGTCCGGGCCCAGCGGAGCCTATGAAGTTCCCTATCTGGCCACGGAAAAGTCCTGGAAACTGGAGTTGGACGGGCATGATCTCGATGTTCGCGGCGCAGTAGTCGGTGCCTTCGTCGATGAAATGGAGCAGGTCCCGGCGTCGGCGGAGGTCATGATTTCCCGGCTGGGGGTCCGCCTCACCAAGGCGGGGCATGACCGGTTCGTGGACCGGGTAATGGGCATCCTGGAGGAGCTCAAGGCGGAGGAAGCCGAAGCCGAAGAGGAAGCGGACAGCACCAGGTATTCCATCTTCCTGGCCGTGCATCCCGAGAACAGGGCTCCCGCCGTAGAAGAGTAACCGTGGTGACCGGTACGCCGTCGTCGCGCTTTCCTCCGCGCGAGGCCGCGCCGGACGCCGTCTGACGGACCGCACTGGCGCTAATGGTCTTTTCCATTGTTGAATACACGGATGCCTACCGCTGAGATACGCCGCGCCACAGAAACCGACATGCCGGCCCTCGGTGCAGTGCATGTCGCTGCATGGCAGTGGGCGTACCGCGGTTTGATGCCGGACACCGTGCTGGACGCGATGGATGCCGACCGCAGGGCCGAAGGCTGGACACGGCTGGTCCGGGAAGGAACCGTCCCGCAGCCGCACGTGGCCGTGATCAGTCTGGAAATGGTCGGGTTTTCCCACGCAGGCACCAGCCGCGACCACGACGCCGGCCCGCAAACCGGAGAGGTCACCTCCCTGTATCTGCGCGAACACCACGTGGGCACCGGATTAGGGCGCCGTCTCTGGGAATCAGCACTGGATCAGCTGCGCGGCAGCGGACACACCGAGGTCAGCGTGTGGGTGCTGGAGACAAACGTCCGCGGCCGGCGCTTCTATGAACGGATGGGGCTGGTCCCGGACGGCTCCGTCAGAACCGAAGTCCTCAACGGATCACCGCTAGCTGAGGTGCGCTACCGCGCACCGCTGGCGGGAACAACGCACTAAGCCGGCTGCCCCGGGGCCCGGGCCGCCGGGGCTCGGAGCCCGGTCCCCGATCCCCCGCTACTTCCCCGGCTATTCCCCCGTACGGTGCTCCGCGGGGTGCCGGGTGCGGCCCAGGGCGCTGTTCAGCCAGCCCAGCACCACACGCTCCCAGCGTTCGGGATCCACGTTGTATTCCTTGGTGTGTCCGGCCTGGGTGAAGGGCTCGAAAGTGATGACTTCCGGGTTCTTCTCCGCCAGTTCGGCTGACGGACCGTAGGGCACGAAGTCGTCATCCTTGCTGTGCAGGATCAGGGTCGGGATCCGGATTTCCTCTGCGCGGGTGACCCAGTCCATGCTCTTGAGGTCCAGCGGAGCGGCCAGTCCGGTCAGCGCCCGGCCGGCGGCGTTGGAGATCAGCCACTGTCCCAGCCGCCCGGCCTGCGCCGGAATCCGGTTCACCCTGGCGTGGTGCGCCAGCACATCCACCCAGTTGATCACCGGCCCGTCCAGCACCATGGCACGGATGTAGCGGCTCAGCGGTGATCGGTCTGCAGCCTGCAGGCTGATCGCCCCTCCCATGGACCAGCCGAACAGGACGACATCCTTGGCACCGTTCTCCAGCGCGTACCGGATGGCGGCCTCGACGTCGTGCCATTCGGTGTGCCCCAGACCGTAGCGGCCATCCGCTGCGTAAGGGGCCTCGCCGTCGTTGCGGTAGGAGATCAGCAGGCTGCTCAGCCCGGCTTCACGCGCGGTGCGCACAGCTCGCAGGCACTCGGTGCGCCGCGCGCCCCGGCCGTGGACCATGACAGCCCAGGTCTCCGCCCCGGGGGTGCGCACCAACCAGGCCGGAGCGGTCCCGTTCTCCAGCGGGATCTGCACTTCTTCTTCGGGCATCCCGACGGCGGCCGGCGAGGGATAAATGGAACCGCTCCACCAGCCGCGCCGGGCCTTGGTGAGGTCACCACTGTAGACCTCTTCGACGTCGCGCTGCACGGTGCCCTCACGCGGCACGTAGGAGCGGATGGCACCGATCCGGGCGTGCCCTTCGCCGTTGTCGAAGTACAGGCTGTATGTCCCGTCCACGGTGGTATCCGCGTTGGCCGGGAGGATGACCTGGCGTCCGTGCTCGCTCTCGGTCACGGCCAGGATCTCCAGGTTCGAGTCGCGGGTGCGTGCCGGGGTCACCACCTGGCGGGCGAAGTAAACGCCCAGGCCCGACGCCGCCGCCACCACCGCAGTTGATGCCACCGCACCTATTCCGGCCCCGAAAGCGGTCCAGCGGACCCAGGGAACCACGGAGCGTACCGCAGCAGAACCGGCAGGAACTTCAGTAGGAACGGAGATAGCCATAAGACTATTCTTACCGACGCTGACGCCCTGCCGCGCATCGAGGCCGCGCCGCGCCGAGCCGTGCCGGAGCGGCGGGCATATTAGGCTGGTGGCCATGACCTCGACAATTGTGGTGCTGACCGAAGAATCGCTGGTTCCCGGCGACATTGAAAACCTGCGTGCCCTGGCCGGTGATACCCCCACCCGCTTTGAGGTGCTGGTCCCGGCCGATCCGGGCCGGAACCTGCTGGTGGACGTGCTGGACAACCTGAGCCTGCTGGAATTCTCCGCCGCGTTCAAGAACCTCACCGGTGACCGGCCCTCCAAGGCCGACGAGGTGAAAGCCGCCGTCACCGAACTGGCCGAATCGCTGGAACTGATGCAGGCCTCCGGCCTGGAAGCCACCGGCACGGTCACCGGCGAGGAGCCGGTGACCGCCGTCGTCGAAACCGCCAAGCGTACGCAGGCGGATCAGGTGGTGGTTATCACCACCCCGCACGCCATCGAAGACACCTTCCGCACCGACTGGGCCAACGAGGCCCAAGACCGGCTGGGCGTGCCGGTACTGCACCTGTACAGCGGCTCGGGATTTATTGGCGACTCTTAAGCGTTGACGCGGATATGACTACCGAAGAGAACGCCGGAACCATCCCGGTGCAAAAGTCCGACGAGCAGTGGCGCGAGGAACTGTCCCCCGAGGAATTCGCCGTCCTGCGCAAGGCCGGCACCGAACGGCCCTACACCGGCGAATACTGGGACACCAAGACCGCCGGCGTGTACCAGTGCCGGGCCTGCGGCAGCGACCTGTTCACCAGCAACGAGAAGTTCGATTCGCACTGCGGGTGGCCGTCCTTCTTCGCCCCGCTGGCCGAGGGCAAGGTCCGCTACCTGCACGACCGCAGCATGGGCATGGACCGCATTGAGGTCCGCTGCGCCAACTGCGACTCGCACATGGGCCACCTGTTCGAGGGCGAAGGCTTTGATACGCCCACCGACCAGCGGTTCTGCATCAACTCCATTTCGGTGAAGCTGGTACCGGGCGACGGCGCCGGCAGCACCACCGAACCGTAAAGGACCGGCGTTGGAGTACGGAGTTTTCCCGGCCGACCCCGTAAAGGGGCCGGACATCCCGGACGAGGCAACGAACCGGTACCGGGAGCTGAGCGCGGACATTGCCTCCGGCGTCGGCGTGGTCTCCACCCGGCTGCGCGGGCGTGACTATGCCGCCACCGTCAGCGGTTTCCTCTCCGTCTCCTACGACCCGCCCACCCTGCTGGTGAGTCTCTACGCCGAGGCCCGCATCGCAGAGGCAGTGGTCGACGCCGGCAGCTGGGCCCTGAGCCTGCTGCCGGCACGTCTGCGCGGCACCGCCAACTGGCTCGCCAGCCCCGGCTCGCCCCTGGAGGGGCTGCTCAACCAGGTTGACTACGGCCGCGGACCGGAAACCGGCGCCGCCGTGATTGAGGGCTCCGTTGCCTGGTTCGAGGTACGCACCACGCAGGTGACGACGGCGGCCACCCACCTGCTCATCGTGGGCGAAGTGGTATCCATGGGCCGGCGCGCGTCCGCCGACGACGAGGCGGACCCGCTCGTCCACTTTGCAGGCGCCTACGCCCGGTTGGGCCGCTGAACCCGCCCGACCATTGTTTCCGGCCGGACCCAAACGTAACCTCGATGGACGGGGGAAACGTTCCGCTCACCGCTCAGAGGGTGCGGAACCACCGGTCCTGAGGAGATGCAAATGGGCACAGATCAGTACCATGAGCCGCCGTCTGAACTTCCCGCGGAAACCCGCACCTTTACCCGCATGTGCGCCAGCCTCAGTGAAGAAGCCGAAGCCATTGGCTGGTACGTGCAGCGGATGGCCGTTGAACCCGACGCCCAGTCCCGGGCCATCATGCTTGATTCCCTCGGCGAAGAGTTCAAGCACTTCAGCATGGAACTGGAGTTCCTGCTCCGCCGCACTCCCCTGTGGCGTGAAATAGCCCAAGGGATCCTCTTCACCGAGGGCGACATAGTCCGGCACGGAGAGGACTCCGAGGCCGAGGCCACCGGAGACTAGCCCGCCCGAGCAGTCCACCCATCCTCCGCTCAGGGAGGTGCCGCATGGCACGCAACAGCCTGCTGGACCGTTTCCGCCCCGTAGGTGCACCCGGTCCGGCCGGGCCCGCCGGGGTTCCGGCCGTGGATGACCAGGGACCGGCCGCCGAACTGATTCCCGTCTTCGAGGCCCTGGACTCCGCGATCGCGGCCGGGCAGCAGTTGACGGCCAGGGCCGAAGCCGACGCCGGATCCACCGTGGCTGCCGCCCGCCTCCAGGCCGCGACCCTGGTGGAGCAGGCGCACATGGACAGTGCAGCGGTGCGGGCCGACGCCGCCGCCCGGGTATCCGCCGACGCTGCCCGGGCAGATGAAGACATGCTCGGCCGGGCCCGCGAACAGGCAGCCGAGCTGCGCCGCCGGGGCGAATCCCGGATACCCGAACTGGCCGGCGCGATTGTGGCCGACCTCGTCTCGGATTTGCTCGGGCGCGGAACGGACAGCAGCTAATGCGCGCGGACTGGGTGGCGGCCTCCGTCCGGGCACGGTCCATGGCCCAGCGCCGGGTCGGTGCCGGTACCTGCCGGGAAGTTGCCGCGATGGCCAGTCTTCCCACCGCCGCCGAGGCCCTGGCCGACTCTGTGTACGGCCCCGGCCTCACCGCAGCCCGCTCCCTGGGCGATGCCCAGCACGCCACTCGACGCACCGTCCTGTGGCAGCTGCGCGTCCTGGCCGGCTGGCTTCCCGCCGGCGGAACCCCGCTGATCCGGGCCGCCGCCGCCCGCTTCGAAGCGGACAACATCATCGCCCTGGCTGCTGCCCTGCACACCGGCACTTTGCCCGCGGGAACCGACATGGCGCCTGCTCCGCTCTACGATCTGGGCGGTCTGGCTACGGCCTGGCCCCGGCTGCGCACCGCCGAATCGCCCGAAACACTGCACGCCATGCTGGCCGCCAGCCCCTGGGGCGACCCCGGGACGGCAGCCCAGCTCCCGGACATCCTCACCGCCGTGTGGCTGCGCCGGCTGGCCGGCGCCGCCGCAGGTGCCCGGCCGTGGGCAGTGTCCGCCGCTGTCCTGCTGGCCGCCCGGCTGCTCCTGGTGGACCGGACCCGCCCCCCGGACCGGCTGGTCTCCCTGCTGCGGCCCTTGCTGGGCACCGGATGGACTGATGCCGCCTCGCTGCCCGAACTCGCGGTGTCCCTGAGCCCGGCCGCCGGACGGGCCCTAAGCGCCACACAGGACCCGCAGGGCCTCTGGCGGGCCGAAGCGCAGCTGGCCGCGCAGGTGGAAACCGACGGATTCGGCCTGCTCCGGGCCGGCCTGCCCGGACCCGACGTGGTGCTGGGCGCCATGGCCGTACTGGCAGCCGATGCCTGGCGCGTCCGGGCCGCCCTGGCCGCCGCGGCTGCCGGAACCGGCGGAAGCGAGGTGCTTGATGCCGTGGCGTGAAACCCTCAGCCCCCTGCGGATGGAGCGCATTGCCCTGGTCTGGCCGCTGGAGTCCCAGCGTGCCGCGCTCACCGAGGTGGCGGCCAGCGGCGCCGTCGAACTGGACCTCCCCTACGAACCCGGCGACGGTCCGGAGGAACTGGACCGGGCCGCGGAGGCCGCCGTTGTGCACGGACCGTTGGCCGCCCTGGTGGGCTGGTCCCCCACCCGGCAGCTGCCGGAACTGCGCGCTGCACTGGAACCGCACGGCGCCGCCGCCGTCCCGCTGCGCCACCCGCGCGGTGTTCAGCCGCCCACCCAGCTCACCGGCACCGGCACGCCGCGCAAAGTCCCGCCGTTGCAGCGCCTGCTGGTGGACACCTACACCACCGTCCCGTACGCCGATCTGGATCCGGCCCGCATCGCCGGGGTGGCGTACGTGGTGATGTTCGGGATGATGTTCGGCGACGCCGGGCAGGGCCTGCTGCTGGTGATTGCCGGGCTGCTGATCCGGTTCCTGAACGTGCCCTGGCTGGAGCGCTACCGGCGCACCTGGCTGTTCATCACCGGCGCCGGCGTGATGGCGGTGTTCTTCGGGGTCCTGTACGGGGAGTTCTTCGGCCCCACCGGCGTGCTGCCGGTGCTCTGGCTGGAACCCCTGGAGGAACCTATTCCGCTGATCGTCGCCGCACTGGTCCTGGGTGCGGTGCTGCTGGCCGGCTCCTACGCCTTGGGCACCATCAACCGGGTGCGGGAAGGCGGCTGGGGTTATGCCTTGTACGCCCGCTCAGGGTTGGCCGGCGCACTGCTGTTCGCCGCGATCGGGCTGGTGGCGTGGGGGCTGCTGGCCGGCAGCGGGGTGATCCTGGTGTTTGCCGGCGTCGCGGCCGTGGTCGCCCTGGTTTTTATCTTCATCGGACTGTTCGCCGAATCGGGCGGCGGGGCCACGGGCGGGCTGCAGGCCACGGTGGAGCTGGTGGATACCGTGGTCCAGCTGGCGTCGAACCTGGTCTCCTTCACCCGGCTGGCGGCCTTCGGCCTCACCCACGCCGCGCTGATGATGGTCGTGTGGCAGGCCACCACCGCTATCTGGGAACCGGGTTGGCGGATCATCCCGGCCATTCTGATGTTCGTACTCGGCAACGTGCTCACGTTCGCCCTGGAGGGCCTGGTGGCCGGAATCCAGGCACTGCGGCTGGAGTACTACGAACTGTTCTCGCGTGTTTTCTCCGAAGAAGGCCGCCGCTTCCGGCCCTGGAGCCCGTCCCTCGCCCCTGCTGAAAGGCACCTGCCGTGAATCCCTGGTTTGCCGGCCTTCCGCTGGTCCTTGTCCTAACCGTAGTGATTACCATTGGCGCCGTCGTACTCATGCGCCGCCGCCGCCGGGCCGGCGTCCGCGCCCTGCTCGGCTTCAACGCCGTGCTGATGGGCGGAGCCTTGGCACTGCTCTTCGCCGCCCTGAACGCCGTCCCGGCCACAGCGGGCGACGGCGGAGCTGCCGCCACCGCCGTCGCGGCGGCCACGGACGGCAGCGACAGCAGCGGCGCCGCCCTGCTGGGAGCGGCCATTGCCGTGGCCGGATCCTCCATCGGCGCGGCCATTGCGGTGGCCTACACCGGGTCCGCGGCGCTGGCGGCCATGAGTGAGCGGCCGGAAATTTTCGGCCGGGCCATGGTGGTGGTGGGCCTGGCCGAAGGCATCGCCATTTACGGGCTGATCATCTCGATCATCCTCATCGGGCAGGCATGAGCCGCCGCGAGGGCACCGTGGCCGCGCTGGGTAGTGCCGCCCTGCTGCAGGGCTACCGGCTAGCCGGCGCACTGCTCTATCCCGCCGCCGGTGCGGCAGACGTACGTGCGGCTTGGTTCCGGCTGCCTGACTCCGTGGCGGTGGTGCTGCTGACCCCCGACGCCGCCGGGCACCTCGTCGTCGAACGGGAGAATCCCCTGTCCCCGCTGACCATGGTGCTGCCCTCATGAGCCGGCTGCCGCAGGGGGCAGACGCCGCCCTGGCACCAGTGCGGCAGGCGCTGGCGCAGGACGCGGATACTGCCGCAGCCCGGACAATCGCGGCGGCGCGGCAGCAGGCAACGGACACCATGTCCCGGGCACAGGCGGAAGCTGACGGCATCCTGGCCGCGGCACGGCGGGACGGGGCCGAGGCCGCACGCGCCGAGGCGGCAGCGTCCTCCGCCCGGGCCCGGCGGCAGGCACGCCGGACCGTGCTGGCCGAGCAGGAACACCTGCGCTCCCTCCTGCAGGCACAGGTGCTGGAGCAGGCCCGTGAACTCCGCCGGGACCCGCGCTATCCGCAAATCCTCCGCAGGCTCACCGCCGAGGCGGACCGGCTGCTGGGACCCATGGCCTCTGTGACGGAGAGCTACAAGGGCGGCGTGACCGGCAGTGCCGGTTCCAGGCGCCTGGACCTGTCGCTGCCCACTCTGGCCCTGCAGGCCATGGATGACCACGCCGGGGAGGTGCGCAGGTTATGGGACGACGGGTAAGGAAGCCGGCTGCATCGGAAGCGTTAACAACGGAGGCGGCAACACCCGGGCCCGCAACACCCGGGCCCGCAACACCCGGGCCGGCCGCTCCGGTGCCGGCCGCCGGCGCTTCCCGTCCGGCGGACAGCGGCCGGATCACCCGGGTCAGCGGACCGCTGGTGGAAATCAGCGGACTCCCCGGCCTGTCCATGCTCGAGGTGGTCAACATCGGTCCGGACGGCATTGCCGCCCAGGCCGTATCCATCAACGGTGACGAAGCCACCCTGCAGGCCTACGAATACACCGGCGGGCTGAAAGCCGGCGACCCCGCGGTGCGCACCGGCCACCAGCTCGCGGGACTGCTGGGACCGGGCCTGCTGGGCACGGTCTTTGACGGGCTGCTGCGCCCGCTTTCCTCGGCCCCGCTCTGGCTGACCCAGCAGCGGCAGGGCTCGGCCGAGGATCCGGCGGTGCTGGACACACAGTGGGAGTTCGCGCCGTCGGTGGCCGTGGGCGAGACCGTGACCGGCGGGCAGGTGCTGGGCACCGTGCCCGAGGCCGGAACGGTGGAATTCCGGGTGCTGGCACCCCCTGCCGTGTCCGGGGAAGTGACTTGGCTGGCCGAGGGGAAGGTCCGCCCGCTGGAAGCCGTGGCCCGGATCGGCACGGTGGAGGTGCCGCTGGCCCAGCGGTGGCCGGTGCACACCCCGCGTCCCTTCGGCGAGCGCATCACCGACGTGGTGCCGCTGCAGACCGGCCAACGGGTCCTTGACCTGCTCTTCCCCCTGCCCCGCGGATCAGCAGCCGCGGTGCCCGGCGGGTTCGGCACGGGCAAGACCCTGACCCTGCAGCAGATTGCCAAGTGGTCCGACGCAGATGTGATTGTCTATGTGGGCTGCGGCGAGCGCGGCAACGAGATGGCCGACGTGCTGGACGGGCTCTCCGGGCTCGATGACCCGCGGACCGGCGGCAAACTCATTGACCGGACCGTCATCATTGCCAACACCTCCAATATGCCCATGATGGCCCGGGAAGCTTCCATTGCCACCGGCGTGACCGTGGCCGAGTTCTTCCGCGACATGGGCTACGACGCGGTGGTGATTGCCGACTCCACCTCCCGCTGGGCCGAAGCCCTGCGCGAGTTCGCCAACCGCAACGGGGACCTGCCCGCCGAGGAAGGCTACCCCGCGTCCCTGGCCAGTGAGCTCGCCGCCTTCTACGAGCGGGCCGCCCGGGTACGCACCCTGGGCGGGGCGACGGCGTCGGTCACCGTGATCGGCGCGGTCTCCCCTCCCGGCGGGGACATGAGCGAACCGGTCACCACCGGCACCCAGCGTTTTGTCCGGTCCCTGTGGCTGCTGGACCGGGACCTGGCCTACTCCCGGCACTATCCCGCGGTCAGCTGGCGCGGCTCCTTCTCCCGCGACGCCGAGTCGCTGGGCCGCTGGTACTCCGCCCACGGGGACCCGCAGTGGGCGCAGCGGCGGGCGCAGGCTTCCCTGCTCCTGGCCGAAGCGGACCGGCTGACCGCGCTGGCCGAGATTATCGGGGCCGGTTCCCTGCCCGGACACGAGCAGATGGTGCTGCTGGGCGGGCGCCTGCTGCGCGACGGAGTGCTGCTGCAGAACGCACTGAGCCCCAATGACGGCTACAGCTCCGAAGCCAAGGGGGCCGCCCTGCTGCAAACAGTCCTGGACGTGGTGGACACCTGCCAGACGCTGGTGGGACGCGGAGTGCCGCCGGCCGACGTCGACCGTTATGACTTCACCCCGGTGCTGCGGCTGCGGGAGGACACCGGTCCCACGGACGCCGAAGGCGTGCAGCAGCGGGGCCGGGCGTTTGTCCGGCAGTTGGCGGCGGACCTGGAGCAGGCCCCGGCCTCCCCCGCGGACGCCGTGCCCGCCTCCGCACCGTCCCCGGCGCCGGAACCGGCCCCGGAACCCCAACCAACGGCGGGAGACGCCCATGGCTAACGAGAGCAGCCACGCGGCTCGGCTGGGCCACAGCGACGTGCGCGAGCTACGCGGCCCCTTGCTGGTCCTTGGGGACACCCAGGGCGTGGGCTGGGACGAGTTCGCCAACGTTTCAGTGGACGGCGGGGCCGAGCGCCATGCCCTGGTTCTGGAGATCGACGGCGACGAGACCACTCTGCAGGTCTTGGAGGGCACCGAGGGCATGTCCCTGGGCGGGGTGGAAGTCCGCTTCCAGGGCCGGCCCCTCGCGGTGCCGGTGGGCACGGACTGGCTGGGCCGGGTCTGCAACGGCCGCGGGGAACCGCTCGACGGCGGCCCTCCAGTGACCGCTGAGCATTCCTCTCCTGTCGGCGGCTGGCCGCTGAACCCCGTCTACCGGGAACCGCCGCAGGATCCGGTGATCACCGGGGTCTCCGTGGTGGATGCCCTCACCACCCTGGTCCGCGGGCAGAAGCTGCCTATCTTCTCCATCCCGGGGCTGCCGCACCTGACCCTGGCCACGCAGATCGCCGCGCAGGCCACCACCTCCTCCGGCCGTGCCTTCCGGGTGGTGTTCGCCGCGATGGGCATGACTCACGCAGACATCGCCTACATTCGGGACCGACTGGAGGAACGTTCGTCCGCCGGAGAACTGGTGCTGCTGCTCAACGCCGCCGACGATCCGGTGATTGAACGCATCCTCACGCCCCGGATTGCACTGACCCTTGCCGAGTCGCTGGCCTACGACGACGGCGCCGACGTGCTGGTGGTGATGTCGGACATGACCAGCTATGCGGAGGCGGTCCGCGAGGTCTCCGCTGCCCGGCGGGAAATCCCGGCCCGGCGCGGGTACCCGGGCTACCTCTACAGCGACCTGGCCACCCTGTACGAACGCTGCGGCCGGGTGCGGGGACGGGAAGGCTCGGTCACCATTGTTCCGGTGCTGACCATGCCCGCCGGAGACATCACCCACCCGGTGCCGGACCTTACCGGCTACATCACCGAGGGGCAGATAGTGCTCGACGGCGACATCGACGCCCGCGGGATCTACCCGCCCGTGGATGTGCTCTCCTCACTGTCCCGGCTCATGCGCAGCGGTGCGGGTAAAGGCCGGACCCGGGAGGACCACCTCGACGTGGCCGCGCAGGTCCTGTCCGCGATGGCCCGGGCCCGGTCCGCGTCCGAGCTCGCTGAACTGGTGGGAACGGCCGCACTGAGTGAGACCGACAAGGCCTACATAGAGTTCCGCTCCGTGGTGGAAAAGGAACTGCTCCACCAGGGCCGCGACGAGTTGCGCACCTTGGAGCAGACCCTGGATCTGGCCTGGCAGGCACTGTCCCTGCTGCCCCGGCGGGAACTGACCATGCTTTCCGGCGAGTTCCTGGACCGGTACCTGCCCGGGGCCGTGGACGGGGCCCGGTTGTGAGCGGGGCGCAGCCGTGAGCGGAGTGCAGCCGTGAGCGGGTTCCGGTCCGGGGGAAGCCGGGCAGAGCGTGCCGAAGTTCAGCGCCGGCTGGCCACCGCCCGGCGCGGTGCGGAACTGCTGGACCGCAAGCAGCGCATCTTGCAGCGTTCCATCGACGGGCTGGCAGAAAGGGCCGACGCCGCGCGGCTGGCCTGGGAGGAACTGGCCCGGGAAGCTGCCGTGTGGCTGCGGCGGACCACGGCGCTGGACGGGGCTGACCGTCTGGCGGAGGCAGCGCCGTCGGACACCGCGCTGGCCACGGTCCGCTGGGGCGGGGCGATGGGTATTTCCTATCCCGAAGATGCGTCCTGCACGGTTCCTGCGGCGCCGCCGGCCGGGGGCAGCTCCGCATTGGCCTACGCTGCGGCGGCACACCGGACTGCGTTGGAAGCTGCCGTAGCCGCGGCCGCGAGCCAGCGGGCGCTGCTGCTGGTCTCGGAGGAACTGGCCGCCACGCGCACCCGGCAGCGCGCCGTGGAGAACCGGTGGATTCCGCGGCTGGAGGAACAGCTGACCGCCATTGAACGGCGGATCGCGGAGCAGGAACTGGAGGAAAGCCTGCGGCTGCGCTGGGCCGCCGGACTCATGTGAGCCGAAAAGGCACAAATAGCCGTTGCCTCGATCGAGAAAGCAAAAATTACCGTTTTTCGCCGGGTAATCGGTAATTTTTGCCTTTTCGATGAGGGCGTGCTCCTGGACGGGCTCCTCTTTGGACGGAAATCTTTGGGTACTGTGACGGCATCGACACTTCATCCACCGGCCCCCGGGTATCCCGAACCTCCCGCGCCGTTCCCATAGACCCGAACACCCCGCACCCGAACATCCCGCCGCGGACTTCCCGCCGCCGCGCCGCCGTGGCCTGCGCCGCCGTCGTTGTCCTGGCGCTGGGCCTGTTTGCCCGCACCGGGTTGCCGGGACTGCTGGGCGACGCGTCCGGCGGCATCCTGTATGCAGCGCTGATGTACCTGCTGCTGGCCTTTCTCCTGCCCGGGGCGCGGCGTTGGCGGCTGGCGGGCGCCGCCGTCGTGGTCTGCATGCTGATCGAGCTGTTCCAGCTCACCCCGTACCCTGCCCAGTGGGGTGCGCAGTGGCCGCCGCTGCGCCTGGTGCTGGGCACTACGTTCAACGTCTGGGACCTGCCGGCGTATGTTGCCGGAGCAGCGGCAGTGTTCCTGCTGGATCTGCGGTTTGGACGGCGGACCGGCGGGCGGCGCCCGGCCGGCGGACCACCTGTGTAAGCATGGTGCCGTGCCAGCCAATGACCGCGACCCCATTCCCTTAGCCTTCCGCGCCACCGCGTATATGCGTCCTTCACGGTGGCGGCGCCGGCCGGTCCGGGCCTTCCGCTATGACGTGCTGTGGAAGGACGGACGCGTGGACCGGGACATCGACCTGGTGAAGGTGATGTATCGGCAGGCACCGGCGGACTACCAGGTCACTGAACGAGCCATGCTCGAGCAGTGCCCGGAGACAGGGACCGGACAGTGGGTCGCCTACGCCTCGGGGTACCCCGTGGACGGCCCCGCCTGAGCGGCGGGGCCGTCTAGCCGGCGGCACCGGCCAACCGGGCCGCGCCTGCGCAGCCCGCCTACAGCCGGAAGCCCTCGTCCAGCCGCTCGATGATGGTGACGTTCGCCTGCCCGCCGCCTTCGCACATGGTCTGCAGCCCGTAGCGGCCGCCGGTGCGCTCCAGCTCGTGCAGCAGGGTGGTCATGATCCGGGCACCGGTGGCTCCGATCGGATGGCCCAGGGCAATGCCGCCGCCGTTGACGTTGACCTTGGCCATGTCCACCCCGAGCTCCCGCTGCCAGGCGAGCACCACGGAAGCGAACGCTTCGTTAATCTCGAACAGATCGATGTCCTCGATACTCATCCCGGTGCGCTTGAGCGCGTGCCGGGTGGCCTCGATGGGGGCGCTGAGCATCATGATGGGATCATCGCCGCGGGCGGAGATGGAGTGGATGCGGGCGCGGGGCTTGAGCCCGTAGCGGCGGACCGCATCCTCGGAGGCCAGCAGCAGGACGGCGGCGGCGTCAGAAATCTGGGACGAGGTAGCTGCGGTCAGGGAGCCGCCTTCGGCCAGCGGTGCCAGGGTGGCAATCTTGGCCCGGTTCGGGTCACGGGGACCTTCGTCCGCGGTAACGCCGTTCATCGGCAGGATCTCCCGGTCAAAGCGGCCCTCGGCCTGTGCCGCAATGGCACGCACATGGGATTCGACGGCGAAGTCCTCCATCTCCTCCCGGCTCAGCCCCCACTGCTTCACCATCATCTCTGCGCCGATGAACTGGGAGACCTGCTGGTTGCCGTAGCGCTTCTCCCAGCCCACGGATCCGGCAAACGGATTCGGAAAACCCAGTTCCTTCGCGGCGGTATTGGCGAAGGACAGCGGCACGGAGGACATGCTCTGCACGCCGCCGGCAATCACCAGGTCGCTGGTGCCGCTCATCACAGCCTGCGCCGCGTAGGACACCGCCTGCTGGCCGGAGCCGCACTGGCGCTCCACGGTGGTGCCCGGAACCCGCTCCGACAGCCCGGCCGCCAGCCAGGAAGTGCGGGCAATATCCATGGCCTGGGGACCGACCTGGTCGATGGCGCCCAGGATGACCTCGTCATATTCCTCGGAATCGATGCCGCTGCGGCGGACCGTCTCGGCAAGCACGTGGGCGGCAAGATCGGCCGGGTGGATCTTGCTCAGTCCCCCGTTGCGCTTGCCGACGGGCGTGCGGACGGCATCGATGATGAACGCTTCAGCCATGATTGGAGGGCCTTTCGTCGTTGTAAGGCGGGTGAGAGCACGTACGTGCCGTGCACCACATTAGAGGACTTCGACGCCGCGCGTCCCGTACCAGCGGTACGAATCCGCGGCGTCGAATCCCTGCGGTTTGTCCGGATCCCTGCAGGCTGTGACAATCCCTTCGCTGCGCGGCGCGGGGATTGCCACAAACCGCAGGGTCCCACCTCCAGGCGCACGACGGCGGCGGCTCCGGCCGTGCCTTCGTCCGGCCGGTCAGTGCGGGACGGGTAGAATGAGAAAGCTGTGTTCTGAGCAGCTGACTGTCGGGCGCGGACACAAGTCCCCCAGCAGTTCCAATCCACAGAGTCTGAAAGCAGCGGAGTGTCACAACAGGTTTCCACCACCGTCAGCGCCACCGCCACCAAGGAGATCATCAAGGAGTCCGCCCGACGGCGCACCTTTGCGGTGATCTCCCACCCCGACGCCGGCAAGTCCACGCTCACCGAAGCGCTGGCCCTGCACGCCCGCGTTATTGGTACGGCCGGTGCCACCAACGGTAAGGAAAACCGCCGCGAGACGGTTTCCGACTGGATGCAGATGGAAAAGGACCGCGGCATCTCCATCAGCTCCACGGCCCTGCAGTTCGCCTACCGGGACACCGTGATCAACCTGCTGGACACCCCCGGCCACGCCGACTTCTCCGAAGACACTTACCGGGTGCTCGCCGCCGTGGACTGCGCCGTGATGCTCGTGGATGCGGCCAAGGGCCTGGAAACCCAGACCATGAAACTGTTCGAGGTCTGCCGTGCCCGGAACCTGCCCATCATCACCGTGATCAACAAGTGGGACCGCCCCGGCCTGGACCCGCTGGCACTGATGGACGAGATCACCGAACGCACCGGCCTGGCTCCCATGCCGCTGACCTGGGCGGTGGGCATTGCCGGCGATTTCCGCGGCGTCTGGGACCTGCAGAAGGACGAATACGTCCACTTTGAACGGCAGAACTCCGGCGCCTCCTTGGCCAAGGAAGAGCACTTCACCCCGGCACAGGCCCTGGAGCGCGAAGGCGATGTCTGGACCGACTCCCTGGACGAGGCCGAACTGGTCATCGACGGCCGCGAGTTCGACCGCGACGCGTTCCTGGACGCCAAGGCCACCCCCATCCTCTTCTCCTCCGCCGCGCTGAACTTCGGCGTCAAGCAGATCCTGGACACCCTGGTGGACCTGGCCCCCTCAGCCTCGGCCCGCGAAGACAAGGACGGCGGCCTGCGCCCCGTCGAAGCGCCCTTCTCCGGCTTCGTCTTCAAGGTCCAGGCCGGCATGAACCGCGCCCACCGCGACCACGTGGCCTTCATCCGCGTGTGCTCCGGCGTTTTTGAACGCGGCATGGTGGTGACGCACTCCAACACCGGCAAGACCTTCGCCACCAAGTACGCCCAGCACCTGTTCGGCCGCGAACGCGAAGTGATCGACCAGGCGTACCCGGGCGACGTCGTCGGGCTGGTCAACGCCTCCGCGCTGCGGGTGGGCGACAGCCTCTACGTCGAAGAGCCGGTGGAGTACCCGCCCATCCCGTTCTTCTCCCCCGAGCACTTCCGCGTGGCCCGCTCCCAGGACCCGAGCCGGTACAAGCAGTTCCGCCGCGGCATCGACCAGCTCGAACACGAGGGCATCATCCAGGTGCTGCGTTCGGACCGCCGCGGTGACCAGGCTCCCGTACTGGCCGCCGTCGGCCCCATGCAGTTCGAGGTGGTCGAAGACCGCATGACGCAGGACTTCAACGCCCCCATGCGCTACGAACAGCTCTCCTACTCGCTGGCCCGGCTCACCACGGCCGATGCCGCGGAGATCCTCTCCAACGTCCACGGCGCCGAGGTCCTTGTGCGTACCGACGGCGCGTACGTCGCCGTGTTCAACGATGTGTGGGCGCTGCGCCGGGTGGAGAAGAACCACCCCGAAGTTTCGCTGACCGTCATCGGCACCGAATCGCCGAACAGCAGCCGCGGCTACTAGGAGCCACGCGCCTCCGCACCCGTGCCTTCTGTACAGCACAGGCTGGCCGGACAAGGCGCAGGCAGCATCAACTGTACGAAAGCTGCGACGCACGCGCCCCGGTCGCAGCCAACTAGGCTAGCCTGCCCACATGACACGAAAAGCGAGGGCAGCAGGCGCGGTTCTTCTGGCCGCCCCGCTTGTGCTGATGGGTTGCGGGGGCTCTTCCCACGCCGCGCCGGCACTACCGGAGGACGCCGGCAATTCCGCACCGTCGGGCACCTCGGCGGTCCAATCTGCCCGGCAGGCCGGGTGCCCGAGCAGCACAGGCGCAGTGCCGGCCGAACCGGCTACGCCCGCAGGACCCGCACCCGCCGATGACACGGCCGAACCAGCCACGCCCGCCGACCCCGACCCCTGCGGGCTCTCCACAGTCCATGCGGCAGAACCCGGCGAGGCGGCGCTGGAATATTGGACGCCCGAACGAATGGAAAGCGCCATCTCCGCGATGCCTACTGAGGACAGATAGCGGCCAACTTCCCGGGGAGTTGAACAGAAGCAAAACTACGGGTGTGACCCCGGACACGTCCGGTCATGCATAAGTGTTGCTAATCAGTGCTCTCGGTTCAGGTAAGCGTTAGGAATTTGTGAGTATGCTGGCCGCTATCTAGTCCAGCTGCCACCCGGTCTCAACGGGACGGCTCCTTCCCGGAAGGTCCCAGCTATGTCATCCCCCGTTTTCTCTTCCCTGTCCCGCCCGGACATCGCCGCCGTACCGGCAGGCTCCAACCCGGCCGACACGGATGCCTGGCATGCTCTGAAGCAGGCCGCCACGGACCTGCAGCCGCTGCAGAACAAGAACGGCTCCATCGAGCCGGAACACCACGCCGCCGCGGCAGAACTCATCGGCACCATCACCGCCGCCGTCGACGCGCTGGCCCCGGCCTTCGCGCACGACGCCGAGTACCTGCGCCTTGCGGTGGCCGACTTCGAGCGCTGGGTTGCCGCCGGCCTGGACACGGAACCCGACTTCCTCGATTCGCTGATGGCCTTCGCCCCGCAGCAGCACCGCACAGACGGCCTGTCCCACCTGGTCGTGTTCCCCATGTACACGCAGAACGGCAGCTCCAACCGCCTGGTGGAGGCCGTGCTGATCGAGGTCATCTGGCCTGAGTTCGTCGCCGAACTCGAGGCGGGTGAATACTCCAACGGCCTGTTCGTCCCGATCCGCTTCCTGGACTTCACCCCCGGCTATGACACCAACTCCGCGGTGCTCTTCCCGGAAACCGTGGCCGTGCGGGAAACCCCGGCCTTCACCTGGGGCGCCATCTTCGCGGACCGGGAGGCCGCCCGCTTCCGCAGGGTGCTCGCCGCCGCAGCAGACATCACGTCGCTGCAACTGCCCGCCGAGGCCGCAGAACTCCTGCAGGACCAGAAGCTCACCGAGGAAACCTTCATCATGTGGGACCTCATCCACGACCGCACCCATATGCGCGGGGACCTGCCCTTTGATCCGTTCATGATCAAGCAGCGCATGCCCTACTTCCTCTATTCCCTGGAGGAATTGCGCTGCGACCTCACCGCCTTCCGCGAAGCAGTGAAAATCCAGCGCAACGAGGACGCCCCGGAGGAAACCCGCCGGCATGCCCGGCTGGTCCAGTACGCCGTCATCTTTGACCGCATCTTCCGCTTCGCCATCACCGGCAGCAGGGTGCGCAACTATGACGGATTGGGCGGCCAGCTGCTCTTCGCCTGGATGCACCAGAACCACGTGCTGCACTGGACCGACGGCAAGCTGAGCATCGACTGGGAGGAAACCGCCGACGTCGTCGTCCGGCTCGGTGCCCAAATCGAGGAACTGTACTGGCGATCCATCGACCGGCCCAAGACGGCGCACTGGCTCGCGGCGTACGATCTGGTGGCAGGAACGCTGACGCCGAACCCGGCGTCGGTCTGGGCGCAGGGTCCGCAGGCGCTGCCGCTGGACGGCCCGCCGCGCGGGCTGACCGACCAGGTGCTCGACGACGAGTTCCCGCTGTCCATGTTCTATGAAGCCCTGTCCAAGAAGATGGCCCCGGTGATCGAATCCACCGCCGGGATCACCGGCACCTCAGGAGACCTCCCCGGATGAACACTGAACCCGGCACCGCGCCAGCAGAAGACTCCAACGCCCTGAAAGGCCGGACGGTCCTGGTGGCCGGTGCCGGGAGCGCGTCGGGCACCGCGGTATGCGAGGCCCTGGACGCCGCCGGGGCCAAGGTGGTGGCCGTGGGGCGAGACGCCGCCCGGCTGGAAAACACCCTCTTCCGCCTCTACGACGCCGATCTGCGCACCTGCAACCTCGACGACGCCGAGGAGGTCGCCGCCCTGGCCAGCGACATGCAGGAAACCTACGGCGGGATCGACGGACTGATCCACCTGGTGGGCGGCTGGCGCGCCGGCACCGGCATCGGCACGCAGGCAGAGCAGGACTGGGACTTCCTGGAAACCAACATCCTGCGCACCCTGCGCAACGTCAGCCGGAGCTTCTACGACCAGTTGGAAGCCTCCCCGGACGGCCGGCTGGCCATTGTGTCCTCCACCGCAGTGGACTCCCCCACCGCTGCCGGGGCCGGCTATGCCGCCGCCAAGGCCGCTGCCGAAGCCTGGGTGCGGGCCATTGCGCAGGGCTTCACGCAGGCCCAGGCCGGAAACAAGGAGCATCCGGCTCCCCAGCACTCGGCCGCCGTCGTATTCGTGGTCAAGGCACTGGTGGATGATGAGCAGCGCGCGGCGGCACCGGAACGGAAATTCCCCGGATACACCGATGTCCGGGACCTTGCCGCCGCCGCCGTCCGGCTCTTCCGGCAGGACGCCGCCGAAATCAACGGACAGCGGATCCTGCTGGCCAACGGTCCTTCCGGAAAGTGACCTGCACAACTGCAACGTAAGAGATACTAGGAACCGTGACTGACATTCTCCCCCTGCACGACACCACCATCCGGGCCTTCGCCTCCGACAACTACTCCGGTGTCCATCCGGAAATCCTGGCCGCACTGACCGCCGCCAACCAGGGCCACCAGGTGGCCTACGGTGAAGACGTTTACACCGCACGGCTACGTGAGGTCCTTACGGACCAGTTCGGCAGCCGCATCCGCGCCTTCCCCGTCTTCAACGGCACCGGCGCCAACGTCACCGCCCTGCAGTCCCTGCTGCCGCGCTGGGGCGCGGTGATCTGCCCGACGACGGCGCACATCAACGTGGACGAAAACGGTGCCCCCGAGCGGATCGGCGGCATGAAGCTGCTGGGTATCCCCACCGGGGACGGCAAGCTCACCCCCGACCTGATTGATCGTGAAGCGTGGGGCTGGGGCGATGAGCACCGCGCCCAGCCGCTGGCCGTGTCCATCACCCAGTCCACCGAGCTTGGCACCCTGTACACAGTGGAGGAAATCGCCGCCATCGCCGACCACATCCACGCCCGCGGCATGAAGCTGCACATGGACGGCGCCCGGCTGGGCAACGCCGCCGCCAGCCTGGGTGTCTCGTTCAAGGAAATGACCGCCGACGCCGGAGTGGACATCCTGTCCCTGGGCGGCACCAAAAACGGCATGATGTACGGCGAATGCATCATCACCTTCGACCCCGAGGCCTCCCCCGGGCTGGACTACCTGCGCAAAATGAACATGCAGCTGGCCTCCAAGATGCGGTTCATTTCCGCACAGTTCGTGACCCTGTACGGCACGGACCTGTGGCTCCGCTCCGCCTCGCACGCCAACGCGATGGCACAGCGGCTGCGCGCCGCCGTGGAGAAGATCGACGGCGTGGAAATCACCCAGCCCACGCAGTCCAACGCGGTGTTCGCAAAGCTGCCGGCCGGCGTCGCCGACCGCCTGCGCGGTGACTTCCGCTTCTACGACTGGGACCAGTCCACCGGCGAGGTGCGCTGGATGTGCACCTTCGACACATCCGAAGCCGATATCGATGCGTTTGCCGAAGCAATCGCCCGCGAAGTCGCCGCCGACCCGGCGCCGCTGGCCGCGCACTGACCCCCCGGTTACCTGCCGTCCGGCCGCCCCGCGCGGCTGGACGGGAGGTAACGAAACGGCCACACCGGCGAGCCTGCCCCGGCCGCAGTGTTCCGCAGGCCATAGTCTGCGGAGGTGAGTGCAATAGGTGACCTGTCCCAGGTGCCCCCGGATTTCCTGACGGCCCTCGGCGCCATGCGCCGGGCCGCGTGCCGGGCGGAGCTGAAGCTCGAGGAGATCCCGGCACCCACCCGCCTGGCCCCGTACGCTGTTTCCCTCGGCGCCGAAGTGCTGGCCCCCGGCCCCGCCGGACCCACCAGCCTGCACGGCCCCGCCGCCCTCCAGATACCCGAGCAGCTGGAACTGGCCACGGGCCGGTTCATCCTGCTGCACGATCCGGCCGGTTCACCGGTCTGGAACGGCACTTTCCGTATCGTCACGTACATCCGGGCCGAGCTGGAACCGGACATGGGCAATGACCAGCTCCTGGGCTCAGTGGCCTGGACCTGGCTGGTCGAGGCGCTGGAGCAGCACGGCGCCCGCTATTCCATGGCCGGCGGAACAGCCACCCGCGTGCTGTCGGAGAGCTACGGGACGCTGGAAGGCCGCGACGACTCGATCGACATTGAACTCCGGGCCTCCTGGACCCCGGCCGACGCCGACGTGCAGTCGCACCTGGAGGCCTGGTCCGACATGGTGTGCACCTTCGCGGGACTGCCGCCGCTGCCCGACGGCGTCACTCCGCTCCCCGGCCGGCGCCGCAGCTAGCTGCTGGCCCGCCGCTGCTGTCCGCGGCCGCCGCCTTCCTCGGTAGAATGGAATCCTTATGACCGCGCACATACCCGGCAGCACCGAAAACCCGTCCAGCACCGCACCTGTCGAAACGGGTGAACCGCCGGAGCCGCAGCCGGTTCCGGTCCTGGAAACACCGAGGGACGGGGTGCCCCTGGTCATCGACTCCCAGCGCGGCCTGGAACGGGCTGCCGCGGCACTGGCCGCCGGTACCGGGCCTGCCGGCGTCGACGCCGAACGAGCATCTGGTTTCCGCTACGGCCAGCGGGCCATGCTGGTCCAGATCCGCCGTGAAGGTGCGGGCACCTGGCTGATTGATCCCGAAGCCTTCGGCGACCTGCGCATCATCAACGACGCCCTGCGCGGCGTCGAGTGGATCCTGCACGCGGCCACCCAGGACCTGCCCTGCCTCTCCGCCCTGGGCATGTGGCCGGATCGGCTTTTCGACACCGAACTCGCTGCGCGCCTGGCCGGCCTGCCGCGGGTGGGCCTTGCCGCCGTCATCGAAAACCTGCTTGGTTTCTCGCTGGCCAAGGAGCACTCTGCAGCGGACTGGTCCACGCGTCCGCTGCCCGAACCGTGGCTGCGCTACGCGGCGCTCGACGTCGAAGTCCTCGCCGAACTGCGCATCGAACTCATCCGGGTGCTGGAGGAAGCCGGGAAGCTCGAACTGGCTGAGGAAGAGTTCGAAGCCATCCGCACGGCACCGCCGGCACCGCCGCGCGTTGATCCGTGGCGCCGCACATCCGGCATGCACCAGCTGCGCGACCGACGCCAGCTGGCGGCTGTCCGCGAACTGTGGACCGAACGCGAGCACCTGGCCGAGCTGCGGGATACCGCACCGGGCCGCCTGATCCCGGATTCCGCCATTGTTGCCGCCGCCCGGGCCATGCCCACCACCGTGCCGCAGCTGCTCAAGACCCCCGGCTTCCACGGCCGGGCCGCGCAGAAGGAAGCGCCGCGCTGGCTGCGCTGCATTTCCGCTGCGCGTTCCACCGAGGATCTGCCCCCACTGCACATCCCCACGCATGCACCGCCGCCCCCGCGCGTCTGGGCCAAGAACGATCCCGCGGCGGCCGCCCGGCTGCAGACCGCCAAACCACGCCTGACCGCACTGGCGGAGAAGCTCAACCTGCCACTGGAGAACCTTCTGACTCCGGACCACCTGCGCCGGCTGGCCTGGCGGCCACCGGCCGAAATCAACCTGGAGACCGTCAGCGCCGCGCTGCGCGAACTGGGCGCCCGGGAATGGCAGATCAGCGAAACTGCCGCGGTGCTCACCGTGGCCTTCCTGGATCCGGACCCGCTTGAGGAGAAGGAACCTGCCTCGGCGGAGGAGCAGCAGGGATCGTCCCGGACCCGGCGCCGGTAGTACCGGCATTCACGCATTGACAGGGCCGCGTCCCTGCGCTGGACTCGGCGGGTGCCCAGTCGAAACGGAACGCTCGCCCTGGTCCTCGCCGCGGTTCTTTACGCTGCGTTCATATGGTCTCTTTCCGCCTTTGTACTCCGGGAAATGCCCTGGTGGCTTGCAGCACTGGTGTTTTTACCGACCTGGGTATCGTGGATTCTTGGCTCAAGGCGCCGCACGCGCCGTTTCCTAGAGCGCGGAGAGTTTAACTGCTGGCTCCGGGTAGTTGCGGACAGCCGTCCCGGATACTCGTCCCGGTGGAAACGCGCCGTCGTTATCCCGTATTCAGGCCGTATGAGTATTACCGGTCAGGCAGCGGCGGCCGGTCAGGGCACCGGTGAAGGTGGTTTACTGCAGCTGTCCAATGCCACGGCTGTCTCCCGCCGTCCCCCGACACTGATCGAATCGCTCCGTTTTGGCCCCTATGTGCTGGTGGGCGACTACGCCGCAGATGGCCTGGAAGTGGAGGTCGCGGCATCAGGTGCGCACCTGGACCACACCGACGCCGTCCTGCGCGGTACCGCCGCCGCTCCCGCGTCCCGTCCACAGGCGTAGCCAAGGGGATAGCGGTGCGGGGCCGGATGGTTTATCGTCGCCGCAGACACGGCTGCGGATCCGCGCCACGAAGCAAGGGGGCCCACCATGACCGATACCTCAGCCACGATTTACCGGACCCGCATCGCCTGCTCCCCCGCCCGCGTCTGGGATGAGCTGACGGCCACCGGTATCCCCCGGCACTGGATGCGGGGTTCGGTCCTGAACGGGTCCCTGGCTGAAGGCAGCACATACGTTATGAATCACGACGGCGAAGCCCTGTTTTCCGGGACCGTCCTGACGGCGGAACCGCCGGTGCGGCTGGCCCTGACCTTCAACCCGCAATGGAACGAACGAGTGGCGGCCGAGGCGCCGGGAGTACTCGAATACACGCTCGAGCAGGCTGGGGCCGGCTGTGAACTGACCGTCCGGATCACGGGGCTCTACGGTGCCTCCGCTGTGTCCGTGGACCATGACACACCGGGGATCTACGCCGGCCTAAAGGCAATGCTTGAATCATTTCCGGTAGCCTGAGCAGTCCGCACCCGTGAGGGGTTGGGTGCCGTCCCCGGCACGCGCAATAATGGCGGATGCCTCTTCTAGCGCCCACCCCGGATTCCCTGCAGGCGGGCAGGTTCATCCTTCGGATACTCACCCCTTCGGACTGGCGCCTGGAACAGGAGCTGTCCATGGACGACGATGTGATCCGCTGGACGCTGTTCCCGCCGAACCTCAGCGATGACCGAGCCAGAATGCGCATGACACGTGTTGCCGAAGCCCGTGGGGAAAGCCTGATTGCCCGTTATTCGGTGCACGATGGCAGTGATGTCCTGGGCACCGCAGGCATTTCCTGTTCCGCGGACGGCACCCCTGAACTGATGTACGCGCTGCTGCCTGCAGGCCGGGGGCGCGGCGCAGCAACGGCAGCCACCCGCGGATTGAGTGAGTGGGCACTTGCCAACGGGTCCTCCAAGGTAGCGCTGCGCACCATCGCCGGAAATACCGTCAGCGAAGCGGTGGCACAGCGCGCCGGGTTCCGGGCCGTCCGGCGGGAACGGCAGCGCCAGCGGGACACCATGGTGGACATGCGCTACTGGACGCGCACCCGCTAATCACCGGTGGAGCCGTCAAGCAGCTCGCGCAGGATGTCCAGGTGTCCACAGTGCCGTCCGGTCTCCTCGATCATGTGCACCAGCACCCAACGCACATTCTGCTTGCCGCCGCCGCCCCGGCAGCGATCCTCAAGCCCGTGCCGGCGCATGACCTCTCGCGACTGCTCGCAGGCAGCTTCGTAGTCGGCGATAATCCCCGCCAGGCTGTCCTGGGGACTGACCCGGAACTCGCCGTCGGGATCCTCCTCGGACCATCGGGTGGGGGAAGCCGGCCAGGGTTTCGAATTCTCCGGCAGTTTCGGGCGGTTCCACCCGCTGATCTGCTCGCATCCGTCCAATCTAGCCCGCGGTTTTCCCCGTCCCGGCAGGCTCCCCGCCGGAATCCGGCGGGGAGCCCGGTTGTCCGTGCCGCATTTACACGGGGGCGTCAAACGGGTTACGCTAGAAACCTTGGTTTAGACGCGGGCCAATGGTTCCTTTGAGTTAGGAAACTTTGTGACCCATAATCCCATCACCCATGTTGACCTTTTCCCGGAATTCTCCACGATGACTGACGCAGCCTTGGAATCCCTGGCGGATCAGGCATTCAGCCAGCTTGAAGACGGCCCCCTCGTAGAGGGACTGTTCGCCTTCTACCTCTCCCTGAGTGTGGAGATTGAGGACCGCAGTGTAGGTCGCACTGCCGCACCGGCGCCCGCTTCCCAGGAAGAAAAAATCCTGCAGACAGCCGTTTAATACTCCGCATACAGAAACCGTCCCGTCTTCCGCGCCGAATGGCGCAGGAGACGGGACGGTTTTTAGTGCGGTATTGCCGCAGCAGCCGGTGCTAGCGGCGGACCTGCCCTTGGCCCTTGCTGCGGCCGGCGATGCCCTCGGCGACGCCGATCAGCAGTACAGCCGCGATGACGGCAACGATGAAGCCCAGGATATTGAGCTCGAAAATGTCTCCGGTGCCAAGCAGATTGGCAATCACGCCGCCGATCACCGAACCTACGAGGCCAAGCAGCAGGGTGGCGATGATTCCGAGGTTCTGCCGGCCCGGCTTAATGAGTCGAGCCAAGGCACCGATAATGAGGCCTGCAATGATGAATCCGATCATGACCATGATCCTTCCTAGCAGTGCATTAGGCAGAACCTCCCCCCTGGTCTGCGGATATTCCGCACCTGTTCTGCCTCATCAATGCTAGACACAGACCCACCGGAATTACTAAGCCTGCTGTTTATCGAGCGTGCGCAGGGCCGCAGAAACCGCCTGCCGCGTGGACTCCAGCTGATCCGCCGGCAGCTCCGGTTTGTCGCGGAGACGCTCAGCCTGCCGGAACTCCCGCAGGGCCCACCCGGGGTGGCCCGCGTCCAGCAGCACCTTTCCCCGGTGCTGGTGCAGGAAAGCGGCTGCGGACAGGACCGCAGCGGACTCTGCTGACCGGGACAGTGCTTCCCCGACGCGGGCGAGCAGGCGGAGCGCCTGCACTAGGTCTCCCTGCCACTGCAGCACCTGTGCCAGCCGGATCCCGGGCAGGACGGCGGCCAGCGGCAGGTCCCGACGCGTGTCACCCGCAGCAGCTGCGGCAAATGACGCGCGGGCCTCCGCCTCGGCCTCCGGAAGCCTGCCCAGGATTCGCAGCCATGCGATCCGGGCAGCCGCCGGCCCGGACGCCGCTTCCGGGCCGGCCAGCCACGCCTCGGCCGCCGCCCGGTCCGCCGGGACCTCGCGGAGGGTCAGCGGGTCTATGCGGTACTGCGGCTCTGCGCTTCCGGCCCCCGCAACGGACCCTTTAGCCCTACTCAAATACAGGCTCGCCGCCCCGCACCAGCCGCCAGTTGTCCTGCGCAAAGACGTCAGGATCCACAGCACCCTGGGCCACCACATAGTCAATGAGCAGCTGGCGGATTTCCGTCTGCTGGTTCACCATCACCGCAGCCGTGCTGATGGAGGGGAAGTTGCCTCCACCGGACTGGCGGTAGTTGTTGGTCGCCACGGCGAACCGCTGCGCAGGGTCCACCGGGGACCCGTTGAAGCTCAGGTTCACGATCCGCTCCCCCACCGGACGGGAGATATCGATGTCGTAATTGACTCCGGTCATGACGTCGTAGTTATAGTCCGGGGTCCCGTTGGCATTGGTCAGGGTGGCGGGGTCCACCGCCGCGCCGGTAGGTGTCTGCACAAAGTACTTGGCGGAGTACTCCAGGTAGTCCTTAACCTGGCTGCCGGTCATTTCGACGGCAAAGAGGGTGTTCGGGAAGACGTAGAGCCCGGCGATGTCACGGATGGTGACCGGCCCTGCGGGAATCTCGGCCGTGCGGCTGAAGGGTGCCGCCACGGACAGCACCGGCAGGTCCGCGTTCGGCCCGCCGTCGAGCGCCCGGTCCACGGCCTGCGCCTGGACCGAGTTCACGAAGTCCATCACCGCCGTGTCGCGGTACCGCGATTCGGCTGCAGGCATCGACTGCGTGGCGGTGCCGATGGGCGTGTTCACGTAGTCGATGACGCGCCGGTGCTGCTCCGCCACCAGTTTGGAGACCTCGGGATCCGCTTCCGCTGTATTGGCGTTCAGCAGGGACGACGACGCCGAAGTCACGTCCCACTTGCCCCGCACCTTGGTCAGTTCGAAGTCCATAACGGACAGGCGCATTCCCCAGTTCAGCGGTTCTGTGAGCAGCACCTGCTCGCCAGTGGCCTTGTTGGTGACGAAGCGTTCCGGGATTTCCTGGTGCGCGTGCCCTACCAGCACCGCATCAATGTCCGGCACCGTTTCCGCAAGCTCGGTTGAGGCGTTTTCCAGCGGCAGTTCGTCCCCGTAGGAGGAAAGACCGGACGTTCCGGAGTGCGAGCTGACCACTACCACGTCAGCACCGCGTGCCTTCATTTCCGGCACATATTTTTGGGCCTGTTCAACGATGCCGGGAAATTCGAGCTGTCCCTCAACATTGTTCTTGTCCCAAATTGCCACCCCTGGGTTTGTGAGCCCCAGGATGCCCACCTTCACGGGTTTGTTTCCTTTGGTCTTGACCGTTTTGATGATGTAGGGGGTGAACGCCGGGGCGCCGGTGGCCGGGTCTACCGCATTGGCGCCGAGCAGCGGAAACGCCAGCTGGCTTTCAAACCCGCGCAGCATGGAAAGACCGTAGTTGAATTCGTGGTTGCCCAGCGCCGCGGCGTCGTAATCCATGGCGTTCATGGCCGCAGCCATGGGGTGGATCTCGCCTGTCTCCGTGATCGGGGCCGTGTTGGCGAAGTAGTCCGCCAGCGAGGTGCCCTGGATCGTGTCGCCCGCATCAATCAGCAGGGTGGATTCCCGGCCCCGGTCAGTGCGTACGGAGTCCACCAGGGTGGAAATCTTGGCCAGTCCCACATCGTTGTGGGCGGCGTCGTCGTACTCGGCATCCTGGAAATAGTCCCAGTTTTCAATGTTGCCGTGCAGATCCGAGGTGCCCAGGACGGTCACTCTTGCCAACTGGTCCTTCCCCGCATGGTCCGGCGGCGCTGCTGCTGCCGGGGTCATTGAACCGAGTGTAACTGCCAGTGCTGCAGTGACTGCAGCGGCCGCATTCCGGCGACCGGCGGATGAAAGCATTTAGAACTCCTCATAGTGCGTGCAGGTTTCCCCCTAAGCACCCTTACAGGAGTTCGGTCTATTTCGGAAGTGTCCGGAGATAAAAACGCACCATTTACGGGTCACTTCGCATAAGAGGGCGTTTTACGGGTTCCCCCGCCCTCAGGAGCCCGTAATTTGTTTTCACCTCATTTACGCACCATGCATTTTCTAAGGGGATCCTTTGACAATCGAAAAAAGTTTTGCGCGGAAGGCTGCGGTGCTGATTGCCAGCGGCGCCCTTCTGCTTGTGCCGGGAACAGCGGCCGCAGTTGCAGCTTCGTCCGTCCTGCCCGCAGCTCCGGAAAGCAGCGGCGCTTTCGGAGCTCCGGGCGCTGACGGCACCGCCGCCAAGGCAGATGACCGCTCGGATCCGGTGGCGGACGAGCGGCGTGCGCTCAACCAGCAGGCAATTGAAAAAGTGGTCCGCGGCGAAGCGCCCGTCCGGCAGCAGGGCGGATCACAGTCGGTCCAGGTGGCGCCGGGCCAGTGGGCGGAGTACGGGCTGGAGGACAGCGACCAGATCCTGTCTTTCCTCATTGACTTTGGCAGCCAGGTGGACACCCGCTTCCCCGCCTCCGCGACGGGCCCGCAGCACAACGGGATTCCGCAGCCGAACCGCAGTGTGGACAACTCGACCTATTGGCTGCCGGATTTCAGCCGTGAGCACTACCAGAACATGTTCTTCGATCCGGCGGGCGAGTCCTTGAAGACGCTGTACGAGGAGATGTCCAGCGGCCGTTACACCGTTGACGGTGACGTCAGCGACTGGGTTACGGTGCCGTACAACTCGGCCAGCTACGGCGAGACCGAGAGCCAGGAGGACATGACCCGGTTCGTGCAGGACGCTGCCGACGCCTGGTACGAATCCCAGATCGCCGCCGGAAAATCTCCTGCCGACGTTGATGCCTACCTGGCCGGTTTCGACCAGTGGGACCGGTACGACTACAACAACAACGGCAACTTTGATGAGCCGGACGGCTACATCGACCACTTCCAGGCCATCCACGCAGGCGAGGGCGAGGAGGCCGGAGCAGCGACGTCGGCCATCTGGTCACACCGCTGGTCCGTAGGCCAGGCAGGCTACGGCATTGACGGCCCGGCGACCAACCCCTTCGGAGGCATCCGGATCGGTGATTCCAAGGTCTGGATCCGCGACTACACCACCGAACCGGAAAACGGCGGACTGGGTGTGTTCGCACACGAGTACGGCCACGATCTGGGCCTGCCCGACCTCTACGACACTGCCGGCGGCGACAACGGCACCGGTTTCTGGACGCTGATGAGTTCCGGTTCCTGGCTGGGCCGCGGCACGGATTCCATCGGCACCACCCCCAACCACATGGGTGCCTGGGAAAAGCTGCAGCTGGGCTGGCTGGACTACGATGTTGCCAGCGCGGGGCAAAAGTCCACGCACATGCTGGGCGCGTCGTACCACGCCACCAAGAAACAGCAGGCGCTGGTGGTCACCCTGCCTCGGGATGCCCAGGGTAACGGCCGCTACTACATTGCCGAAAACCGCCAGTACGCCGGATACGACTCCACCCTGCAGACCGGCCCGTACAACTTCGGCTGGGCACTGAGCTCACCGGATAAGGTGGAACACTTCCCGTACCAGAACGGGCTGCTGGTCACCTACTGGAACGCCGGACAGCGCAACAACAACACCAGCCAGCACCCCGGTGCCGGACTGGTCCTGCCGGTGGACGCCCGCGCCACGGCCCTGCGCTGGACAGACGGCACGGTGGCACGGAACCGCATTCAGAGCTTTGACGCCACGTTCGGCAAGGAAGCAACGGATCCGATCCTGCTGCACCGCGAGACGGCGGCCGGCATGACCACCCTGCAGGTTCCGTCCCGGCCCGGTGTTGCCGTCTTCGATGACAGCAATCCCAATGCCTACTACGACCCCGCCAATCCGCAGGGCAGCGTGGTGGTTGCCGGAACCGGAACCAAGATCACCGTGGTCCAAAGCAACCCCAAGGGCATGATGACCGTCAAGGTCAACTAGCAACCCAAGCGATGAGCGGCAGGTGCCGGAGACTGTTTCTCCGGCACCTGCCGTTTTTTATTGGGCGGCGGCGCTTTTCCCTGTGCCGTGCCCGGGCAGGTCCCAACGCTCCTCGCCGTCCTCGTCCAGCTCCCCGCTGGCGATCAATCCCAGTTTGCAGGCGACGGCGGCGGAGGCCTGGTTCTGCGGATGGATGAACGCGGCAACCGGGCCGCCGGAGCACCGCTGCAGCCAATCCAGCACTGCCCGGGCGGCTTCAGTGGCGATGCCGCGGCCCTGGAACGGTTCGCCCACTACCCACGCCAGGTACGCCGTCGGGCACGGCCCGCCCACAGCCACGGTGGCCTGCACGAATCCGACGGCCGCGCCTTCCTCCCGGATGATCCAGTTCAGCCATGCCTCCCGCCCATCCGGCGAGGCACCGACGGATTGTGCGGCATACCGGCCGGTCAGTTCCCCGCGGGTGGGCGCCTCCCCGCCGATGTACCGGTAGAGGTTGGTACCGGCAAGCACCGGGACCATCTCCGCCGCATGGTTAGCGGTCAAGGGCTCCAACTGCAGGCGGGGTGTGCTGATGCGGGCGGCACGGAGGATGGTGTTCACGGCACCAGTATCCACTGCCCCTGGATTACCAATAGCCACGCATCAGCTCTGTGGCCCAGCCGGGCTGGGCCACGGGCCCCCAGGGACAGGCCGTCCACCGACCGGATCTGCACAATGTGGTGCCGATCCGGTTCGGCCGGCGTGGCTGAACCGCCAGTCCCCACAATGCCTCCTCGGTGAACAGTGCGGGATCCAGCGTAATCACGGCCCGCTCCTGGTCCCACTGGTCATCCCGCACCTCGCTGCGGCTGGACGACACCTGCCCGATGGCCTCCATCTGGAACTTCACTTGGCACTCACCGCTTTCCCTCCGGTTTCCGGCAAGGATTATGTCAGCCGCCGCGGACTGCAGGGGAATCCGTGACGTGACCCTCGGGCACTCCTGCCCGGGCGGGCGATGTGAAAGGCTGGGTCCATGACGCGCACTGAACGGATACCGGCATGGCTGCGCCGTACGGGCATTGAGGTGGCGGGCTGGACGCTGGTTGTCCTGGGCCTGGCGGCCCTGGTGCTCCCCGGGCCCGGCTTGCTGATGATAGTTGCCGGTCTTGCGGTGTTGTCCCTGCGCTACGCCTGGGCCCACCGCTGGCTGAACCCCGTCCGGGTGCGTGCCTTTCGTGCTGCCGCTCAGGGGGTGCAGACCTGGCCGCGGATCGCCGGAACAGTCTGCGGTGCCTTGGCCGTGACGGCAGCCGGGGTGCTGTGGGGTATCTGGCGGCAGGCACCGAAGTGGTGGCCGCTGCAGGATACCTGGTGGCTGCCCGGCGGATGGGCCACAGGCGTCACCATGATTGTTTCCGGCTGCCTGGGACTGGCCCTGATCGGGTACAGCTATGTGCGGTTCCATGGGCCGGACAAGCCGGGGCCGAAGGACATACACTGACCGGCTGCGCGTTCACTGGATATGCCCGGCACGCAGGGACGGAAATGGCACCGGCCCACGTTCCGCGCTAGGGTGCAGAAACCGCTCAGCACAAAGCGTTATCCGGCAACGGATGGGGAACCACTCCCCCGGTGCCGGATAACGCTTGCCCGTCAAAGGAGACTGCAATGCCCAAATCCGCACCCGTCCGCACCGCAACGGCACAGGACACCACGGTGGACCTGCTGGTGATCGGCTCCGGCACCGGTATGGCCGCTGCACTGGCCGCCGCCGAACTGGGGTCCTCCGTCCTGATCGCAGAGAAGACCGCCTACGTGGGCGGCTCGACGGCACGGTCCGGCGGTGCGTTCTGGATTCCGGACAACCCGATCCTGCGCGAAGCCGGTGCCCCCGATTCCCCCGCCCGCGCGGCCGCCTATGTGGACGCCGTCGTCGGCGACACCTCCCCGCGGGAACGCTGGCAGTCTTTCCTCGACAACGGCACGGACACCGTGGACATGCTGCGCCGGACCACCCCCATGCGCTTTATGTGGGACAAGGAGTACTCCGACTACCAGCCCGAGCAGCCGGGCGGCTCCGCCATCGGCCGCAGCTGTGAATGTATTCCCTTCGACGCCAACCGGCTGGGGACCGAACGCGCCCGGCTCCGCGGCGGCACCATGGAGGCACCCCTGCCCATGCCCATCACGGGCAAGGACTACCGCTGGCTGAACCTGCTCGCCAAGGTCCCGGCCAAGGGCTTCCCGACCGCAGTGAGGCGAGCGGTGCAGGGAATCGGCGGACTGGCACTGAAACGGGACTATGTCGCCGGCGGGCAGGCCCTCGCTGCCGGGCTGTTTGCCGGAGTGCTGAAGGCGGGCATCCCGGTCTGGACGGAAACATCCCTGGTTCGGCTGATTTCCGACGGCGGCCGGGTCACCGGTGCCGTCCTGGAGCAGGACGGCACGGAGGTGACGGTGACGGCACGCCAGGGCGTGGTGCTCGCCGCCGGCGGCTTTGACCACGACATGGCCCTGCGGCACAAGCACCAGTCCCCAGCCCTTGAAGGGTGGAGCTTCGGCGCCGAAGGCAATACCGGTGACGCCATCAAGGCCGGTGTGGACGCCGGCGCCGGCACCGCACTCCTGGACCAGGCCTGGTGGTTCCCCGCCGTCGCGCCGCTGCCCGGGGCCGCACCGTCGGTGATGCTGGCGGAGCGTTCCCTGCCGGGCTCGTTTATTGTGGACGACGCCGGCAAGCGGTTCGTGAACGAGGCGGAGAACTACATGTCCTTCGGCCAGCATGTGCTGGAGCGGGAGAAGCAGGGCGACCCGGTGGGCACCATGTGGATGATCTTTGACCAGGAATACCGCAACAGCTATCTGCTGGCCGGCGCGCTGTACCCCCGCTCGCCGCTGCCCGCAGCATGGTACGAGGCGGGCATCGCCGCGAAGGCCGGCAGCCTGGCCGAGCTCGCCCGGAGCATCGGGGTGCCCGAAGACACGTTCACGGCCACGGCGGCCCGCTTCAATGAAGTCGCCGCAGCCGGCGTGGACGAGGACTTCCACCGCGGCTCCAGCGCCTACGACCGCTACTACGGCGACCCGACCATCCGGCCCAACCCGAACCTGCGCCCCCTGAGCGGCAAGACCTTTTACGCCGTCAAGATGGTGCTCTCGGATCTGGGTACCTGCGGCGGCCTGACCGCGGATGCCCGCGGGCGGGTCCTGCGCGAGGACGGCACCGTGTTGGAGGGGCTGTACGCCATCGGCAACACGGCAGCGAACGTCTTCGGCAAGAGCTACCCCGGGGCAGGCGCCACCATCGGCCAAGGCCTGGTGTACGGCTACATTGCGGCACGGGACGCCGCCGGCAAGGGCGCCCCGGCTGCCGCTGCCGGCTCGGCGGAGCGGCCCGCCGGACACTAACCAGTCATTTCCCGCGCCGCCGCCAGATAAGGCGCCGTCCGGCTTGCGTCCCAGCCGGACGGCGCCGGCGGCGGTGCACGGCCGGCCCGCTTCCGGCGATTTCTCTTGTCCACAGCATGCCCCCGGTCTAATGTCACCAGCCTGAAAGCAAGCGGAAAAGCGGCAGGTCTCCGCTTTGGGCCGAACGGGCGGAGCGATCAATGAGCAAGGGCACGCTCGACGAGCTTGGCGGGCAGGTACCGCAGAACGGGCAGGCACCCCGGAACGGACCCGCACCCCAGGACGAGCATGCGCCGGCCGGCAACGGCGTGCCGCTTCGGGTCCTGCAGCGGGTTGTCCTGCCTCTGGACAACGAGCTCGAGACCCTGCCTTTGTACATCGACCGGGATACGGGCCCCGGCGCGCCGGCCGTTGCAGCAGGAAACTCCGAGCAGGCGGGCACAGGCGGCGGGTTCCGTCCAGACGACATCCTCAGCCGCTCCTCGGCCCGCGTCCGGCCCGGGTTGCGGGTCTCCTTCGGCTCCTACTTCAACGGCTTCCCGGGCGGTTACTGGAGGCGGTGGACAACGGTTGAAACCGTGCTCCTGCGGGTCCGGACCACTGGGTCCGGCTCCGTGATGGTCTACCGGTCCACTGCCCTGGGCTCTGCCCAACGGGTGGCAGTCCGTAAGGTCTCAGCCAACGGTGAAGCCATTTTCAGGCTTCCGCTTGCCGCCTTTGGTGACGGTGGGTGGTATTGGTTCGACCTGCTGTCCGGGTCCGGCGGCATGACCCTGGCGTCGGCGGACTGGTGCACCGAGAACGCAGCCCCTGCACGGAAGGCGACACTCGGCATCACGACCTTCAACCGCCCTGACTACTGCTTGGCAACCATGTCCGCCATCGCCGGTGATCCGGGCATCAGGCCGATCCTCCATGAGCTGGTGGTGGTGGACCAAGGCAGCCGCAAGGTCCAGGACGAGGCAGGCTATGAAGCAGTGGCTGCTTCGCTCGGTCAGCAGCTTCGTGTTGTGAACCAAGACAATTTGGGCGGCTCCGGCGGTTTCGCCAGGATTATGAGCGAGACCGTACGCTCACCCGAGTCGGCCTACGCACTGCTCCTGGACGACGACATCGTGCTTGAACCGGAAGGAGTGCTTCGTGCCGTGGCCTTCGCGGATCTATGCCGCAGCCCGGCCATTATCGGCGGGCATATGTTTGATATGTACAACAAGTCCGTCCTTAACGCCTTCGCGGAAATGGTGAATCCGTACCGGTTCTTCTGGGGCCCGGAAAAGGGCCTGGCGGCGCACGACTTCGCGGTCTCCGGTTTGCGTTCCTCCAGTGCGCTGCACCGCCGGTGGGACGCCGACTACAACGGCTGGTGGATGTGCCTGATCCCATCGGAAGTCATCCGTGCCGCCGGGTTGCCCCTGCCTGTCTTCATCAAGTGGGACGACGCCGAGTATTCGCTGCGGGCCCGCGACCTCGGCTTCCCCACCGTGTCTTTGCCGGGCGCTGCGGTATGGCACGTCCCCTGGGCGGACAAGGACGACGCCGTCGACTGGCAGGCATACTTCCACGAACGCAACCGGCTCATTGCGGCGCTCCTGCACTCGCCCTACCCACGGGGCGGGCGGATCCTGCGCGAAAGCCTCGATACCGACTTCCGCCACCTCTTCTCCATGCAGTATTACCCGGCAGCCTTGCGCCTCATGGCCCTGCGGGACGTTCTGAACGGTCCGGCCGGGCTGCACGAGTCCCTTCCGACAATGCTTCCCAAGCTGCTGGCCCTGCGGCACGGATATTCCGATGCCCTCATCAACGCAAAGCCCGGCACCCTTCCCTTCAAGCGGGCAGGACTGAAGCTGCCCAAACCGGTGCGGAAGATGCGTGGCAGCTATCCTCCCCGGTGGGGACCGTGGACCCTGAAGGCGGTGGCGAAGCAGACCGTGCAGCCGTCCCGGACCCAACCTGCACGGGAAGCAGCAGTCAGCCACGACGACAGCAAGTGGTGGGTCCTGTCCCAGCTGGACGGAGCCGTCGTCACCAACGCCGAGGGCACGGGGGCCGCCCGCTACCGGCGTGATCCACGCCAGGTCCGCAGGATGCTCGCCGAAACGACGGCCCTCAAGCTCCAGCTGTACCGCGAATGGGCACGGTTGCGCTCCGCCTACCGTGCAGCGTTGCCGGACGTCACTTCGTTGGAGTCATGGGAGCGGACCTTCACGGCCAGCACCCGCGGGGACTGAGGCGTACTGCGGCCGGCTAGCCCAGCGTTTGGAGCGCCGCCGCCAGATAAGGCGCCGTCCGGCTTGCCTCGCAACCGGCGACGTCGGCGGCGGTGCCGGCGCACATGATCCGGCCGCCCTCTTCGCCGCCCGAAGGACCCATGTCGATCACCCAGTCGGCGGAAGCCACCACGTTCATCGAGTGTTCCACCACCACCACGGTGTTGCCCGCATCGACGAGACGGTTCAGCTGGCGCAGCAGCAGTTGGACGTCCTGCGGGTGCAGGCCGGTGGTGGGCTCATCCAGCAGGTAGAGCGTGTGTCCGCGGCGGGCACGCTGGAGTTCGGTGGCGAGCTTGATCCGCTGCGCTTCGCCGCCCGAGAGCTCGGTGGCGGGCTGGCCCAGGCGCAGGTAACCGAGCCCGACATCGAGCAGGGTCTGCAGGCTGCGGGAGGCAGCCGGCACGTCGGAGAGGAACTCCGCAGCGGACTCCACCCGCATATCCAGCACGTCCGCAATGGACATGCCCCGGTACGTTACCTCAAGGGTTTCCTTGTTGTAGCGGGCGCCGTGGCAGACGGGGCACGGTCCGTAGGTGCCGGGCAGGAACAGCAGTTCGACGGCGAGGAAGCCTTCACCCTGGCACGTCTCGCAGCGGCCCCCGGCCACGTTGAAGGAGAACCGGCCGGCGGTGTAGCCGCGCGAGCGGGCTTCGTCGGTTGAGGCGTAGAGCTTCCGCACGGCGTCGAACAGGCCCGTATAGGTGGCCAGGTTGGAGCGCGGAGTCCGGCCGATGGGCCGCTGGTCCACCCGGACCAGCCGGTCCAGGTGTTCCAACCCTGCGATGGACCGCACCTGCACGCCGGGATCGTCGTCCTCGGTGTCTTCCGTGTCGTCGGCCTCCGGAGCCGCTCCGTTGACCTGCCGGCCCACTGTTTCGGCCAGCACCTGGCTGACCAGGGTGGACTTGCCGGAACCGGAAACGCCGGTGACTGCGGTGAGTACGCCCAGCGGGATGTCCGCGTCCAGGCCGTGCAGGTTGTGCCGGGTGATGCCTTTCAGCGTCAGCCACTCATCGGGTGTGCGGCGGGCCGGCGGTGCGGTCTGCGCTTCGCCGAACAGGAACGGACGCGTGGCGCTTTCCTCTACCTCCGCCAGTCCGTCAACCGGGCCGCTGTAGAGCACGGTGCCGCCGCCGTCGCCGGCCTGCGGGCCGACGTCGACAATCCACTCCGCACTGCGGACCACGTCCATGTTGTGCTCAACAACGAACACCGAGTTGCCGGCATCCTTCAGTTCCTGCAGCACGGTCAGCAGCGGCTCGGCGTCGGCCGGGTGCAGGCCGGCCGAAGGCTCGTCCAGCACGTAGATCACCCCGAACAGGCCGGAGCGCAGCTGGGTGGCGATGCGCAGGCGCTGCATCTCCCCCGGCGAGAGGGTGGGGGTGGCGCGCGAGAGGCTGAGGTAGCCCAGGCCAAGGCCGATCAGCACCTCCAGCCGGCCAAGCAGGTCGCGGGTGATGGTCACCGCCACTTCGGTGTCTTCATTGGAGGCCGCTGCGCGGGAGGCAGTGCCGGCGGACTTCAGTTCCGCCGTCGGCCGGATGATCTCGGCAAGCTCGGCCAGAGTGGCACCGTTCAGCTGGGCAATGTTGCGGCCGGCGAAGGTGACGGCCAGGGCCTCCGGGCGCAGGCCGGCGCCGCCGCAGACCGGACAGGGGCCCGAAACCATGTAGGCGAGAACACGTTCACGCATCTGTGCGCTGCCCGAATCAGCCAGCGTGTGCATAACGTAACTCTTCGCGCTCCAGAACCGGCCCTTGTACGGTTTGGCCACCCGGTCACGCTGCGGGGTGATCATCACGACGGGCTGTTCCTCGGTGAACAGGATCCAGTCGCGGTCCTTCTTGGACATTTTCTGCCAGGGCACGTCGACGTCGTAGCCCAGCTGAATGAGGATGTCCCGCAGGTTCTTGCCCTGCCAGGCCCCCGGCCAGGCAGCAATGGCGCCTTCGCGGATGGTCAGCGACGGGTCCGGCACCAGCGAATCCTCGGTGACGGTATGGGCGATGCCCAGCCCGGAGCACTCCCGGCAGGCGCCCGCGGCCGTGTTGGGCGAGAAGGCATCAGAGTCCAGGCTGCCCGGCTCGGCGTTTGCCGGATAGGTTCCGCCGCGGGAGAAGAGCATGCGCATGGAGTTCGACAGCGTGGTCAGGGTGCCCACGGTGGAGCGGGAACTGGGGGCGCCGCGGCGCTGCTGGAGGGCGACGGCGGGCGGGAGCCCGGTGATTTCCTCCACCTTGGGGGTGTGCCCCTGGGACAGCAGCCGGCGGGCATACGGAGCCACTGATTCGAAGTAGCGCTTCTGCGCCTCGGCGTAGATCGTACCGAAAGCCAGGGAGGATTTGCCCGAACCGGAGACGCCGGTGAAGGCGACAATCGCGTCGCGGGGAATGTCGACGTCGACGTTGCGCAGGTTGTTTTCCTGCGCGCCGCGCACGCGGACCATCCCGGCTGTGCTGGATGTGGGGGCATTCTTCGGGGAAGTTTTCGCGGTACTCATCAATATCAGGTTAGCGAGGCACCGGTTGCTGAACGAAATACTAAGCATGCTTTCCGCCCAGAGCGTTAGTGTCCGGCGCCCCCGCAGCGACCCCGCGTGGCCGCGCTGTGACCGGTCCACTGAGCGCCACCTGCGCACCGACTCGACCCTGTCACCTGCATCGGGTGAAGTATGCCTCCGGCTGCGAACAGCTAGAGGCAACCCCTTCTGCCGGACTGCACCCGCCTGAAAATGAAGTATCGGCGCTGCGGTTGGGTACCAGCCGGTGACCCGCTGGACGGCGTCGCCCCTGCGGGGGACTTCCCTAAGGAGATAGAGCCATGAGTTTCTGGGAGCTGATCTGGACCGTAGTCGTGTCCTTCCTCTTCGTTGCGTACCTGATCCTGTTGTTCCAGATCCTGAACGACCTGTTCAGGGACACGGAACTGGGCGGATTCGCCAAGGCCGTATGGATTTTCTTCCTGTTCGTTACGCCCCTGATCAGCGCCTTGGTCTATGTGATCGCCAGGGGCAACGGCATGGCCCGGCGCAGCCAGGAGCGCTCCGAACGGATTGCGGAAGAGACGGAAAACTACGTCCGACGGGTGGCCGGCAGGCCTACTCCTGCCGAGCAGATCGAGTCCGCACGTACCCTGCTCGCCCAGGGGGAAATCACTGACGCCGAGTATGACCGCCTCAAGTCAATGGCGCTGGCCTAGCGCAGCAATTTGGTCCCAGGCGGTGCAACCGGTTGATGCAGACCTAGAATGGACAGCGTGAACCGCTACGGCGGCGGCGGAGCCCCGAGGGAGTCCCCCGAAGCTCCGCTGCCGGTCCTCGTTGAGCGTCCCCGGTTGACGGCGCGGCTGGATGGGGCCCCTGGATCGGTCCTCCTGACCGCACCAGCGGGGTTCGGAAAAACCACGCTTGTTCAGCAGTGGACAAACGCGTCCGGGCCCGTTCCCATCTGGCTCAACGGTTCGAACCCCCGCCAGCGCGGCGCGGTGTGGCCCACTCTCCTGGCCGGGCTGGAGGCCGCTTCGGTCCTGTCGGCGGAGGTGCTGCACCGGTTGAGCGGAACCGAGGACGCGCCCGGGCCTGCATTCAGCATGCTGCAGGCGGCTCTTAATGCCACTCCGGTGCGCCTGATCTTCGACGACATTGACGTGTTCAGCGCTGCGGAACGCAACCGTTGGTTTCCCGGACTCCTGAACCAGTCGGCTTCCCCCGTCCACATCATTGCCACCACCCGGGACAGATCCGCAGTGGACGCAGGGCAGGCCCGCCTGTCGAGCCGGCTTCTGGACATCACCGCCTGCGATCTGGCCTTCACTCCGGTGGAAACCGCGGAGCTGGCCGCCCGGCTGGCTCCCGGGCTTGGCACACGATCCCTAAACCGGATCCAGCGGCACAACGGAGGCTGGCCGGCTTGTACGGTCCTGACGCTGCGTTCCCTGCACAGCCTTACGGGAATGCCTTCCCCGCCCGAGGGGATGCAGGCCCTCACCGAGTATTTGGACCGGGACGTGCTGCCCACGCTGAGCGCTGCCGAAGTGCACCTGCTCACCAGTATCTGCGTCTGCCCGGAGGCCGACGGCGCGCAAGCGGCAGCCCTGTCCGGCCGGGCCGATGCCGGCACCATCCTTGCCCGGCTCACCGACCGGGGATTAGTGGAGCCGTCCGGCACGTACGGCAACCGCATCCTTCCCATCGTCAGGGAGTATTTCCTCGCCACCCTCGCCCGGACCGACCCCGCCACGCTCCGCCACCTGCACGGCCTGGCTGCGGACTGGCATGGAGCAGTGGGCGATCCAGCCGCTACCCTCCGGCATGCGGCAGCCTCCCGGGATGCCGGGCTCGTGGCGTCAACCCTCGCAAAGCACGGGGTCACCCAAGTCAGTTCCGGACAGGCCGGCGCGGTCCTCCGCGCCCTCACACAGCTGCCGGAAACAAGCCTGGTCGCCAGCCCGAGACTCTCCCTCGTCGCGGCGCTGGCCCACCTCGAGGCACTCGAACCGGTGACCGCCGCACGTTATGCCGCAGCGGCAGAGCGGACGTGGCCTGCTGCGCCCGAGCGTGAACTACGGGAGCTGCGCGCGCTGGTGGACGCGGAACTGATGTGGTTTGTCCCCGAACGGGCAGCGTCCGGGCGCCGATGGGCGGACACCGCGGGTCTGTCCCGCCTCTCAGCGGAACCCTGCATCCGTATCGAAGCGAAAATTCTAACGTCCGCAGCGGAGGCCGCCGCAGGGGATTTCGCTGCTGCGGACAACGCCGCTGCGGATGCGTTCGCCGAGGCAGCGGATACGGGGAACACCTACCTTGCCGGCAAGATTCTTGTTGAACAGGCGTTCAGCGCGGCACTTCAGGGCCGGATGCGCGACGCCGCCCGCCTTCTCGCCCGCGCCGGGAACAGCACTCCCGACCGTCCGTGGCAGGATGTGCCAAACCGATCGGCGGCCCATTTGGTCCAAGCGATCCGGTCCCTGCTCCGGCTGGAGCCGGCCCCTGCCCGGGATCTGAGCGCGGCCACTCGGGCGAACCTGGGCCAGCTGGAGTCCACCTCCAGCGGCATCGGTGCCACACTGCGCTCGGCCACGGCCATCCTGGACGCCTGCGTACTCCACGACTTGGGTGGAGGCTACCGTGCCCTGAACGACCTGCGCCGGGCTCGCAACCAGCTGAACCCGGACATCCCGTTCGGAAAGCCCCTCAGCGCGTTGGCGGTCGTGACGGAACATGCAGCTGCACTGGCCGTCGGGAACACCATGCGCGCTAAGGAAGTGGTGGGATGGGCACACGAGCGGCTTCCGGGAACAGGCGAACTGTGCCTTCTTCGTGCAACAGGTCCCGCCGGGATCAGCAGGTTCGATGCCGCCGCCCAACGGATCCAGCCGCTCCGTGACGGAACCGCCGTCCCTGTTCTCGCGTGGACCGGGATCGAGGCGTCCATTCTGGAGTGCTCCATTGCCGTACGGACCGGCCGGCGGCCGCTGGCCGTTGAACATCTGGTCCATGCCCTGCATCAGGCGGACGAATTGGACGTCCTCCGCCCGTTTGCCACGGCGCCTGCGGAGGTAGCCGGCCTTCTGGCCGAGCGCGCCGGATCCTGCGGCGCAGAGGAAGAAACGGCAGAACGGGTGCTTGCCCTTCGTCCGGCAACGGCGCGCCCGGTGCCCTTCAGTCCGCGCCAGCAGGAGATCCTCTCGTTGCTCCCTTCCCACCTGTCCCTGGGCCAGATCGCCTCGGAACTGCAGCTTTCGGTCAACACAGTAAAAACCCACGTCCGCGTCATTTACTCCAAGCTGGGCGCCACCTCGCGGCACGATGCCGTTACTGCCGCGTACCAGCGCGGGCAGCTGCCCTAGGGGCCAACACTCACCCCATGTGGGTGATAGCCGCGGCTCCGCACAGCCCTAGCCTGATTCCGTTGGCGCAGTCTATTTCCCATAGGGCGGGCGAGTACCGTGAAAAACATCCTGATCACCGTCGGCGTCCAAGTCCTGGCGGCCTGCACCGGGCTCCTCCTGAGCCTTTGGTGGGTTCCGGGCTTCGATATCCAAACCCCAGGCTTCATTGTGGCCGTCCTGGTTGTTGTTCTCGCCCAGGCGGCGTTTACACCGCTTGCCGCCCGGGCGGCACGGCGTTATGCACCCGCCTTCATGGGTGGAACCGGACTCATCGCCGCCCTTTTGGCCCTGGTAATCGCGGGCCTGTTCCCGGGCGGGGTCAGCGTCAGCGGCCTGGCTGACTGGGTCCTTTCCGCCCTCATCCTCTGGGTGACCAGTGCCGCGGGTTCGGTGGTGGCCCATCAGCTTGCAGCCCGGAATGACACTGGCCGTGCCACCCCGAGGGGTGGCACGGCCAGTGTCAGCTAGTGAGCCGGCTGACGTTCTGCGCTACTGCAGCGCTTTGGCGCGGCGGGCACGCATGGCGTCCTCGTCGCGGCCCACGGAGTACATGAACGCGATGGCAAGCAGCACACACACCAGGATCAGCATGAAGGTGACATCCCAGCCGAAGTGGTCCACGGACAGGCCGATGCCGGTGGAGGCCAGCGTGGCACCCAGCACATAGCCGAAGAGGCCGGTGAAACCGGCTGCCGTACCCGCTACCCGGCGGGGGCTGAGGTCCAGGGCCTGCAGGCCGATCAGCATGACGGGCCCGTAGATCAGGCCGCCGATAACCACCAGTGCGCCGTAGGAAATCCACAGCGGCCATTCCACCGGCGAAAGCCAGTAGACCATTACGGCCAGGAATACGCCGATCAGGAAGGTGATGCCCGCCGGCGAACGGCGGCCGCGGAACATTTTGTCACTGATGTAACCGCACAGCAGGGTGCCCGGGATACCTGCCAGCTCGAACAGGGAGAATCCGGCAATGCCTTCGCCCAGGCTCGCCCCGCGCACGTCCGCCAGGTACACCGGTGCCCACACGAGGACGCCATAGCGCAGGGTGTACACAAACACATTGGCCAGGGCCAGCTTGACCATGGTGGCGTTCGTCAGGACATAGCGGCGGACGGTTTCCCAGGTGCTGGCGGTTTCATCCGCTGCATCCTCTTCAACCGGAGCGGGATCATTGCGGTATTCCTCAATGGGAGGAAGCCCTTCGGATTCCGGTGTATCCCGGAGCAGGAAGAAAGCAATAATGGCAATAACCATGCCGACAATGCCCGGGAACCAGAATGCCGACTGCCAGCCGCCGAACCAGGCCAGGGCTGCCCCGGCCAGGGCGCCGGATCCGGCACCGCCTACGTTATGGGCGATATTCCAGAACGCGGTCTTGGAGCCGCGCTCCGAAGTGGAGAACCAGTGCACGAGGGTCCGCCCACTGGGAGGCCACCCCATTCCCTGGAAGAATCCGTTGAAGATCATTACGACGGCCAAGAAGGCAACGGAAGTGCCCACTGCCGGCACAAAGCCGATAAACAGGTTGGCCAGGGCGGAAAGCGCCAGACCAATGGGGAGGAACAGCCGTGCACTGCTGCGGTCGCTCACAATGGCGCTGAAGAACTTGCTGAGGCCGTAGGCCACGAGCACACCGTTGGTGACTACGCCGAGGCCGAAGGCGCTGAAGCCATGCTCGTCACGCAGAATGGTGGCTACCAGCGGCACATTGTTCCGGACGAGGTAATAACCGGCATAGCCGATGAAGATGCCCATAAACACCTGCAGGCGGAGCCGCGGGTATTTTGCCTTTACTGCCTCATCATCGAGGCGCGGGGCGGGCGGCGGAGCAGCAAGAAAACGGAAGGGTCCTCTCTTTGTCCGCATGGGGGGATTTAGTTGTTGTGTCAATGTCTTCCTTAGCCTAACTAACCACTTAAAGGTGCGGCCAGAACGATACTCCTTTCGCCGTCGATTCCCTATTTACCAGCCGGCTTATTACCCTCGCCCGGAATCCCGCGCGATGCCATACGCCGGGTTTATTGGGGGAAACATGAGCACCAACGAGCAGCAGCCGGACCCGCTGTATCCCGGCCAGCAGTATCCGGGCTACCAGCCCTTCTCCGCTCCCGCCCCCGTGCGGGAAACCGGCAAGCGCGTCGCCAGCATGATCCTCCTGGTCATCGGCTACGTGCTGGGCAGCATTTTGCTGCTTGCCGCGATGGTGACGCTGCCGGAACAAGTGAGCGACGCCGACGTCGAATCCGCCGGGGAAGGCTTTGGATACGTGATCGGCACTTTCGTCGGATTCGGCCTAGTGGTTGGACCACCCATCGTTCTCGTGATCCTTGTGCATCTGTGGCGCCGGCGGATTGTGCGCCGGGAGAACGCACAGGTAAAAACCCTCCCCTAGGACCGCTCGCCCATCCTTCCGCCGGGAACTTCAGCCGCTGACCGCAACCAGTGCCGCACCGTACCGCAGCAGCAGGGCATCACCTGCGGTACGGGCTGCAGGCGACACTGCGTCCAGCGTCAGGAAGCCGTGCAGATGCCCGGAGTGCGGAACATAGTCAACGGCGGTTCCGCCCCGGGCCAGTTCGCGTGCCAGCAACTGTCCCTCATCCCGCAGTGGATCGTGTTCTGCGGTGGCCAGCAGCGTCCGCACCGGCAGGTGCTGCCCCCTGGCCAGATCCGCACGGAGAAGATGCACTGGGCTGAACTCCGCCAGCCGTTCCGCTGCCGGCACCCACTGCTTGATGTAGAACGCCAGGTCCCGCACCGAAAGACCCCACCCTTCACCCTTTGTCCGGCCTCCGGGCAGGCTCAGGGTCAGGTCTGCATTCGGGTAGGCCAGCAGCAGCAGGCGGGGTTCGGCCGCGGTACCGGCCAAGCTGCGGGCTGCGAGGAACGCAATAAGCCCGCCGGCGCTGTCACCGGCCAGTCCGGCACCGGGCAGCAGCGGCCCCAGCGCCGGCGGACGGTCCGCCGCCCAGCGCAGGGCCCGGACGACGTCGTCCACCCCCGCGGGAGCGGGATGCTCCGGCGCCAGCCGGTAATCCACTGCCAGGACGGCGGTGCCGGCCAGTAGCGAAAGCCGCCGGCACAGCCGGTCATGGGACTCCAGCCCTCCGAAGACGAATCCTCCGCCGTGCACAAAAACCGTCAGCGGCAGTGCTGAACCGTGAGGACGGTACAACCGGGCGGCCAGCGGTACGGTTCCGGGGATCATCAGATCCCGCACTTCCTGCACCGCCGGACCTGCCGGGCGGCGGCGCGGCACCCGCAGTTGCCTGATCTGTTCCGGCGATGGCTCCGAACTGCCGCCTGAGCGGACTACCGCCAGCCATGCTGCCAGTTCGGCGTCGGCCACGGATTCCATCCGGACAAAGTATCAGCACCGTCCGTACAACGGTTCCTTGGACGGCGGTATGTCGATAGGGTCTGTTGCCGGGGCAGGTGCGCCCCGCACCACCGACAATGCGGGGGTCCCTTGCGGCCTATGTTACTCATGAGTAACATCGAGTCGGACGTTGTTCCGTTTCATATCTCAAAGAGGAGTAAGTACGTGAGCCCACAAAGCCGATCACGGCAGATCAGGGACGTAGTTTTCGTTGACGGAGTGCGGACCCCGTTCGGCAAAGCCGGCGAAAAGGGTATCTACGCCGGCATGCGGGCCGATGACCTGGTGGTCAAGTGCATCCGCGAGCTGATGCGCCGCAACCCTTCCCTCCCTCCGGAACGCGTTGACGAAGTAGCCATCGCGGCCACCACCCAGTCCGGTGACCAGGGCATGACCATCGGCCGCACCGCCGCCCTGCTGGCTGGCCTGCCCCGCACGGTCCCCGGATTCGCCATCGACCGCATGTGCGCCGGCGCCATGACGGCCGTGACCACCACCGCCTCGGGCATCGGCTTCGGCGCCTACGACGTCGTCATCGCCGGCGGCGTGGAGCACATGGGCAACCACCCGATGGGCAAGGACGCCGATCCCAACCCCCGCTTCATGACCGAACGCCTGGTGGACCCGGCAGCCCTGAACATGGGCAACACCGCCGAGAACCTGCACGATAGGTTCCCGCACATCACCAAGGAGCGCACCGACGCGTACGCCGCCGCCAGCCAGGAGAAGCTCGCCAAGGCCTACGCCAACAACGAGATCCAGCCTGACCTGGTGCCCGTTGCCACCAAGAAGCCCGGCACCGGATGGACCCTGAACACCGTGGACGAGCCGCCGCGCCCCGGCACCACGGTTGAGGACCTCGCCCAGCTGCGCACCCCGTTCCGCGCCCACGGCCGGGTCACTGCGGGCAACGCCGCCGGCCTGAACGACGGCGCCACCACCGCGCTGCTCGCCTCCGCCGAAGCCGCCGAGGAACTCGGCCTGGGAGTGAAAATGCGCCTGGTCGGCTACGCCTTCGCCGGCGTCGAACCGGAGGTCATGGGCTACGGCCCGGTGCCTTCCACCGAAAAGGTGCTGAAGCAGACCGGCCTGTCCATTGAGGACATCGGCCTGTTCGAAATCAACGAAGCCTTCGCCATCCAGGTCCTGTCCTTCCTGGACCACTTCGGCATTGCCGACGACGATCCCCGCGTCAACCGCTACGGCGGTGCCATCGCCGTCGGGCACCCGCTGGCCTCGTCAGGCGTGCGCCTGATGAACCAGCTGGCCCGCCAGTTCGAGGAAGACCCCAGTGTCCGCTACGGCATGACCACCATGTGCATCGGCCTGGGCATGGGCGCCACGGTGATTTGGGAAAACCCGAACCACCCCGACTACAACACCGATTCCACGGAGGCCACGAAGTAATGTCTGCTCCCGATTACCAGCGCCTCGCGGGCCTCTTCCCCACCGAGGTTGTTACCCACTCCTACGTCTCGGACATCGCGCTCCCCGGCAATGCCGGCACCTTCGCGCTGATCACCCTGGACAACGACGTCGACCACTCCCGTCCCACCACGCTGGGCCCGAACACCCTGCTGGAGCTCGGCGAAAAGCTGGACGAACTCAAGGTCCGCGCCGACGCCGGCGAAATTGTGGGCGTGGGCGTCACCGGCAAGCCCTTCTACCTGGTGGCCGGCGCCGACCTGTCCGCTGTGAAGTCCATTTCCGACATCGAAGCCGGCTACGCCATGGCCCGCCTGGGCCACGACGTCTACGGCAAGTTGGGCACCCTGGGGGTTCCCAGCTTCGCCTTCATCAACGGTGTGGCCCTGGGCGGCGGCCTGGAGATTGCCCTGCAGTCCGACTACCGCACGGTGTCCACCGGCGCCGGTGCACTGGCCCTGCCGGAAGCCTTCATCGGCCTGGTCCCGGGCTGGGGCGGCGTCTACCTGCTGCCGCGCCTCATCGGCCCCGAGAACGCTGTCAAGGTGATGATCGAGAACCCGCTGAGCAACAACCGCACCCTCGCCGGTCCGGCCGCCTACAAGCTGGGCATCGCCGACGCACTGTTCGAGCCGGCGGACTTCCTCGAGCAGTCCCTGGCCTGGGCCTCCCGCGTAATCAGCGGCGAAGAAAAGGTGGAGCGGCCCAACGCCGTCGAGCCTGCCGACGCCGGCGAAGCGTGGGACGCCGCCGTCGCCAAGGGCCGTGCCTTCGTGGAGGCCAAGACCTCCAACGCCGCACCTGCCCCGGCAAAGGTGCTGGACCTGCTCGAAAAGGGCAAGACCTGGACCCGTGAGGAATCCCGCGAAGCCGAGTGCGACGCCCTGGCCGAACTGATGCAGTCCCCCCAGTTCAGCTCCACCGTGTACGCCTTCCTGGACCTGGTGCAGAAGCGCGGCAAGCGCCCCGCCGGCGCCCCGGACAAGAAGCTCGCCCGCCCGGTCACCAAGGTGGGCGTGGTAGGCGCCGGCCTGATGGCCAGCCAGCTGGCATTGCTCTTCGCCCGCCAACTCAAGGTCCCCGTGGTCATGACGGACATCGACCAGGCACGGGTGGACAAGGGCGTGGGCTACGTGCACGCCGAGGTGGACAAGCTCCTGGCCAAGAAGCGCATCTCCCCCGACGCCGCCAACCGCACCAAGGCCCTGGTTACCGGCTCGGTCTCCAAGGAAGCCTTCTCCGATGCCGACTTCGTCATCGAAGCCGTCTTCGAAGAGCTCTCGGTCAAGAAGCAGGTCTTCGCCGAGGTGGAGGCCGTGGTCTCCCCCGAGTGCATCCTGGCCACCAACACCTCCTCGCTCTCCGTCACCGAAATGGCCGCGGACCTCAAGCACCCGGAGCGTGTGGTGGGCTTCCACTTCTTCAACCCGGTGGCCGTGATGCCGCTGCTGGAAATTGTCCGCGCACCCAAGACCGACGACGCCGTCCTGGCCACCGCCTTTGTGCTGGCCAAGCAGCTCAAGAAGACCGCAGTGCTGGTCAAGGACGCGGCCGCGTTTGTGGTCAACCGCATCCTGGGCCGCATGTTCGGCGAGATCACCAAGGTCTACGACGAGGGCACCGACGCCGCCACAGCAGACAACGCACTGCGTTCCATGGGCCTGCCGATGTCTCCGTTCACCCTGCTCGCCCTGGTGGGCCTGCCGGTGGGCCAGCACGTGCAGGAATCCCTGCACGCTGCCTTCGGCGAGCGTTTCTGGGTCTCCAAGAACCAGCAGAAAATCATCGACGCCGGCATCAAGTCCATTTGGCAGAAGGACGAGAACGGCAACCAGTACATCCCGGAGGAAACCCTGGCCATGCTGGACTTCGGCAACACCCCCTCCACGTCCGAGGAAGTCCTGCGCCGCACGCAGGACGCCCTGGCCGAGGAAATCGGGCTCATGCTCGAAGACGGCGTTGTGGCAGGACCCGAGGACATCGACCTCTGCGTCATCCTCGGTGCCGGCTGGCCGATGCACCTGGGCGGAATTACCCCGTACCTGGACCGCGTCGGTGCGTCCGAGCGGGTTAATGGCAAGAAGTTCCACGAGGCGGCTGTGGCTGCTTAGCCCCTAACGGGCGCCCGCGCCTACCGTCCGCGCCTACCGTCCGCGCCGGGCGGACCGGAACGGCGGCAACGAAAATCCCTGCTCGCAGAGCTCGCAGGGATTATTAAAGCCGCCTAACCCGGTCCGTCCGGCGCTCTCGTTAACAGTCCTGTTGCGGTCGCAGTCAGGTCAGCTCAGGCGAGATGAGGTGAGGCCAGAGGGAAGGTTACCCCCGTGAGTTCCTCCGAGATGGTCCAGAGGCGCTGCTGGACCGCTTGGTCATGGGAGGCAGGGCTGGAGACGACAGGTTTCGGATAGCCGCGGGTCTGTGAGCGGTTGCCGGGACCGTAGTACTGGCCGCCGGTGACCTCCGGATCGGTAGCCGCACGCAGGGTGGGCAGGGCACCCATCTCGGGAGTCTGCGTGAAGTACGGGGCGAGCCAGGTGACGGGCACCCGAAGCGCTGCCGGTGTGTTGCGGGTGAGCTCCGTATTGGAGACGCCCGGATGGGCGGCCACCGCGACGGTGGTACCAAGGGGTTCGAGACGGCGCTGGAGTTCATACGTGAACATCAGGTTTGCCAGCTTGGCCTGGCCGTAGGCGCCGACGCGGCTGTACGAACGCTCCCACTGGAGATCATCGAAGTGGATATCGGCCCGGATGCGGTGCCCGGTGCTGCTGACCGTCACAACGCGCGAGCCGGGAACAGGCAGCAGCCGGTCCAACAGCAGGCCGGTGAGGGCGAAATGCCCGAGGTGGTTGGTGCCGAATTGCAGTTCAAAGCCGTCCGCGGTGGTCCGCTTCGGCGTGTACATCACGCCGGCATTGTTGATCAGCAGGTCTATCCGCGGGTGGTCTGCGCGCAGGGCCGCCGCAGCGGACCGGACCGACTCCAGTGAGCTCAGGTCCAAAGCCTGGACGCTCGCGTCCCCGTTGATGCGGGCAGCCGCCTGCTTGCCCTTGTCGACGTCTCGTACGGCCAGGACCACCGCCGCCCCCCGTTCCGCGAGCATCCGGGCGGTTTCAAAACCCAGCCCGGTGTTGGCTCCGGTCACTATCGCCACGCGTCCGTGCTGATCAGGGATGTGGTTCTCGTTCCAACTGACGTTCATGGGGGCTCCTAAAGTACCGTTGGTCTGTTACGTAGGACGAGCGTAAGCGCCCTGCTTTCCCACGTCAATAGACCGCCGGTCCGTAATGTATGCTGGCCGCGTGACATTCCAGCGGGCGCGCAGCGAAGAGCAGAAAGAGACCCGGCGTCGGGCCATCCTGGACACCGCAGCGGCAATGCTGGACGAGATGCCGGTAGCCGGGGTCAGTCTCAACGAGCTCAGCCGGCGGGTGGGGCTGGCGAAGTCCAACGTCCTGCGCTATTTCGAGTCCCGCGAAGCAGTGCTGCTCGAACTGCTGGATGACTTCCTGGGCACCTGGCTCACCGAGTTGGCACAGGAGCTCCCAATGGGCATCGAGCCCGAAGCGGCACCGGCGGTGCGGGCCGATCAGCTGGCCGAAATCCTCAGCCGGTCCCTGGGGGCACGCCCGGTACTGTGCGACCTGTTCGGGGCGCAGGGCGGCGTCTTGGAGCACAACATTTCGGTTGAGGTGGCCAAGCGGCACAAGCGGGCCTCCCTGGCCAGGCTCGATGCCATGACCGGCATCGTGTGCCGGCACCTGCCAGAGTTGGGGGACGGAGCCCAGCAGTTCTGCCTGATCGCACTGGTTACTGCCGGTGCACTGTCCTCCTACGTCCCGCCTCCCCCCAGCCTCCTTGCCGCCTATGCGGAGGAACCCGCCCTGGGTGTCCTCCACGTAGACCTCACTGACGCCCTAAGGATGGCCCTGTCGTCGGCGCTCCTGGGTGTGCTGCCGCGGGCCTGACATCCTGCAGCGCACCTGGCCGCTTAGCGCCGGCCCTCTGGGCAGGGACGGTCTCCTTCGCTAGCCTTCCGGACGTGAAGGGAACGTCGGAGGAAAACCGCAGGCAAAGCCGGCGCGTGGTAGCGCTGATACTTGCCACGGCAGTTCTTGGCTGGCTGACGGTACTTCTCCCCTGGTCCGCGCCATGGCGCTGGACTCTCGCCGGGATCCTGCTGGCACTCACGGCGGTGATCCTGGTAATACTGGTCCGACTGCAGCGCGCCCGCTAGTTTCGGCGCAAACACGAACAGAGGTAAAAGAGAATGTCCTTTCAGGCTTACCTTGATGCGGTTGAGGACAAGACAGGATTAACGCCCCGCCAACTGGTGGATGCAGCGGCGGCCAAAGGTTTCGGCGAAAGCACCAAGGCCGGGGAAATCCTGGAATGGCTCCAAGCGGACTACGGAATCGGACGCGGCCACGGGATGGCAATTGTCCACGTTATTAAGAACGGTGCCGAAATCGGCACGAAACACGTCGGCACAACGGGAACCCACCGCGACGAATCGGAAACGCTTTGGCTGGACGGCAAGGCCACCAAGCCGGCCTGAGCTTTCCGCCCTGGGAACCCTGCGAACAGCGAGCGGCCAGAGCTGTGCTTGACTATTGCGCATGAGCAGACGCATCGACGCCGGGACATTCCTGACGGTGGGGTTCTTCGCCATGGTGGTGGCCCTTTTTACTACATTCCTGGCGTTTGGGTATGAGTCTGAACTGCGTCCCCGACACAGCGCCTGCTTCTACGGTCAGCAGGTTCCACGCCGCCAGTGGGTCCTGGCTCTTTCCTTGGTACCGCCTGTTACGGCGGCTGCAGCAGCCATACTCTCGCTGGGCTACCGCCCTTGGAATCGGGAAAGGCTGGCCCCGTCCCTGCTGCTCCTTGCGGCGGCAGCCTTGGCGGTCTGGATCAATTGGGCCATTGGCATAGACGCCATCGAACACTCACAGCGCCTCGCCGAAGGCGATCCCGTCTTTCGGATCTGCCCAGAGGACCTGGGCGCTCCCGGCTAGACGACACCATCCACGTAGGCCCGCAGGGTTCGGGCTAGGCGACGCCGTCCACGACGTCCGGAGGGTCCGGGTTAGGCGGCTTTAATAATCCCGGCGAGCTCTGCGAGCAAGGGATTTTCGTTGCCGCCGTTCCGGACCCTCCAGACCCCCGGACGCCCAGACCCTAGAACAAGGCAACCTTCGGCGTCTTCGGGAAGATCCGGTCCAGCTCCTCGAGGTCCTTCTCCGACGGCACCCACGAAACAGCTTCGGCGTTCTGCTGCACCTGCTCCACCTTCGTTGCTCCCGCAATCACGGACGCCACCGACGGCTGCGCAGCGAGCCAGGAGAAGGCCACCTGCACCTCGGTCAGACCGCGCTCGGCGGCGAAACGGCCAAACTCGGCCAGCTGCTCAAAGTCCGCATTCTCCAAGAGGTTGGTCCGGGAGTGGGTGAGCCGGCTGCCTTCCGGAGCCTTGCCGCTGCTGTACTTGCCGGTGAGCAGACCGTTGGCCAGCGGGAAGTAGGGAAGCACGCCCAGCCCGTAGGCTTCGGCGGCGGGGGTCACTTCCAGCTCGGCCCGGCGGTCCAGCAGGTTGTAGTGGTTCTGCGAGGAAATGAACGGCGTGAAGCCACCCATCCGGGCCACAAACTCGGCTTCGGCAATCTGCCAGCCGGCCCGGTTGGAGTGCCCGATGTACCGGACCTTGCCGCTGGTGACGAGGTCATCCAAGGCTGACAGGGTTTCTTCGATGGGCGTGAGCGGGTCCGGGGTGTGGAACTGGTAGAGGTCAATCCAGTCCGTGTTCAGGCGGCGCAGGGAAGCCTCTGCGGCCTTGACGATGTAGCGCCGGGATCCGCGTGCCCCGAAGTCGGCACCGTTGACGCCCTTCATGTCCATACCGAATTTGGTGGCTACCACCACGTCCCCGCGGCGGTTGCCCAACGCTTTCCCGAGCATTTCCTCGCTGAGTCCCGGGGTGCGACCATAGGCGTCGGCAACGTCAAAAAGCGTAATACCGGCGTCGACCGCCGCGTTGATGACGGCGTCCGTGCCCTCCTGCGATTCGGTGGGGGTTCCCGGGCGGCCCAGGTTGTTGCAACCGAGCCCAACTGTGGAGACGGTGAGTCCGGAATTGCCAAGTCTGTTGTAGGAAGTCATAAAACCACGCTATACCCGTCGGCAGGGGGGATATTTCCTCCCCTTCGGGAAAATCCTTACGGTTTGGGAAATCCCTGCCGCTGCGCAGCGGAGGGTTTTCCCAAACCGGCAGCAAGATCCCAATCCGGCAGCAGATTCAGCAGTGTCCTAGGCCGGGAAAATGTCCAGCGGGCTGTTGGGGCTGGGCGCCTTGTCGGTTTCAAGGATGTACTGGATGGGAATGGCTCCCGTGGGCAGCAGGCCGGTATAGACCTGCTCGCTGTGCCGGCGCTCGGCTTCCACGCCTTCCTCACGGACGGCTGCAGAGAATGCCTGCACCGCCAGCGGGGCCAGGCCCTGCTGTTCGCTCCAGATGATGTACATGCCGTACAGATCGGCTACGGGCGTTGCGTCGTCGTCGTCCAGGTCACCCACCGTGCATTCGGCGAGGAAACGGCGTACATCCGGCGTAGATGCTTCGTTCATACCCTCCACCCTATCCGGTGGGCAGGCCCCGGTGCAGCCCTGCAGACGCACCTATCGGCGGGTTTGGAGCAGGTAGTTCTCGAAGCCGAGCGGGGGTGTGCCGGTGAGGTCCAGGACGTCCGTGCTGACGGGAGCCAGTTCCCCGGCAGCAACGGCAGCGTAACTGGAGCTCCAGGCCTCCGCCTGCCACTGCGCTGCGCCGCTTTTGACCCGCGTTGCTACGGCGTCCGAATAGGACTCGTTCTCGAACCGGACGCTGCTGCCCGTGACGGTGCTCAGCACCTGCGCCACGTCCGACATGGTCAGTTCCGCAGGTCCCGTGAGGGTATAGATGCGGTTCCGGTGCTCCCCCGGCGCCAGGAGGATCTTCGCTGCGGTCCGGGCGACGTCCGTACGTGCCACCGGAGCGAAACGCCCGTCCCCCGCAGGACCGCGGATGACGCCGTCGGGCTGGACAAAGGTGGGCAGGATGTCCTGGTACAGGCAATCCCGCAGGAAGGTGTAGGCCACGCCGCGGGACTTGATGTGCTCCTCGGTGGCGTAATGGTCGCGGGCAAGGGTGAACACCGCGTCCGGGGCGGCGCCCATAAAGGACGTGTACACAATGTGCTCCACACCTGCCTCGACGGCGGCGTCCACAAACGTCTGCTGGTCCTCGACCCGGTGCGGACTTTCGGCCGCGGACACCATAAAAAGCGTATGCACGCCCCGCAGCGCACTGACCGCCTGCGCGCGGTCGAGGTAGGACACTGCGAATACCGGTGTATCCGGCAGTTCGGGGAGCCGGGCGGTGCGCCGGGCAAGCAGCCGCTGCCTGGCACCGGTTTCGGCGAGGAGCCGGGCAACGGCACCCCCCAGGGCACCGGTGGCTCCCGTGACGGCGAGGGGTGGAACGTTTTCCGCCATGGCGTCTCTCCCTTATCCCGGCTCCCGGCTTCGGAACCCCTGCTCGGTTACTGGATCTTCGGCACCTGTCCCGTGGGCAGCTCCTGCCCGGGCAGCGGCCGTGCGAACGGCACCTTGGTCCCCAGGACCTGCGCGACGACGTCGTTGGCGATCTGCCGGGCGGTGAGCCCCACCCGCTCCAACACTTCGCTGCGGCTGCCGTGGTCCAGGAACTCCACCGGCAGGCCTACTTCGTTTAGGGCCGTGTCCACGCCGGCCGCCCGCATTTCCTGCCGGATCCGGGAGCCCACGCCCCCGGCGCGGACACCGTCTTCAATCACGATGACGATGCGGTGTTCAGCGGCAATGCTGATGATGGAGCGCGGCACGGGCAATACCCAGCGCGGATCCACCACGGTGGAGCTGATGCCCTGGTCCCCCAGCCGGCCGGCAACGTCCAGGGCGATGTCCGCCATGGCGCCCACGCTGACAATCAGCACGTCATTGGAGCTGTCACCCGCGGGGCGGCGCGCGAGAATGTCCACGCCGTCAGCGGTCCGCTCCACGGCCTCAACGTCGGCACCGACCGTGCCCTTGGAGAACCGCACCACGGACGGAGCATCGGAGATGGCCACGGCTTCGCGCAGCTCCTCCTTCAGCCGGGTGGCGTCGCGCGGAGCAGCTAGGTGCAGGCCCGGCACAATCTGCAGCATGGACATGTCCCACATGCCGTGGTGGCTGGCGCCGTCAGGGCCGGTAACACCGGCGCGGTCCAGCACAATGGTGACGCCGGCCTTGTGCAGGGCAACGTCCATCAACAGCTGGTCGAAGGCCCGGTTCAGGAAGGTCGCGTACAGGGCCACCACCGGGTGCAGACCGCCGAAAGCCATGCCGGCGGCGGAGGTGAGGGCGTGCTGTTCGGCAATACCGACGTCGAATACGCGGTCCGGATGCTTCTCGGCAAAGCGGTGCAGGCCCACCGGGATCAGCATGGCGCCGGTAATGCCCACAACGTCGGTGCGCTCATCGGCAATCCGGGCAATCTCCGTGGCGAAGACCGACGTCCAGGATTCCTTGCCGCCCGGCTCCACCGGATCACCGGTTTCAGGATCAATGATCCCCACGGCGTGGAACTGGTCGGCCTCATGTGCGCGGGCCGGGGCATATCCGCGGCCCTTCTCCGTCATGGCGTGCACAATGACCGGGCCGGCGTAGTTCTTGGCCTTGTTCAGGGCGCGTTCGACGGCGTCGATGTCGTGTCCGTCGATAGGGCCGACGTATTTCATGCCCAGGTCCTCGAAGAGGCCCTGGGGCGTCCACCAGTCCTTGATGCCCTTTTTTGCCGCGTGCAGGCTGCGGTAGGTGAAACGGCCCACCGGACCGCCCTGCTGCAGCCGCTCCCGACACCAGCCGAGGGTGTTTTCGTAGGCGTGGTGGGTGCGGACGGCGTCGATGGTGGGACGCAGGGAGGCGAGGTAGTCGGCCAGGCCGCCGATGGTGGGCGCGTAGGACCGGCCGTTGTCATTGACCACAATCACCACGCGGCGGCGCTGGTCCGCAGCTATGTTGTTCAGGGCCTCCCACGCCATACCGCCGGTCAGGGCGCCGTCGCCCACCATGACCACGGTGTACCGGTCGCCTTCGCCGTTGAGCTGCCGGGCACGGGAAATACCGTCAGCCCAGGACAGCGAGGAGGAAGCGTGGGAGCTTTCCACAATGTCGTGGACCGATTCGGCGCGCGACGGGTATCCGGACAGGCCGTCCTGCTGGCGCAGTGTGGCGAAGTCCTGGCGGCCCGTGAGGATCTTGTGCACGTAGGACTGGTGTCCGGTGTCAAAGACGATGCTGTCCCGCGGCGAATCGAAGACCCGGTGGATGCCCATGGTCAGTTCCACCACACCCAGGTTCGGGCCCAGGTGGCCGCCGGTCTGCGCTACGTTCGTGATCAGGAACGAACGGATCTCTTCAGCAAGCCGCTTCAGCTGTGTCAGCGAAAGCCTGCTGAGGTCCCGAGGATCCCGGATTGTTTCCAGAAGTCCCAACAGGGTGCCTCCCTTGAGTCGGTATCGGCGGCACTGCATCCACCGTCGCAATGGTTAACTCTAACGCGCAGCACGTGCTGCATGGTTCCGTACCAATGCAACAGGGCCCCGGTTCCCTCCTCCGCCCCTGCGGGCGGATCGGGGAATCGGGGCCCTGATGCTGGTGCGTGTACTGCTACTTAGCGGAGATCTGCCGCAGGACGTACTGCAGGATGCCGCCGTTGCGGTAGTAGTCGGCTTCACCCGGGGTATCGATGCGCAGGACCGCATCGAAGGTGATGGCGTCGCCGTTTTCGGGGGTGGCCGTGACCTTTACGGTCTTGGGCGTGGTCCCGTTGTTCAGTTCGGTGACACCCTCAACCGAGAAGGTCTCCGTACCGGTCAGGCCCAGCGACTCGGCATTCACGCCGGCCGGGTACTGCAGCGGAAGGACGCCCATGCCGATGAGGTTGGAGCGGTGGATCCGCTCGTAGCTCTCGGCAACTACGGCCTTGACGCCCAGCAGTGCGGTGCCCTTGGCGGCCCAGTCACGGGAGGAGCCGGAGCCGTATTCCTTGCCGGCCAGGACAACCAGCGGGGTGCCGGCAGCCTGGTAGTTCATCGCGGCATCGTAAACGGCAGCCTGCGGAGCGTCGGCCTGGCTGAAGTCGCGGGTGAAACCGCCTTCAACGCCGTCGAGCAGCTGGTTCTTGATGCGGATGTTGGCGAAGGTGCCGCGGATCATGACTTCGTGGTTGCCTCGGCGCGAGCCGTAGGAGTTGAAGTCCTTGCGGGCTACACCGTGCTCCAGCAGGTACTTGCCCGCCGGAGTGTCGGACTTGAAGGAACCGGCCGGGGAGATGTGGTCGGTGGTGACCGAGTCGCCCAGCTTCAGCAGGACGCGTGCGCCCTCGATGTCGGAGACGGGCTCCGGCTGTGCCTTCATGCCCTCGAAGTACGGAGGCTTCCGGACGTACGTGGACTCAGAATCCCACTCGAAGGTTGCACCTTCGGGGGTGGGCAGGGACTTCCAACGGTCGTCGCCTTCGAAGATGGTGTCGTAGCTGTTGGTGAACATCTCCTTGTTAATGGAGGCGTCGATGATCTCCTGGACCTCGACCGGGTTCGGCCAGATGTCCTTCAGGAAGATGTCGTTGCCGGCTTCGTCCTGGCCCAGCGGGTCATTCTCGAAGTCGAAGTCCATGGTGCCGGCCAGGGCGTAGGCGACTACCAGCGGCGGGGAGGCCAGGTAGTTCATCTTCACGTCCGGGTTGATGCGGCCTTCGAAGTTCCGGTTGCCGGAGAGCACTGCAGTGACGGCGAGGTCGGCTTCCTGGATGGCCGTGGAGATTTCATCTTCCAGCGGGCCGGAGTTGCCGATGCAGGTGGCGCAGCCGTAACCGACAACGAAGAAGCCGAGCTTCTCCAGGTACGGGATCAGGCCGGACTTTTCGTAGTAGTCGGTAACTACCTTGGAACCCGGTGCGATCGAGGTCTTGACCCACGGCTGGGCGGTAAGGCCCTTTTCGACGGCGTTGCGGGCGAGCACTGCTGCTGCCATCATCACCGACGGGTTGGACGTGTTGGTGCAGGACGTGATCGAGGCGATCGACACAGCACCGTGGTCCAGCTCGAAGCTGCGGCCGTCGGCCATGGAGACCTGAACCGCGTTCGTGGAGCGTTCGGCCGGAGCGTCGGCCTTCTCCACCAGGTCATGTTCGTGGTCTTCGATCTGGGTGGCGTTCGCGTTGAACGACGGCGCGTCCGAGGCCGGGAAGGTCTCTTCCAGGGCTTCGTCAACGGTGCCGTTTTCAGCTTCCACCGTCTCGTGGACGTAGTTCTTCAGGTCGTTGCGGAACTGCGTCTTGGCGTTGGTCAGCTCCACGCGGTCCTGCGGACGCTTCGGTCCGGCGATCGAGGACACCACGGTGGACAGGTCCAGCTCGAGGTACTCGGAGTACTTGACCTCGTTGGACGGGTCGTGCCACAGGCCCTGCTCCTTGGCGTAGGCCTCTACGAGGGCTACGTTCTCCTCGGAGCGGCCGGTCAGGCGCAGGTAGTCCAGGGTCACGTCGTCGATCGGGAAGATCGCCGCGGTGGAACCGAACTCGGGGCTCATGTTGCCGATGGTGGCGCGGTTGGCCAGCGGAACGGCTCCAACGCCCTCGCCGTAGAACTCCACGAACTTGCCGACAACACCGTGCTTGCGCAGCATTTCGGTGATGGTCAGCACTACGTCGGTGGCGGTGGCGCCGGCCGGGATTTCCCCAGTCAGCTTGAAGCCGACAACGCGCGGGATGAGCATGGAGACGGGCTGGCCGAGCATGGCTGCCTCTGCCTCGATGCCGCCGACGCCCCAGCCCAGCACGCCCAGGCCGTTGACCATGGTGGTGTGGGAGTCGGTGCCGACGCAGGTGTCCGGGTAGGCGCGCAGGACGCCGTCAACTTCGCGGGTCATGACCGTGCGGGCCAGGTATTCGATATTGACCTGGTGGACAATGCCCATTCCCGGGGGAACAACCTTGAAGTCATCAAACGCAGTCTGGCCCCACCGCAGGAACTGGTACCGCTCGCCGTTGCGCTGGTACTCGATTTCCATGTTGCGCTCGAGGGCGCCGGAGTTGCCGAAGGCATCAATCTGCACGGAGTGGTCAATGACCATTTCCGCGGGTGCCAGCGGGTTCACGCGCTTGGGGTCGCCGCCGAGATCGGCTACGGCCTCGCGCATGGTCGCAAGGTCCACAATGCAGGGGACGCCGGTGAAGTCCTGCATGATCACCCGGGCGGGGGTGAACTGGATTTCGGTGCTGGGCTCTGCTTCCGCGTCCCACTGCGCCAGGGCACGTACGTGGTCAGCAGTGATGTTGGCACCGTCTTCGGTGCGCAGCAGGTTCTCCAGCAGGACCTTGAGGCTGAACGGAAGGCTCTGGGCGCCTTCGACGGAATTCAGCCGGAAAATTTCATATTCGGAACCGTTGACGTCTAGTACGCCTTTGGAACCGAAGCTGTCCACATTAGTCATAACAGGACTCCTCTCGCCACCTTGTTATCTTTGTCCAGCTCACTACTGCCCGCCAGTTAGGTTTCCCTAACCGTTGGATAAAAGGGCCGGCAAGGGAAACCGGTGGTTCATTTCCCTGCCCACAGGCCCCCTGCCGCGGAAATGTTTCCCCCACAATGCGGAAAACTTCCTTTACGGCGCAGGACTGGACAACTGCCTCCCATCCTAGCCTTTACAGGGACGCCCGCAGGAGATATACGCCACGACTCCCCGTGACGGGCTTCGCGCCGGGCCCTGCGGACCCGGCGCGATGGCCGCTCAGGCCTTTCGCAGCACGGCGAAGGACTCCATGTGGTGGGTGTGCGGGTAGAGGTCGAAAACGCGCAGCCGGTCCAGTTCCCAGCCCGCGCTGCGGAAATACCCCAAATCGCGGGAGAACGACGCCGGGTCGCAGGAGACGTAGCCGACCACCCGTGGCGCGGCGGCGTCGATCTGGCTGACAACGGTTTTTCCGGCCCCCGCGCGGGGCGGATCCAGGAGGACGACGTCGAGGTTCCCGGCATCGCGCAGCTCCTTGTCCACGCGGCCCTGGCGGATTTGCACCTGTGGTGCGGCGAAGAGGTTCTTGCGGGCGTCCCGGCTGGTGCCCGGGGAACCCTCAATGGAGAGCACGCTGCCGGCTTCCCCGGCAGCGGCAGCCAGGGGCGCCGTGAACAGCCCGGCACCGGCGTACAGGTCCGCGACTGATTCGCCGGACTGGATCTGCAGGCCGTCCAATACGGCGGTGGCCAGGGTTTCCGGCGCGGAGCGGTGGATCTGCCAGAAACCGGCACCGGTCACCCGGTAGTCGTGCCCCAGGACCGTTTCCTGCACCCAGGTGCGGCCCTTCAAGCGCGTCAGCTCATGGCTTTCCGGGTTCCACGCGGCCACGGACACGCCGTCGGGCAGGTTCTGGGCAATGCGTGCCGGCGTCCGCGGATGGGTTCCCGGTGCGGGGATCAGCAGGACCAGCGGCTGTCCGCCGGCAGCAGGAGCGGCGACTTCCACGCGGTCCATGCCCGTGAAATCCGTCTCCCACAGCTGCAGGGCATTGATGTCCGCGGTGGCCAGCGGCATGGTCTCCACCGGGATCAGCTCATCCGAGCGGTGGGCGTGCATGGCCAGCCGGCCGCTGGGCGCCACCGAGAAACTGACACGGGTACGCCAGCCCAGTCCGTCGGTGCTTTCTTCCAGGGCCGGTTCAACCTCGGGAACCAGGTCGGTGCCGCCGAGCCGGCGCAGCTGCTCGGCGAAAATGTCCGCCTTCAGCTGCCGCTGGACCCCAAGCTCGATGTGGCCGAACTCGGCGCCGCCTACGGGCAGCTTGCCGCGTGACGCAGCACGCAGCGCGTCCGCTTCCTTCCAGAAATGTTCCCTGCGGCCGGCGGCGGGCTCCAGCACCTCAACGACGTCGGCCCGCCAGAACTTGGCGTCCGGACCGGACTCCGTGAGACGCACCCGAACCCGTTCCCCCGGCAGTCCGTGCCGGACAAAAACGACGCGCCCTTCGTGCCGGGCAACAAAGTGGCCGCCGTGGGCCGGAGCACCGATGGTGAGTTCAATGGTCATGGGGGGAGGTTTACTTCCTTGCAGGGGCTAAAACCCCATCTCACCACGAGAGCGGAGCGCTGTGCTATTTGAAGCTGAGACGGGACTAAGCTTGCGTTGAATCAATTTCCGCACGTGTGCGGGCAGGTCACTGCGAACGCACGCCGGAACCACAGACCAAACCGGACCAAACCGAACAAATCCGGACCACACCGGAACCAGACTGAAACCGAGGTAGGGCAAGTTGGCCCATTACGTGATTATGGGGTGCGGGCGCGTGGGCGTCAGCCTGGCCCATACCCTGGATGAGGCCGGCCACTCGGTCGCGATCATCGACCAGGATGAGCGCGCCTTCCGCCGCCTGCGCCAAAGCTTCTCCGGCCGCAAGGTGACCGGCGTCGGCTTCGACCGTGAAACGCTGAAGGCCGCCGGCATCGAGGAGGCCTACGCCTTTGCCGCAGTATCCAGCGGCGACAACTCGAACATCCTGGCCACCCGCGTGGCGCGGGAGACCTTCCACGTGGGCCATGTAGTGGCGCGGATCTACGATCCGGGACGTGCGGAGATCTACCAGCGGCTCGGTATTCCCACGGTTGCCGCCGTGCGCTGGAGCGCGGACCAGGTGCTGCGCCGGATCCTGCCCGAACAGAGCATTAACGGCGATTTCCGGGAGTCCTCGGGCCGGTTGATCCTGGGCGAGCTGTCCCTGCACGAGGGCTGGCTGGGCCGTTCGCTGGGCAGCATCGAAGCTGCCGCCGGTGTGCGGATTGCCTACGTGACCCGGTTCGGTGAAGGGATCCTCCCCCGCCCCGACAGCAGTTACCAGCAGGGCGATGTCCTGCACGCCATGATGTCCGTGGACCGGACGGCCGAAATCAGCAAGGTCCTGTCCAAGGAACCGATCAAGGAGTCCCTGTGAAAGTTGTGATTGCCGGCGCCGGCAGCGTGGGCTCATCCATTGCCAAGGAGCTGCTCGCCCACGGCCATGAAGTACTGCTGATTGATGAGAAGCCCGAGTGCGCCGAGCGCACCGGGCTGCGCGGGGCGCAGTGGCTGATCGGTGATGCCTGCGAGCTCACCACACTGAAGGACGCCCGCCTGGAGGAAGCCGACGTCGTGGTTTCGGCCACCGGCGACGACAAGGTGAACCTGGTGGTTTCCCTGCTGGCCAAGAGCGAATTCGGGGTGGCCCGGACAGTGGGCCGCGTCAACAACCCCAAGAATGACTGGATGTTCGATGATTCCTGGGGAGTGGACGTTGCAGTGAACACACCCCGGCTGATGACCGCCCTGGTGGAAGAGGCAGTGGAGATCGGTGACTTGGTCCGGCTCCTGACCCTGCAGACCGGGGTCTCCTCCATGGTGGAGTTCACTGTCCCCACCGGGTCGCACCTGACCGGGCGCACCCTGGGCTCCATCGACTGGCCGCTGGATTCCACCGTGGTGGCCATCCTGCGCGACGACGCGCCCATCACGCCCAGCAGCGACGACGTCGTGGAACCGGGCGACGAACTTTTCTTCATTACGACCATTGCCGCGGAGGACGAACTGCGGGCCATCCTCTCCCCCGCGGCCCTGACCGGCGCGTCAGCAGCCGGTGCAGCGGACGCGGCTCAGGACTCCGGGTCGGAGGAAGACCCCGATGGGGTCTCCGGCGCGGACGCCGCGGAGTCGGCGGGCACAATGGCCGCAGGACGGGAAACCACCCACGCCAGCCACAGCCCAAGCGCGTAGAGGGGTACGCCCATGGCCAGGCGCATGGTGCCCAGTGCGGCCACGTTGTCGGCAAGGTAGAGCGGCAGCTGGACGGCCAGCCGGAGCGCGAAGACGGACACAATGATCCAGCTGGCCCAGGTGTAGGCCTTCATCCGCACGGGGACGGACCGCCACTCGAGGTTTTCCCCGCGGATGAAACCAAACAGCAGCCCTGCCACCGGCCACTTCACCGCGATGGATACCAGGAACGCCAGGATATAGGCGCCGTTGAGGTAGAAACCGGGTACGAAGTACGTGGCCCCCTCGCCGCTGCGCAACGCCACGAAGGCGCAGATGGCCACCCCTGCCACGCCCGTGAGTGACTGCACCAGCGGGCGGCGCTGGATCAGGTTTGCCACCGAGAACACCGCCGCGGCAGCCACGGCGGCACCGAGAGCCGCGTTCAGCGGCGCGCTCACCGTGTAGAGCAGGGTAAAAAGGAGTCCGGGCACAATAGCTTCGGCCAGGCCGCGCACGCCGCCAACCGACCTCAGCACGTCAATCTGCCCGTCACTGCGGCGCTCAACGCCGGCACGGGCGGCGTACTGGCCAGCCAACTGGTTCAGGTCCGGCTGGTTGTCGGCACGGCCCTGCTGGTTGTCGGCACGGCCCGGCTGACTGTCCGGATCGGGTGTGCTCATGCGTCGGCCTCCGGGCGTCCAATGATTTCGTATCGCGGATTAAAGATCGTGGGCCGGCCGTCGATGACCGAAACCATGCCCTCAAAAGCGAGGTAGGTTCCAGCCTCGATCCCCGGCACCCTGCGCTGCCCCAGCCAGACCAGGCTGACCTTTGGGCGCGGTCCCGCATCGGCGGCGCGGTATTCGGCCGCTAAGTCCTCCAGCACGGCGGTAAACCGCGGAGATTCCGTGGCGGGAACCACGGTGATGGCGGAAACGTAACCGCGGCAGTAGGCGCGCCCGCGTTCCGGCAGCGAGGTGATGCTGATGCAGCGGGTGGAACCGTAAGCAGTTCCCACGCTCAGCCGATCGTCGTGATTTCGGGGCCGCGCTCGGGCGCAGCGGGCTTTCCGGTTCCTGCGTCCGGACGGGGCAGCGGAGACGCATCGCGCGGCAGGCGCAGCTGCAGCAGGTCACGCGGCGGCAGCGGCTGTTCGCCGCGCACCACGACGACGTTCCGGAAGACCTCCTCCAGCGGACCGGCCGCTTCCGGGTTCATGGCGGCCGGACCGCCGAACACGCCGCGGAGGAACCAGCGGGGTCCGTCGACACCCACAAAGCGTGCCACCCGGTACCCCTTGGATCCGTCCTGGGCCTGCGCCGGTACCTTGGCCAGAAGTTCAGTGCCGAAAGTGCCGGACAGTTCATCGACCGTTCCGCCCTGCGAACCCACGGACTTGCCGATCTGGCTGCGGATGTCATCCCACAGAGTCTCGGAACGGGGTGCGGCAAAGGCTTGGAGCTGCAGGCTGGATCCCTCGAGGTCCAGTGTCACGGCAACAACGCGCTGAGTCTTTTCCTCAACCTCGAGGCGCAGCTGCAGGCCCTGGGAGGCAGCAATCCGGAGCGCACCCAAGTCGATGTACCCCTCCTCGGAGGGGCGTTCGCTCAGGTCGTAGGGCCCCGTGCCGCCCGGCTGCCCGGCGTCGCCGGTTCCGGCATCCCCGGTCCCTTCGTCGGCCGTGCCGTTGTCAGCGGCTGTCCCGGCTGGTTCTTCTGCCTTGGTTTTCCTACGGCCAAATGCCATAACCAGGTTCCTTCTCTCTTATCTGCAAGTCTCTTGGGAAATGAAGTCTTTGAAAGCGCCCGTCCGCAGGTTCACCGGCGGAAAGCCGGAGCAGCAGCCGTACGCGTAAAACACCCTGCCGGAACGCCCGCGCTGCACGGGATACGGTTCGGCGGCTGTGCGGCCGCCCGGATCAGGCCGGTACGGCCGTGAACCCGCCCGTGGAGCCGAACCCACCGGTGCCGCGGACGGAGTCCGGCAGCTCGTCCACGGGAACAAAGCGGGCGGTTTCCACGCGCTGGATCACCAGCTGGGCAATCCTGTCGCCGCGGCTCAGGCTAACCGGACGGGCCGGGTCCAGGTTAATCAGGGTCACGGAAATCTCGCCGCGGTAGCCGGCGTCCACCGTTCCCGGTGCGTTCACGATACTGAGCCCGTGCTTGGTGGCCAGGCCGGACCGCGGATGCACAAAGGCTGCGTAGCCGAACGGCAACGCCAGCGCGACGCCGGTGGGCACGAGCAGCCGCTCCCCCGGGGCCAGCGTGAAGTCGATCCTCGAACGAAGGTCCGCGCCGGCGTCGCCCGGATGCGCGTACGACGGCGGTTCCAGCCCGTCGTCGAGCATCTTGATCTGTACTTCCAGGGGTGTCCCTGCTCCTTGCACCAGCTTCTCCGGTTTCACTTCGGCGTACGTGTTTTCTGCCATGTCTACTGGCAGGTGTTCTGGGATGTCTTTTGGGATGTCTTCTGTCTTGCTTTCCACGGCAGCGGGGGCTGCTGCACTGCATGGAGCGGGCCGCCCGGGCCAACGCACTCACTTTAGCGCGTTTTCCTGTACGAACCCCGGGCCGGAGCCACCGGCACGGCGCAGGATGAAATGCCCCGCGAAAGGTGAAAAGCTGGGGGTATGTCATCCCCCGCTGCCAAGACCCCCAACGCCGTGCTCTACTCCGAACGGCTGTTCCCCTCGATTTGGATCTGGCTTATTGCCGCCGGCCTTGCCGCGGCCTGCATCCTGGTGTTTGTCCCCATCAGCCTTTTCGCCGGAATCACCGCCGCCGTCGTCGCTGCAATCATCATGGCGGTGCTGCTCATTGTGTCCACCCCGCTGATCCGGGTAACCCCCGAGACCCTCCAGGTGGGGCGGGCGCAGATTGAGCGCCGCTACATCGGCAAGGTGGAGGCTTTCCGCGGCGAAGACGCCACCCTGCAGCGCGGGCCGGCCCTGAACGCCACCGCCTATATGTGCATCCGCGGCTGGATCTCGCCCGTGGTTCGGATGGAAATCACCGACCCGGCAGACCGGACCCCGTACTGGCTGACCTCCACCCGCCATCCCGAAAAGCTTGTTGCTGCACTCACCGGGGACCGCTGAACCGGTTCTATCCTTCGCAGTCCACGCAGTAGAACATTCCGTTTTTCTCCAAGGCAATCTGTGACCGGTGCCGGACAAGGAAGCAGGAAGCGCAGGTGAACTCGTCAGCCTGCGCAGGCATCACCCGGACCAGCAGTTCCTCACTGGACAGATCGGCGCCGGGAAGCTCGAAGCCTTCGGCTGCTTCCGTCTCATCCTCGTCCACGACGGCCGACTGCGGGTCGGTCCGCCGGGTTTTCAGCTCTTCGATCGACTCCTCGCCGGTGTCCTCTTCGGTCTTGCGCGGGGCGTCATAATCCGTCGCCATAATGTCTTATCTCACCGTCCGGTTGAGTGGTGTTTCGCCGTTGCATGAGCCCGCGCAGGACCGGCTGTCCGGACCCGTGTCAGCGACTCGGAGATATCAACGCCACGGATACCTGTTTTGTGCCCGTAAAGCAGAGATTTTTACCTAACGGGAAGCAAAAAGCGAACCGGCCCCCGCCGGATCTCCCGGCCGCTCCTGCCCGGCACCGCTGCCGGGCGGCCGGAAATGCGCCACACCCGCGCAAAGCTTAGGTTTTCGCCGCCGGGGATGGCATTGTTTCCAGAAGGAATTGCTATCGGGTGGAGGACTTTTTGATGCAGGATCTACGGCTGGTGGGTGTCCATGAAGGTGGCGAACATCTGCTGTTAAGCGGCAAGGGCGGGGAAACCTTCCGTCTCCGAATCGACGAAGCCCTCCGCGTGGCCGCCTCTCGTCCCACGCACCGTTCCGCACCGCAGCCCGATCCCTCCTCGGGATCCGGGCCCAGCATGACCCCGCGGGACATCCAGTCCAGGATCCGGTCCGGCGCCAGCGCCGAAGAAGTGGCGGCACTTTCCGGCCACGACCTGGCCCACATCCGCCGCTACGAAGGCCCGGTCCTCGCAGAACGTGAATACGTGGCCCTGCAGGCACAGGCTGTTGAGGTCGCCGCCCCCATGTCCGCCACGCACGATGGCTACCGCAGCGCCTTCGGCGAGAATCCGGTCAACCTCGGGGACATGGTCCGCCACCGGCTGCGTTCGTTCGGTGTTGATCCCGACTCCGTGGAATGGGACGCCTGGCGCCGTCCGGACGGAACCTGGGACGTGGTGGCCCGCTTTGAGCTGACCGAAAAATCGCGCGTCGCCGTCGGGGAAGAGCCTCCGGCCCGCTGGATCTTCAGTCCCCTGCGCAAGAGCGTCACCAACACCAACCGCTGGGCCCAGGTCCTGAGCGAACTGGAACCCCTGGATACTCCCGTACCCACCCGCAGGCTGGCCGCCGTCGCAGACCGAGTCTTCGATTTTGAAGCCGAGCGCAGTCCGGAGGAACCCTCCGATGACACTGACAGCATCCTCGAAGTGCTGCGTACCCGGCGCGGACAGCGGCTAGGCAGCGACGAAGACGGCGACGACGCCCTGGCGGCGCTGCTGGCCAAAGGCAGTGTTCCTGCCGCGCATCCGCGGGACGGACGCCCGGAGGACGAGGAAGACGCCGGCCGCCGGCCCCGGACCGGGCGGCTGAGCCTTGCGCCTGCCATGGACCCGGCGGACACCGACGACACGGTTGACCCCGTTACGCTTCCCGGCGGTGTCAGCCAAACACGCGAAATCAGTGTGCTGGCCCGCCCCTTCCGCCGCCGCAACGGGCGGGACGAGGACGTCCGCGAAGAAGCCGAGCCAGCTTCCCCGGAGGCTGCTGCCGCTGAAAGCGGGGCGGAGGATTCCGAGCAGGACGCGCCGGAGGAAACTGCAGCTGCCCCGGCCGCCGAGCCGGCGGCCCGCAAAAACGCCGGCCGCGACTTCCCCTGGGACCGGCTGCCCAACGGCGGGCGGGGCCAGCGGGAACCGGAAGCCGGTAAGGATGATGCCAAGGGCGAGGGCACGGAACGCCGTGCCATCAAACCCAAGCGTTCCTCCGTCCCTTCCTGGGACGAGATCGTGTTCGGCACCAAGGGCGACTAGCCCGTTCAGTATCTTCTTTGCACCGCCGGGATCCCATCCCGGCGGTGCTCCCGCTTAACTTCCCCCGCTTGCGCCTCAGGCCAGCCGGTGCCGTCCGGTTTTCAGCTCCACTGAGCACACGTCCGCCGGTGTGTCTCCGCTTTCCGTTGCCGCCGCCTGCTGCGCCGTTACGCGGCGCATATAGTGGCGCCGGCACAGGGTCTCATAGCCCACAGCGGGTTCGGCTGCGGGGGCCGCATGCTCTCCCCCGCCGGCAGCCGAAGCCGCGGCGCCCTGCGGGGAGCCGAGCAGCTCCTCGGCGTCAAACAGCGGCATATCGTCAAACAGTGGTTCGTCCTCAAACAGCGGTTCATCCAGCGGCGCGCCAGCAGCGGGCGCGGCGGCGGTGCGGGACTCGACGTCGCCCACCACCACCTGGTCCCCCTCAGTAACCATCACACCGTCCGCAGTACGGGCGTTATGGGTGGCGCGGCGCCCGCACCAGCACAGTGCCCGGACCTGCAGGACCTCCATCCGGTCCGCCAGTTCCACCAGGCGCTGGGAGCCGGGGAACAACCGGGTCCGGAAATCGGAGGTGATACCGAATGCGAACACGTCAATGTCCATTTCGTCCACGATGTAGGCCAGCTGCTCCACCTGCTCGGCGCTGTAGAACTGTGCCTCATCGCAAATGAGGTAGTCCACGTTGTGCCCGGAATCCCGGCACTGCAGGACCTCCGCCCAGAAATCGGTGCTGTCGCGCACCTCAACGGCCGGGGTCTGCAGGCCCAGCCTGCTGGAAATCATGGATTCCCCCGCCCGGTCGTTGCGGCTGAACAGTATTCCGCCGCGCCCCCGGGCACTGTGGTTGTAGTCCATCTGCAGGGCAAGCGTCGACTTGCCGCAGTCCATGGTGCCCGAGAAAAAGACCAGCTCTGCCATAACTACTTTCTACCCAAGTGCCTTCTGCGGCCGGGACTGCTTGCGGGTGGATGGTTCAGGGGCAGCCAGGATCAGCAGCGGCACTTCGCATTCTGCGCGGGTCAGGGACCCGTGCTGGCCGTTCACCTCCAGCGCCGAGGCGGCCACCCGGCGGGTGTCGTAGAGGGCGATCGGCTCGCGCGCGGCAACCATCAGGTCCCCAATGCGCGGCAGCACGGACTCGTCCACCTCGGGACCGAAATAGCCGGCTCGCACCGCCTCGTCACGCGTGAAGATCCAGGCCCGGGTACCGTACGCGTCCTGCCATGTGGTCTTGAGCCGGTCCAGGGTTCCCTCAGCGGCATCCGGCTCCAGGTAAAGGTGCACCATGCGCGGCTCACCGGCCGTATGGCGGACGCCGTCCACCAGTTCCGGCTGCGCGCTGAAGTCGAAGCGCTGGGAGACCGGGACGTCCACCATGCCGTGGTCTGCGGTCAGCACCACCAGGGTGCCGGCCGGGACGCGGGCCACCAGGCGCTTCAGGGCGCTGTCCAGTTCCTCGAGCTGGTTGCCCCATTCGGAAGACGCAGCACCGTAACGGTGCCCGGCCTTGTCCAGTTCGTTCCAGTACAGGTACATCAGCATCCGGTCGGCGCCGGCAAGGGCGTCGACCGCGGCGGACACCCGGGCATGGACGCCCGTGGCCGGAATGAACGTACCCCCGCGCAGGGCGGCACGCGTCAGCGCGGAATCGGCGAAACGCGGCAGGCTCACCGTGGCCACGGAAACATGCTCGGCGGCCTTTTCCAAAACAGTGGGATACGGCTGCCACTGCAGCGGGTCCACCCCGGCATCCCAGGAGCCGAGCATGTTGACCACTTTGTCCTGCCCGGGATCGAGGACGTCATAACCCACCAGCCCGTGCCGGCCCGGAGGCAGTCCGGTACCGAGGGAGGCGAGGGAAGCCACGGTGGTGGTGGGGAAGGATGCGCTCAGGGTCCGTGCCTTCGGCAGGAAGCCCTTCAGGAAGGGCGCATGTCCACCGCGCTTTTTCAACAGGGACAAACCCAGCCCGTCCACCATCACCACACACACGCGGCGGGCTGCCGGAAGCTTTAGCAGGTTCTCGTAGCCGGGCACTCCCAGCACTGCGGCGGCGCTGGTCAGGACGTCGCCAACCGAACGGGTTCCGTAGGCCGGTGCTGCGGGCAGGGACTCAGGGATTGTGGAAGCTGACACCGCTGGCTTACCGCTGCGGGTGGGCGCGGTTGAAGCGGCCGCCGATACCGGGCATCCGCTGCCGGGAGTCGGCGCCGTCGAACGGGCGCGGCGCGGCGGTGGTGTCGGTATTGACCTTGCGCAGGGCACGGGCGAAGGCCTTGGCGTTCTGCACCGCCTGGGCCCCGTCCGCCTCGGCGCTGACACGCAGGACAATGTCCTCCTGCGCAATGGTGCCGGTGTAGCCGTGGTCGGCCTCGCACTGCGGGTCCGCACATCCCGCAGGTCCCATATCCAGCCGCTGGCCGCCGGACCAGGCTATGGCCAGGGTCATTTCACGGACCGGGTCGGAAGGCTTGTAGTCCTGCGGCTGGGCGTACATGTAACCCAGCACCACGGACCGGATCTGGGTGACCGGTACGGACTCGGTGGAAACCTGGGCCATCATCTGCTCGCCGGCTTCATCCAGCTGCTGGTCATCCACGTGGGTGATTACCAGCATGTCCTCGGTCAGGACCAGCACGGTGATGTGGCGGTGTACCTCGGTGCGCTCAAAGTGCGTTTCCAAGTGGATGAGGTGGGACAGCGGTTCGCGGCCGTCCAGGGCGTCATGGACCACATCGGCCAGGAGCGTCGGGTAGAAACCTGCCCGTTCCATGGAAGCATCAAGGCTGCGGCGTTCAGCGGAAAGTAACGGCGACATGCTTCCAGTTTCCCCCAGACCGCCCCCCAGCGCCTAAATGGCGCGCGGACAGGGGAAAAGTCAGTCCCGCATTGCCCGCCGCGCGCTGTCGGTGCGGCGCTGCGGATTGCCCAGCCGAATGTCGGCGCTGAGCACCGTGATGCCGTCGGCGGAGACCAGCACCGGGTTGATGTCTATCAAGGCAATCTGCGGATGTTCGTCCTTCAGGACCGCCAGCCGGGCAATAAGGTCCTCCAGTGCCGGGGTGTCGGCTTCAGGCAGGCCCTGGTAACCGAAAAGCCTGACGGAGGCGCGCGGTGCACGCACCAGCTCGGCGACGTCGCGGTCCGTCAGCGGCGGCACGCCGTGCGCCCAGTCATCGAGCAGGCCCGTGGCATCCCCGGCCAGGCCGAAGGAGATGACCGGCCCCAGCAGCGGATCCTCAATGGCACGGATCCGGCACCCCTGGCCGCTGGGGGCCATAGACTGGATTTCCATCTCGAAATCCCCGTACCGCTGCAGCGCGCCGCGCATCTGCTCAATGTTGGTCCGCAGTGCCTCGGGGCTGGAAATGTTCAGCCGCACTCCCCCAAGATCCAGGCGGTGGCGCAGATGCCCTTCCCTGGTCTTGACAGCCACGGGCCAGCCCAGCCGGTCCGCGGCGGCCACGGCTTCCTCAGGGGTGGAAAAGTTGACGGACGGCAGCACGGAGATCCCGTAGAACTGCAGCAGCCGGGCGGTATGTTCCTGGTCCAGACGGGTCAGGCGGTCCCCTTCGACCCGGCCCATCAGGGAAGTGATGAAAGCTGCGGCACCCTCGGTGTCCACCCCGGCCGGCTCCACGAAGCTGCCGTGGTCGCGGTTGGCCCACTCGGTGTACCGCACCACGGCCGCCAGTGCGCTGACCGCGGCACCGGGGCTGCTGAAGCACGGCAGACCCTCACCGGGTACGTCGGTATCGGCGGCAAGGATGCCTTCCACATGCGCCCGCGGGTCAACAATTCCGGTGAACGCCGCCACCAGCGGTTTCCCGGTCTCCTGCACGCATTCGGCCAGCACGGCAGCAATGGCATCGGTGGTGAGCCCGGGGGTGGGCAGGATGGCCACAACGCCGGCGTCGACGTCATCGTCGGAAAGGACCCCTATGACGGTCCGGCGCAGCTGCGGCAGGGCCACGCTTCTGCCGGTGTCCAGGGCAAGTTCGGCTTCCAGTGCCGTGATTTCCAGGTCCAGTCCGGTGCACGCGTCGGCCAGCACCCGGCCCAGTGCCACCGAGTTGCTGAAGACGGCCATCCTGCGGCCGCGGGGCAGCGGCTGGCTGACGGCGATCTGCGCCACGTCGATCAGCTGTTCATTGGTGCTGACCCGGATGACGCCGGACTGGCGCAGCATGGCATCCAACGCGCCGGGGGGTGCCTGGGTGGTCCGCACCGCGTGGCCGGGCGGCAGCTGGAGGCCGGTGACATCGGATTTCGCCACGATCACCGGCTTGGTGCGAGCCAGCCGGCGGGCCAGGCGGGAGAACTTACGCGGGTTGCCCACCGACTCCAGGTACATCGCCACCACCTTGGTGTCGGCGTCGTCCTCCCAATACTGCATGGCATCGTTGCCGGACACATCGGCCCGGTTGCCGGCCGAGATGGTGGAGGACAGCCCCAGCGCGCGGCGCTGCGCAGTGGCGTAAAGCAGCACCCCGATGGCCGCGGATTGGCTGAACAACCCCAATCCCCCGCGCCGCGGCAGCGCCGGAGCCATGGACGCGTTCAGTGCTACCTCGGGACGGGTGTTGATCAGGCCCAGCGATGCCGGCCCCACCACCCGCATGCCGTGCGCACGGGCCCGGCGGACAAGGGCGCGCTGCCGGGCCAGGCCTTCCGGCCCCTTGGGCCCGAACCCGGCTGTGACCACAAGCAGCGCCTTGACGCCGGCAGCCGCGCACTCGTCGGCGACCTCCAGGACCTGGTCGTACGGCACTGCGATCACGGCAAGCTGAACCGTTTCCGGAACGTCTGCGATCCGGCTGTAGGAAATCATGCCGGCCAGTTCGAAGGCCTCGGGATTGATGGCATAAACGGAGCCCTTGAAGCCGCCCTCAATGATGTGCTCCAGAAGCTGGTAACCCACCGATCCCCACTCGCGGCTGGCTCCGATAACGGCAATGGACGACGGCGAGAGCAGGTCCGCGACGCTGCGCGCCTCGGCGCGGTGCTCGCGGGCCTCCATCACCGCCAGGGATTTCTCCGTGGGGTCGATGTTGAAGTCCAGGGCAATCACGCCGTCGTCGAAATGCCGGCGCACCTCGTACCCGGCGTCGGCGAAGACACCGATCATCTTGCGGTTCTCCGGCAGCACTTCGGCCGAGAACCGGCGAATGCCGTTTTCCCGCGCGGCGGCGGCAAGGTGCTCCAACAGGATGGAACCCAGGCCGCGGCCCTGGTGGCCGTCGGAGATGTTGAAGGCAACCTCGGCCTCAGTGGGGTCGTCGAGGCGGTCATAACGGCCGATGCCGATAATTTCGTCACCAATGGTGATGACGAACGCCACCCGGTTGCGGTAGTCCACGTTGGTGAAGCGCTCAAGCTCCTTTTTGGTGAGCTTGGCCTTGTAGGTGAAGAACCTAAGATAGATGGAGCTTTGCGACTGCCGCATGTGGAAGGCCTGCAGCGCGTCTGCGTCCGCGGGGGAAACCGGCCGCAGATGGCCGGTACCGCCGTCCCGCAACACGACGTCGGCTTCCCAATATTCGGGGTAATGTCCCTGCTCCACCATAGACTCAGAGTAGTCCCCAACCACCCACCTCCTGCCACCCACCTCCTACCACTGCAAGGATTCGACACAGCATGGCCCGGCGCCAACCCGTCTCCAAGTCCGCACCCGGCGAAGTGATCGCCGAGAACATCATCGATATTGATGTCACCACCGAGATGGAAGGCTCGTTCCTCGAATACGCCTACTCGGTCATCTATTCGCGCGCCCTTCCGGATGCGCGGGACGGGCTGAAGCCCGTCCAGCGCCGCATCCTGTACATGATGTCCGACATGGGGCTGCGCCCGGACCGCGGGCATGTGAAGTCCGCCCGCGTGGTGGGCGAGGTAATGGGCAAGCTGCACCCGCACGGTGACACGGCCATTTACGACGCCATGGTGCGCATGGCGCAGGACTGGGCGCTGCGCCTGCCGCTGATCGACGGGCACGGCAACTTCGGTTCGCTCGACGACGGCCCTGCCGCCGCCCGGTACACCGAGGCCCGGCTGGCGGCCCCCGCGCTGACCATGACGGACCACCTCGATGAAGACGTAGTGGACTTTGTGCCCAACTACGACAACCAGCTGGAACAGCCCGAAGTGCTGCCCGCCGCCTTCCCGAACCTGCTGGTTAACGGCGCCACGGGCATTGCCGTGGGCATGGCCACCAATATGGCCCCGCACAACCTGGGCGAAGTCATTGCCGCCACCCGTCACCTGATCGCCAATCCCGATGCCGGGCTGGATGAACTGATGCGGTTCATTCCCGGCCCCGACCTGCCCTCCGGCGGACGGATCGTGGGCTTGGAGGGCATCCGGGATGCCTACGCCACGGGCCGCGGATCCTTCAAGACCCGCGCCAAGGTCGAAGTGGAACAGCTGACCGCCCGCCGCACCGGCCTGGTGGTGACGGAACTGCCGTACATGGTGGGCCCGGAAAAGGTCATCGAAAAAATCAAGGACGCCGTCACGTCCAAGAAGCTGCAGGGCATTTCCGACATTGTGGACCTGACGGACCGCAGCCACGGGCTGCGGCTGGTGATCGAGCTGAAAAACGGGTTCAATCCCAATGCCGTGCTGGCGCAGCTGTACAAGTTCACGCCCATGGAGGATTCCTTCGGCATCAACAACGTGACCCTGGTGGACGGCCAGCCGCGCACCCTGGGCCTGGTGGAGCTGCTGCAGGTGTACGTGGCCCACCGCATCGGCGTGGTCCGCCGCCGGACCGCTTACCGGCTGGGCCGGAAGAAGGACCGGCTGCACCTGGTCGAGGGCCTGCTGATCGCCATTGTGGACATTGACGAAGTCATCCAGATCATCCGGTCCTCGGATGAGACCGCTCAGGCCCGCCAGCGGCTGATGGCCGTGTACGACCTGACGGAGATCCAGGCCAACCACATCCTGGAACTGCGGCTGCGCCAGCTGACCAAGTACTCCCGCATTGAGTTGGAGAAGGAACAGGACGAGCTGCGCAAGGCCATCGAGGAGCTGGAAGCCATCCTGGGCTCTGAAGAGCTCCTGCGTTCCCTGGTCTCGGACGAGCTGGGCGAGGTAGCGGCCAAGTACGCCACGCCGCGGCGCACCGTGCTGCTGGAATCCGAGGCTGCCTCCCCGCTGAAGGGCGCCGCCGTCGCCGCCGCTGCTGCAGGCGCCACCGGCAAGGGGGCCAAAGCCGTCCTGCCGCTGGAAATCCCGGACGACCCCTGCTGGGCCATCCTCTCCACCTCGGGCCAGGTGGCCCGCACCTCGGACCAGGACCCGCTGGCTGAAAGCGGCCAGCGGGTGCGCCACGACGTCTTCCGCTCCGTGGTGAAGACCACGGCGCGCGGCGAGATAGGCGCGCTGACCTCCAGCGGCCGGATGATCCGCGTGCAGGTGCTGGATTTGCCGGCCCTGCCCTCCACCGCCGGGCTGCCGAACCTGGCCGGCGGGGTTCCCGCGAAGGAGTTCATGACCCTGGCCAAGGGCGAGAAACTGGTTGGCCTGGTGCCGCTGAATGAAGTAGTGGCACTGGGCACCCGCAACGGCGTGGTGAAGCGCGTGAACCCGGATTACCCGTTGAACCGGGACGATTGGGAAGCCGTCACGCTCAAGCCGAAGGACGAGGTGGTAGGTGCTGCGGTGGCCGCGAACGAGACCGATGAACTGGTCTTCATCACCCGTTCGGCGCAGCTGCTGCACTTCCCGGCGTCCGCCGTCCGTGCCCAGGGCCGCACGGCCGGCGGCGTGGCCGGCATCAAGCTGGCAGCCGACGACGCCGTGGTGTACTTCGGAGTGGTGGCCGCGGATGATCCCGATGCGGTAGTGGTGACGGTGTCCACCGCCGCCGAAACCCTGCCGGGCACACCCGGCGGCTCCGTCAAGGTGACGCCGTTCGAGGAATTCCCCGCCAAGGGCCGCGCTACTGCCGGTGTCCGGGCGCACCGTTTCCTGAAGGGCGAAGACGCTCTGGTGGTGGCCTGGGCCGGGCACGGACCAGCCAAGGCAGCTGCTGCCAACGGCGTAGCCCGGGCGCTGCCCACCGAGCACGGGCGCCGGGACGGGTCCGGGGTGCCGCTGGCCAATGCAGTGGACGCCGTCGGCCCCAGCCAAGGCTAGCCCCGGCACACAAGGCACCGCCACACCAAGCACAGCCACACAAGCACCGCGCAAACCAAGCGGCAGGCATGGTCCGTTGGACCATGCCTGCCGCTTTTTTCTGTGCCGTGCAGCCTACTGGGCGTGCTGTTTGCCGAAGCTGCGCAGCCGCAGCGAGTTACCCACCACCAGCACCGAACTGGCGGCCATCGCTGCTCCGGCAATCATCGGGTTCAACAGCCCGAAAGCCGCTACCGGGATGCCCACAGCGTTATAGAAGAAGGCCCAGAACAGGTTGGTCTTGATGGTCGCCAGCGTACGCCGGGACAGCTCGATGGCGGTGGCCACCTGGCCCAGGTCGCTGCCCATCACGGTCAGGTCCGCCGCTTCCATGGCAACGTCGGTGCCCGTGCCCATGGCAATGCCGAGGTCGGCCTGCGCCAGCGCCGCGGCGTCGTTCACGCCGTCGCCGGCCATGGCCACGGTACGTCCCTGGTCCTGGAACCGCCGGACTGCCTCCACCTTGCCTTCCGGGCGGACGTCCGCGAGGACGTCTTCCGCCGGAATGCCGACCTGTTCCGCCACGTGGGCCGCCACCACGGCGTTGTCACCGGTCAGCAGCACCGGACGCAGGCCCAGGCTGCGGAACCTGGCAATGGCAGCCGCCGAGCCGTCCTTCAGGGTGTCCTGCAGCGAGATGATGCCGGCCGCGTGCCCGTCCACCGCCACCAGCACCGCCGTCGAACCGGCAGCCTGCTCCTGGCGCAGTGCCGCATACGCGCCGTCGGGCAGGTCGACGCCGTTCTCATCCAGCCAGGCCGGACGTCCGGCAACAACGCTGCGGCCGTCAGCGGTGCCGCGCACCCCTCCGCCGGGAGCCGAATCGAATCCGGCGACGGAGACGGTGCCCGGGCCGGAGCGGGCGGAGGCCGCGATGGCCCGGGCAATGGGATGCTCCCCGGCATCTTCCACCGAGCCGGCCAGGCGCAGCAGCCCGTCCTGCGTCAGGTCCGCGGGGGCACTGTCCAGGAGCCGGACCCGTGCCACGGACAGCTTGCCGGTGGTGATGGTTCCGGTCTTGTCCAGCACGATGGTGTCCACGGTGCGGGTGTCTTCCAGCACCTGCGGGCCCTTGATGAGGATGCCCAGCTGGGCACCCCGCCCGGTACCGGTCAGCAGGCCCACGGGTGTGGCCAGCCCCAGGGCACAGGGGCATGCAATAACGAGCACGGCAACCGCAGCCACGAACGCTGCCTGCAGGTCACCGGCGAAGAACAGCCAGAGCAGGAAGGTCAGCACCGCAATGCCCAGCACCACCGGCACAAAAACTGCACTGATCCGGTCAGCGAGCCGCGCAATGGGCGCCTTGCCGGACTGGGCATCGCTGACCAGGCGGCCCATCTGCGCCAATGTGGTTTCGCTGCCCACACGGGTGGCCCGGACCAGCAGCCGGCCCGAAGTATTAATGGTCGCCCCGGTAACGGGGCTGTCCACGTCCACTTCCACCGGCAGGGATTCGCCGGTGATCAGGGACGCATCAACGGCGGAACGGCCGTCCACCACGACACCGTCGGCCGGGATTTTCTCCCCGGGCCGGACTACGGCAATGTCGCCCACGGCAAGCTGGTCCGCCGGGATCCGGATTTCCTCTCCGCCGCGCAGCACGGTCGCGTCCTTGGCACCTAGGCTCAGGAGCGATTTCAATGCGTCCGATGCCTTGGTCTTGGCGTTGGCCTCCAGGTAGCGGCCCAGCAGCAGGAAGGTCACCACCACCGACGCCACTTCGAAGTACAGGTGCGGGTCCGCGCCCATGCCCGGGTCTGCGGTCAGCCCCGGATCGGCCAGCAGCTCGCCCACCGAGAACAGATACGAGGCCGCGACGCCGATCGCCACGAGGGTATCCATGGTGGACGCCAGGTGCCTGGCGTTGATGGCCGCGGCCCGGTGGAAGGGCCACGCGGACCACGTCACCACAGGCAGGGCCAGCAGTGCGGCCACCCAGCCCCAGTTGGGGAAGGCCAGGGCCGGAACCATGGAAATCAGCAGGATCGGCACGCTGAGGACGGCGGCGGCAATCAGCCGCGGACGCAGCTGTGCTGCGGTCCCGCCGTGGGACATATGGTCCTCGCCTGAGCCGCCGTGGGCCAGATGGTCCTCGCCTGCGTGGCTGCCGTGGGCCAGATGGTCCTCGCCTGCGTGGCTGCCCTCCGCATGCGCACCATGCGCGGCGGAGTTGCCGGCCCGGGTCTTCAACCGTGCCTGGTAACCGGCAGAGTTCACCGCGTCGAGGATCTGCTGGTCCGTCACTGAAGCCGGTGCCGTTACGCGCGCGCTTTCCAGCGGCAGGTTAACCGATGCTTCCACGCCTTCGATCTTGCCGAGCTTGCGTTCCACCCGTGCCACGCAGGAGGCGCACGTCATGCCCTGGATATCGAGCTCAACGGCCCTGGCGTTGTTGTTCACCAGTTCCTGGGTGTCCATGGTTCTTCCCTTCTGTTGCTTACTGCCGGCTGTCCGGGGCCGGATCCAGCGTTGGGCCGGGCCCGGGAACGGCTCCTAGGCCGTGGTTTCGACGACCATGTAGCCCGCTTCGGCTACCGCTTCGCCCAGTTCCGCCGGTGCCATCCTCCGGGTGGAGGTGACGGTGGCGGTGGAGACCCCGCCGGCGTTCAGGTCAACGGAGACCTCGCTGACGCCGTCGAGCGCTTTCAGTTCTTCCGTGACGGAGGCTACACAGTGGCCGCAGGTCATACCGGAGATGTTCAGTGTGGTGGTTTCCATATCCTTCTTCTTTCTTGGGTATTCTTCGGCGGACCCTAGCGCAGGAGCCGGCCGATCGCGTCGGCTGCTTCCTGCACCTTGGCCTGGACGAGTTCGGGGTTGCCGGTGCGCTCTGCTTCCTGCGCGGCATCCACCACGCAATGCGACATGTGATCCTGGACCAGCCCCAGGCTGACGGCATGCAGCGCCTTATTGATGGCGGCGACCTGCGTGAGGATGTCTATGCAGTACTTGTCTTCCTCCACCATCCGGGCGATGCCGCGGACCTGGCCCTCGACCCGCTTCAGCCGGCGCAGGTACGCAGCTTTATCGGAGGTGTATCCGTGCACTGCGGCCGGCGCCGCAACGCCTGCCGCTGCCGCCCCGGGTGTGTGCACGGCATGTCCGGTTGCTTCTGTCATGGTTCTCTCCCCTCGCTTTCCCCACCAAGGTATACCCCCAAGGGGTATAGGTCAAGTACCCCCTGGGGGTATTTGAGGGCCATTTTTCATGCAGGCCTTCCAGTAAGGTGGGACCGTGGCACCACACAGCGAACTTTCCACGGCTACCCAGGATTACCTGAAGGTCATCTGGACCGCACAGGAGTGGACGGACGAACCCCTGACGGTCTCCGCGTTGTCAGTCCACATGGGGTTTTCGCCGTCGTCCGTCTCCGAAGCGGTGAAAAAGCTTACGGCCCAAGGGCTCCTCACACATGCGCGCTACGGCTCCATTGCCCTGACCGCTGCCGGCGAGACGGCGGCCGTGGGCATGGTGCGGCGGCACCGGCTGATCGAGACGTTCCTGGTGGAGTACCTGGGCTACCGGTGGGACGAAGTCCACGACGAAGCCGAGCACCTGGAGCACGCGGTTTCGGACAAAATGGTGGACGCGTTATCCGCCCGGCTCGGCCACCCCGTCCGCGACCCCCATGGAGACCCGATTCCCGCCCGCGACGGCAGTTTCCCGGTATTGGATGCCCTGCGGCTCAGCCGCTGCGAGCCCGGGACGCGTGGCGTGGTGGCACGCGTGTCAGACAACGAACCGGAACTGCTGCGCTATATCGCCGGACTGGGACTGCACCTGGATACGGTGCTGACCGTCCTGGCGCGCCAGCCCTACGCCGGAACGCTCACCATCGAAGCGTGCGGGCGTCCCATGGAACTGGGCCTCCCCGCCGCCGAGGCGATATGGATCCAGACAACCCCGAAGCACACCCCGGCCTAGAGGGCACGGGCACGTCTTAGAGCACGGGTTTGTCGAAGACCACTTCGCGGTGCGTCGGACGGTAGCCAAGGCTTTCGTACAGGTCATGGGCGCCGGAGGGGTTCTCGGTGTCCACCCCCAGTCCGGCGTTGTCCATCCCGCCGTCGCGGAACCGGCGCATGGCTTCGCCCAGCATGGCCGGTGCCAGCTTGCGTCCGCGCCAGTTCCGTCGCACCCCAAGGAGCATGGTGTAGCCCTCTTTGTAGCCGTGGATGGACTGGCTCTCCGGGTCGAAGCTGGCCAGCTGGTATGCAGCGACTTCCCCGGTGCCGGAATCGATCACGGCGAAGCTCCAGTCCGGACGGAACTCGGGATGCCCAACGGTGAACGCCCAGCGTTCCTTGTTGCGCGGCTCGCTGCCCCAGTGGTCCTTGAACGCTTCATTATGCGCCCGGCGGATGGCGTCGGAATTCGCGGCGCTGAACGTTTGGAACTCCATGCCCGCCGGCAATTCGGCGTCCGGCAGGTCCGTGTGCAGCGGCCGGCTCATCTCCGTGAAGTACCGCACCACACGGGCGCCGGCGGACTCCAGCAGGGCAACGTGCGACGCGTTGGCTTCCTCGGCATAGGTCCGCAGCACACCGTGCTTGCGGTGCTCGCTGAGCAGCCGCTGCCGCAGGCGCGCTTCCTGCCAGCCGAACACGGCCGCGCCGATCCCGCGGCGGCGCCACTGCGGATCCACGCCGCCGAACCCGGACCCGGTTTCGGAGCCCGGGTTCAGCGCAATCCGCCCGTAGGCGCGTGCTGCCCCGTCTTTGTCCAGGCCAATCAGCGTGTCCAGCGCCGGGTCCCCGGAGGCGGTTTCCAGTGCCTGCTCCAGGTCCCGGCGGTCCTCCACCCAGCCCGGTCTGTCCGCCTCCGCCATCCGGCGGATTAGCGCATACCAGGCATCGACGTCGTCGGCTGCGATGGAGCGCCAGCGGAGACCGGTTTCCGGCCCTGGGACTGTGGGAAGGGAGGGCGTCTGCATCCATCCACCCTAGGACACCCCATAAGCGCTAGGACAGAAGCACAGCCCCTGCGCCCAGGCCGACCTCCCGTTCGCACCAGGCGGCATCTGCAGGGTTGTGGGTCACCACCACCACGGCCTTGCCCTGCAGGCCGGACTTCAGGTCCGCCATGAGCTGTTCCCCGGCCGCCGCGTCCAGGTGGGCCGTAGGCTCGTCCAGGAGCACGACGTCGGCCTCTGCAAGCAGTGCCCGCGCCACGGCGAGGCGCTGGCGCTGGCCGCCGGAGAGGAAATGTCCGCCGGCACCGATGGGCGTGTCCAGTCCTTCGGGCAGCGTCCGGAACAGCGGTCCAAGCCCGACGGCGCGCAGTGCCTCGACCATTTCGGCTTCGCTTGGCGCCAGGGCGCGGTCACGGGCCAGCAGAAGGTTTCCGCGCAGCGTGGAGTCGAAGAGGTGGGCCTCCTGCGGGCACCACGCCATGCGCCGGGCAGCGGGCGGCAGCGACTGCGCCTGCTGCCCGTTGATGGTGTATGACCCGCTTTGCGGTGTAAGGAACCCCAGCAGGACGCCCAGGAGCGTGGACTTGCCGCTGCCGGACGGGCCGGTGACAGCCACCCACTCCCCTGCCGATACCTCCAGGTCCACCCCGGCCAGGACATCGCGTGCAGCGCCCGGGTAGCGGTAACGGATGCCGTGCAGTTCCAGGTCCTGCACCGTGCCGAACCGGGCGCGCGCGGCCGCTTCGGCTTCGGTGGTGTCCTCCTCCACGTCATCGGTGCCCAGGTCCGGCAGCACCTTGTCCCCCAGCGTCCGCCAGGCGAAGAACTGCTGGATGGACCCGTTGACCGCAACAAAGGGTTCGATCAGGGCCAGCTGGACCAGGACCACCACGGCGGCCACTGTGGCCGGAGCCTCGCGGGCGGCACTGACCATGTAGAGCGCGCTCAGGGAGCAGGCGAGGGCGGTCAGGGCGTTGGCCAGCCCCTGTGCCCAGGCACTGCGCCGGACGGCTTTGGCCGCCGCCGCTTCGAGTTGTTCCTGGCGGGCCAGCACGGGTGCCGAGCTGGAGTTGGCTTCCAGGTCCCGAGCTGCGGAAAGCAGGCGGGCCATGCCGGACATGGACCGTGCCTGCAGGTTGACCGTGGCTGCCCGTGCTGCGCGGTCGGCGAGCAGTGCCAGCAGCGGAGCAACCAGCATTCCGACGACGCACAGCGCCACCTGCACCGCGAGGCCCTCAGGGACCAGCAGCCAGGTTGCCACGCAGGCTCCAGCCGCAGTGAGCAGTCCGGTCAGCGGCGCGAAGACGACCCGCGGCGCAATGTCCCGCAACTCGTCCACGTCGCCCACGAGCCGTTCCAGTGCACCGCCGCCGCGGGCCACGCGGCGCCAGCCTTCGGGCCGCTGCAGCAGGCCGTTCCACAGCCGTACGCGCAGGGTATTCGTGGCGCGGAAAACCGCGTCATGCAGGGAGAGCCGCTCCAGGTAGCGCAGCAGGGCACGGCCAATACCGAAGAACCGCACCCCCACAATCGCCATCATCAGGTACAGGATGGGCGGCTGCTCGCTGGCACGGACAATCAGCCAGGCAGACAGTGCCGTCAGGGTGACGGCGAACATGGTGGCGGCTGTGCCCAGGACCAGTGCCAGGACAAACTGCTTGCTCCACGGCCGCAGTACCAGCATGTTCTTCCACAGCGGCTGGTGGGCCGGGGCGGCTGCGTTCTCCGCTGCTGCCGTCATCGGCGCGACGGCGGTGGGTTCCGGCGACGGATCCGCCTGCAGGTCGGCGGTTCCGGTCAGCGACTTGGGCAGTTCCTCGGGCAGTGCCTCGGGCGCAGTCTCGAAGACCGTCTCGAACACCGCACCGCTGCCGGCGGGCTGCACCACGCCTGCGGGCGCATCCACGGGGATCAGGGTGTCCGCCACGGCGGCCGTTGCGGCGTCGTGCGCCACCAGGAGGACGGTAGCCCGGCCGCGCAGCCCGGCCAGCGCTGCACGGACAGCCGAAGCGCTGCGGACATCCAGGTGCGCAGTGGGTTCATCGGCCAGCAGCACCCGGACGCCGGGGACGGCGTCGATCCGGGCGAGGGCACGGGCCACGGCCACCCGGCGCTGCTCGCCGGGGCTGAGATCGGCGGTCGCGGCGTCCAGGAGGTGTCCGGCGTCGATTGCGTCCAGTGCGTCGCGGGCTGCGGCACGGGCGGGAGCGTCGGGACGGGTGGCGTCGCCGGCCGGCAGACCCGCGTACAGGGCAATTTCCCGGGCAACGGTGTCCTCCACGAGGACGGGATGCTGGGGTATCCAGGCCAGGGTGGAACGGTCAACGCCGTCAACGGATCCGCTGAGCCGGGTGTCCCCGCCGTCGCGGCGCAGCCCGGCCAGGGCCTCAAGCACCGACGTCTTGCCGGCACCGCTGGGGCCGGTCAGGGCCGCGATGGAGCCTGCGGGTACGGTGAAGCTCAGGTTCTCCACGGCCGGATGCGGGCGTCCCTCGTAACTGATGGTCAGGTTCCGGACCTGCAGGGGCGCGTGTCCGGGCACGGCGTTGCCCGGGGTTCCGGCCCCGGCGCCGCTCCCGGCAGCGGAAACCAGCGGACGGGCAGCCGGTGCGCGAAGCACGGCGTTGGTGCGGTTCAGCGCTTCCAATCCGTCTTCACTGGAGTGGTGCGCGGTACCCAGGTCACGCAGCGGTTGATAGCATTCGGGGGCCAGAATCAGGGCCAGCAGCCCCACTTCCAGCGGCATGCCGCCGTGCACCAGCCGCACGCCGATAAACACGGCCACCAGCGCCACGGAGATGGTGGCAATCAGCTCAAGGGCCAGGGAAGACATAAAAGCAACGCGCAGCGTGGCCAGCGTGGTGGTGCGGTAACGGTCGGCCACGTCCCGCAGGGCCCTGGTCTGGGCCTTGGCACGGCCAAGCCCCACCAGCACCGGCAGGCCCTTGGCCAGCTCCAGCATGTTGTCCGACAGCCGGTTCAGGGCATCCACGGCCGCGGCGGTCTTGTCCTGCGTATGCATGCCGATCAGGATCATGAACACCGGAATCAGGGGCACGGTCAGCACAACGATGAGCGCGCTGACCCAGTCCGCTGACAGGATGCGGATGCCTACCAGCAGGGGAACGACGGCACAGGTCACCAGTGCGGGCAGGTACTTGGAGTAGTAGTTGTCCAGGCCGTCGAGACCGCGCGTGAGCAGGACGCTCAAGGCGCCGCTGCCCATGCCGGGCACCGTGCCGCCGTCGGACAGCACGCGGGCGGAAAGCTGGCGGCGCAGTTCGTCCTTGACTCCGGCCGCTGCCCGCTGGGCTACGGTGTCCTGCCCCCACACCGCCAGGGAGCGGAGCACGGCACCGGCGGCACCGAGGAGCAGCATCCGGTTCCAGTCCGGGCCGCCGCCGGCCAAGCCGGCAATTCCACCGGCCACGGCGTCGGCCAGCAGGACCAGGCCGGCCGCCTTGACGGCGGCCAGCAGGCCAAGAAGATACAGCGCCCGCCGACTGGTGGCGCTGACCGGCAGGACGGGCTTCACTGCGACTTGAAGCTGTGGGCGGCCGGGATCGCTTCAGCGCTGACCCGCTTGCGGAAGACCCAGTAGGTCCAGCCCTGGTAGAGCACCACGACCGGCAGGCCGAATAGTGCCACCCAGCTCATGACCTTCAGGGCGTACGGGGATGCGGAGGCGTTCTCCACGGTCAGGTTCCAGGCGGCGTCCAGCGTGGAGGGCAGTACCACCGGGTACATGGCGGCGAAGATGGTGGCCGCACCGGCCACGAGGAAGACGCCGAGGCTGACGAAAGTCGCCCCGTCGCGGCCGCGCCGGGCAAAGATCCAGGCGAGCAGTGCACCCACCACGGCCACTACCAGCAGGGGAAGCGTCGAGGCCTTGCCGTTCATGAACTGGACAATGATCGCCCAGGCAGCCAGCGGGAGGATGCCCAGCGGCAGCCAGTGCAGGACCACCTTGCGGGAACGTTCGCGGATCTCGCCGTCGGTCTTGAGCATCAGGAACGCGCAGGCGTGAATCAGGCAGAACGCCACAACGGCCACTCCGCCCAGCACGGCGTACGGGGTCAGCCAGGCGAAGGCCCCGCCCACCCGGTCGCCGTTCTCGTTCAGCGGCAGGCCGGTGGTGGTCAGCCCAAGCGCGGCCCCCACGCCGAAGGCGGCCACGAGCGAACCCAGGGCCATCCCCCAGTCCCACCGGTTGCGCCAGCTGTCACTGTCATGCTTGCCGCGGTACTCGATGGAGACCGCCCGGAAAATCAGGCCCATCAGCACAAAGACCAGCGGGATGTACAGCGCGGAGAACAGCGAGGCGTACCACATGGGGAACGCGGCGAACGTCATCGCGCCCACGGTGATCAGCCACACCTCGTTGCCGTCCCACACCGGGCCGATGGTGTTCAGCAGCACGCGGCGTTCCTTCTCGTCGCGGGCCATCAGCTTCATAAGCATGCCCACGCCCAGGTCGAAGCCTTCGAGGAAGAGGTAGCCGACCCACAGGAAGGCAATCACGATAAACCAGAACAACGGTAGCGACATTACAACAGAGCTCCAGGGATGCCGGCGGCCGGCAGGGTTGAAAGGAAGCCGGACAGGGTCGGGGTGGATCCGGTCCCGCAGGTGCGGGACCGGATCCGGCCGGTCCGGAAGGTCTTAGTAGGCAAAGTCGAGGACATCGGACTTCGCCTTTCCGGGCGTGCCGTCCGGGTCCATGCCCGGGGAGTTGAGGCCGCCGGTGTCGCCGTCGTCGTTGCCCAGCAGGTCCGGCATGGCAGCCGGGACGCCGCCGCGGACGAACTTGAACAGCAGCCGGACCTCAACCACCAGCAGTGCCAGGTAGACCACGGTGAACGCGATGACGGAGAAGAGCAGTTCGCCCATACTTACGCCCGGTGAGACGGCAGCCGCGGTGAACATAAAGACGCCGTCGGTGCCGGTGGGATTCGGTGCCACCACAAACGGCTGGCGTCCCATCTCGGTGAAGATCCAGCCGGCGCTGTTGGCGCCGAACGGCGCCAGGATGCCGAACACGGCCAGGCGCATCAGCCACTTCGACTCGGGCACGGTGCCCTTGCGGACCACCCAGAGGGCGAAGGCCGCAGCGACTGCTGCGATGCCGCCGAAGCCGATCATGATGCGGAAGCCCCAGTAGGTGACGGCGAAGTTCGGTGTGTAGTCGATCTCCGCGCCCGAGTTGGAGCCGTAGATTTCGTTGTCCGGCAGGTGGGTGCCGTAGTCGTCCTGGTACTGGTCCAGGAGGGTGTTCACGCCCCGGATCTCGGTGTCGAAGTCGCCGTTGGCCAGGAAGGAGAGCATGCCGGGGATCTCGAGGAGCGTGTCCACGTCCTCGCAGTTTGCAGCGCCGGGGTCCCCGACGGAGAGGACGGAGAAGCCGGTACCGTCGTGGCAGGCAGCTTCAGCCGCAGCCATCTTCATGGGCTGCTGCTCGAACATGAGCTTGCCCTGCAGGTCGCCGCTGACGGCCACGCCGGCGAAGGCGACGACGGCGACGGCGGCGCCCACGCGCAACGAGCGGAGCCAGACGGCGTGGTCGGTTTTGTCGCGGCCGATTTCGGGCCGTTCGCCAACTACTACGTTGCCCTTGCTGTCCACGGTGTCGATGCCGTCACGGCGCCGCTTCCAGAGGTGGTACCAGGAGATGCCGAGCAGGAAGCCGCCGGCTACGGCGAAGGCACCGAAGACGGTGTGCGGGAAGGCCACCAGCAGGGTGTTGTTGGTCAGGACGGCCCAGATGTCATTCATGACCGGGCGACCGTCGACCATTTCCACGCCCACGGGGTGCTGCATCCAGGAGTTGGCGGCCAGGATGAAGTAGGCCGAAAGCATCGAGGCAAGCGTGGTGATCCAGATGCTCGCCAGGTGGATTTTCTTCGGCAGACGCTTCCAGCCGAAGACCCATAGTCCCAGGAACACAGACTCGGTAAAGAAGGCGAGCAGCGATTCCAGGGCCAGCGGGGCGCCGAAGACGTCACCGACGAAACGGCTGTACTCGCTCCACGCCATGCCGAACTGGAATTCCTGCACCAGGCCGGTGGCCAGGCCGAGGATGAAGTTGATGAGGAAGAGCTTGCCCCAGAACTTGGTCATCCTGAGGTACTGCTCTTTGCCGGTACGTACCCAGGCCGTCTGCAATGCTGCGACCACGATGCCCAGGCCAATGGTCAGCGGCACCATAAGGAAGTGGTAGACGGTGGTGATGCCAAACTGCCACCGGGCGATATCCAGTGCTTCCACGCGATTTGTCCTTCAATAGTTCGACGACTTCTACAGGACGTAGAAGACTGACTTCTACACAGCGTAGAACATCGCCGCAAAGATTTCTACGTGATGTAGAACCACAGGCCGAAACGCGGTACATTGGTAGGTCTGGACTGAACTATCGGCTGAGGCCGGGACTGAATAACGAGAAGGATGCACATGGCTACGCTGGGTGACCTGGAACGCGCAATGATGGACCTCCTGTGGGAGTCGCCCGAAGCAGCCACGGCCAACGAGCTGCGGGAAAAACTGGCGCAGCGCGAGGAATCCGCCGACGGCAGGGGCCTGGCAGTGACTACTGTGCTGACCGTCCTTTCGCGCTTGGAGAAAAAATCCCTGGTACGCCGCGAGCGGGACATCCGGCCGCACCGCTACCGGGCAGTGACCACGCGTGCAGAACACACCGCCGAACTGATGCACGAGGCCCTGGGTACCGCCAACGACCGTGAAGCCGTCCTGGCCCGGTTTGTCGGCTCGGTCTCCGACACCGAAGCCGAGATGCTCCGCAGGTTGCTCGGCGCCTAGGCAGCGGCACCAACAGAGTGTTCTGGGCTTCCTACGCACTGGCCGCGCTGGCGATTATCCTGGCGTGGCCCGTGCCCATTCTCCTCTCGCGGGCAAAGTGGCCCGCGCGCTCCCCCTTCACGGCCATGGTCCTGTGGCAGGCCATAGCCCTCGCCGGCGGACTGTCGATGATCGGCGCCATGCTGACCTGGGGCCTGGAACCGCTGGGCAACAACTTGCTGGACGGGCTGCAGGGCCTCTGGGCCATCCTGGTGGCCGGCGCCCCGGCGAGCGAACTCGGCTTGGTCCACGTGTTCGCCCTCAGCGCCGCATCTTTGTTGAGCGCCCATTTGGTCTTTACCCTGCTGCTGACCTGGTACCGCATTCTCCGCGGCCGGCGGCGGCACCGGGACATGCTGAACCTGCTCAGCTCCCCCTCCTCGGACGCACCGGCCACCTTGGTGATCCAGCACCCCACGCCGGTGGCCTACTGCCTGCCCGGCGGCGCACGCTCGGTCACCGTCCTGTCCGACGGGCTGCTGAACATGCTCTCCGAGGATGAGCTTTCCGCCGTCCTGACCCATGAGCGGGCGCATCTGGCTCAGCACCACCACCTGCTGCTGTGGGCGTTCGCGGCCTGGCGCGCGGCGCTGCCGTGGCTGCCGACCTCACTGATGGCGCAGCGGTCGGTCAACGAACTGATCGAAATGCTCGCAGATGATGAGGCGCTGCGGAAGGTGGACCGGCTAACCCTGGTGCGTTCGGTTGCCATAGTGGGTTCCGGCAGCCCCGCACCTGGCCGGGAGACGCCGGCAGCGCCGGCGTCCAACTCTCCGGCTGCCCTGGGCGGCCCGGACTTCCAGGAACCGCTGGGCACAGCCGGCAGGCTCAGCCGGCTGCTGACGCCGCAGCCGCCGCTCCCGCGCTGGCAGCAGGTGTGCGTGCTGTGCCTCTCGGTCCTGCTGCTGGCCGTCCCGACCACACTGCTGATCGCTCCGGGCCTGCTGGACTAAGTCCCTGCCCCGACCCGGCGCACCGCTAGGCGTCGATGCGGTCCCGGTCCAGCATGGCTGCGCCTGCAATGATGAAGTCCTTGCGCGGGGCAACGTCGCTTCCCATCAGCAGTTCGAAGGCGTGCTCCGCTGCTGCAGCCTCCGAGATCCGTACCCGGCGCAGGGTACGGTGCCGGGGGTCCATGGTGGTTTCCGCCAGCTGGCCGGCATCCATTTCGCCCAGTCCCTTGTACCGCTGGATGGGCTCCTTGTACCGCTTGCCCTCCTTTTCAAGGCTTGCCAGGACCTGGTGCAGTTCCTTCTCGCTGTAGGTGTAGACCATCTCGTTGCTCTTGGAACCCGCGTTGATGACCTCCACCCGGTGCAGCGGCGGAACCGCCGCGTACACACGTCCGGCTTCGACCAGCGGACGCATGTAGCGGAAGAACAGGGTCAGCAGCAGCGTACGGATGTGCGCGCCGTCGACGTCGGCGTCCGTCATGAAAATGACTTTGCCGTACCGTGCCGCGTCCAACTGGAAGCTGCGGCCGGAGCCGGCGCCCACTACCTGGATCAGGGCGGCGCACTCGGCGTTGGAGAGCATGTCCGCCACGGACGCCTTCTGCACGTTCAGGATCTTGCCGCGGATGGGCAGCAGCGCCTGGTAGTCCGAGGACCGCGCCAGCTTGGCGGTGCCCAGGGCGCTGTCGCCCTCGACGATGAAGAGTTCGGAGCGCTCCTGGTCATCGATCCGGCAGTCCGCCAGTTTGGCGGGCATGGTGGAGGTCTCCAGCGCGTTCTTGCGGCGCTGGGTTTCCTTGTGCACGCGGGCAGAGATTCTCGACTTCATCTCCGCCACCACCTTTTCCAGCAGCTGCGCGGACTGGGTCTTGTCCGCACGCGCCGTGGAGTTCAGCCGGGCGGTGATTTCCTTCTCCACCACCTTGGTGACGATGGCACGGACCGCGGAGGTGCCCAGGATTTCCTTTGTCTGGCCCTCGAACTGCGGTTCGGCCAGCCGGACCGTCAGCACCGCGGTCAGTCCGGCGAAGACATCGTCCTTTTCGATCTTGTCGTTGCCCGCCTTCAGCTTGCGGGCATTGGCTTCGATGACCTTGCGGAAGGTCTTGAGCAGGCCCTGCTCAAAGCCGGTCTGGTGGGTGCCGCCCTTGGGCGTGGCAATGATGTTGACGAAGGACCGGATGTTGGTTTCGTATCCGATGCCCCACCGCAGGGCAATGTCCACTTCGCACTCGCGCTCGATCTCGGTGATCCTGCTGTGCCCGCTGTCGTCCAGCACAGGCACTGATTCCTTGAACTTGCCCGTGCCGTGGAGGCGCCAGATGTCCGTCACGGCGGCGTCGGCCGCCAGGTAGTCGACAAATTCCGCAATGCCGCCGTCGTGGTGGAAGACCTCTTCCACCGGACCGTTCTCGCCCGGGGTACCGGGCAGCCGGCGCTCGTCGCGGAGGGTGATGCGCAGACCGGGCACCAGGAAGGAGGTCTGGCGGGCACGGGACTGCAGCTCGGTGTAGGAGAACTTGGCGTCCGGGGTGAAGATCTGCCGGTCCGCCCAGTACCGGATCCGCGTGCCGGTGACGCCGCGTTTGGCCTTGCCCACCACTTCCAGGGGCGAACTTTCCGGGGACGGGGTGAATTTCGCCTCCGGTGCGGGGTTCTTGCCGGTGTCGGCAAAGTGCCCGGGCTCGCCGCGGCGGAAAGCCATCTGGTAGGTCTTGCCGGCACGGTCCACCTGGACGTCCAACCGCGAGGACAGGGCGTTGACCACGCTGGCGCCGACGCCGTGCAGGCCGCCGGAGGCAGCGTAGGAGCCGCCGCCGAACTTGCCGCCGGCATGGAGCTTGGTGAATACCACTTCGACGCCGGAGAGCCCGGTTTTCGGTTCAATGTCCACCGGGATGCCGCGTCCGTCGTCGTGGATCTCCACGGAGCCGTCCGGGTGCAGGATCACTTTGATGCTTTGGCCAAACCCGGCCAGTGCCTCATCCACGGAGTTGTCGATGATTTCCCAGAGGCAGTGCATAAGGCCGCGGGAATCCGTGGAACCGATGTACATACCCGGACGCTTGCGGACAGCTTCGAGCCCTTCCAAGACGGAGAGGTGCCGGGCTGTGTAGTTCGAACTTGGGGGCGCCACGTGCGATGAAACTCCTTGGTATCGGCCGCTGGCCAACAAACGGATCAATGTAGACGGATCAGTGTCAAACGGATCAATGTCCGGGAACAACCCGGACTCCTACAAGGTTAATCCCCGGCGGTGACAGAACCTGTCAGCGACTCAGCAGCAGTGAGACTGCCCACACCGCCCCGGCCAAATGGTACGCGCAGAGCGAAAGGCGGCCGAACCTGCCATGGCTGGGCCGGCAAAGATGGTTATATGAAGTATCAACACCCTTGAGGAGGCAACTCATGACAGCAGCAGTAGCAACCCGTGAGCTGAACAGCCTGGACCGCTGCGATCGTTGCGGCGCACAGGCATACGTACGTGCCGTACTGGAATCCTCCGGTGGGGAACTGCTTTTCTGCGGACACCACGCACGGGCGGTCGAGGCAAACCTTCGCCCGCTCACTTCGGAATGGCAGGATGAAACCGCTCGCCTGAACGAGAAGGCGCCGGTTCCTGCGGAGTAATTACCGGCAGAACCACCGCTGCAGCGTCCGCGCAGGTGCGGGCAGCGCGTACCAAGCTTGAAGAAGTCCCCTTCCAACCGGAAGGGGACTTCTTTTGCTATGTGCACATGTGCCCCGGGCTTAAACACAGCGGCACCCCGTCCGCCGGAGCGTAACGGAGTGCCGGCTGCCGGGACGAGCCCGCAGTGTCTTTTAGTCCAGGTAATCCCGCAGGACCTGGGACCGCGACGGGTGGCGCAGCTTGGACATGGTCTTGGATTCGATCTGGCGGATGCGTTCGCGGGTAACCCCGTACACCTTGCCGATTTCGTCCAGGGTCTTGGGCTGGCCGTCGGTCAGGCCGAAACGCATGGCAACTACGCCGGCTTCACGCTCGGAGAGCGTGTCCAGAACCGAGTGCAGCTGCTCCTGCAGGAGCGTGAAGCTCACGGCGTCGGCGGGGACAACAGCTTCGGAATCCTCAATGAGGTCACCGAACTCGGAGTCGCCGTCTTCACCCAGCGGGGTGTGCAGGGAGATCGGCTCGCGGCCGTACTTCTGCACTTCCACAACCTTTTCAGGGGTCATGTCCAGTTCCAGGGCCAGTTCTTCCGGAGCGGGCTCGCGGCCCAGGTCCTGGAGCATCTGGCGCTGCACGCGGGCCAGCTTGTTGATGACCTCCACCATGTGCACCGGAATACGGATGGTGCGGGCCTGGTCGGCCATGGCACGGGTGATGGCCTGGCGGATCCACCAGGTGGCGTACGTGGAGAACTTGAAGCCCTTGGTGTAGTCGAACTTCTCGACCGCACGGATCAGGCCCAGGTTGCCTTCCTGGATCAGGTCAAGGAAGAGCATGCCGCGGCCGGTGTACCGCTTGGCCAGGGAGACCACCAGGCGGAGGTTGGCTTCGAGGAGGTGGTTCTTGGCACGCTTTCCGTCGTGGGACACCCACTGCAGCTCACGCTTGAGCTTGGGGTCCATCTGCTTCTCAGCCGGCAGAAGCTCATCGGCGGCAAGCTTTTCGTCAGCAAACAGGCCGGCTTCGATCCGCAGTGCGAGGTCAACTTCCTGCTCGGCGTTCAGCAGGGCAACCTTGCCGATCTGCTTCAGGTAGTCCTTGACCGGATCGGCAGTGGCACCGGCGGACACAACCTGCTGTGCAGGGGCATCGTCGTCGTCGGCGTCGGAGTACACAAAACCGGACCCTGTGGGTGCGGCATCGGCTGCGGGATCGGCAGCTTCGACGGCGTCAGCGTCGGGTTCGACGTCGGCCGGCTCGTCGTGCAGCTCGTCCTCGGCTTCCGACTTGGCACCCTTGGCCGGCTTTGCCGTTTTGGTGGAGGTCTTTCGACCTGCGGCCGCTGTGCCGGCCTTTGCCGGTGCCTTCTTGGCAGCAGGCTTGCGGGCCGTCTTGGCAGCGGTCTTTTCGCCGGAAGCGGGCTCCTTGACGGCCGTCACGGAGGGGGCGTCAGCTGCGGCAGTGCGCTTTTGTGCAGTGTCAGTCTCTTCGACTGCAGTTGTCTTTCTCGGCGACACAGAAAACCTTTCATACGGCGGGTTGTGGCACCGCCATTGGGGGCAACACCACTATGACCCTGTCAAGTCCGTGCTTCAATCCAAGTGATGTCAGCTCGGCATGTTCTTGGTAGAACACGCAGCGCCGGTGTTTTGTTCCGTCCGCCACATGGGCTGGCAGTTCAAAGGACACTTGATACACGAACCCGACCGGGTCTCGGTTCCCATTGTCGCACGTTTTCCGTCCTGCCACAGCACCGGTGCGGGCATCCGCAGCTACGGCACGGGGCTTGCGCATCATGCAGTCCCGTTCCGGCGCGGCCCTTCTCCATCCGCAGCCCGGACTCCCGTTCGCCGCCGTCCCCCGCTCCCGGAGCCGTCACATTTGCATGCTCCACTGCTCTCAACACTCCCCCGGCTACCCCTGTTACCCCGGTTCCCCCGGCCATGAGCCGGCCCGGGAGCGGGCCCAGTCCGGCAGGACACCGGTTCCCAGTAGTTCCCGCAGCAGCAGCGCCAGCCGGTAGCCCGGCGACTCGTCCAAAGCGTGCTGCAGGAAAACATCAGAGCGGGATCCGCGTCCGCGGGCCCATTCGATCCACGCCAAGAGACAGAGCAGCGCCGCTTTTGGGTCTCCTGCGGCCACCGGAACAAGGTCCCTGAACACCGCGTAGGTTCGGTCCAGCAGGTTCCAATCCGGGACCGTCGGGCTCGTGCCCACCAGGATGTTCCGAAAATCCGCTGCTGCCGTTGGTCGCCCCTCTGCCCGGCCCATGTCCTGCCCGGCAAAGGGCACGGGTGCAAGCGTCCCGTGGGCCCGTGTTCCCCGCAGCGGCTCGGAAGGCAAAGGCTCCGAATGCAGCGGCTCCGAAGGCAGTGCAGGCGCCGGGAATACCGGCGGCTGCGCCTGCCGGGAGGTGAGGCCGTTGGCTTCCGCCCCGGCCAGGGCAGCCTGGGCGCCGGCCGCGCCCAAAACCAGCAGCGTGTCCCGGACGGAGCGGTCCTGCAGGCTTGCCAGCAGGAAACCAGCCAGTTCCGGGTCCTCCCGCAGCCGGGTTGCGACGGCAGGGGCGGAGTCTCCGGCAGGGGCCGGGTCTCCGGAGCCCGCAAGACCCGGGTCAGCACTGCCCGGGTCTGCACTGCCCGATCCGGCGCCGTCGGTTTCGGTGGCCTTTGCCCAGAGCAGCAGTGTTCCGCGGAACTGCGCCTTTCCGTTCCATTGCCCGCCGACCAGTGCCGTGAAACGCTCCTGGGCCTCGGCCACCTGCTCGTGGTTGCCCCACGGCGGCGGAAAGGACTCCCCTACCGCGTTCTCCAAGGAGGAGGCGTACGCACTCCCGCGGTACACGAGTTCGGTGTTGAGCATGCTGTCGGCGATTTGTTGCCGAGGTGTCCCGGGCCAGGGACAGCAGTGGGGCCGGACACAGAAATAGTTGCGCCAGGTGTCCGGCCCCACCAGCCACCCGTCCTGCAGCGGGATGCCGGCGGCACCGAATTCCTTCGCCATGCGCCGGATCAGGGACCGGTATGGTGCGTGCGCGGGCTGGATCCAGGGCTCATCGGTATACATGGCCAGCAGGACCCCGTCGGCACGCGGGTCCGAAGCCATGAACCGGCAGGCATTGAGCGCATATGCGGCGCTGGTGCCGGGCTTGAGGCCCCGCGCAGGCGGCAGGTCGAGGCGCAGGGTTGCGCCGAGCCGGTTGCCGCATAGCGCGAGCAGCACCAGTGAGTTCCGTGGTTCGAAGCCCAAGGTGTGCGGAATCAGGCTAAGGATGTCTGCCGGGGCGCAGACGCGGTATGGGTTCTGCGGGGTGCCGGCGGCCGGTTCTGTGCTCATGCCGCAAGGCTTCCTGCGTGCACAAATCCGTAACAGCGCCTGCCCGGCGGCTGTGTACACACGGCCGGCAGGCCGCCTTCAGTCCCGCCGGTGGAGGAAGAGTGATCCGCAGCCGAAGGTGCCCGGTCAGTTCCAGCGGAAAACCTTCGCGGCCACCACGGCAGATGGAACGGTCCAGCCGAGCATCACCAGGAAGGGAAAGGCCGTAACCGACCCGCCGTACCAGGCAGCGGTAAGCGCCTGGGTCATGGCACCGAGCGGGGTAAAGGCCGCTATCTGGCGGATACCCTCCGGCATCAACGGTCCGGGCGTCCACAGTCCGGCAGTGAACATACACGCCATGAAGACCAGGAACCCGATACCGTAGGCCGTCTGCGAGGTCCCGGCGAGGGCAGCGATGAGAGATCCCACCGCCATCATGGCGGCGGTTCCGAAGGCAAGGATCAGGACAACCAGCGGGATGCTGCTCGGCATCAGGCTGTCAAAAGCCACCCGGGCAAGCAGCATGGCCAGGGTCACTGCCACCGCCAGCGAAGCGGCGCTGATGATCCACTGGGAAAACAGGATCCGGTGTGCACCCACGGGCGTCACCCCCAGCCGGCGCAGCACTCCGGTCTCACGGTAACCGCTGATGGCGGAGGGATAGTTGGTCACCGCCACACTGGACAGTGCCACCGCAAGGGCCAGGGGAACCAGCAGGTCGATGGGGCGGAGGCTGGCATAGAGGGGATCGCTTCCACCCATCGGCGCCGTCGTCCCGGGCATTACGAACCCCTGCAGCAGCAGGATGGCCGAGGGAAGGATCAAAGCCATGAAAATGCTCACCGGATTGCGCAGGTAAAGCTTCGCTTCAGCGGATGTCAGGGCTCCGAGCGTGCGCATGGCCGTGCCTTCACTCTCCTGCAGGCTGTTCGATAAATGCCAGGTAAGCGTCCTCAAGGGAGCCGGCACCGCCGTCGTTCCCGCCGGACGCCGAAAGAAGTTCCTGCGGCGTCCCGACGAACCGTGTCCGGCCGGCATCGATGATGGCGAGGCGGTCGCAGAGACGCTCGACGTCGTCGAGGTAGTGGGTGACCAGCAGGACCGTGATGCCGCCGTCCTTCACCCGTTGAATCAGCTGCCGGACATCGCGCCGGCCCTGCGGGTCCAGTCCCGTGGTCAGCTCGTCGAAAACCACCACATCCGGATTGCCAATCAGGGCAAGGGCAATCGAGAGGCGCTGCTTCTGTCCGCCGGACAACTTGGCGAAGGGACGCTTCCGGTGTTTGTCGAGCCCCACCGTGCGCAGCAGGTCCGTCACGTCCGCCGGAGCAGGATAAAAGGCGGCGAACAGGCGCAGCGCTTCCTCTACCCGCAGGGCAGGGGGCAGGGCCGCGGACTGGAGCTGGTAGCCCACCCGTTCCCGCACTGCCGCCCGGTCTGCGGCGGGATCCACTCCCAGGACGCTGATGTGCCCGGCGTCCGGCCGCAGCGCACCCGTAACGCACTCCACTGTGGTTGTCTTGCCGGCCCCGTTGGGTCCGAGGATTCCGAACGTTTCGCCGGCTGCTACCGAGAACGTAACGTCCTCCAAAGCGGTCACTCCGCGGAAGCCCTTGGCCAGTCCGCGGACATCCACTACTGCAGCGGCCACTGTGCCGCCCAGGGCCTGTGCACCGGTCATGCCGCTCATTGTGGACACCGGCCAGCACCGGGTCAAGGGTGCAGCGGGCAGGCCGGCACGGCGAAGCGCCGGTTAGCGCCGGCCGTCACCGCCGGCAGTCCCCCGGCGTTCTTCCCGGCGGCGCTGGCGCTCCCGGGCCAGGGCTGCGCGCAGCGGCGGCAGCGGCGAGCCGGCGTCGGCCAGCCGGGAGCGGATCTTTGCGCGCGTGCGCAGGATGCCGAGCACGCCCACGGCCATCACGGCGAACTGGACGGCCAGCGCGATCCGGAACGAGCCCAGGGCGTACAGGTCTCCGCCGGAGAACCCGTTGCTGTTCAGCACGTCCAGCACCACGCCAATCAGGTACATGCTGACCAGGGAGGCAATAAAGCCGCCGATGTTCACAATTCCGGTGGCGGTCCCGAGCCGGTGGCTGGGGTTGTAGGTCCGCGCAAAATCGAAACCGATCATTGATCCGGGGCCGCCGACGGCGAGCAGGGCGACCAGGAGCGCCAGCAGCCACAGCGGCGCCGGACCCGGATACAGCAGCACGGCGAGCCAGCCCAGGGCCATGGCGCCGGCGATCAGCAGGACCATGGTGGACCGGCGCAGGGGATGCCGTCCGACCCAGGAACCCATCCACGGGCCGCAGACAATGGCCACCACCACAAAGAAGGTCATCAGCCCCGAGGCGACCGCAGGCGCCACGCCTTCGGCGCTGACCAGGTACGGGAAGCCCCACATCATCACGAACACGGTGCCCGGGAACTGCACCGTGTAGTGGGTCCACATGCCGAGCCGGGTGCCGGGCTGGGCGAAGGCTTCGGACAGGGACGTGCCGGTCTGGCGGAGCGGCAGCGGTACGGGCGCTTCACCGCCGTCGGGCCGGTTCCGCACACATGCCAAGGTGAGCACCAGCGCCAGCAGGGACAGGGAAGCGGCGGATACAAAGGCGGTGCTCCACCCGAAGCGGTGCAGCACAAAGGCAAAAGGAATGGCGCTGGCAACTTGGCCCAGCTGCCCCACGATGCCCGTGTACTGGGTGAGAACCGGGATTTTTCGGCCGGAGAACCAGGCCGGCAGCAGGCGCAGCACCGAGATAAAGGTCAGCGCGTCCCCGGCTCCCACCAGGGAGCGGCCGAGGATGCCCGCGCCTACCGACTCGGCGGCCGCAAGCTGGAATTGCCCGGCCGACATCAGGGCGGCACCGGCCGCGATCAGCATCCGGGGACCGAAGCGGTCCACCAGCACGCCCACCGGAATCTGCAGCCCGGCGTACACCAGCAGCTGCACCACGGTGAAAACGGACAGCACGGAGGCTGTGGCGGAGAACCGCTCGGTGGCTTCCAGCCCGGCGACGCCGAAGGAGGTGCGCTGGGTGACGGCCACCATGTAGGCGAAAACGCCTACTCCCCAGACGAGCCAGGCCCGTTTTCCGTTCATCGGCCGGCCCGCTTCGGGCAGGCCTGCCGCAGGCTAGGCCTGGTCCCGGTGCCCTTCGGCGTCGTTATCGCTCCGGCCCTGATCCGTGCCCTCCGTGGCATGCGGTGCATTCTCCTGATCTGCGCGTCGGTCATCTTGGGTGTTCATCGCCCCGTCCGTGCCGGGGTGCTGGGTCTCCGGCCACAGGGCTTCGGATTCCTCTTCGGCCTGCGGGCTGGCCAGGTAGGCCTCCACAGCGGCACCGATTTCGTCGGCGTTGGCCAGTTCATCGTTGTCCTTGACCAGCAGGGAACGCGTGACGATGCTTTCGGTGTACTGGTCGTAGCGCTTCTCCAGGGTAGCCACCACGCCCTTGACCTCGGCGGAGGCCTCCACCTGCTCGGTGATCTGGCGCTCGACGTCGCGCCCGGCTTCGCGTAGCCGGTCAGTGGGCAGCACCAGCGAGGCGGCAGCGCCCAGGTACTCCAGGCCGGCGACGGCGGCGGGCGGGAACTCGGCCTCGGCGAGGTAATGCGGTACGTGGACCACCTGGCCGACGACGTCGACGCCGGCGTCGGTGAGCCGGATTTCGAGCACGTGCCCGACGGCGGCCTGTATCTGGGCAATCGGGGTCCAGGAACTGATGCCCTCCACCAGGTCGGGACGGTTCCCGTGGGTAGTGACCCCGATGGGGCGGGTGTGCGGGACGGGCATCGGAATGGAGTGGACCCAGCAGACCAGTTCCACCTCGAAGAGATCGACCAGGTGCAGCACAGCGGCGGCGAAGCGTTCCCACTGCAGGTCCGGCTCGAACCCGGTCAGGAAGAGGAACGGCTCCCCCAGCCCGTCGTACATCCGGTACAGCTCAAGCCGCGGCGGTTCATAGTCGCTTAGGTGGTCTTCGATGAAGGAGATCTGCGGCCGGCGATTCCGGTAGTCGATCAGCTGGTCGGCGTCGAAGGTAGCCACCAGGTCATAATCCAGGGCGTCGAAGAGTTCGTCACGGATCTGGCTGACCACATGACCGGCCTCGGCGAAACCGGTAAAGCCGGCCAGAAGCTTCAGTCCGTGGAGGTCCGCGGAGTCCGCCACCTCAGGATTCAAATTAAACAGGGTCAACGGATCAAGCATGTCTTACCCCTCCCGGCGGCTCGTTCCAAAGCGGTTGGCCCAGCATGCCGGCCCGCATCCTGCGGTATCAGCCCTGCTGCGCCCCTTACTCAAGGGTAAACGCACGCAGGTACCCGATTCATTCCGCACCGCGCCCCGGCGCTGCGCCCCTGCGCGCACGCCCGGACACCATGCTCCGGCGCGCAACGTTGCGCGCCGGCACACGGCAAGAGACTACGATCGGTCTGGTAACGGCAAAGCAACACAGAAACGTGAGGAAGCAGCTTCGTGAACAAAGCCAGTGAGCCCAGCCTGTCGGCAGTAGCCAAGGACGGGCGGAAAGTCTCCGCCAACGCCCTCGTAGTCGGCGTTGGCCAGACCCCCGACGGTCCCGTCCTGATCGAGAGCCCGCTTTCCCCCAAGGCCACCGCTGCCCTGGCTGCTTCGCTGCCCATGCTCGGCGTCACCGGTGCCGCCGACCAGGTCCACCGCCTGCCCGGACTGCCCGAAGTTGATGCGGACATGCTCGTCCTCACCGGCCTGGGTGCCGTGTCCCCCGGTGTCGCCATCTCGGAAGAGACCCTGCGCCGGGCTGCCGGTTCGGCTGTCCGCCAGATTGCCGGCACCGCCTCAGTAGCCCTGGCCCTTCCGGCCGGCACGGTGGCGGACGCCGCCGCCGTCGCCGAAGGCGCCCTGTTCGGCGCCTACAGCTTCACCGAGCACCGCAGCGCCGCCACCGCCGAGAAGGTCTCCGCTCCGGTTTCGGCGATCACCGTGATCACGGCCGCCGCTGATGACAAGGCACTCAAACCCGCCCTCGAGCGCGCCCGTATCCTCGGCAAGGCCGTGAACGCCACCCGCACCCTGGTCAACCAGCCGCCCAGCCACCTCTACCCGGAAACCTTCGCCGCCGCAGCCAAGGACCTGGCGAAGTCCCTGCCGGTGAAGGTCACCGTGTTCGATGAAAAGAAGCTTGAACGCGAGGGCTTCGGCGGCATCCTGGGCGTCGGCAAGGGCTCCGCCCGCCCGCCGCGCATGGTCAAGCTCGAGTACTCGCCGCTGCGCCCGAAGGCCAAGCTCGCCCTGGTGGGCAAGGGCATCACCTTTGACTCCGGCGGACTGTCCCTGAAGCCGGCCGCCGGCATGCAGGCGATGAAGTCGGACATGGGCGGCGCGGCCGTAGTGCTCAACGCCCTCCTGGCCATCGCCGAACTCGGCCTGCCGGTCAAGGTCACGTCCTGGCTGTGCATTGCCGAGAACATGCCCTCGGGCACCGCCCAGCGGCCCTCCGATGTGATGACCACCTACGGCGGCCGCACCGTTGAGGTCCTGAACACCGACGCCGAAGGCCGGCTCGTGATGGCCGACGGCCTGGTTGCCGCCAGCGAAGAAGGCCCCGACGTCATCATCGACGTCGCCACCCTCACCGGTGCGCAGATGATCGCGCTGGGCAACCGGGTCTCGGCAGTGATGGGTGAAGAAGGTGTCCGCGACGCCGTCAAGGCTGCAGCGGACCGCTCCGGCGAGCTGTTCTGGCCGATGCCCATTCCGGAGGAACTGCGTGCCAGCCTGGATTCTCAGGTGGCTGACATTGCCAACCACGGCGAGCGTTTCGGCGGCATGATGACCGCCGCCACGTTCCTGCGCGAATTCGTGGGCGAAGTCAACGGCACCAAGATCCCCTGGGCCCACCTGGACATTGCCGGCCCCGCCTTCAACGAGGGCGCTCCGTACGGGTACGTCCCGAAGGAGGGCACCGGCGTCGCCGTCCGCACCCTGGTCGCCTACGCGGAAGACGTGGTCGCCCGCGCTTCATAGCATCCGATCCGGTTCCGTGAAACGGAACTGACGTTTGTTGCTGGTGTTTCTCATTACACTTCGCCCCCTACCGCCTGTCCCCAAGTGGATGCAGGTGGTAGGGGGCGATAGGGTGAGACCTGATCACAAACGCCCAAATACTCATCGGCGCGCATGGGCGCGTCAACGATTACGCGAGGGAGCGTCCAAGTGGCCGATAAGGCAGCTGCGCAAGAGTTCGACATCCTGATCCTCGGCGGAGGCAGTGGCGGCTACGCCGCAGCTCTGCGCTCCGTGGAGCTGGGATTCTCCGTAGGTCTCATTGAAAAGGGGAAGCTGGGCGGGACCTGCCTTCACAACGGCTGCATCCCCACAAAGGCGCTCCTGCACTCCGCGGAGATCGCCGAGAACGCCAAGACGGCCTCCAAGTACGGCATCAACGCCACCTTCGACTCCATCGACATGACGGCGGTGAACTCCTACAAGGACAACATCATTGCGGGCAAGTTCCGCGGCCTGCAGGGCCTGATCAAGTCCAAGGGCATCACCGTCATTGAGGGTGAAGGCAAGCTCACCAGCGAAAAGACCATTGAGGTCAACGGCCAGACCTACACGGGCAAGAACATCATCCTGGCCACCGGTTCCTACTCCCGTTCACTGCCGGGCCTGGAAATCGGCGGCAAGGTCATCACCTCCGACCAGGCCCTGAAGATGGACACCGTGCCCAAGCGCGCGGTCATCCTTGGCGGCGGCGTCATCGGCGTCGAGTTCGCCTCCGTATGGAACTCCTTCGGCGTGGACGTCACCATCGTGGAGGGCCTGCCCTCCCTGGTCCCCAACGAAGACGCAGCCATCATCAAGCAGCTCGAACGTGCCTACAAGAAGCGTGGCATCAAGTTCAGCACCGGCATCTTCTTCGACAACGTCCAGCAGAACGACGATGGCGTCGTCGTCACGCTGGCCGACGGCACCAAGTACGAAGCGGATCTGCTGCTCGTGGCCGTGGGCCGAGGCCCGGTTACCGCCAACCTGGGCTACGAGGAAGCGGGCCTGACCATGGACCGGGGCTTCGTCATCACCAACGAGCGCCTGCACACCGGCGTCGGCAACGTCTACGCCGTGGGCGATATTGTCCCCGGCCTGCAGCTGGCCCACCGCGGCTTCCAGCAGGGCATCTTCGTGGCCGAAGAGATCGCCGGCCTGAAGCCCGTTGTCGTCGAAGACGTCAACATCCCCAAGGTCACCTACTGCGAGCCGGAAATCGCCTCCGTCGGCCTGACCGAAGCCAAGGCCAAGGACAAGTTCGGCGCCGAAAACGTCGAGGTCCAGGAATACAACCTGGCCGGCAACGGCAAGACCTCCATCCTCGGCTCCTCCGGCCTGATCAAGATGGTCCGCGAGAAGGACGGCCCCATTGTCGGCGTCCACATGATCGGCGGCCGCATCGGCGAGCAGATCGGCGAGGCCCAGCTGATCGTTAACTGGGAGGCGTACCCTGAGGATATTGCCAGCCTGATCCACGCCCACCCGACGCAGAACGAAGCGTTGGGCGAGGCAGCCATGGCCTTGGCCGGCAAGCCCCTTCACGGTTAATACCTAAGATTCACTCCCCCGGCGCAGACGGAGCACCGGATGCGCCGGGGAATTCATCACCAGCACCAGCGGTACGGCTGGTCACAAAAGATCTAATAAGGAGAAACGGGGACAATATGTCTGAAACCGTGAACTTACCCGCCCTTGGTGAAAGCGTCACCGAAGGCACCGTCACCCGCTGGCTGAAGAACGTCGGCGACCGCGTTGAGGTCGACGAGCCCCTGCTCGAGGTGTCCACCGATAAGGTCGACACGGAGATCCCCTCCCCCGTGGCCGGTGTGATCGAGGAAATCCTCGTTGCCGAAGACGAGACCGCAGAGGTCGGCGCCGCGCTTGTGCGCATCGGCGACGGTTCCGGCTCCGATTCCCAGCAGGACGACGGCGGCAGCGCCGCCAACCAGGAAGCCCCCGCGCAGGAAGCCCCGGCTGAAGAGGCTCCTGCCCCCGCAGCCGAAGAGGTTCCCGCTGCCGACGAAGGTTCCTCCGCCGGCTCCGGCGACGGCACCGAGGTCACCCTGCCCGCACTGGGCGAGTCCGTCACCGAAGGCACCGTCACCCGCTGGCTGAAGGCCGTGGGCGACGACGTCGAGATGGACGAGCCGCTGCTTGAGGTGTCCACCGACAAGGTCGACACTGAGATTCCCTCCCCCGTGGCCGGAAAGCTGCTGGAGATCCGGGTCAATGAAGATGACACCGCTGAGGTTGGCGCCGTACTCGCCGTTATCGGTTCCGGTGCGGGCGCTCCCGCCAAGGCCGAGCCGAAGGAAGCCGAGCCGGTAGCGGCCGCTTCCAAGGACGAGCGCGAAGCGCCGGCTGTTGAGCCGGAGAAGCAGGAAGCTCCCAAGCAGGAAGCGCCGAAGCAGGAATCTCCCAAGCAGGAGGCCCCCAAGGCTGAAGCACCGAAGCAGGAATCTCCCAAGGCTGAGGCTTCCAACGACGGCGGCACCTACGTGACTCCGCTGGTGCGCAAGCTCGCCAACGAGCACGGCGTGGACCTGTCCACGCTGAAGGGTTCCGGCGTCGCCGGCCGCATCCGCAAGCAGGATGTCCTCGAAGCCGCCGAAGCAAAGAAGTCCGCCGCCCCGCAGCCCGCTGCAGCGCCGGCGTCGTCCTCCGCCGCTTCTGACAAGGCAGCCCCGGCGAAGATCAGCGACGAAAGCGCGAAGCTGCGCGGCACCACGGTCAAGGCACCGCGGATCCGCCAGACCATCGCCCGCCGCATGGTCGAATCCCTGCAGGTCTCGGCCCAGCTGACCCAGGTCCAGGAAGTGGACATGACGCGCATCGCTAAGCTGCGCGCCTCGGCCAAGAACTCCTTCCTGGAGCAGAACGGCGCCAAGCTCACCTTCCTGCCCTTCATCGCCAAGGCTGTTACCGAGGCACTGAAGCAGCACCCGAAGCTGAACGCGTCCTACGATTCTGACGCCCAGCAGATCACATACCACGACGCCGAACACCTGGCGATTGCGGTGGATACCGAGAAGGGCCTGCTGGTTCCCGTCATCGCGGATGCCGGCGACCTGAACATTGCCGGCCTTGCCAAGCGCATCGGCGATGTCGGATCGCGCACCAAGGCCGGAAAGATCGGACCGGATGAGCTTTCCGGCGGAACCTTCACCATCACCAACATCGGTTCCGTGGGTGCCCTGTTCGACACCCCGATCATCAACCAGCCGCAGGTAGGCATCCTGGGCACCGGCGCCATCGTGAAGCGTCCCGTTGTCCTGACCGACGCCGAGGGCAACGACACCATTGCCATCCGCTCCATGATGTACCTGTCCCTGTCCTACGACCACCGCCTGGTGGACGGCGCTGACGCAGGCCGGTTCCTGCAGACGCTGAAGGCACGCCTGGAAGAGGGCAACTTCGAGGCCGACCTGGGCCTCTAGGTTCCAGCCCGAACGGCCGCAGGGCGCTCTCCCGTACGGGAGGGCGCCCTGCGTCGTTAAGGCCGCCGCACTTTCTCTACATGTTGTAGAAAAGTTACGGCGGCGCTGCGTGATCGGGCCGTTGTGCTGACAGTGCGTCAGTAAACTGGAAGCATGGATATCCTTCAAAGCTTCCTTGTTTTCCTGCACATCCTCGGTGCGGCCATCATCGTTGGCCTGTGGTTCGCGCGGATCAAGAACCCGACGGTGCTGCCGGGCCAGTTCCACGGCGCACTGCTCCAGCTGGTCACCGGACTGGCCCTGGTGGCCATCGCCGAGGCGGGCGACGGCGACGTCAACCACCTGAAGATCGGCATCAAGCTCCTGATCGCCCTGGTCATTGCCGTGCTCGCGTTCATCGGCCAGCGCCGCTACAAGAAGGATGAGCCCGTCTCCGCCGGCCTGGCCAACAGCGTCGGCATCCTCACGATCGTCAACATCGCCCTCGCCACCATGTGGTAGTCCGCACACCAGCGGAAATAGGATGGGATGGCGCCGGTTTCCACCGGCCCCATCCCATCACTGCTTAAGGAGCCCCCCATGGCTACAGTCCGCTCAGCCCACACCGTTTGGAACGGCGACCTCTTCAACGGCAAGGGCGATGTAACCCTCGACAGCTCCGGTTTGGGTACCTACGACGTCACGTGGAAGGCCCGTGCCGAGGAGGCCAACGGAAAAACCAGCCCGGAGGAACTCATTGCCGCGGCCCATTCGGCCTGCTTCTCCATGGCCTTCAGCAATGCGCTGGCCGAGGCGGGCAAGACCGCCGAGCGGATCTCGACTTCCGCCGATGTCACCTTCGTCCCGGGCACCGGCATCACCGGCAGCCACCTGACGGTCACCGCCGTGGTCCCCGGTCTGACCGCCGAGCAGTTCGATGACCTCGCCGAATCCGCAAAGACCGGCTGTCCCGTCTCGCAGGCCCTGGCAGGAATCGACATCACCATGGACGCCACCCTGGAGTCCTAGGCCTCCCACATCCCAGGCATCAAGGCCCGGACCGCGATTGCTGCGGTCCGGGCTTTTCGTCTTTCGAGCCCGGGCAAACCCAATGCAGGGTTTTGCTCCGGCATCCGGGTGGACGGGGTGTTGGCCCCGCCGGGGTCCGCGTAGCGTGGTTTGCAAGCGAGCTTGGCCCGTACGCCAAGGGAGCGGTTTCGATAGCATCGCAACTGCGGCTGAAGGTGAAGAAATGAACCTCACTCCCAAAGAAATCGACAAGCTTTACATCTACCAGGTTGCTGATCTGGCCCGGAAGCGGCGCGACCGGGGAACCAAGCTGAGTGTCAGCGAAGCAACCGCCCTCATCTGCGAGGCAATCCTGGAGGGCGCCCGCGACGGACGGACCGTTGCTGAGGTGATGGAGCTCGGCAAGACCATCGTCTCCGAGTCCGAATGCATGGACGGCGTGCGTGAGCGGCTGCCTCTCCTGCAGGTCGAGGCGACCTTCGTTGACGGCAGCAAGCTGGTCTCCTGTCACGATCCCATTGGGGTGTGACTTGACCGGGCCCGCCGAGCCGCGTGCAACGGTGGTCCTGGTCGGAGGGCACGAGAGCGGCAACGGTGCGGACTTCTCCTTCCTCACCGATATGATCCCCGACGCTCTCGTCACCCCGCCCGGACGGCCGTTGCACAACACCCTCACCCGGCTGCGCGCGCGGAACATCTCCGGCGCGGAGGCGGCACCAATCGTCGTGCTACCAATGACTTTCGGGCGCAATCCGACTCTCGTGGCCGACACGGCGAAAACGCTCAAGTGGCTCGGTGCCCAAGGCGCCCGGGACAGCGCCGCCGCGCCGCTGGCTTTGGCGGACGCTTTCGGCACGGCCGACCACCTCACGGCGTGGCTGCGGACCGCCGCCGTCGAGGTGCGCCGGCGCACACCCCGCGCAGCCGTGTTGATAGTTGCAGATGCAGCCAACCCCTTCGACGACGCCGAACTCCACCGCATCGCGCATTTGGTGCGGACCCACGGGGCCGGCAACCCGGTGGAAACGGCTGCTGTCGAGGACACGGAGGCACTCCTGGAAGCTGTCCGGCGGATGCGGCTGCTTGGGAGTACGGAAACGGTGGTTGTACCGGCCGGGTTCCGCCGGGTGGCCGCCGTGCACGGCGAAGCTGTCCCCTTCGGCGAAGGCGCACTTGCCGACACCGGCTTCTACGGTGCCCTGCTGAGCGAACAGGCGGTTCTGCGCGTCATCCGCGAACGGGTCCATGACGCACTGCACGCCCTCGGGCACGGCCGTACCGGCATTGAGGCAGGCCTTCAGGCTGACCACAGTCACGGTTATGCCCACTCGCACGCCTTCGAGGAGGCTAACGGCCACTCCCACATCCACAGCAACGGGGCGGGCGACGGCCACACCCATCACCACCCCGCCCCGATCGGCTCGAGCTGACCGGAATCCCCCACTGAAACACCATGTGCGGCCGCGCTGCGCCGCAAGGGAAGGAATCACCATGCTGGGCAGCCCCACTTATGACCACGGAGAACAAGAGATCGAGATCAATGCCGGCAGGCCGAGCGTCAAGCTGCTGGTGAGCAACACAGGTGACCGGGCCATACAGATCGGCTCCCACTTTCACTTCTTCGAAACCAACAAGGCGCTTCTGTTTGAACGCGAACTCGCCTACGGCATGCACCTTGACGTGCCGGCAGGCACCGGTATCCGCATCGAGGCAGGCGACACCAAAGAGGTAACCCTGACGGCTTACGCCGGCAACCGCCGGGTCATCGGCTTCAACAACCTCGTAGACGGCGGGCTCGATTCTGCGGCAACGAAAATTCGGGCGATGGACCGGATGAACGAACTCAAGTTCCAGAACGGCAAACCGAATGCCAAACCCAGTGCCGGCAACACGGGCAACCCGGCGAAAACGGGTAACGCAGGAGAAGGGAAGAAGTGATGGCGAAGATCTCGCGCAAGCAGTACACCGATCTCTTTGGACCGACCACCGGGGACCGGGTCCGCCTGGCCGATACCAACCTGGTGATCGAGATTGAGAAGGACTACAACGAAGGCCACTACGGCGACGAGGTTGTCTACGGCGGCGGTAAGACCGCCCGTGACGGCATGGCTGCCGACCCGCAGGCGACCGCCGCGGAAGGCGTGCTCGACCTGGTGATCACGAACGCCATCATCCTGGATCCAGTGCTTGGCGTGGTCAAGGGCGATATCGGTGTACGCGACGGCAAGATCGCCGGCGTCGGCAAGTCCGGCAACCCGCACACCCAGGACGGGGTGGATCCGCGGCTGGTGGTTGGACCGGGCACTGAATTACTGGCCGGCGAACACTTTATTGCCACCGCCGGCGGCATCGATTCGCACGTGCACTACATCTCGCCGGAACAGGCGCTGGCGACCCTCTCCAACGGCATCACGACCATCTTCGGCGGCGGCACCGGGCCAACCGACGGCACCAACGGCGTCACCACCACCCCCGGTGTTTGGAACCTCGCCCGGATGCTCCAATCCGCCGAGGGAATGCCGGTGAACATGGGTTTCCTCGCCAAGGGCAACGGATCGCTGCCGGAGGCCCTGATGGAACAGATCGAGGCCGGGGCGGCCGGACTCAAAGTACATGAGGACTACGGCACCACCCCGGCAGCGCTCAGCAATGCACTTTCCATGGCAGATCACTACGATGTGCAGGTCTCGGTGCACACCGACAGCCTCAACGAGTCCGGTTACGTGGAGAACACCCTGGACGCGATCGACGGGCGCACCATCCACACCTTCCACACCGAAGGTGCCGGCGGCGGACACGCCCCGGACATCATCAAGGTGGCCGGGCACCCCAACGTCCTCCCGTCGTCGACGAACCCGACCCTTCCCTACACCGTCAACTCGGTCGATGAGCTGCTCGACATGGTGATGGTCTGCCACCACCTTTCCCACGACATCCCGGAAGACGTCGCCTTCGCCGATTCCCGGGTGCGGGCCGAGACAATCTCCGCCGAAACCGTTTTCCACGACGAGGGCATCATTTCGATGGTTTCCTCCGACTCCCAGGCGATGGGGCGCATTGGCGAGTCGTTCATGCGCACCTTCCAGATCGCCCACCACTGCAAGGACCAGCGCGGCAAGCTGCCCGAGGACAGCCCGGACAACGACAACTTCCGGGTGCTGCGCTTCCTCGCCAAGATCACGATCAACCCGGCCATCACCCAGGGCGTGTCCGACTACATCGGCTCACTGGAAGAGGGCAAGATGGCCGATATCGTGCTTTGGCCGATCCAATCCTTCGGCGCCAAACCCCGGCTCATCGTCAAAGGCGGACTGATCAACTGGGCACTCATGGGCGATCCGAACGCCTCACTGCCGACCCCTCAGCCGGTGTACTACCGGCCCATGTTCGGTGCGCAGGGCAAGGCGCTGCAGAGCACGCGGGCAACGTTTATGTCCCAGGCGGCCATCGACAAGGGTGTGCCGGAGAAGCTCGGGCTTCAGAGCCAGGTGCTCCCGGTGCACCGCTGCCGCGGCATCGGCAAGCAGCACATGGTGCGCAACAGCGCCACACCGAACATCGAGGTGGACCCGGAGACCTACAACGTGACATACAACGGCACGCTGGCCACGATCCCTCCGGCCCAGTCGCTGCCGTTGACCCAGTTGTTCTTCCTCGCCTAGGGGCACCGAATGACGGATGTACGCCAGTTGCTGACAGCCCTGCAGTTCGCGGACTCGGCTTTCCCCAGCGGCTTTTACACGATGTCACACAGTCTCGAAGGGTACAGCCAGGCCCGCCTGGTGGGCCGGGACGGCGTGCAGCAGCTGCTGGGCGAGCTGTTGCTGCACGCCGTCGGGCCTTCGGACGCAACCGCACTCGCCGCCGCGCACCGCGCGGCGGCGGACGGCGACGTCGAACTCGTCCAGGAGATCGACCAACGGCTCTTCGCCTCAAAGCTGAACGCCGAAATGCGCACCGCTTCGGTACGCAGCGGGCACCAGCTGATCGATCTGGGCGCCGAGCTGACTTCTCAGGCGCTGCTAGCCGAATACCGGGAGCGGGTGCGGGTGCGCAGCACCCCCGGGTGCCAGCCCGTCGCCGCAGCTGTGGTGTATGCGGCGAACGGGGTTGACGCCAGGGACGCTGTTGCAGCGGACCTGTTCGCCTTTTCGGCGAGCTTCGTCGGGGCCGCGCTCCGGCTTCGGCTGACCGACCACCGGCAGGCGCAGGCCATCCTGCTGGAAACGTCCGGGGTGATCGAGCAGGCGACGGATGCCGCCCTTGAGCGCGATCTCGCTGACCTCGGCGGCTGCGCGCCCATGGCGGACGTGATGTCGGCCCGGCACGAAAGGGCCGAGGCGCGGCTGTTCTCCAGCTGAATGGCGCATACGGAAGAACGACATCTACACCGAAAAAGAGGAACCCATGAGCGAGAACGTTTTGAGGATCGGCATCGGCGGACCCGTTGGCAGCGGCAAGACAGCTTTGACGGAGGCGCTGGTTCCGCTGCTGATCGAGGCCGGCCGCACCCCCGGCGTCATCACAAACGACATCTACACCCAGGAGGATGCCCACCACGTGCGCCGTGAGTTGGCCGGTATCCTCGATCCCGAGCGCGTGATGGGCGTCGAGACCGGGTCGTGCCCGCATACTGCCGTCCGCGACGACCCGACCATGAACCTGGCCGTAGGGGCCGAAATGCTGGAACGGTTTCCCGAGATCGACACACTGATTTACGAATCCGGCGGCGACAATCTGACGCTGACGTTCTCGCCTGCACTGGCGGACGTGTTTGTGTTCGTGCTGGACACCGCAGAGGGCGAGAAGATGCCGCGCAAGCGGGGTCCCGGCATCACCGACAGCGACATCCTGGTCATCAACAAGATCGACATTGCACAATATGTCCGCACGGATCTCGGGGTGATGGAGTCGGACGCGCACCGGGTGCGTGAAGACAGGCCCGTAGTTCTGACGAACTCACTCACCGGGTTCGGGGTTGACGAACTCCAGCGGGAGATCATGTCCCAGTGGGGTGCCAGAACCGAGCTGATCGGATGAGGCTGAAGGCGACGGACCCAGCAACTATGGCGGAACCGGCCGGAAACACCGCTGCCGGTGCAGCCCGGCTCGCCAGCGTGAGTGCACTGCCCCGCCCCGCGCCGGCGGGCGGCCGGGAACCGAGCAGGGGCGGCTACCGGCTCGAACCGGCGTTCTATGAGCCGGCCCGGGTTCCGGCAGAAGTGCTGCACCAGGCTCAAATCTGGCGGGGTTTGCCCGTTGGCAGCCCGGGTAAGGTGGGCATTCTGCAGCTGGGGTTCGACCGCAACCGGGGCCGCACCGAGCTGGTGCAGCACTACCAGAAGTCACCGCTGCAGATAATGCATCCGCTCTACTACAACGAGCTGCGCCCGGATATGGCCTACACCTACCTGATGTCGGCAGGCGGAGGCATCCTGCATGGAGACAGGCTGCGCACCGATCTGCGTTTCGGGCCGGGCACGTCGGCGCATGTGACCACCCAGACCCAGACACGGGTCTACCGGATGGAGCACGACTACGCCTCCGCGATTATGAACATCGCTGTCGAAGAAGGCGCCTACGCGGAGTACCTGCCCGAGGCCGTGGTCCCCTTCGCCGGTTCGCGCTTCTACCAGCAGACATCGGCGGTGGTCGACGCGTCGGCCACCCTGCTGCTCGGCGAGACCCTGTACGCCGGCAGGCTCGCCCGCGGCGAACGCCATGCCTATGACGTGTACGCCTCCGACCTCGAGGTGCGGCGTCCGGACGGCCGGCTCGTTGCCCTGGACCGGGTGAGGCTGCGCCCCGGGGCAGGAGAGCCGGGAGGGTCCGACGGCGTGAACGGGCTCGGCGTGCTCGCGAACCATGACGTGCTTGCGATGCTTTACGTCTTCACGCCCCTCGTACCGCCGGCTCAGCTCGCCGATACCATGCACCGGGCAGTCGCAGAGAGCGGCGGCGACCTGATCTTCGGGGTGAGCACGTTACCCGGTGAAGCCGGTGTGTGGATGCGGCTGGTAGGCAACGACACCGTGGCCGTGGCCGCAGCGAACACGGCCGCCGCGGCCGCCGTGCACGAGTTGCTGACCGGGAAACGGGCACCCGTGATCCGCAAGAGCTAGAGAGGGGTGGAACGGTGCGAGACAACACGCAAGCGGAAGCCGCGACGCAGGGGCGCTCCTACCGGGCGCAGGTGGTACGTGCTTTCATTCCAGTCGTGCTCCTGCACATTGCAGGCTTCGGTCTGTTCTTCGTCCTGGTCGAGCCGCTGCATCTCCAGCTCGGCTCATCCGTCTTCGGTGTGGGCATTGCCGTGGTGGCCTATGTCCTCGGCGTCAGGCACGCCTTCGACGCCGACCACATCGCCGCCATAGACAACACCACCCGCAAGCTCGTTGACCTGCGCAAGCCGGCTGCCGGCGTCGGCCTGTTCTTCTCCCTCGGCCACTCCACCATCGTGTTCCTGATGGCGGCCTTGCTGGCGCTCGGGGTCAGCTGGGCCGTGGGGCTGAGCGATGACGGGAACGCCGTCCGGAACGGCCTCGGCGTGTTCGGCACGGTTATCTCCGGAGTATTCCTGCTGCTGATCGGACTCATCAACGCCGTCGCGTTTATGGGGATCCTCAAGGTCTGGCGGGCGTCGCGCGACGGAGATCTGGATGAGTTGGAACTGGAGCGGCATCTGCAGGGCCGCGGTTTCATCAGCCGCCTGATCCGGCCCATGATGCGGTCAATCGACCGGCCGGGCAAAATGTACGCGGTCGGTTTCCTGTTCGGGCTCGGCTTCGATACCGCCAGCGAGATAGCGCTGCTCGTGCTGGCCGGAACGGGTGCGGCAACCGGGCTCCCCTGGTACGCCATCCTCTGCCTGCCGCTGATCTTCGCGGCCGGCATGAGCCTGTTCGACACGCTCGACTCGGCCGCAATGGTCAAAGCCTACGGCTGGGCGAGCGTCAACGCGATCCGCAAGCTCTATTACAACCTCACCATCACCGGCCTCTCCGTGATGATCGCCGTGATGATCGGCGGCATCGAACTGGTTGGCCTGCTGAATGAGAAGCTCGGGCTGCGCGACCCGCTCACGGGGTGGGTGGCCGGCATTGACCTGGAGAACGTGGGCTACATCGTCGTAGGAACCCTCGTGCTCGTCTGGCTCGTCTCGACGGCGTACTGGAGGTTCGGCCGGGTGGAGGAACGGTGGGCCGGACCGCGACCCGCCCAAGCGCCGCCTGACGGCGCCCCGGGAAAGGACACGACGTGAGCAATGCAGGCGCGGCCGACCCGGATTCGGCTATCTCGGGTTCAGGCTGGCTGAAGGGGTGGGGACAGGGCCTGTCCCAGATCTTCTTCCAGAGCAACATCTGGACGGCGCTGCTGATCCTGGCCGCCTTCGTCGTGGCCGACTGGCGCATGGCCCTGCTCGTGCTGATTGGCTGCGCGGGAAACACAGCGGCAGGGCGCCTGCTTCGGGCCGATCCCTCGTCCGTTACCGCAGGCTTGCAGGGCTTCTGCGGCGCCCTGGCCGGTGCTGCAACGTATTCGGCCATTGGCGGCCAGTGGGCGGCGTATCCGATCGCGCTCATCGGCGGTGCGCTCTGCGCCCCGGTCACGTGGCTGGTGGTCGCACTGTTCACGAAAACGCCGCTGAGAGTCTATGGGCTGCCGTCGACGACGGCACCGTTCTGCATTGTTGCGACAGGAATACTGCTCAGCACCGAGGCGCTGCATGTGAGTTCGGGACCGTCACAAACCATCGACTCGGCTCCCCTTGCCTTCGCGCGCTCGTTGCTGACGAATGTGTCTGAGGTAGTACTGATCAACAACGTGTGGTCAGGGGCCCTGATCCTGCTAGGCCTCTTCGTAGCGGGCTGGAAAGTGGGGCTCGCCGGGTTGTTGGGCAGCGTGGTGGGCAGCCTGTGCGCCTTGGCGATGGGAGAGGCCCTCACCGAAACGGCAAACGGCCTGGCCGGCTATTCCGGTGTATTGACCGCCATTGCCCTCGCCGTCGTTTTCCTGAAGAGCAACACGGTCTCATGGGTCCTGGCCGTCATCGGAACCGTGGTGACCGCGGTGGTCACGGTGTTCATGCATGACCTGAATGCTCCCACCTACACCTGGCCGTACATCCTCACCACCTGGGTGTTCCTGGTGATTGCCCACTACATCCCCGCAGCCAAACGCCCCTAGGCCGTCCCGTGCAGGGTGCCCCGGACTGGCTGTGGCCTTATTGCCTTCTGTACACCCGATGCGGGTTGCGGCCCCGCCAGGCAGCATCTTCTGTACAGGAGCTTAGTATGACGGCCCACCATAGGGCCGGATCCAGGACGGGTGCTACAGGGCAGCGCCGATCCAGAGTCCAATCGCCGCGGCCGCAACGGAGAGCACGAGCATCACCACGCCGCTGATGAAGGACGCCCCGTACCGGCCCTTTTTGATCAGCTGCACAGTCTCGTAGCTCGCCGTGCTGAAGGTGGTGTAGCCGCCGAGGAACCCGGTTCCGATCACGATGCTGAAGTCGGTAGACACAAAGCGCGCGATGGTCAGGCCGGTGAGGAAGCCCAGCACGAGGGAACCTGAGACGTTGATGATCGTCGTCGCCCACGCAAACCGCGTATTGGAGTGGGCGCGGATAAGTCCGTCCACGACGAACCGCACCGTGGCCCCAACCCCGCCGGCAAGCGCCAGCAGCAGGAAAATTCCGGGAGTCATGTAGCGTCCTCCTGCTCATCTTTGCGGTGTTGGCCGGAGCGGTTATTGACAGCAGTCGCAATGGCGATGCCCGCCCAGGTGGCGCAGGCGCCCACCAGCACTGTGCCGAGGGCGTAGATCACCGCCGGCCAGGGTAACCCGTCGCGAAAGAGCACAGCGGTGTCAGTGGCCAGCGAACTGTAGGTGGTGAAGCCACCGCAGAAACCGGTGCCCAGCAGCAGCTTGAGGTTCGCACCGGTCGGACGCGCCTTGTCGAGACGGGTGACCGCCTCGTAGAGGTAGCCGAGCAGAAACGCACCCACCACGTTAATGATCGGGATCGCCACCGGCACCGAGCCGAGATTCGGGATCGCCAGACTCAGACCCTCGCGGCTCGCGGCACCCGCTGCGCCGCCGAGGGCAACAAGCCCTATGGGCCCCCAGCGCAGATACGAAGGGCGGATTCCGGTACTCATTCCTTGCTCCCATCTTGAGCGGTGCCAGCGACGGCTGGTTGCTTGGGGAAATCGCGGGAAATGCCCATCTTTGCGAGGCTACTCCTGCGCCCCCACGCCTTCAACGCCGGAAGGGCCCGGACTGCGTATTGAAGTCCAGACCCTTCGACGCCGTTAGTGCCGGTTGTCCTTGGCACCGTCATTACCTGCCGCGCCTGCGGACACCGGTGCCGGAATGGACAGGCCGCCGTCGTCCTGCGGCCGCTCCCCCTGCCGGCCCTGCGGCCGGGGCGGCAGGGGTGCGGGCTGGAGGACGGGATAGCCTTCCCGGGCCGGAGGCTGGTCCGTGGGCAGTTCAGTGAGCATTTCCCGCAGGATTCCCACGCCGTGCTCAAGCTGGGGATCGTCGCCTGCAACGTAGGCGTGCGGAGGGAAGGCCACCTCGATGTCCGGTTCCACGCCGCGGTTCTCCACTCCCCAGCCCACCCCGCCGGTAAACCAGTAGGCGTAACGCGGCTGGTTCACTGCGGTTCCGTCCACCAGTTTGAACCGGCCGTCGATGCCGACCACACCGCCCCAGGTTCGGGTGCCGACAACCGGACCGATCCCCCGAAGTTTCGAGGTCTGGGTGATGATGTCGCCATCGGAACCCGCGAACTCATCTGTCAGGATCACTACAGGTCCGCGCGGTGCGTGCGCCGGATAAGTGGAAGGCTGGCCGCCGCGCGGGTTTTCCCATGCCGTGACCTTCCGTCCGATCTGCTCGGCAACCAGTTGGGAAGTGTGGCCGCCGCGGTTGCGGCGGACGTCGATCACCAGCGCCTTGCGGGAGGCTTCCTCATCAAGGTCACGGTGCAGCTGGGACCAGCCGTTGGCCACCATGTCCGGGATATGCAGGTAGCCGAACTCGCCGTTGGAGGCCTCCCGGACAGTATGCCGGTTGGCGCTGACCCAGTTTTGGTAACGCAGCCTCTCTTCCGAGGCCAGGGGAACGACGGCGATGCGCCGCTGTCCGGGTGCCTCGCCGTCCGCGGACGCAGAGACGATTGTCAGCTCCACAGCGCGGCCGGCAGCACCGGCCAGCAGGGCAGCCGGTCCCTGGTCCGCCGGAACCGGAACGCCGTCCACTGCGGCGATGATGTCTCCGGGGTGGACATCGGCACCCGGGGCGCTCAGCGGCGAGACCGCCTGCGGGTCGGAAGACTCGGCGGCCAGGATCCGTACCACTTCCCAGCCTCCGGCTGCCGGGCGCAGATCCGCACCCAGGAAGCCCTGGGCGCCGGAGCCGGGCTCCGCTGCAGGAGCGGGGGTGACATAGGCGTGGGAGGTACCAAGTTCACCGTGCATTTCCCAGAGCAGGTCAACCAAGTCATCGTGGCTGCCGAGGTTCTGCACCAGCGGGCGGTAGCGGTCCCGGACGCCTTCCCAGTCAATCCCGGCCATATCCGGGGCCCAGAAGAAGTCGCGTTGCAGCCGCCATGCCTCGTCAAAGGCCTGGCCCCACATCTTGACCGGGTCAATGCGTACCCGGATCCGGCCCAGGTCTACCCGGACGTTGTCTGCTGAGTCTTCCTCCACGCGGGAAGCGGTCGGGACCACGCGGAGGTTCCCCTCGTGCTGCAGCACGAGCCGCGAACCGTCAGCGCTGACTTCGTAGGTATCCAGTGCGGGTACCAGGACAGACACGTCCTTCTTGGCAAGGTCGAACCGTTCCAGCCGTGATGCCGGTTCCCTGTCTGCAGACGTAGCCCGGCCGTCACCTGTGACGCCGAAGATGTCCGTGGCCTGCCACAGGAGGGCATTCCCGGCAGTGCGGAGCTTTTCGTAGCGGCCTTGCGGCACCGGTACGGCAATGATGCGGTCGGCGATGCGTTCAGCGTCAACCCGGACTTCAGGGACCGGCTGGTTCTCCTCTTCGCTGCCGCTGGTTTCCTCTGCTGCGGGTGTTCCGCCGGACACCGCCGGACCGAACGGCGACGGCGTGCCGGCGGCCAGGGCGACCATAAAGGGCTTGGTGGAGGACGGGAAGCTCAGATCGAACCGGTGCGTGTCATATACCGGGTCAAAGCTGCGTTCGGACAGGAAGGCCAGGTACTTGCCGTCTTGGGTGAAGGCCGGGTCATGATCGCTGAAGCGGCCGTCCGTGACGTCGATGATCCCCGCTTCGCTGCTGCTGACAGACCGCAGCCGGATCCGGGACCGCCCGCCGCCGGCACTGGCCGGCTCCGCCCACGCGAGCCACTGCGAGTCCGGGGAGAATGCCAGGTGATCCACTGCGCCGAAATCAGAGGAGGCTACCGGGTGCAGTTCCCCGGTCCGGACGTCCAGGAGGAAGACTTCGCCGTATTCGGTGGCAACGCCCACGCTGTTGCCGTCCGGGCTGGCCGCCAGCTGGCTGACGCGGGTGGGGCGGTCAAACCCGATGCGTACCGTTCCGGCCGGCGAATCAGCATGGCCGGAATCGCCGGGCTCGGGCGTCTCACCCTGGTGATCGTCAACCGGTGAGGCGACCGGCGTGGCGGCTGCCGTGCGGCCCGTTCCCGCTGCGGAAACCGGGCGGGGCAAGACAAGCCCGCTGGCCGTGTCCGCCGCCGGCACCGATTCGGTTCCCTTGCGGCCCGCTGTCCCGGCAGCCGGAAGGTCCTCGAAAACGTTTCGAATGTAGACGGCGTCTTCGCCGTCACGGTCGCTGACGTACACCGCACGGGAATCCCCCAGCGGCCGGCCGAGCCGGGCACGCACCGAGGAGTCCGCTTCGATAACACGGGAGGGTCCGTCCCGGTGGGCGAGCCAATGCAGTGTGCCATGGGTTTCCACCACGCTCGCGTTGCCTGCGGCATCCGGCACGGCTTCGGCGAGGTGCTTGGCAACGTCGAGCGGCCGGGGGCGCCGTGCGGTGCCTGCCGAACCAAGGACAATGTCCAGCGGCTGCGCTTCGGCATCCAGCGACGGCAGGAGCCAGATGCGGCCGGCGGATTCGAACACGATGCGGCTGCCGTCCGAGGACGCGTGCCGGACGTAGAAACCTTCAAAGTCAGTGTGGCGGCGGAGGTCCGTTCCCTGCGGCGTCACGGAGTAGAGGTTGCCGTAGCCCTCGTGGTCCGAGAGGAAGACAACGCGGCCGTCGATCCACATGGGGTCCGAAAGGTTGCCGTCCAGTTCAGGCACCAGGCGCTCGAACTCCCCGTTGCCGTCGGCATCAATCCAGAGCTTGCCTGCGGTGCCGCCGCGGTAGCGCTTCCACCAGGCCTGCTCGCGGGTGAGCATGCTGCCGATCACCAGCGGGCGTTCATCACCGACGGCGGGGCCCTCGGCCAGCGTTTCCACCGGACCGTAGGGCAGTTTGACGGGCGCCGCACCGTCCAATGGAACTTCGAAGGCCCAGCGGAGCCGGTTGTCCTCCTGCTCCACGGACGTGGTCGCGATGACCCGTCCGGCGGAATTAAACCCCTTCAGGCGCGTGCTCTGACTGCCCCAGTAGGTCAGCTGGCGGAAGTCTCCGCCGTCGGTATTGGCCGTAACGATTTCCGGCGCGCCGCCCTGCACTGCCTGCCAGGCCAGCCGGGTGCCGTCCGGGGAGAACTTGGGGCTGCGGGCCGGCAGCCCCATGGCGGACACCCGCCAGGCCCGGCCGCCGGCGACGGGAGCCATCCATACATCGTCTTCCGCCACAAAGGTGACCAAGTCGTTGTGCAGGTCTGGGTAACGAAGGTAAGCAGTTGGACTCATAGACCGATCCTATCTTTCAGCTCACGCTAGATCCGGCAGCAACCTGCCTAATCCGTGCCGAGGACCGTGCTGATCTTCCAGGTGCCGCCGCTTTGCACGAGCACCAGCATCACTTCCTGCTGCCGGGCGGATGCGTCTTCCAGGACCAAACCGTCGCTGCCCACGCGCTGGTAGGCAGAAACCTCCAACCTGACCCGCAACTGCACCGTGACATCAGCCGGTGCGGCGGATCCGCCGGCAGCGGGGGTGTCCGGAGCCAGCACACTTGCCTGCATCTCCAGACCCCGCAGGGCCTGTCCGTCCCGGACCAGCCTGCCCACCTGTTCCTCATCTGCGGACAAAGCCGGCGATTCCGGTGCGTCCACATGGGCCAGCAGGCGCGGGTCGCCTGTACGGAACGCCCGGGCGCGCAGCTCGGCGAGCGCCGGGACCGCCTCAGCCGGATCGGCGGCAGCAGCCGTGGCCAGCAGGACCTCCACAGCCGGCGTTTGCTCCCCCTGCATCCGCTGCGCCTCTCCCCTCCCCTGCCCGGCCGCACCGTAACCCGTGTCATCGCCGGAGGCTCCGTCCGGATTGCCGTGCCCAACATCCTCTGTACGGGTTTCCGCGCCCTCGCCGCTGCCGCCGTCCGGCCGCGGTTCCACGGGAGCATCCTTGGCCGGCCCGGCGGACCGGTTGGTTTCTACCTGGAGAAGGTCGGGCGCTGCGAGCGCCACTCCGGCCAGCAGAAGCACTGCAGCCACCAGGACAGTGGCAGCAACGCGGACAAAGGTGCCCGCCGGCCTGCGCCGGTGCGGAGGAAGCGGCCGCCGGAACTGCCGCGTACCCCTCCCGCTGATGCGGCCCCTTCCCCTGTTCCGCTCCCCCTCCCTGTTGGGCTCCTTCTGGGGGCGCCTTCCCCGGCCCTTCTTCGTTCCGCCTGCACGGGCAGCCGAACCTGTCCGCCGGGTCAGCAGGTCCGGGCGCACCTCGGGGTGGGCGGAAGCCACCAGGTCCACCGGCAGCGGGCGGGCGCCGCGGTAGGCCCATGCCGCCATCTCGTCTGCCCCGGGACGCACGCCCGGGTCCTCCGAGAGTCCCGCCTCCAGCAAGGCGGGCAGCTCCCGCCCCACCCCGGGAACCAGAATCGACAGCGGCGGGCGGTCCCGAACAGGCGGAGGAGGCTTGCCGGTGAGCAGGAACCAGCCCACGGCGGCGAGCGCATAAACATCGGCGGCTGCCCCGAGGGTACTTTGCCGGGAGCGCTGCCTCTGGCGGCTGCCGCCAACCTCCGGCGCTTCGAACCCCGGGGTGGCCGGCGCCGAGGTTCCCGGCTCCCCCAGCAGGCGCGCCTGGCCGAAGTCGGCAAGCTGCGGCTTGCCCTCGGCCGTGAACAGGATGTTGGCCGGAGAAACATCTCCGTGCGCTGCCCCGCGCGCATGGAGGTAGCCCAGCGCCCCGGCAATGCCAACCAGCACACTGACCGCTTCACCGGGTTGAACCGGTCCCCTGGCAGCGACCAGGGCTGCGGCGCTGCCTCCGGCGGCATACCCCACCAGCAGCCCCTCACCCTGGTCGGTCTCAGCCACCCCGTGCAGCTGGACCAGATGCGGATGCTCCATCCGGGCCAGCACGTTCACTTCCCGCCGGGCTTCAAACCCGTGGTGTCCCGCGCCGGCCGGGACCTTAAGGGCAAAGGCCGAGCCGGCGGCGTCGCGCACCAGCCACACGGCACCGCTGCCGCCCGTTCCAAGCAGCCGGTCCACGGAGAACCCCCGTACAGCAGGAGCGGTGCGGCCGGGGGCATCGGTGCCGGCCTCCGGGGAAAAGGTCTGATACGGCGGTACGCCTGGGCGTCCGTCATTGGGCGTGGTGTCCATGGCACCCAAGTGTCAACCTGCCCCGGACGGGCACGCCCGTTATCCACAAGGTAGTCGCCGCCGGGGCCGGGCCGGGGCCTGCCGCAGCCGCGCGGAACCCCGTCTGCGTCGCCGTCGGGGATGTGGTCCACATTACGTCTGCGGGGGTCTAGGCTAGGCCCCATGGCTTTGGAGTTCACCCGCGTAGGCCTGGCTCCGCACTACGTGGATTATTCAGCAGGCTGGGATCTCCAGCAGCAACTGCACCGGCAGGTCCTTGAGGGTTCTTCCCCCGATACGGTCCTGCTCCTTGAGCACACCCCGGTATACACGGCGGGACGCCGTACCGAACCGCATGAGCGCCCGTTTGACGGAACTGCCGTGATCAACGTGGACCGCGGCGGAAAACTCACCTGGCACGGCCCCGGCCAGCTGGTGGGCTATCCGATCCTGCGCCTGGCCGACCCGGCCCATGTGAAGGCATACGTAGCAGCCCTGGAGGCCGCCGTCATCGCCGTCCTGCAGGAATACGGCATTACCGGCACCCGGATCGAGGGCCGCTCGGGAGTGTGGCTGCGCGGAGACGGGCAGCCCTTCGGCACCCCGGACCGCAAAATCGCCGCCGTCGGCATCCGCGTCCACCAAGGCGTAACCATGCACGGCTTCTCCCTGAACTGCAGTAACGACCTTGCTCCGTACAGCCAGATCATTGCCTGCGGCATTACCGACGCCGGCACCACCTCCATCAGCGCCGAAACCGGCAGGACCGTGTCCCCGGCCGACGTCGTTGACCGGATCGAGTCCGAGCTTGCCGCCCGCATGGCGGAACTGACCGGCACCACCCCGACAGAACTCCCCGGCCGCGGCGCCATCCCTGCCGACGGCCGGCCGAAAGGAGCCCTGCTGTGACCCTCGCCCCTGAAGGACGCCGCCTGCTGCGCATCGAACAGCGCAACGCCGCCGTCCCGGTGGAACGCAAGCCCGAATGGATCAAGGCCAAAGTGAACATGGGCCCGGAATTCGTGGAGCTGAAGAAGCAGGTGAAGAAGGAAGGCCTGCACACCGTCTGCGAGGAGGCCGGGTGCCCGAACATCTTCGAGTGCTGGGAGGACCGCGAGGCCACCTTCCTCATCGGCGGGTCCGAATGCACAAGGCGCTGCGACTTCTGCCAGATCGACACCGGCAAGCCCTCCGCCCTGGACCGGATGGAACCGCTCAAGGTGGCACGCTCGGTGCAGCAGATGAACCTGCGCTACGCCACGGTGACGGGCGTGGCCCGGGATGACCTGGAAGACGAAGGTGTCTGGCTTTACGCCGAGACGATCCGCAAGATCCACGAACTCAACCCGGGCACCGGCGTCGAAATCCTCATTCCCGACTTCTCCGGCAAGGTGGAGCACATCATCGATATCTGCGAGGCGAAGCCGGAAGTCTTCGCCCACAACGTCGAAACGGTGCCGCGCCTGTTCAAGCGCATCCGGCCCGCATTCCGGTACGAGCGGTCCCTGGACGTGATCACCCAGGGCCAGAACATGGGCATGGTGACCAAGTCCAACCTCATCCTGGGCATGGGCGAGACCCGCGAAGAGGTCTCCGGTGCCTTGAAGGACCTGCGCGATGCCGGCTGCGACCTGCTCACCATCACCCAGTACCTGCGCCCCAGCGAACGCCACCTCCCGGTGGACCGCTGGGTCAAGCCGCAGGAATTCGTGGACATCAGTACCGAAGCAGAGGAACTGGGCTTCCTGGGCGTGATGAGCGGTCCGCTGGTCCGTTCCTCCTACCGCGCCGGCCGGCTGTGGGCCGGAGCAATGCGCCGCAAGGGCCGGGAACTGCCCCCGCAGCTGGCACACATCGAGGATTCCGGCACCACCCTGCAGGAAGCCTCCTCCATCCTCGCCCGCAGCTGAGGCACCCGCCCCGCATACCGTTGCACCACGGCGCGTGTCACATCCGCACGCCCTTCAATACAGCACGCCCGCATCACGTAGAATTGACTTATTATGGCCAAAAGCACTGATTCCGACGCATCCCAGACCCCCCGCAAGGGCGCCTTTTCCCGCAAGCCGAAGGGGGAAAAGAAGCCCAAGAAGCAGGGGCGCATGAAGCAGATGGTGGACATCTTCAAGATGACCCGCCGGAATGACCCGAACGTTGTATGGCTGATGCTTGGTGCCTTCTTCGGCATCATCGCCGTGGGCCTGCTGATCGGCCTGCTCATCGACAACTGGATCACACTGCTGATCATCGCCATCCCGCTTGGCCTGCTCGCCGCGGTGTTCATCCTGTCCCGGCGCGCAGAGCGGGCGGCGTTCTCGCAGATCGAAGGACAGCCCGGTGCCTCCGGTGCAGCCCTGAGTGTGCTCCGCCGCGGCTGGATCCTCGAAGAGCAGCCCGTTGCGGTCAACCCGCGCACCCAGGAAGCGGTGTTCCGCGCCATTGGCCGTCCCGGCATTGTCCTGGTCACCGAAGGCTCCCCGACCCGCGCCCGTGCACTGGCCGACGGCGAACGCCGGCGCATGAACCGCATCGCCCCCAAGGTTCCGGTCACCGTCATCCAGACCGGAAACGGTGAAGGGCAGGTCCCCCTGGCCAAGGTGGCCCCCACGGCCAAGAAGCTGCCCAAGCAGTTGACCAAGCAGGAAGTCGCCGCCGTCAACCAGCGTCTCTCCGCACTGGGAACCCGGCTGCCGATCCCCAAGGGCATTGACCCCTACCGTGCCCGCCCGGACCGCAAGGCTACCCGCGGACGCTAGCCGTTCCTACCAAAAGGGCCCCTCTCGAGGGGCCCTTTTGTTGTATCCGGCCTAGGACTCGGCCTTTCCCCGTCCAGCCGTGACCGCGCCTGGGCCAGCATCAAGGCGCGCCAGCAGTTCCCGCTCTTCGTTGCCGGACAGACCGGCGCCGCGGGGCCGGTCGATGCCTTCGTTCTCTTCCCAGGCCAGTGTGTCCGCAAGGGTCTGCTCCAGGGGCCGGAGCGTCAGCCCTGCCCGGCGCGCCCGCGCATTCGAGCGGGCATTCATGCCTTGCCAGTCCTGATCTTCCAGCCACAGCGGGAGCGAGCGGGGACCGGACCATTCCCCCACACCCTGCTCACGCAGCCACTGCTGGGCGACGGCGACGGCGCTGCCCCGTTCCTCCCCGGCCGCACCGGTGCTTGCCGGTTCGTGCTCCGGCAGCAGTGTTCCGGGCCCTGCGGCCGCGGAGGCGGCGGCGGCGGCGGCCAAGTGCTGCGCCAGGGGAACGGTATCCCCCACGGCGTTGAAAATCCCCGCGGTGCGTTCCCGGGCCAGGTCCACCAGCCACTGGGCGAGGTCGCGCACATCGATGAGCTGTGTGGGCTGCGCGCCGGCCTCGGGCACCAGGACCCTGCCGCCGGCGTCGGCGGGATGCGCGAAGCGCATCGGCCAGTATCCGCTGCGCCCGGAGGTGTCGCCGGGACCGCCGATCAGCCCCGCCCGCACGATCGCCCGGCGCGACGGGCCGAACCCGGACGTCACGGCCTGCTCGCAGGCCACCTTGGCCGGGCCGTAGCTCTCCATGGACTCCATGACGTCGGATGTCAGCGGTGGCAGCAGCGGTGCATCTTCGTCCTGCCCGCACTCCTTCTGGCTGGCATAGACGTTCCCGGTGGACACAAATACGTAGAAGTCCGCCGCATCGGCCAAGTCCCGCACGGCCCGCCGGACCTGCCCGGGCTGCCGGGACACGTCGATGACCGCGTCCCACTGCTGCCCTGCCGCTTCCGCCAGGCCGCCGTCGGCGTCGCGGTCAATTGACAGGAACGCGGCCCCGGACGGCGGGGCGCCGGAGATGCCGCGCGCTGCGCAGGTGACCTGATGTCCTTCCGCGGCGGCCGCCAGTGCGGTGCGGTGTCCAAGCCAGGCGGTGCCGCCGAGAATAAGGAGCTTCATGCCCCGAGCCTGCCGCAGGCAGGCGGAAAAGGAAAGCTTAGTGTTTAACCTTCACCAGGACGGTTCCCATGGCACGGTCGTGCAGTCCGCGCTGGTCGGCGTCGAATACAACAGCCGGGAGCACCAGGCACAGCAGCAGGGTGCGGACAATGCCGGCCGGAATACCCGCGGCCCGGCCGTCCATTTTCTGCACCTGCAGGCTGAACACACGGTGGCCGATGCTGTAGCCGAGCAGGCTGACCAGGACGATCTGTTCGACGGCGAAGATGCCGAGGATCGCGAAGTCGTCACCGCCGAAAAGCCAGTAGGCAATCAGCGAAGCGATGGCCCAGTCAATGACCAGCGCTCCCAGGCGTGGCCCTACGCGGGCTATTGAACCCGGACCCGTCCGGGGCCGGCCAAGGCCCTTGCCCGGCCAGGTGCTCTCATCGGAGGGAGGGCCTTCCAGCCAGGAACCTATATCGCTTCTATCGACCACGGTTAAAGACTACCCGGGTGGCCGGGACGTAAATAAACCCCCTATTATCACTGCCCCGCACAGTTGCGGATAGGGTGGAAGGGAGACCACCGACTGCGTAACGTGCCGGAAACACACGTGTCACCGCCGGGAAACCGGGTCCTTCTAAGGTCAAGGTGTTGCGCCGGACGGTCAAAGGACCGGGCGCCAGCTTTGGTCTTGCAGCCCGAGGTCCTCCATCCAAACAGTTGTATAGGAGCACAGAAACGATGTTCAAGAACGCGGACGAAGTCCTCAAGTTCATCGCTGACGAGCAAGTGAAGTTCGTCGACATCCGATTCACCGACGTTCCCGGAGTGCAGCAGCACTTCAACGTGCCGGCCAAAACCGTAGATGCCGATTTCTTCGTCAACGGTCAGCTGTTCGACGGCTCATCCATCCGCGGCTTCCAGGGCATCGCCGAATCCGATATGCAGCTCATCCCGGACGTCACCACGGCGTTCCTGGATCCGTTCCGCATCGAGAAGACGCTGGCACTGAACTTCTCCATCGTGAACCCCCGCACCGGTGAGCCGTACCACCGGGATCCGCGCGGCGTGGCCGAGCGTGCCGAGGCCTACCTCGCGTCCACCGGCATTGCCGACACGGCGTTCTTCGGTTCCGAGGCCGAGTTCTACATCTTCGACAACGTCCAGTACGAATCCGCCCCGAAGGGCAGCTTCTACAAGGTGGATTCCATCGAAGCGCCCTGGAACAGCGGCCGCGAGGAAGACGGCGGCAACTTGGGCAACAAGACCCCGTACAAGGGTGGCTACTTCCCGGTGGCTCCGGTTGATAAGCAGGCCGACCTGCGCGACGCCATCAGCGTGGAGCTGGACAACGTGGGCCTCGCCGTCGAACGGGCCCACCACGAGGTCGGCGGCGCCGGCCAGGCCGAAATCAACTACAAGTTCACCACGCTGACGCACGCCGCCGACGACCTGCAGAAGTTCAAGTACATCGTCAAGAACGTCGCCGATGCCTGGGGCAAGTCCGCCACCTTTATGCCGAAGCCGATTTTCGGTGACAACGGTTCGGGCATGCACTGCCACCAGTCGCTGTGGAACGGCGGCGAGCCGCTGTTCTACGACGAAAAGGGCTACGCCGGCCTTTCGGACCTGGCCCGCTGGTACATCGGCGGCCTGCTCAAGCACGCTTCGGCTGTGCTGGCCTTCACCAACCCGACGGTCAACTCCTACCGCCGCCTGGTCAAGGGCTTCGAAGCACCGGTGAACATGGTCTACTCGCAGGGTAACCGTTCCGCCGCCATCCGCATCCCGATCACCGGCTCCAACCCGAAGGCCAAGCGCCTCGAGTTCCGCGCACCGGATCCCTCCTCCAACCCGTACCTTGCTTTCTCGGCCCAGCTGATGGCAGGCCTGGACGGCATCAAGAACCGCATTGAGCCGGCGGACCCGATTGACAAGGACCTCTACGAGCTGCCGCCCGAAGAGGCCAAGCACATCCAGAAGGCTCCGGGTTCCCTCGAAGAGGCACTGGTCGCCTTGGAGAACGACAACGAGTTCCTGCAGGCCGGCGGCGTGTTCACCCAGGACATGATCGACAGCTGGATCGAGTACAAGCGCGAATACGAGATCCTGCCCCTGGCCATGCGCCCGAACCCGTTCGAGTTCGAGCTCTACTACGGCGTGTAGGCACTAAGCACCGCTCCTTATACGAAGCAGGGCCGCACCAACCGGTGCGGCCCTGCTTCGTATCCGGGGTTGTCCCCCGGACGTTCCCGAGCGCCCGGCGCCTACAACGTGACGCCGTCCGGCAGTTCGGGCGCGTCGAACTTCTGCCGTTCACACTCCGCGGCCAGCTGCGGATAGGTAGCCGCGATCAGGTCCAGGATCCGGTTGCGCACCACCAGGTACGCCTCGCCAACGCCCACCACTCCTTTGAACTCCTTCAGTTCCGCCTCGTAAGACGTCTGCTGGTGCCGCAGGTAGTTCACCGTCAGGCGGTTCAGCCGCGACGGGGCAGTGGACATGCTCGCCGGGGACTGCTTGCCGCGCAGCCGGCCGTTGAAGTGTTCAATCGCCTTGCGCTGCACGCTCTCCCACGGCTCCGGGACGATGCGCAGGTCCAGTGACTGCGCGACGGCGACGGCGGCCTTCTTCTTCACCAGGGCACGTTCCCGGGCGGCCAGCTGGCGGTTGCGGGAGGCTTCGCGGGCCTTCCGGTACTCCGGGGTAGCCTCGATGGCCTCTACGCGCTCGAGCGCGTAGAGCTTCATCGGCGCGGCCTTGCGGGAGAACGGGTTGCCCGCCGTCTGATCCGGTTCCGGCAGGAAAGTCTTAATCTGTCCGTCCGTCCAGCCGCGCTCCTTTTTCAGGTCGTTGGCGATGAGCAGTCCCTCGCTGTTGGCCGGCTTGGGACGCGGCGGATGGTGTTTGCCTCTGGGCACGGTGCTCCTGCGCGAATGTAGTGGTTGTGTGCCCTCCATTCTAGGAGCGCCCGCCGACGGACCGGAAAGCCCAAAATAGAACGCCGCCATTCCCGGTACGGGAACGACGGCGGAGACTTCGTTGCGCCCCGTGTATTGCAGGCGCTGCACAGTGTGCTGCTTGTGTCCTAGGCGGATGCCTCGGCGATGACCGGGCTCGGGGCCGGTTCCGCGGTCAGCATACCGATTTCGGCTGCGGATACTCCCCCGGCAACCAGCGCGCAGGCGGCCGAAATAGCGGCGATCTGTGCGGTGAATCGTGAAGTGGTGGTCCTGGTGCGCGTCACGGCGACGTGCTTCAACATATAGTTGATGCTCCCTTCAGAGGCATGTATTGGAACTCCGGGCACGCCGAACACCGGCGGGTTCCTTCTGGTGTGGCTTCAGCGCCGGAGTGGTGACTGCGGTTCGTCGCCCAAGGCGGACCGCGGGGTTTCAGGAGAGGCTGCGCTGTGTACATACGATCTACATATGCGATCTATACGTGCGCTGGCGCCGGTAAGCGCGCCTTGGCCTTCAAATCCTGTCCGTTATCCAGTCTAGAGGCATTGGCTCCCGCTCTCAAGGAGGAGACCCCCGGGACTGCAGTAGATTAGGACACATGCAGTCCGAACCGTTTTCCCTCTCCATGGGCGAAGCAGTTACTTCAGCGGTTTTCGCCCGGCCTGCAGAGTCCGCCGCCGTCGTCGTTGTGGCGCACGGTGCCGGAGCCGGAATGGAGCACCCCTTCCTGACGGGATTCACCGATGCGCTGAACGACGCCGGCCTGGCCACGCTGCGCTTCAACTTTCCCTACCGGGAGGCGGGCAGGAAGTTTCCGGACAAGGCGCCGGTAGCCGTCGGGACGTGGAAGGCGGCCATGGACGCAGCGCTTTCGCGCGGCGGCGATCTGCCGGTGTGGGCGTGCGGGAAGTCCTTCGGCGGGCGGATGGCGTCCATGGCCGTAGCAGAGGGAATGCCTGCCGCCGGGCTGGTGTATCTGGGTTATCCGCTGCATCCGCCGGGGAAGCCCGAGAAGCTGCGCGATGCCCACCTGTACGGACTTCCCCTGCCGATGCTGTTCCTGCAGGGCACAAGGGATCCGTTTGCCCTGCCGGGCGAACTCGAACCTGTCGCCGAACGGATCGGTCCCAATGCCGTGATCCAGCGTGTTGAGGGCGGGAACCATTCGTTCGAGGTCCGCGGGCAGAAGCGGCCGGCGGACGTCATCGGAGCTGGAATGGCAGGGCCGGTGGCAGACTTCGTCCGGGCGCACTTGCCGGTAGGTCATCAGCCCAACGGCTGATCAGTCCGCACGCCGTGCGTAGGTGAGCAGGGCATTGCCGGAGGACGTGATCCGGGAGCTTTTCAGTTCGAGCCGGGTAGTGGGGTCTTCCGGCCGGAAGAGCCGCTCACCTCCGCCGGCGACGACGGGGTGGACCATCAGGGTCAGTTCGTCCAACAGCCCGGCGAAGAGCAGTTGCCGGACCACGGAGATGCTGCCCTGGATGCCGATGGTGCCGCCTTCGCTCCCGCGCAGGGCTGTGACGAAGTCTTCCAGCCCGCCCTCGATGAGCGAGGAGTTTTCCCATTCCAGCGGTCCGTCCAGGGTCCGGGACGCCACGTATTTCCGAACCGGGTTGATGAAGTCTCCGAACCCGTCGTCGCGGGCGGGGTCCGGCCAGTAGCTGGCCCACTGCTCGTAGGTTTTGCGGCCCATTAGCACCGTGTCCATATCGGCCAAAGCGGCTTCCATGGCCGGGCCCATGTCCTCATCGAAGTGGTCGAACTGCCAGAGGTTGGGTGATTCCACCACGCCGTCAACGGAGCTGAACAGGGACGAGGTCACTTTGCGCATGGCAGAAACGTTCCGGGCTCAGGTGGTGCGTGTCAACCGTGTAGTCTTCCGGCAGGTTTGCGTCTTGTTCTGAGCAGGGTGAAGGGGTGTTCGATGGCGAGTATGCCGCTGAGGCTATTGACGCCATACCTGCGGCTGACCCGGAAACCCCTGACGGCAACCGCGGGGCGGGCGGAGAAACGGCTCACAGCGCCCAAGCGCCCGTCGCCTCCGCCCCGCCGGCTCCGGGGCGGTTTCCGGGTGGACGAACGCACCCTCAACGGCTTCACCTGTTACAGCGTGCAGCCCCGCGACCCGCGCCCTGCCTCCGCCTCCGCCTCCGCGGTGATGTATCTGCACGGCGGCGCCTACACCAGCCCCATCGCCGGCTGGCACTGGCGCTTTATCGCCGGGCTGGCCGCCGCCGGCCACCGCGTTGAAGTCCCCCTGTACGGCCTGGCGCCGCGGTACAGCCACCGGGACACGACTGCACTGCTGGCACCGCTCTACCAATCGATCCTGGCCGATATCCCGCCGGAGCGGGTGGCCTTGGCGGGCGATTCGGCCGGCGGCGGACTGGCTTTGGCCTTCGCCCAGCAGCTGCCGGCCCTGTCACTGCCGGCCCCGGGCCGCATGGTCCTGCTGTCCCCCTGGGTGGATCTGGCGATGGAGAACCCGGAACTGGACGAGGTGGAAAAGCATGATCCGTGGCTCAGCCGCACCGGGCTCCGCGTGTCCGCCCGCGCCTGGGCATCAGGAACCCCGCTGACGGATCCGCGCGTCAGCCCGCTCTACGGCGGCCTTGCCGGGCTGCCGCCCACACTGCTGTTTGCCGGGACCCGGGACCTGCCGTACCCCGACATCCGCAAGCTGGAAACCCGCATGCGGGCTGCAGGCGGCCAAGTGTCCCTGCAGGTGGCCGACGGCGGCGTCCACGTCTATCCGCTTCTGCCCGTCCCGGAGGGCAGGAAGGCGCGGAAACAGGTTCTGGGGTTTCTGGAAGAAGCCTGATCCGCCACCGGTGCCGGACCCCTCAGCGCAGCGCGGCAGGCAGCTCAATATCCCCGGGATCCATGTCCGGACGCGGCCGCAGGAAGCGCAAGGCATGCCGGAACGAGGTCCCCGTAAACGCGGTGTCCGCCGACACCTCAACCACCACAGGCTCCACGCGGATGATCCGGGTGGGCTCCGCTCCAGCGTTGAACCGGTCCATGGCAGCGGACTTGATCAATTCCGGCCAGGGGTGGCCGTCGCCGGAAGCGTTCAGATGTGCCGCCAGCATTCGGGCAGCAGCAGGCTTCAACGGGGCACTGCGCCCGACTATCCGCAGCTCGCCGTCAATGACCAGCCCGGCCACCACCTCCTGCGGACGCGCCAGCGAACCGGTGACCGCCCCGCAGAGGACCTCCACCGTGTCCCGGTGCCGCAGCTTCAGCCACTGACGCTGCCCGCCCGCGTAGGCCTGCCCGGCCCCCTTGATCACCAGGCCCTCGACGCCCGTGGCAGGCAGGTCCCGCAGCCACTGCTCAGCCGTGTCCGGATCGGATGTTACCGGCGAAAGGTTCAGCGGGGCCTGCCAACTCCGGGCCAGTTCCGTCAGCAGCGCGCGGCGGTCCCGCAGGGGTATGCTCCGGATGTCCTGTCCGTCTACGGCCAGCAGGTCAAACACTGCCAACGACGCCGGTTTTGCACGTACCAGGGCGGCGATTTCCCGTCCTGCCACCAGGCGTTTCTGCAGGGCATCAAAGTCCAGCCGGTCGCCGGAAAAGACCACGGCTTCGCCGTCCAGCACGTACCCGGGCGGCACCTGGTCCGCCGCGGCGGCGGCCAGCTCCGCAAACACTGCGGTGAGGTCCTTCCCGTTGCGCGACTGAACCCGCGCACCGGCGCCGGTGACTATGACGGCAACCCGGAAACCGTCCCATTTGGGTTCATACAGGCATCCGCCCGGCAGCGCACCGGGACCGGGGAGCCGGTCCACCGGCCGGGCCAGCGCGAGCTCGTAGCCGCCTTCAGGGACGGATGCACGCAACGGTTCCGGCGTCACGATCCGGCCCTACTCAGGGGCAGACTGCCCTGGCTTGCTACCGTGCGGGACCGGAACGCCCGGGACCGCCCGTTCCTGAGCCACAACCCGGTAAGCGGCCCGGTTGGCTCGAACCGCGGCCCACAGGACCAGCCCCAGTACCGCCGCTGATCCGGCGATCACCGCAAAACCGGCCACGTCTTCCGAGCCGCGGAAGACAAGCGCGAACACGCCAAGTACGGCGAAAACAGCGGCCGCCGCATGGGTCGGGACCCGGGCTGCACGGTGGCCGGCGAGCCACGCCGCATCGGAAGCGGTCACGTAACCCACCCGGATGCCAACCAGGGAGTTGATCCCCATCCGGCCCCTGGCGGTGGCCTCCGCCGCCCACGAAAGCACAGCACCGCATCCAATCATCAAAACCCCGGTAAACCCCATGCAGGGAGTGTACCCGCCGGAACGCATGCCCACGGAACAACACCCGCCGCCGGCCGTCCCCGGTGCAGCTAACTGCGTTCGTACCGCCAGTTCGTACCGTCCATCACCAGGCGGTGCCGGGGCGCCGGTGATCCCGGCACTGCCGACGTTCCATCCACCGGGGACGCCGCGCCGTCGTACTCTGCGTCCCCTTCCCAGCCGACCACCTTGACTGTGCCGTACCCGGCAAGCGGGCGGGTCCGGAAGGTTTCCGGTTCCGCGGCGGAGATGCGGGCCAGGGCGGCATCGGCGCCGCTGTCCTGCTGCAGGCCGTACAGGGTGACCCATGTGGGCGGTACCAGCTGCATCAGGCCGTTGCGGTGCCGGTCCAAGGCTTCAGCGGGGGCGAGCCACAAATGGTTCAGCAGCTCTCCCGGGTTGAGCCGGATATCGCCTGCTGGTGCCTTTACCGCGAAAAACCAGGTCTGGTACCGGCGCGGGATGTTCTCCGGCGGATACCAGCATGACAACGGCACCAGGTCTTCCGGATGCAGCAGCAGGCCGGTCTCTTCACCGGTCTCGCGGGTCCCGGCCCGACGGGCGGCCGCGGCTTCGGGTTCACCGCTGCGACGGTCCCCGGGGTCCACCCGGCCGCCGGGAAAAACCCAGGCGCCGCCGAAGGAACCCGCCGTCGGGCGCTCCAGCAGGAGCACCTCGGGCCCGGCGCCGGAGTCCCGCAGCAAAACGACAGTGGCCGCCGTACCGGTTAGTTCAGTCATGCCCAGAAGCATAACGAACAACGGCAGGCGGCCACTGCGGGCACAGCTGGGCTCGGGCTAGAGCACCTTTGCCAGGAAGTCCTGCAGGCGGGGTGCCTGCGGGCTGCCGAAGAGCTGGTCGGGGACGTTTTCCTCCACGATGTGCCCGTCGGCCATAAAGATCACGCGGTCCGCCACTTCGCGGGCAAAGCCCATTTCGTGGGTGACCACCACCATGGTCATGCCCTGCTTGGCCAGGTCACGGATAACCTGCAGCACCTCGCCCACCATCTCCGGGTCAAGGGCCGAGGTGGCCTCGTCGAAGAGCATGATGTCCGGCTTCATGGCCAGCGCACGGGCAATGGCCACGCGCTGCTTCTGGCCGCCGGAAAGCTGTGCGGGGCGGGCGTTGGCCTTGTCTGCCAGGCCCACCCGGTCCAGCAGGGCAAGGGCGGTCTTGCGGACCTCGGCCTTGGATGCCTTCTTCAGCTGCACCGGGGCCAGCATGATGTTTTCCAGCACGGTCATGTGCGGGAACAGGTTGAAGTGCTGGAAAACCATGCCGATGTGCTGGCGGACCGAGTTCAGGTCCACCTTCGGATCGGTCAGGTTGACGCCGTTGACCGAGACCGTGCCGCCGGTGATGTCTTCCAGCTTGTTCAGGCAGCGCAGGAACGTGGACTTGCCGGAGCCGGAGGGACCGATGACGCATACTACTTCGCCCTCGGCCACAGCCACGTCCAGGCCCTTGAGCACCTCGTTGGAGCCGTAGGACTTCCGCAGCCCGATGGTTTCGATCTTGCTCACTTGTTAAACCTCTTATCCAAGACGTCAGCCAGCTTGGTCAGCGCCGTAATGACGATGAAGTACAGCGCAGCCACAATGAGGAGGACCTCCGCGGTGCGGAAGTTCACGGCGTAAACCTGCTGGCCCTGGTAGGTCAACTCCGCGAAGCCGATGACGGCCAGCAGCGACGTGTCCTTCAGCGTGATGACGAACTGGTTGATGAAGGACGGCGTCATGATCTTGATGGCCTGCGGAATGATGACCTTCTGCATGGTCTTCACGTAGCCCAGCCCCAGGCTGCGGGCCGCTTCCATCTGGCCCGGGTCCACGGACTGGATGCCGCCACGCACAATCTCCGTCATGTAGGCACCGGCGTTCAGGCTCAGCGTCAACACGCCGGCAGTCAGGACATCCACGGGACGGTCGATGATCTGCGGCAGGCCGAAGTAGAAGAAGAACGCCTGGACCAGAACGGGAGTGCCTCGGAAGATGCTCACGTAGATGGTGGCGATGCCGCGCAGGACCTTGTAGTTGCCGACCTTCAGGAAGCCGAAAAAGACACCCAGGATCAGCGCGAAGAACAGGGACAGTGCGGTGGCCAGCAGGGTCAGGCCCAGCCCCTTGGCGAAGGCCGGAGCGTTGTCCGTGACCAGGGCCCAGAAGCTGGAATCCGCGGCGCCTGCCTCAAGATAGGTGTCCAGGATTTCCTGGTACTCCCCGCTCGCCTTCAGCTCGGCGAGGCCCTCGTTGAAGGCCGCAAGGAGTTCGGCGTTGGTGCCCTTGTTAACGGCAAAGCCGTAGGAGCTGCCGGCTTCCTTCTCCGTGACGGTTTTCAGCCCGTTGCCGGACTTCACGCCGTAGGCAAGCACCGGGTAGTCATCGAACACGGCAACGGAACCGCCGGCTTTGACGTCGTCGTACATCTGCGCGGACTGCGCAAAGGCAACCACTTCGAAGCCGTATTTGCCCTTAATGGACTCTGCGAACGTCTGGCCCTCGGTGCCGGTCTTAACGGCAACACGCTTGCCGCGCAGATCCTCATAGCCCTTGACGTCATCATTGTTCTCGGCAACAGCCATCTGGATGCCGGACTCAAAATACGGGTCCGAGAAGTCGAAGACCTTGCGGCGTTCGTCGGTGATGGACATGCCCGCAATGACGCCGTCCACCTGGTTGGACTGCAGTGACTGCAGTGCAGCGTCAAAGCCCAGGGACTGGATTTCGACGCCGAAACCCTCTTCCTCGGCGATGGCGTTCATAAGGTCCATGTCGATGCCCACGAGTTCGCCGTCCTGGCGGAACTCGAACGGCGCGAAGGTGGTGTCGGTGCCGACGATGAAGGATTTATCCTCCACGCCGTCCGCTGCGAAAGCCCCGGCCGCAGGTACACCCAGCAGCAAAGCCAGGGTTGCGAGGAATGCGGTCAGCGGTACGGCCAGTTTAGCCGGGCCCTTAAAGGCCCGTTTGCCACTAAGCAAAGTTAACGTCTCCTAGCTCTTTCACTGCGGCTGGCGCCGCAAATGCCCCCATAGAGACTACCTAGAGCAGTGGCAATGCAACGAACCGGAACGGCCCGTAGAAACGTGAGCTACGTCCCGTAGCCGTAGAAATACCGTTCGAAAACGGCCCGCGCATGCCGGGTGTCGCGCAGGTAATCCTCCTCCAGGACCCCGCCCTGACCTGCGCCGTAGCCGCACCAGCGGGCCACGGCATCCAGTTCCCGGCGGGACGAAGGCAGGACATCGGCGTTGCGGCCGCCTCGGATAACGTTTGCGCTTCGGATCCGGCTGGCGAGCAGCCAGGCGTGCCGCAGTGTCTCGACGTCGGCAGCAGGAAGCAGCTTCGCGGCCTCGATCGCGTCCAGTGCCGGTATGGTCGCCGTGACGCGCAGTTCCGGGATCCGGTGGGCGTGCTGGAGCTGCAGCAGCTGCACCAGCCACTCCACGTCGCTCAGCCCGCCCCGGCCCAGCTTGAGCTGCCGGGAGGGGTCGGCACCGCGGGGCAGCCGTTCTGCCTCGACCCGGGCCTTGATGCGCCGGATCTCGCGCACATCCTTGTCGGTAACCTCGCCGGGGTAGCGCACCGGGTCAATCAGCGCCATGAAATCTTCGGCGAGGGCGTCGCTGCCGGCCATGGGACGGGCCCGCAGCAGGGCCTGCGCTTCCCAGGCCAGGGACCACCGCTCGTAGTAGCCGCGGTAGGATTCCAGGCTGCGCACCAGCGGACCCTGCCGCCCTTCGGGCCGCAGCCCGGCATCCAGCACCAGGGTGCGTTCGGCCAGGATGGCCGGGGTGCAGGGCTGCTGCAGGAAGGTCGAAATGGAGGACACGATTTTTTCGGCCTGGGCCTGCGCCGCCGCCGGATCAGCCCCGGCCAGGGGCCGGTGCACGTACATGACGTCCGCATCCGAGCCGTAGCCGATTTCGCGGCCGCCCTGCCGGCCCATTGCCACCACCAGCATGTCCGTAAGTTTGCCGCTGCTGCCGAAGACTTCCCCCTCCGCAACGTTTAGGGCGCCGAGGACAGCAGCCCGGTCGGCGTCGGCCAGCGCCTGTCCCACCTCCTGCTGGCTGAGCAGTCCGGCGCTGTCGGCCACCGCAATGCGCAGCATTTCCCGGCGGCGGATCAGCCGGATCAGCCGCATGGCCTCCGCCGGCCGGGGATGGCGGGACATTTTGGACTGGATTTCCTGCCACTGCGTGTCGAAGGGGACGGGGACCAGGTCCTTGTCGGAGCCGAGCCAGGCGGTGGCCTCGGGGGAAACTTCCAGCAGGTCCGTGATGAACCGGCTGGAGGACAGGATGGAGCACAACCGCTCCCCCGCCGCCGAGGAGTCCCGCAGCATGCCCAGGTACCAGTGGGTGTCCCCCAGGTTCTCGCTGAGCCGCCGGAACCCCAGCAGCCCGGCGTCGGGATCCACGCCGTCGGCCAGCCAGGCCAGCAGCACCGGCAGCAGCTGCCGCTGGAGGGCTGCGCGGCGGCTTACCCCCACGGTCAGGGCTTCAATGTGGCGCATGGCTCCGCGGGGATCGGCATATCCGAGCGCGGCCAGGCGGGCCTGCGCGGCTTCGGGGCTTAGCCGGACCTCATCGGCGCTGAGGTTCGCTGCGGTGCTCAGCAGCGGACGGTAGAAGATGCTCTCATGCAGCTGCCGGACCAGCCGTTTGGTGCGCATCCACTGCTCACGCAGGCGGTCTGCGCTGGGGCGCTCCGCAGTCAGCGATCCGGCGCTGGCCTTCGCCAGGGCGCGCAGGGCGGTGTCGCTTTCGGGCATCAGGTGCGTGCGGCGCATATGCACCATCTGGATCCGGTGTTCGAGTACCCGCAGGTAGCGGTAGGACTCGTCCAGTGCCCGGGCGTCGGTGCGGCCGATGTACCCGGCGTCGCTCAGGGCGGCAATGGCCGCCGTAGTACCGCGCACCCGCAGCGACTCGTCGACGCGTCCGTGCACCAACTGCAGCAGCTGGACGGTGAATTCGACGTCGCGCAGCCCGCCGCTGCCCAGCTTCAGCTGCCGGGACTCCTCGTGGGCTGGAATGTTCTGGGTGACCCGGCGGCGCATGGCCTGGACCGATTCCACAAACCCGTCCCGTTCGGAGCTGCTCCAGATCAGGGGTGCAACCGCTTCCTCATAGCGGCGTCCCAGCTCCCCATCCCCGGCCATGGCACGGGCCTTCAGCAGGGCCTGGAACTCCCAGCTGTGCGCCCACCGCTGGTAGTAGTTCAAGTGCGAATCCAGGGTTCGGACCAGGGGCCCGTCCTTCCCCTCGGGCCGCAGGTTCGTGTCCACTTCCCAGAGCGGCGGCTCAGGTGCGGAGGCATTAATGGCCCGGGAGATGCCGGCGGCCAGTGCCGTGCCGATGGCCGAGGCGCGCTGCTCGTCCAGCCTGTCGCCGTCGATCACGTAGATCACGTCCACGTCGGAGATGTAGTTCAGCTCCCGTGCTCCCGCTTTGCCCATGCCGATCACCGCCAGCTTTACGGCAGCAATATCCTCGGCCGGGTAGCTGGCCGCAAGTTCCGCGCGGGAGACAGCTAAGGCAGCTTCCAGTGCCGCACCGGCGAGGTCGGCCAGTTCGCGGCCGGCCGCCGGGAGGTAGTCCGTGGGCGACGCCGCCCCGAGGTCGCGGACGGCCAGGTCCAGCACGTGCCGGCGGTACCGGGCGCGCAGCTCCACGTAGGCATCGGCGCCCGTAACCCCGGCCACGGGGGCTGCTCCGCTGCCGGCGTGTACGGCGTCCAGCAGCGAGGCGCGCAGCGCCGCCCCGTCGGTACTGCCGGGCTCGGCACGCAGCTGGCGCTGCAGCACCCCGACGTCACCGGGATGGCGCATCAGGAACTCCGCCAGGGCCTCGGACGCGCCGAGCAGGCGGAACAGCGCTTCGCTCTCTTCGGCACCGGCGTTGACCAGGTCCACCAGTTCCGGTGCACGGCCAATCAGCCGCACCAGCGACTGCAGCGCCAGGTCCGGGTCCGCCGAGAAGTTGAACCCGGCAAACAGTGCGTCCTCATCCACCGGGGCAAGTTCGGGCGCGGCCAGGAAACGGGTGCTCTTCTCCAGGTCGTGGAACCCCGTGGCGATCATCCGCCGGGACAGGCTCATGGGTAGTACCGTGCCTTCGCCTAAAGGATGCCCAGGTTTTTCTGCAGCTCGAACCGGGTCACGTGCTGGCGGTACTCGTTCCAGTCCGCCCGCTTGTTGCGCAGGAAATTCTCGAAGACCTGCTCGCCGAGAATGTCCGCTACCAGTTCGGATTCCTCCATAACGCGCACGGCATCATGCAGCGACGCCGGCAGCGGGTCGTGGCCCATGGCGCGCCGTTCCGCGGCGCTCAGGCTCTCAATGTCGTCTTCGGCGCCCGGCGGCAGCTCGTAGCCCTCTTCGATGCCCTTCAGGCCGGCACCAAGCAGCACGGCGTAGGACAGGTACGGGTTGGCGGCGGAGTCGATGCCGCGGTATTCGATGCGGGCGGACTGCCCCTTGTTCGGCTTGTAGAGGGGCACGCGCAGCAGCGCCGAGCGGTTGTTGTGGCCCCAGGAAAGGTAGCTGGGTGCTTCCCCGCCGCCCCAGAGCCGCTTGTAGGAATTTACGAACTGGTTGGTGACCGCAGTGAATTCCGGAGCATGGCGCAGGATACCGGCCATGAACTGGCGGGCAGTCTTGGACAGCTGGAACTCGGCGCCGGCTTCGAAGAAGGCGTTGGAATCGCCTTCGAAGAGCGAGAAGTGCGTGTGCATGCCGGAGCCCGGGTGGTGCGAGAAGGGCTTGGGCATGAAGCTGGCGTAGCAGTCGGTCATCAGCGCCACTTCCTTGACGACCGTGCGGAAGGTCATGATGTTGTCCGCGGTCTGCAGGGCATCGGCGTAGCGCAGGTCGATCTCATTCTGGCCGGGGCCGGCTTCGTGGTGGCTGAATTCCACCGAGATGCCCACGGCTTCGAGCATGGACACAGCGGTGCGGCGGAAGTCCTGGGCAACGCCGCCGGGCACGTGGTCGAAGTAGCCGGCCCGGTCCACGGGAACCGGCTCGCCGTTTTCATCCAGCTGGTCCGACTTGAGCAGGTAGAACTCGATTTCCGGATGGGTGTAGCAGGTGAAGCCCATGTCGGCGGCTTTGGCGAGCTGGCGCTTCAGGACGTTGCGCGGATCCGCGGCGGAGGGCTGGCCGTCCGGCGTCAGGATGTCGCAGAACATCCGCGATGTCTGCTCCTCGTCGCCGCGCCAGGGCAGGATCTGGAAGGTGGAAGGGTCCGGCTGGGCCAGCATGTCGGACTCGAAGATGCGTGCCAGGCCCTCGATCGAGGAGCCGTCGAAGCCCAGGCCTTCCTCGAAGGCGCCTTCCACTTCCGCAGGCGCCAGCGCCACGGACTTCAGCGAGCCCACGACGTCGGTAAACCACAACCGCACAAACCGGACATCGCGCTCTTCAATGGTGCGCAGAACGAATTCCTGCTGGCGGTTCATCCTTACCTTCTTTCTGTACCTGCTCAGGGGCATGTGAAACTTTCTTCACTCTACCTACGTGCGCGCGGTTTGGGCCGCAGCGGTGCGTATGCGGCCGTTGCGTTACGCCGGGCGGATACCCGCGGGCCGGTTCGCGGCGGCCGTTCTTTAGTAGGCTCAAGTAATGACCAGTGCCGAACAGCCTTCCCCGTACGCCGCCGCACCCGCGGACCCTTCAGCTCCCGCGGCACCGCCGCTGAAGAAGATCCGCATCTCCCACCTGCAGCAGCTCAAGGACAACGGCGGCAGGTTCGCCATGCTGACCGCCTATGACCAGTACGCCGCAGGCATCTTCGATGAAGCCGGCATCGAAGTCCTGCTGGTGGGCGACTCCGCTGCGAACAACGTGATGGGACACGCCACCACCCTGCCCATCACCTTGGACGAGATGATTGTTTTCGCCCGCTCCGTCACCGCCGGCGCCAAGCACTCCCTGGTGGTCTGCGACCTGCCTTTCGGCTCCTACGAAGTCTCCCCCGCACAGGCCATCGAGTCCTCCGTGCGGCTGATGAAGGAGGGGCTGGTGCACGCCGTCAAGATGGAAGGCGGCCGGCACTACGTTGACCATGTGCGCGCCATGACCGCCGCCGGCATCCCCGTGATGGCCCATGTCGGCTTCACGCCGCAGGCCGAGCATGCCCTTGGCGGCTACAAGGTGCAGGGACGCGGAGAAGCCGGTGCCGCCGTCGTGCAGGACGCCGTGGCCCTGGCAGAGGCCGGCGCGTTCTGCGTGCTGATGGAGATGGTGCCCGCGGATGTGGCCGCCGAGGTCGACGCCGCGGTGCGCGTGCCGACCATCGGCATCGGGGCGGGCAATGCCACCACCGGGCAGGTGCTGGTCTGGCAGGACATGGCCGGGCTGCGCGGCGGAAAGCAGCCGCGGTTCGTCAAGGCCTTTGCCGACCTGCGCAGCGAGCTGTCCCGGGCGGCGAAGGAATACGCCGACGAAGTACGCAGCGGTTCCTTCCCCGGCCCGGAGCACAGCTTCTAGCTAGTTGTCCTCGTCCGAGTCCCAGGCCTTGTTCCGGGCCTGGACCTTCTGGAGCGCCAGTTCGGCCTCTTCGCGGGTAGGGTAGGGCCCCAGCAGCTTCGTCCAGTCCGACTGCGGGCCTTCCTCCACCTCGTGCGTTACGACGTTGAACCAGTAATCGGCCATCAGCTGTCCTCCTGTTGCTTGGTGTGTGCTCGTCCCCCGGCCGCAGCCGCTGGCGATAAGATCGATGGTATGCCCCAAAAACTTGCCGCAGCACCCGTTGGACACCTGTCGCCCGGGAGCGTGAGCCCCCGGCTGCGCGTTCCCGCGTCAATCCCGCGTCCCGAATACGTGGACAAGGAAGCACCCGCCCCCTTCACCGGTTCCGAGGTCAAGTCAGCCGAGACCATCGAGAAGATCCGAATTGCTTCCAAGGTGGCGGCGCAGGCCATTGTGGAGGTCGGCAAGCACATTGCCCCCGGCGTCACCACCGACGAGCTGGACCGGGTGGGGCACGAATTCCTCCTCGACCACCATGCCTACCCCTCCACGCTGGGTTACCGGGGGTTCCCGAAGTCGCTGTGCTCCTCCATCAACGAGGTCATCTGCCACGGCATCCCGGACACCACGGAACTGGCCGACGGCGACATCATCAACATCGACATCACCGCGTACATGGACGGCGTGCACGGCGACACGAACTGGACCTTCCTGGTGGGCGATGTGGACGAGGAATCCCGCCTGCTGGTGGAGCGCACTCAGGAATCGCTGCGCCGGGCCATCAAGGCCGTTGCGCCGGGACGGGAAATCAATGTCATCGGCCGTACCATCGAGTCCTATGCCAAGCGTTTCGGCTACGGCGTGGTCCGTGATTTCACCGGCCACGGCGTCGGCGAAGCCTTCCACACCGGCCTGATCATCCCGCACTACGACGCCGCACCGGCGTACAGCAGGCTGATTGAGCCGGGAATGGTGTTTACCATTGAACCAATGCTCACGCTCGGAACCATTGAGTGGGACATGTGGGATGACAACTGGACAGTTACGACCAAGGATCGCAAGCGTACGGCGCAGTTCGAGCACACCCTGCTCGTGACTGAGGACGGCGCCGAAGTTCTGACCCTTCCCTAATCCGCAGACCGAGCTCAGAACTACTACTGGAGAACCATGGCCAAGAAGCATAAGTCCGACAAGCACGTCGACGCCGTCATCGGAATTGATATCGGCGGTACCGGCATCAAGGGCGGCATTGTCGACCTGTCCAAGGGCAAGCTGATTGGCGAACGCTACCGCATTCCCACCCCGCAGCCGGCCACCCCCGAAGCCGTAGCCGGGGTTGTGGGGCAGATCGTCGCCGAGCTCTCCTCCCGCCCGGAGGGACCCGGCCCCGATGTTCCGGTGGGCGTTACGTTCCCGGCCATCATCTCCCACGGCATCGCCCGCTCCGCGGCCAACGTCGACAAGAGCTGGGTGGACACCGACGTCGACGCGCTGCTGACCAAGGCGCTCGGGCGCGATGTCCAGGTCATGAACGACGCCGATGCCGCCGGCCTCGCCGAGGCACGTTACGGTGCCGGCCGCGAAGTGGACGGCACCGTACTGGTGATCACCCTGGGCACCGGTATCGGCTCGGCGCTGATCTACAAGGGCGTGCTGGTCCCCAATGCGGAACTGGGCCACCTGGAGATTGACGGCCACGACGCCGAGACGAAGGCTTCCGCGTCCGCCCGCGAACGGGACGGCATCAGCTGGGAAGAATACTCCAAGCGGCTGCAGCGCTACTTCTCCCACGTGGAGTTCCTCTTCTCCCCCGACCTGTTCGTGATCGGCGGCGGCATCTCCAAGCGCAGCGAGGACTTCCTGCCGATGCTGGACCTGCGCACCCCGCTGGTCACCGCCAACCTGAAGAACAACGCCGGCATTGTGGGCGGCGCCCTGCAGGCGGCCCTGCACTTCAAGTACATCAAGTAGCCGGACGGCAGCACCGCACAAAAACGGCGCGCAAAAGCGGCGGAAGGGATTCTCCCTTCCGCCGCTTTTTCGCATCTAAAGCTATTGGGTCCCCTGGCCGGATCCGGCCCGGGACCTACTGGGCGCCCAGCGGGCGCTGCGCGCCGGACGGGACCCGCCCGCGGTTTTGCTGCGCTTCGGCCCGTAGTTTTTCAATGGCCGTCTCGAAGTCTTCCAGCGAGTCGAAGGACTGGTAGACGCTGGCAAAGCGCAGGTACGCCACCTGGTCCAGTTTCTGCAGCGGGGTGAGGATGGCCAGCCCCACGCCGTTCGCGTCGATTTCAGCCACACCGCTGGCCCGGATGGATTCCTCCACTTCCTGGGCCAGCATGGCCAGGTCATCCTCGCTGACCGGACGGCCCTGGCAGGCTTTGCGCACGCCGTTGATGACCTTGCTGCGGCTGAAGGGTTCGGCTACGCCGGAACGCTTGATCACGCTGAGGCTGGTGGTTTCCACCGTGGAGAAACGGCGGCCGCACTGCGGGCACTGCCGCCGGCGGCGGATGGCCGACCCGTCGTCGGCCAGGCGGCTGTCCACGACGCGGGAGTCGGCGTTGCGGCAAAACGGACAGTACATGTCCCGTCCTTTCGGGAAGGCGCCTTATGGTGCTCCCACTATAGGGCGCACTTTGCCTGAGCACCAAGTGGAGGACCACAACATGTAGTAGGTGCTCCTACTACATGTTGCGGGTATCCCGAAGGGTTAGCGGTTATTCGAAACGGACCGTGACCGCGTCCCCGTGCGCCGGCAGATCCTCGGCGAGGGAAAGGGCAACAATGTCGCCGCTGACTTCCTGCAGCGCCTCACGGTTGTAGTTGATCATCTGGATGGCGCGCATAAAGGTGGTGACGTTCAGCCCCGAGGAAAAGGCTGCGGTGCCGCCGGTGGGCAGCACGTGATTGGACCCGGCGCAGTAGTCACCCAGGCTCACGGGACTGTAGTTGCCCACGAAGATGGCACCGGCACTGCGGATTCGGCCGGCCACGGCTTCGGCATCGGCCGTCTGGATTTCCAGGTGTTCGGCAGCGTAGGCGTCACATACCGCAATGCCCTGCTCCAGCCCGTCCACGAGGATAACGCCGGACTGGGGGCCGGACAGGGCCGTGCGCACACGGTCGCTGTGCTTGGTGGCCCGGACCTGGGCGTCCAGTTCAGCCCGGACCTTTTCAGCGAGGGATTCGGACGCCGTGACGAGGACCGACCCGGCATTGGGATCGTGTTCGGCCTGGCTGATCAGGTCGGCGGCCACGAGCCGCGGGTCAGCGGTTTCGTCGGCGAGAACCATGATTTCCGTGGGTCCCGCTTCGGAGTCGATTCCCACTACGCCCTTGACCAGCCGCTTGGCGGTGGCCACAAAGACGTTGCCCGGGCCGGTGACAACATCCACCGGCAGGATGGCGGCATTATTTTCATCCTCCCGCACCCCGTAGGCGAAGGCGGCAATGGCCTGGGCGCCGCCCACGGCATAGACCTCGGTGATGCCCAGCAGCTTGGCCGCAGCGAGGATGGTGGGGTGCGGCAGCCCGCCGAATTCCTTCTGCGGCGGCGAGGCCAGTGCCAGGGAGGAAACTCCTGCGGCCTGCGCCGGCACAACGTTCATGATTACCGAGGAGGGATACACCGCAAGCCCGCCCGGAACATACAGTCCCACCCGGGAGACCGGCACCCATTTGTGGGCCAGGAGGGCACCGGGGCGGATTTCCACTTCGGCGTCGGCGGGACGCTGGGCGGCAGCGAAAATCCGGGTCCGCTCAATGGCCGTTTCCAGTGCCGTACGGACCGCCGGGTCCAGCTGCTCCAGCGCTGAGTCCAGCGCGGTTTCGGGCACCCGCACCGTGTGCTGCTGAACGCCGTCGAAACGCTCTGCCAGTTCCGTCAGCGCGGCGAATCCGCGGGTACGGACGTCGGTGATGATGGCTGAGACGGCGTCGGACGCGGCGTCGAACGTCGTTTCGGCGCGCGGCATGGCACCCTTGAGCTCCGCGGGGCGCAGGTGCCGGTCGCGCAGGTCGATGGTGCGGAAGGAGTCAAAGGCTGCTTCGGGACTGGTTGGATTCACGCATTTCATTCTACCCAGCCAGGCCTCCGGGGCCCCTACCAGTTCCGCTGTGCGTCGCCGGGCGTCAGGCCCGGAACTCCTCCCCGGAGAAGATGTCATCAAGCATCACGCGGGCGGCGCCGCGCAGGCCACCGGTTTGGGGATGCCGGGCGACCTCCACAACAAGTTCCGCAGTGGCCATGGGCGGACAATCCGAGTAGAGGGTCGAGCGCACCGCGGCAACGAAAACCGCTGAACCCGCCAAGACGCCGCCAAGGACCAGCCGGTTCGGATTAAAGAAATTAATGCTGGTTGCGAGGACACCGCCGGTCATCACTCCGGCGCCGCGCAGCAGTCCGGTTGCAGCGGGATGGGCGTCGCGGGCGAGGTCGATCATCGCCTCCACCGTCTGCACATCATGGCCCTGCAGCTGCATCTCGCGGACAAGCGCGGTGCCGGAAGCGAGCACGTCCAGGCATCCCGTCCGGCCGCAGGAGCAAGGCACCGCAGGAGCACCCTGCACCGCCGCATGGCTGATGTCCCCTGCCCACCCGTTACTGCCCTTGTACAGTTCACCGCCGGCAATGATCCCGCAGCCGATACCGGTGCCGGCTTTGACGAAAATCTGGTGCGGATAGGTGACCGGGTCAGTGCCGTTGAGCAGTTCCCCGGCAGCCATGAGATTGGCGTCGTTATTAACGATGACGGGCACCCCCAGCTCCCGCTGAATAATCTCCGCTGCGTTCGTCCCGTTCCAGCCGGGCATGCGGGACGGGGCAACAATGCGGGAATCAGCGCTCGACACCGGTCCGGGCACTCCCACCGAAACACCCCTTAGCCGGCCGGATCCCGTTGCCTCGGCCTGCGCGACCATGTCTTTGAGCCGGGCCGTTGCGGAAGTCAGGATAATCTCCGGACCAGCTGCAAGATCGATGGCCGCATGGTGTTCAGCGAGGAGGTTACCAGCGAAATCGGCCACCCCGAACGAGGTGCGGTCAACGCCAAGGTCAATACAACCCACCAGCCCGGCATCCGCCCTGATTTCCAGGCGCCGCGGGCGGCGCCCGCCGCGTGATTCCCCCTCGCCAACCTCTGCAACGTGCCCCCGCGCGATCAAAGCGTCGATCCGCGTTGCCACCGTGGAGGGAGAGAGTCCCGTGGCTTTTGCCAGTTCCGCGCGGGATCCCGCGCGGCCCGTTCGGATAAGTCCGATCAGGTCCACAGTGCGGGAGGGGCCAGCAGCATTTCCGCTCAATCGTTCAGCCATGTTTTCCCAATCTCTTCGATAGCTCCCTCTTAACTTAGTCCAAGTTTATAGAAAGTTAATCGAAATATCTGTGAAACTTTTACCGCTTAGGTTTATTTTTGGAAAACCTCGGATAGTGTGTGGTGAGTCACACCAACGACAGAACACGGCGCCGCGGCCGGCTAAAGCTGCAGGTCCGGGTTCAGGAAAAGGCAGCTCGATGGCACTGGTTAATGATTCCTCCGGCCTCCCCGGACCCGTTGCTCCGGATAAGCCGGGTGCCATGGTGGTACTGAGGGATGTGCAGAAACACTTCGGTGAGCACCACGTCTTGAAGGACATAAACCTGAGCGTGGCCACCGGTGAGGTGGTAGTGGTGGTTGGCCCGTCAGGATCCGGCAAGTCCACCCTCTGCCGGTGCATCAACCGGCTGGAGACGGTAACCAGCGGGCAGATCCTCGTGGACGGCAGGGACCTGCCGGCAGAGGGCAGGGCGCTTGCGACGCTCCGCTGTGACGTTGGCATGGTTTTCCAGTCCTTCAATCTGTTCGCGCACCGCACCATCCTCGAGAACGTCACGCTCGCACCTGTCAAAGTGCGGCGCGTTGCCCAGAAGACGGCCCGGGCAGACGGAATGGAACTGCTTGAACGTGTTGGCATCGCCGACAAGGCCGACAGTTATCCGGCCCAGCTTTCGGGCGGACAGCAACAGCGCGCAGCTATTGCCCGCGCGCTGGCAATGCGCCCCAAGGTTCTGCTTTTCGACGAACCAACCTCGGCCCTGGACCCCGAAATGGTGACTGAGGTGCTGGACGTTATGGTCTCCCTCGCCCAAGAAGGAATGACCATGGTGGTAGTCACCCACGAAATGGGTTTCGCCCGGCGGGCCGCCGACCGTGTTGTTTTTATGGACGAGGGCCGCATCGTCGAGCACGGCTCACCGGAACGGTTTTTCGCCCGTCCGGATTCTGAACGGGCCCGGGCATTCCTCTCCAGAATCCTTACTCACTGACCAACTATCAGCGGCGCCTGCCGTCCACATCAGAAGAAAGGCCACACCTTGCGCAGCACATCCCCCTTCCGGCGGCTCCTACCTGCCGTACTTGCACTGACTGCACTGCTGAGCGTTTCGGCTTGCGGTGGCGGCGATACCGCCGTCCCCGGAGCCGAAGCCGGCAGTTCGACCCAGCCCTCCAACCTTGAGGAGGTTTACGCAAACGCGGTCGTGGCCGACGCCGCAGCCATACTGCCCGAGTCCACCATGGCCCGGATCAAGGAACGCGGAACGCTGATCGTCGGGGCCGCGCTCGACGCACCGCTGCTGTCTCAGCAGGACCCCGCAAACCCCGAAAGCATCGAAGGATTTGATGCCGATCTCGCGAAACTGCTGGCTATCTACATCCTGGGCGAACCGAATATCAAGATCGTCCCGCCGGCGTCCGAGACGCGTGAAGCCCTGCTCCAAAACGGAACGGTCGACGTAGTGTTCAATACCTACACGATCACCGAGGAGCGTGCCGAGCAGATCTCCTTCGCAGGACCGTATCTGGAATCAGGGTTGGCCGTTGCCGTGAAAGGCGACAACAAGGACATCAACGGCATCGATGACCTCGGCGGAAAAACCGTTATTGTCGGCGCAAACACACCTGCAGTGACTGCCGTACCCGAAAAGCAGCCGACGGCCACCCTGGTGTCCTTCGGCACCGATCCGCAGGCACTGCAGGCACTCAAGCAGGGCCGCGGGGACGCCTATGTGCAGGACTTCACGCTCCTGGCCTCACACAGTGCAGATGACACCTCCATTAAGGTGGTGGGCCAGCCCTTCACTACGGAGTCCTACGGCATCGGCCTGAAGCACGACGATGAGGAATTCAAGGCATTCATCAACGAATGGCTCCAGAAGATCCAGGCCGACGGGACCTGGGGCAAGGTGTGGGATGCCACGCTCGGCGAAGCCGTGGAGGCAGAGGCACCCAGCGCCCCCGAAATCGGTTCCGTTCCCGGCAGTTAGTCCGCCTGCCCGGCGCCCGGTGTCACTGCACGCCGGGCGCCGCGGCAGCGCCGCCGGGCGCCGTACCGGGCATTCGCCCGCCGCATACTCAAAGGAAATAGATGGACATCTTTGCCGACAGTGCCGACGCCTTCCTCCATGCCCTTGGAACAACGGTTGTTATGGCAATCATCGCCGGGGCTGGAGCACTGATCCTCGGCACACTCGTGGCCGCCGCCCGGATCAGCCCCATTCCGCCCCTGCGGGCTGCTGCCTTTGCCTACGTGCAGTTCTTCGTCAATGTTCCCCTGCTTGCCCTCCTGATCCTTGCCGTCTTCGCGCTGCCGGATGCCGGTTTCATCCTGCCGCTCACCCCAACGGCCGTCCTTGTCCTCACGGCCTATGAAGCTGCATACGTTTCCGAAGCCATCAGAAGCGGAGTCAACACCGTGGGCCACGGACAGATAGAGGCCAGCCGCGCCCTGGGTTTCACCCTCCGGCAAACACTTGGCCTCGTCGTCCTGCCGCAGGCACTGCGGGCGGCCGTGCAACCCATCGGCAACGTGATGATCGCTTTGACCATGAACACAGCGCTGGCCGCTGCCGTAGGTGTGGTGGAACTGACGTCCGCAGCCAACAAGCTGAACCTAGTTGAGGCACAGCCCATCCTGATCTTTTCCGCCGCGGGGTTGACCTACATGCTTCTTGCCCTCTGCATCGGACTCAGCGCCGGCCGTATCGAGCGAAAGGTGGCTGTTCTCCGATGACTACCGCCGTACCTGCCAAGTCCGCTGCCCGTACCCGCGTGCAGGCGCAGGCGACCCTGTCCCTCTATGACGAGCCGGGCCCGAAGGCCAGGCGGAACATACGTATATGGTCCGTGATCACAATCTTCGCGCTTCTGGGCGTGATTATCAGCGGGCTGATCCAGTTCGGTTCCAAAGGCCAGCTCCACCCGGACAAGTGGACGCCGTTCCTCTCCTGGCCCATCTGGCAGTACCTGTTCGTTGGACTGTGGGGAACTCTGCAGGCCGGAGCCCTCGTTGCCGTCCTGGGCGGGACGCTGGGACTCCTCCTTGCCCTCGGCCGCCTGAGCCGCTTCGCACCCGTGCGATGGATCTGCGCAGGCTACATCGAAACCGCCCGGACAATACCCGTGCTGTTGCTCATCTACCTGATGCTGTTCGGCCTTCCGCAGCTGGGCCTCAACTTCCCCCTGATCTGGAAGCTGGTCATCCCGCTCACCGTCGCCAACTCGGCTGCCTTTGCGGAGATTATCCGTGCCGGGATCCTCGGCCTCCCCCGCGGCCAGCGGGAGGCTGCACTCAGCCTCGGCATGTCGGAGGGGCAGGCAAGCCGTCTTGTTGTCCTGCCGCAGGCACTGCGTTTTGCCACGCCGTCCCTCGTGACGCAGTTGGTAAGCCTCATCAAGGACACCTCGCTCGGATACATAGTCGCCTTCACGGAGCTGTTGTACCGCGGTCAGGTGCTCTCCGCCTTCAACGGGCTGCTCATCCAGACATTCCTCGTGGTGACCCTCGTTTATCTCGTCTTCAACGGCATCCTTTCCGCCCTCGCCGCCCGCCTGCGGACACGCTCTCCCAAACGAAGCCCGCGCAGGGCCGCTGCAGGACCGGTACCTGTGGCCGGCGCACCCTTTTCCGACCTCCCCCGCCCCCAGTAAAGGAGCACCCCCGTGGTATCCCCCGCCGCGCCTGGCACGGCCAGCGCCCGCATATCCAACGCAGCCGAACAGCTCGCGGAACTCGCCGTCGTCATAAGGTCCGGTGTCACTGAAAGCCGCCATTTCGGCTGGTTGGCGGCACTTGACGCAGATGGAAACGTCGCCGCCAGCCTCGGTGCCGGCTCAGGGCAGGTGCTGCCGCGTTCGACCACCAAGCCGCTGCAGGCTCTTGCCTGCCTGCGCGCCGGCGCCGACCTGTCCGGCCCGGAACTGGCGATCGCCGCCGGAAGCCATACCGGGGAGGACGCCCACGTAGAGGCGGTGCGCAGCATCCTGGAGCGGGCGGGATTGGATGATTCCGCCCTTGCCTGTCCGGCCGATTGGCCCGAGGACGAAGCAAGCCGTGAGCGCCTGATAAGAGCCGGCAAGTCGCGCTCCCGGGTCCACATGAACTGCTCGGGTAAGCACGCCGCCATGCTGCTGGCCTGCACCGCAAACGGCTGGGACACCGCAGGCTACCTGGACCCGGCCCATCCTTTGCAGCTCATGGTCCGGGACACCGTGGAACGCGCTACCGGCGTTCCGGTTGAGCACGCGGCCGTCGATGGATGCGGAGCGCCGTTGTTTAGCACCACGGTCCTTGGGCTTGCGCAGGCGTTCCGCACCCTCGTCACCGCGTCCCCCGGGACTCCGGAGCGCCTGGTAGCCGATGCCATGCGTGCCAACCCTTTCCACGTCGGCGGAACAGGGCATGCAAACAGCAGCGCCATGACCCTTGTACCCGGCGTCCTTGCCAAGGGCGGGGCGGAAGGGGTTATCGGCATGTCCGCGTCGACCGGCCAGGCAGTAGCCATGAAGATTGTCGACGGCAACCCGCGGGCAACCACGCTGATAGCCCTTAAGGTCCTGGAGGCCCTCGGAGTCGACACTTCCGGTGCCGGAGCACTGATGGACCTGCCGATCAACGGCGGCTCGGAACGGGTTGGCCGGATATCGATTGGTTCGGACGTTGCTGCCTGGGCCGAAAACCCGGTGCCCCGGTGGTGAGGTCAGCAAACGGGTGTACGCCTGCAGTGCGGCGCATAGCCGTGGAACTCTGCGTCGATGACGTCGACGGGGCCCTGGTGGCGGACCGTTCAGGTGCGGACCGGATCGAGTTGTGCGCAAACCTGGGCGAAGGCGGCACCACGCCGAGTATGGGTGCGGTTCTGGCCGTGCTGCGGGCGGTGAACCGGGTAGGCGTCCAAGTCATAGTACGGCCGCGCGGCGGCGATTTTGTCTACAGCGACGCTGAACTCGAGACAATGTGCCGGGACCTGGAAGCAATCGAAGCCGCGGCGTCCGGGGCCGGCACCCCGGTAGGAGTCGTGACGGGCGTGCTCACCAGCGACGGCGAGGTGGATGTAAGCGCCATGCGCCGGCTAATGGCGGCCGCAGGCACCCTCCCCGTGACTTTCCACAAAGCCTTCGATCTGGCACGGGATCCACTTAAGGCGTACCAGGAGCTCACGCAGCTGGGTGTCCAGCGTGTCCTCACCTCGGGCGGCCCGCACCCGGCAGCCGAGGGCATCGGAATGCTGGCTGAGCTGGTCCGCCTCTCCAAGGCCGCTCCGTCCGCGCCGTCGGTCCTGGTGGGTGGATCGGTCCGCCCTGCCAACGTGAGGGAAATTGTCGCAGCGACCGGTGCAGGCGAAATCCACCTGCGGGCCCAGACTCCGTCGCCGCGCATGGACGGAACGCTGCAGACAGACCCGGACATGGTCCGCAGCCTCTTCGCGGCACTGGAGTCCGCAGCAGCAGACGACCCACCCTCTGCTCCCCGTCACGACGCAGTGGTTCTCGCCGTGGATGTAGGCGGCACCAACATCAAGGGAGCGCTGGTGGCGGCATCCGGCCGGACCCTGCTCTCCCGTACCGTCCCGGCAGGTGTTACGGGCGACGAATCCATTGAGCGGATACTGGCGCTCGCGGAGGACCTCCGCGACTATGCGGAGGATGACGGCTGCGTTGTCGCAGGGGCAGGCGTCGTCACGCCGGGAATGGTGGACTCCCAAAAGGGAATCATCCGGTATGCCTCTTCCCTCGGCTGGTCCAACGTTCCGCTGAAGCGCCTCCTCACGGAGAGGCTCGGTGTCCCCGTCCACATAGACCATGACGTCCGAACCAGTGGCCTGGCCGAAGACCTTTTCGGAGCTTCACACGGTTCCGGCGACTCCGTGCTGGTTGCTGTGGGAACAGGTGTTGCCGCGTCAATCCAAAGCGGGGGCCATCGTATTTCCGGCGCGTCTGCCACAGCCGGTGAGTTGGGCCATATCCCGGTCATACCGGACGGGGAACGCTGTACCTGCGGCCAGTTCGGCTGCTTGGAGGCCTACTTCTCCGGCGCAGGGGTGGCCCGGCGTTTCGCCGCCTCCGGGGGCGAGGCAGGGTTGGACGTGTCGGGCATTGTTGCCCGGCTGGGTATCGATCCGCTGGCCGACCGCGTGTGGAGCGAGGGCATCACGGCCCTTGCGCTGGGACTCAAGACGCTGACCCTGCTGACCGATCCTGCCGTCATCGTCCTGACCGGCGGCGTGTCCCGCGCCGGGTCAGCCTTACTGGACCCGCTGCTCCGGGAGTTGTCCGGCTCACTCGCATGGCGGGATGCCCCCGATCTCCGTCTCTCCATGCTCGGGACCTCCGGCAGCCGGATTGGAGCAGCAGTCCTGGCGTTCAGGGCCGCCGGAATGGATAACGTGGTGTCCCGCTGGACCACGGAGGACGTCCTGATGCCCGTGTCCAGCGCCAGCTAGGGCGTCGGCCCGGCCGGCCTGCCTAAACGCCTAGGCGTCCAGGCAGGCCGGACCCAGCAGCACCTTCAGGTCGCCGAACAACGACGGCGTGGGGTTCACCCGCATGTCCACGCCAAGCTTCATGACTTCCACGGTGCGGGACCCGTTCAGCCGGATCTGCACCTCGGACGTGCCCGGGTGGGTGCGCAGCACGTCACCCAGCTGGGAGACCACCGTTTCCGTGGCCTTGTAGGTGGCCATCGAAATGACCACCGGCCCGGAGTGGCCCTCGCTGAGGTCGGGAACGGTGAGCTCCTGCGCGTTTAGGGTCACCGCGCCGTCGTCGCGGCGCTGCAGCCGGCCCCGGACCACCACAATCAGGTCCTCGGCCAGCACGGCCGCGATGGGACCGTAGACCTGGCCGAAGAACATCACTTCCATGGACCCGGCGAGGTCCTCGATCTCACAGCGTGCATAGGCGTTGCCGCTGTTCTTGGCGATCCGTCGCTGCAGCGAGGTGATCATGCCCGCAATGGTGACAATGGCGCCGTCGGGCGGCCCCTCCTCCCCCACGATGTTCGTGATTGAGGAGTCGGCGTGCTGGCTGAGGATGCCCTCCAGGCCCTGCAGCGGATGGTCGGAGACGTAAAGCCCCAGCATGTCGCGTTCAAAGGACAGCTTGTCCTTCTTTTCCCACTCCGGCAGGTCCGGGATATCGATGCTGATCGAGTCTTCCGGTTCCTGGTCCGTAATGGCCGCGAACAGGTCGAACTGGCCCACGGCCTCGTTGCGCTTGAGCACCACCACAGAGTCAATGGCCTCTTCGTGGATCATGGCCAGCGGACGCCGGGCATGGCCCATCGAGTCGAACGCGCCGGCCTTGATCAGGGACTCGATGGTTCGCTTGTTGCACACCACCGCGGGGACCTTCATCAGGAAGTCCTTGAAGTTGGTGTACGCGCCCTTTTCCTCGCGGGCGGCCACCATGGCCTGGACAACGTTAGCGCCGACGTTGCGGATGGCGCCCATGCCGAAGCGGATGTCCGTGCCCACAGGGGTGAAGTTCACCGAGGATTCGTTCACGTCCGGCGGCAGCACCGTAATGCCCATCTTGCGGCACTCGTTCAGGTACAGGGCCAGCTTGTCCTTGTCATCTCCCACGGAGGTGAGCAGGGCGGCCATGTATTCGGACGGGTAGTGCGCCTTGAGGTACGCGGTCCAGTAGGACACCAAGCCGTAGGCGGCCGAGTGGGCTTTGTTGAAGGCGTAGTCGGAGAACGGGAGCAGGATGTCCCATAGCGCCTTGATGGCTGCCTCCGAGTAGCCCCGGTCCACCATGCCCTGGTGGAAGCCGGCGTACTGCTTGTCCAGCTCGGATTTCTTCTTCTTACCCATGGCGCGGCGGAGAATATCTGCCTGGCCGAGCGAGAAGCCGGCCACCTTCTGGGCAATGGACATCACCTGCTCCTGATACACGATCAGGCCGTAGGTGGTATCCAGGATTTCCCGCAGCGGCTCTTCCAGCTCCGGGTGGATGGGGGTGACTTCCTGCACGCCGGTTTTACGCAAGGCGTAGTTGGTGTGCGAGTTCGCGCCCATGGGACCGGGACGGTACAGGGCGATGACGGCGGAAATGTCTTCGAAGTTATCCGGACGCATCAGCTTGAGCAGGGACCGCATGGGCCCGCCGTCGAGCTGGAACACACCCAGGGTGTCGCCGCTGGCCAGCAGGTCGTAGGAACCCTTGTCGTCCAGCTCCAGCTTTTCCAGGTCCAGGTCCACGCCCTGGTTGTTCTTGATGTTCTCGATCGCGTCGGAAATGATCGTCAGGTTCCGCAGGCCGAGGAAATCCATCTTGATCAGGCCCAGGCCTTCGCAGGTCGGGTAGTCGAACTGCGTGATCACCTGCCCGTCCTGCTCGCGCTTCATGATCGGGATGATGTCGATCAGCGGGTCCGAGGACATGATGACGCCGGCGGCGTGCACGCCCCACTGGCGCTTCAGCCCTTCGAGGCCCAAAGCGGTGTCGAAGACGCGCTGCGAGTCCGGATCGGACTTGAGCAGTTCACGCAGTTCGTCGGCTTCGCCGTAGCGCTTGGCGTCTTTGTTATGCACGTCCTGCAGGGACAGGCCCTTGCCCATCACGTCCGGCGGCATGGCCTTGGTGAGCCGCTCGCCCACGGAGAACGGATATCCCATCACGCGGGAGGAGTCCTTCAGTGCCTGCTTGGCCTTGATGGTTCCGTAGGTGACGATCATGGACACGCGGTCCGCGCCGTACTTCTCGGTGACATAGTGGATCACCTCGGAGCGGCGCCGATCATCGAAGTCGACGTCGAAGTCAGGCATGGAGACGCGGTCCGGGTTCAGGAAGCGCTCGAAGATCAGCCCGTGGTTCAGCGGGTTCAGGTCGGTGATGCGCATGGCGTAGGCGACCATGGATCCGGCACCGGAACCGCGGCCCGGTCCCACCCGGATGCCGTTGTTCTTGGCCCAGTTGATGAAGTCGGCCACCACCAGGAAGTAGCCCGGGAAGCCCATCTGGGTGATGATGCCGATCTCGTACTCGGCCTGCTTGCGGACGTCGTCGGGAATGCCCTTCGGGAACCGGTAGTGCAGGCCGGTCTCCACTTCCTTGATGAACCAGGATTCCTCGTTTTCCCCGGGCGGGCAGGGGAAGCGGGGCATGTAGGACGCTTTGGTGTTGAATTCGACGTCGCACCGCTCGGCAATGAGCAGGGTGTTGTCGCACGCGTCGGGGTAGTCGCGGAAAATGGCCCGCATTTCCTCCGGGGACTTCAGGTAGAACTCGTCGGCGTCGAACTTGAACCGCTTGGGATCTGCCAGCGAGGACCCCGACTGCACGCACAGCAGGGCCGCGTGCGCGGACGCGTCTTCGGCGTGGGTGTAGTGCAAGTCATTAGTGGCTACCAGCGGCAGCTGCAGCTCGCGGGCCAGCTTGACCAGGTCCGCCTGGACGTTGCGCTCAATGTCCAGCCCGTGGTCCATCAGCTCGCAGAAGAAGTTCTCCTTGCCGAAGATGTCGCGGAAATCCGACGCCGCCTGCACGGCTTCCTTGTAGAGGCCCAGCCGCAGCTTGGTCTGTACTTCACCGGAGGGGCAGCCTGTGGTGGCAATCAGGCCCTTGCCGTAGGTCTGCAGCAGGTCCCGGTCCATGCGCGGCTTGTAGAGGTAACCCTCGAGGGAAGCCAGCGAAGACATCCGGAAGAGGTTGTGCATGCCCTCGGTGTTCTCGGCCCACATGGTCATGTGGGTGTAGGCACCGGCACCGGAGACGTCGTTGCGTCCGCCGTCGCCCCACTTCACACGGGTTTTGTCCGCACGGGCGGTGCCCGGTGTCAGGTAGGCTTCCACGCCCACGATCGGCTTGATGCCGGCGCTGCGGGCCTTGTTCCAGAAGTCGAAGGCGCCGAACACAAAGCCGTGGTCGGTGGTTGCCAGGGCATTCATGCCCAGTTCCTCGGCGTGGCTGAACAGGTCGGTCAGCCGTGCTGCGCCGTCCAGCATGGAATATTCAGTGTGGTTGTGAAGATGGGCAAACGATTTGGACGTACTAGTTGCTGAAGCCACCTGTACATTCTAGGCCCCGGCGCGGGAGCGCTTTGCCGCCGCCGCGCCGGGGCCTGCGTCACTGCCGGGCCGGGCCGGGGTGCGTGCCTAGACCTCGCCGCTGCGCAGGGCGTCGACGGCGTACTGAAGGTCCTGCGGGTACTCGCTGACGAACTCCACATGCTCACCGGTGCCGGGATGGGTGAAGCCCAGCTGTCGGGCATGCAGCCACTGGCGCGTAAGCCCCAGCTCGGCGGCAAGCTTGGCGTCAGCGCCGTAGGTGAGGTCACCGGCACAGGGATGCCGCAGGGCAGAAAAATGGACGCGGATCTGGTGCGTGCGCCCGGTTTCCAGGTGCACCTCCACCAGGGAGGCCTTCCCGAAGGCCTCCAGCACCTCATAGTGCGTCACCGACGGCCTGCCGCCCTCGACCACGGCGAAGCGCCAGTCATAGCCCGGGTGCCGCCCGATCGGGGCGTCAATGGTGCCCTTCAGCGGATCGGGCAGGCCCTGGACGACGGCGTGGTACATCTTGTCCACGGTCCGTTCCTTAAAAGCCTGCTTCAGCAGCGTGTAGGCGTGCTCCGTTTTAGCCACCACCATCACGCCGGAGGTGCCGACGTCGAGCCGGTGCACAATGCCCTGCCGTTCCGGAGCACCGGACGTGGAGATCCGGTAGCCGGCAGCGGCCAGGGCACCCACCACGGTGGGACCGACCCAGCCGGGAGAGGGATGCGCTGCCACACCCACGGGTTTGTCGATGACCACGAAGTGCTCGTCATCGCCCAGGATCTTGAGGTCCTCCACCGGCTCGACGACGACGGCCAGCGGGTCCCGCTGTTCGGGGACGTCGGCGGTGATCTCCTGGCCGGCGTGCAGTTTGTCTGACTTGCCCAGCACCTTGCCGGCGGAACTGAAGTACCCGTCGGTGCACCATGTTGCGGCAGTGGAGCGGGATACATCCAGCAGGCCGGCCAGGACGGCGTCCGCGCGTTTGCCGTCAGCTTCGGGCGGGACCGCGAACACGGCGTGCAACTCGTTCATCGCTGCTCCTCGCCGTCGTTGGCCGCAGCGGGTTCCTTGGCGGCGGGAAGCGTGCGTGTCCCGTCGAGGCTGATGCCGCGGAGGGTCAGCAGGCAGACCAGGATCACGCCGCACACCACGCAGGAATCGGCGATGTTGAAGATGGCGAAATTGGGGAAGGCGATAAAGTCCACCACGTGGCCCTGCCCGAAGGAGGGCGCACGGAAGAGCCGGTCCGTCAGGTTGCCAAGGGCACCGCCGAGCACCAGGCCAAGGGCCGTGGCCCAAGCAAGCGAACGGACCCGGATCATCAGGTACACGAGGAAACCTGAAACCAGCACCATGATGATGGTGAACACCCAGGTGAACTCGGTCCCGATCGAAAACGCAGCTCCGGGATTGCGGATGAAATGCCACCGCAGCAGCGGCGGCAGGACATCGGTGACCTGTCCCTCGGTCATGGTACGCACTACCCACAGTTTGGTGAGCTGGTCCGCAACGAGGGCGGCGGCCGCCAGGGCGAGCATGGCGAAGGCCGCTTTGGCCTTGGCAGGACGCCTGGCTCCGGTGTCCTGCGGGGTGTCCGGTGAAGAGTTGGTCATGGTGCTTTCTGTACTGCTGGGCGGAGCTGGGGGCGGGAAACGAGCGGCGCGCTCAGGCGCCGGGAACAAATGCAGCGGGCCGGCGGCCGGGATGACCCGGCCGCCGGCCCGCTGAAGTGATTCTTATCCGAACGCGGAACGCGGCCGGGACCTGACGCTGTTACGCGTCGGCGGTCTCCGAAGCAACCGAGCCGCGTGCATCCAGATCACGCAGCTGGCCTTCGATGTATGCCTTCAGGCGTGAACGGTAGTCACGCTCGAAGCCGCGGAGCTGTTCGACCTTGCGCTCCAGGACAGCCTTCTGCTGCTCCAGGGTGCTGAGGATCTTGCGGCTCTTCTCCTGGGCATCGGTGACGAGGCCGCTGGCTTCGATCTGTGCCTCGGCAATGATCTTGTCGCGCTGCTCGACGCCGGCGCTGACGTAGTCATCGTGCATCTTCTGGGCCATGGCCAGGATGCCGGCTGCGGTTTCGGTGGTGTTGCCTGCAGGTGCAGCCGGGGCCGCTTCCTGCTTGGGCTCGACCGGAGCGGGACGCTCCTCCACGCGGGGTGCTTCAACCTTAGGCTCAGGCTTGGGCTCTTCGCGGACCTGCTCGGTGGTGGAGGCGGCCGCGACGGGCGCGGGGACGGTCTTCTCCGATACGGAGCCACCGGCTGCCGCTTCTGCCAGCTGGCGGCGGAGATCTTCGTTTTCGGCGTTCAGCCGGCGCAGCTCCACCACGATCTCGTCGAGGAAGTCGTCGACTTCGTCCTGGTCATAGCCTTCCCGGAACTTGGTCGGCTGGAACCGCTTGTTGACAACATCTTCTGGCGTCAGAGCCATCTGGTCACCTCATACTGGATTATAAGATTCGCCTGCGTGTCAGGCAGGCGGTTCTACGTAGAGAATTTCGGACATACAAAAATCTGGGGTTGTATCAATTTTCACAGTATATCTTTTGGGGGCCGAAAACTAACCGGCCCCCAGCGGGCCGGACCTAGCGGGCCACGCCGGCGACGATCTGCGTCAGGATTGACACGATGATGAACAGGACCAGGAACGCGAGGTCCAGTGCCACCCCGCCAAGGCGCAGCGGCGGAATAATGCGGCGAAAAAGCCGTACCGGCGGATCGGTGACACCGTAGATGGCCGTAGCCAGCACGAGTGCCGGGCCCTTCGGGCGCCACTGGCGGGCGAACATCTGCACCGCGTCGTAAACGATCCTCAGGATCAGGGCGAGCTGGAAGAGCACCAGCACCAGATACACCAGGGGAAGAATGATATTCACGCGAAGGGTTTCATTTCGGGAAGTCGGTTGGCAGCCCCCGCGTCCCGTTGGTACGGGAGCACGTTAGCTCTGGTTGAAGAAGGTGGACTGCGACTCGCTGATCTTCTTGTCGTCCCCAAGGACCTCCACGTGTGAAGGCGACAGGAGGAAGACCTTGTTGGTCACGCGCTCAATGCTGCCGCGCAGTCCAAAGACCAGGCCGGCGGAGAAGTCCACCAGGCGCTTGGCATCTGCTTCGCCCATGTCGGTGACGTTCATGATGACCGGGATGCCGTCCCGGAAGCTCTCACCGATGATTTTGGCATCGTTGTAGGAGCGCGGGTGGACAGTGGTGATCTGCCGAAGGCCGGATACATCCTCGCGGGATGACGGGGCACGCTTGATGGGTGTCACGGGTGCGCGGTACTCCTCGACTGCATTGCGGACAACGGGTGCGGGAGCGGGTTCGGGGTCCAGCTCCTCTGGTTCGTGAATGGGAGCATAGTCTTCGTCCCGGACCGGGGCTTCCCGCAGGTTCCGCTGCTCGGACTCGTAGTGCTCGTCACCGTCGGCGAGCCCAAGGTAGATCATTGTCCTGCGCATTGCGCCAGCCATGGTTGCTCCTCTAATCCTTCAACGCCGCAGCTGCCCGTGGTTCCGGTGCTTCCCCGGGCTACATGCCGGGCGGCGGCTTTGTGATGTTCTTACTTCGACGCTACCGCACGGGCGGGCGCGGGCCCAGAACATCGGAACCTATTCGCAGGTGTGTCGCCCCGTTGGCCAGTGCGGCTTCCAGGTCCGAACTCATACCGGCGGAGATGCCCCGCGCCCCGGGGTGGTCCTTTTGCAGCCGCTCCGAGAGCCCGCGCAGCCGGGCAAACGCCTCGGCGGGGTCCCCGTCCAGCGGAGCCACGGCCATCAGCCCGGACAGTTCCAGTCCCGGGGTGCCGGCCACCGCGTCCGCCAGCTGCGCCAGTTCCTCCGGTGCCGCTCCCCCGCGGCCGGGATCTGCCGCCCGGGCATGCTCCGTGCGCAGGTCCACCTGCAGGAAGCAGCGCAGGTCCTGCCTGACCGGCAGCGACTCCCCCGCCCGGCGTTGCTGCTCTGCCGCCATGGCCTTGCCGAGCGCAGTCACGAGCGACAGGCGGTCCACGGAATGGACTGAGGAGGCATACCGCACCACTGACTTGGCCTTATTGGACTGCAGCTGGCCGATGAAGTGCCAGTGAAGACCCAGCCCGTGCAGCTGTGCGGCTTTGGCCGCCGCCTCTTGGTCCTTGTTCTCACCCACCTCGCGCACGCCGAGTCCGGCGAGGATTTCGACGTCGGAGGCCGGGAAGTATTTGGTGACCACAATCAGGCGGGGCTCACCGGAGCGTGCCGGGCGGTCGGCGGCGGCAATCCGGGCGCGGACCCGGCCCAGCCGGTCCGCGAGTTCGACGGCCCGGGATGAATGCATAGATGTCATGGTTCTTTCATTGTCTCAGCCCGCTGCCGGCAGTTAGGCGCGGCGCCAGATGATCCCGGCGAGGCGTCCGGTGGCCGGATTGCGGCGGTGCGAGAACAGGTCCTCGTTCTCCAGGGTGCAGCCGGGGATCCGTTCACTGCGGACGCCCAGCGCAGCCAGCTGCGCTTCGGCGCCTGCCGGAAGGTCCAGGGCTGGTGTACCGCTGCGGGTGCGTGACACTGCTGCCGGATGCAGGGCCGCGGCTTCGGCCTGCATGTCTGCCGGGACTTCGTAGCAGGTCCCGCAGACGCAGGGCCCAATCCAGGCTTGGATGTCCGTACCGCCGGCCGAGCGCATTTGTTCCACTGCGGCCGGCAGGATGCCGTCCAGCAGGCCTTTGCGGCCGGCGTGGACGGCGGCGGTGACGGGGTTCCCGGCCGGGCCTGCGCCCGCGAACAGGACGGGCATGCAGTCTGCCACCAGGACCGCCAGCGGAACGCTGCCCCCGATGCTGATGAGTCCGTCCGCGGTGGGTGCGGAAGTATCCGCTCCCCCGGCATCACCCGGGGCCGAGGCATCCACTACCCGGGCCGAGTGGACCTGGTTCATGAACCGCAGCGAGCCGGGCGCTACGCCCAGCTGGGATTCAAGCGCGGCCCTGCGCTGCAGGACGGCGGCAGGGCTGTCCCCCACATGCAAAGCGAGGTTGCCCGCGGAGGTGTTGGTGAAGCCCGCCCACAGGTTGTCGCCAACCTGCCGGTGCCACCAAAACATCCGGGACAACCCCGCTGCCATGCTCAGCTGTTCCTGCGGTTCCTACTTGAGGAAATCGGGGACGTCGAGGTCATCCGGACGGCCGGTGGACAGATCGGACTCCACGACGGCCGGAAGGTCGATGTCGAACCCGGCGTCTGCCGGGACGTCGCTGTGCTGGTGGGACCGCTGCGACCAGGCCGAAAGTCCTGCCGACGCCGGTGCTGCAGCAGCGTAGCCGCCTGCGGCCGGAGCCGAAGCCGGCGGGGTGGCCGGCTCAGCGGGCTTGTGCGAAGCCGGCTGGGAAGTGACGTCCACCTGGTCGAAACCGGCGGCAATAACCGTAACGCGTGCTTCGTCACCCAGGGCATCGTCAATGACGGCACCGAAGATGATGTTGGCTTCGGGGTGCGCCACTTCCTGGACCAGGCGGGCTGCCTCGTTGATTTCGAAGAGGCCGAGGTCGGAGCCGCCCTGGATGGACAGGAGTACGCCGTGGGCACCGTCGATGGAGGCCTCAAGCAACGGAGAAGCTATTGCCAGCTCGGCTGCCTTGACGGCCCGGTCCTCACCGCGGGCCGAACCGATGCCCATAAGGGCCGAGCCGGCGCCCTGCATGACGGACTTCACGTCGGCGAAGTCGAGGTTGATCAGACCCGGGGTGGTGATCAGGTCGGTGATGCCCTGCACGCCGGAGAGCAGCACCTGGTCGGCGGAACGGAAGGCATCCAGCATGGACACGTTGCGGTCGCTGATCGAGAGCAGGCGGTCGTTGGGGATCACGATCAGCGTGTCCACTTCGTCCCGCAGGGTATCGATGCCCGATTCCGCCTGGTTGGAGCGGCGGCGGCCTTCGAAGGTGAACGGGCGGGTGACGACACCGATGGTCAGCGCACCCAGGGAGCGGGCGATGCGGGCAACGACGGGAGCGCCGCCAGTGCCGGTTCCGCCGCCTTCGCCGGCGGTAACGAAGACCATGTCGGCTCCGCGCAGGACTTCCTCAATCTCTTCGGCGTGGTCCTCAGCTGCCTTGCGGCCGACCTCGGGATCCGCGCCGGCGCCCAGGCCGCGGGTGAGTTCGCGTCCAACGTCAAGCTTGACGTCGGCGTCGCTCATCAGCAGAGCCTGCGCATCGGTGTTGATGGCGATGAACTCCACGCCGCGGAGGCCAACATCAATCATCCGGTTTACGGCGTTCACGCCACCGCCGCCGATGCCGACGACCTTGATGACGGCCAAGTAATTCTGCGGTGCTGCCACGTCCTGTGTCCCTTGTTCGAATCTCTGCAACTTTTTAGTGTTCTGCAACTGCCGGCCCGGGTAAACCGCCGGGACCTCCCCTTGGAGTCCCTGCGGCTGCCCGGCCGAAAACCTTGAACCTGACCAACCCTAACCCTCAGCTTGAGAGTTATAGTTATGTCAAGTAATCCTCTACCTGAGACGCTATGGGGCCAGCGCTGCTTCTGCAATTACCGGCCCCGCGTGTCGGCGGATTCTTTCTGCGCCTCTTGCGGATCAGCGGGTAACCGGCCGGTCCGGAGTGCTCACGTCGTAGACCTGCACGGGCGGATCCGTCGGTGCCATCCGCATCAGCGCTTCGAGGACACGCGCTTTGGCCGCATTGTCGTCGGCGCTCCCCCAGAATACCGTCTGCCCGCTCGCCAGCTTCAGTTCCACGGAGTCCACGGTCTGGGCCGAAGCACTTTCCAGCAGGGCCAGGACATTGGTCGGCAACGCGGCAAGCACCGAGGTGATGCTGGGGAAAACCTGCGCATTCACAGCCTCGGCACCGCCGTCGATCAGCGGCAGCGGCACCGCCGCCCGGTCAGCAGCGGCTGCAAGGCGCCTGCCCTGCTCATCGATCAGCGCCAACTGCGGACCGTCCTGCAGGACGGCCACCGGAACGCGCTCGGTGACGGTGACCACCAGTGTGGACGGCGGCTGGGCCGCGACGTCGATCTTCTCGATTTCCGGGCGGTCCCGCAGCAGCGCTTCTACGTCCCCGTCGGAAATGGTGGGCAGCGTCTGCCCTTTCAGGGGCTCGAGCGCGGCTTCGGCCTGCTCGCGCGGCAGCAGTACCGTGCCCTCCACCACCACGGTCTTCAGCGCCAGGACAGGCGAATAGACCAGGAAAACGAAGAACAGGGCCACGGCTGCCAGCGCGGACACAGCAGTGATCCATACGATCCGGCGACGGCGCTTGCGCGGAGGCTCGGGAAAGGCCAGGACGGTGCCTGCCGGGCGGGGGGCACCCTTGGCCCCGCCGGTCCTGCCGGCTCCCCTTGCCCCGTTGCCCGGGGCGTGCGTAATTTCGTCCCGAGGGTCCAGCGCCCGGGTGGCGGTAATGATCTCGGCGTCGCCTCCGGGGCGCTTCCTACCGGCCATGGACGGCTTTCCCGGCGGCCAGCCGGCGGACCAGTTCGCTGCCCAGGGCCGTGACATCGCCGGCGCCCACGGTGAGGATGATGTCCCCCTCGCCGGCGTTGTCCGCCACCTGCGCCACGGCTTCGTCCGCAGAGCCGGCGTAGCCGCCGGGCACGTGCAGCCGCGAGGTGATTAGTTCGCTGGTGACCCCGTCAATGGGATCTTCGCGTGCGGGGTAGATATCCAGCACCGTGGCGGTGTCCGCCAGGTCCAGGGCAGCCGCGAACTCGGCCGCGAAGTTGCGTGTGCGGCTGAACAGGTGCGGCTGGAACAATACATGCACCCGGTGAGAGCCGGCTACGGTCCGGGCGGCCTTCAGGGCCGCGTTCACCTCGGTTGGGTGGTGCGCATAGTCGTCGAAGACCTGCACGCCCCGGGCACTGCCGCGTGGTTCGAAGCGCCGTGCCGCACCGGAGAAGGTGCCCAGTCCCGCCGCGGCGGCCTGCGGGTCGACGCCCAGTTCCAGGGCGACGGCGAAGGCCGCCGCCGCGTTGAGGATGTTGTGGGCGCCCGGAACCTGCAGCGCCAGCTCCACCTGGGATTCGGTGCCGTCCACCGTGAAGTGCAGCGTGCTGACCGACCCTGCGCCCGCGGCGCGGGTATCCGAGACCCGGACTCCGGCCGTTGCCGCGTAGCCGTAGGTCAGGACCCGCGGGGCACCGCTGCGCTCGGCCAGCGCGCTGGCGCCGGCGTCGTCGGCGCAGGCAATCAGCAGTCCGCCGGCGGGCAGCAGGGCCGCAAACGCGTCAAAGGAGGCGAACACCGCTTCTTCGGTGCCGTAATGGTCCAGGTGGTCCGCTTCGACGTTGGTCACCACAGAGACCCGCGGGCTGTAGTTCAGGAACGACGCGTCGGATTCATCGGCCTCCGCGACGAAGACCGGGCCGGTACCGTGCATGGCGTTGACGCCGAGCGCGGCAACGTCGCCGCCGATGGCGAACGAAGGGTCCAGCCCCGCTTCGCGCAGCATGACCGTCACCATGGCGGAAGTGGTCGTTTTGCCGTGGGTTCCGGCCACGGCCACCAGGTCCTGCGTCCCCATGGCCGCGGAGAGCGCCACCGACCGGTGGATGATCCGCAGCCCGCGGGCACGGGCCTCGGCCAGTTCGGGGTTCTGCTCGCGGATGGCCGTGGAGACCACAACGGTGTCTGCGTCCGCCACGTGTGCGGCGTCGTGCCCGACGTAGACCGTGGCACCCAGCGCCTCGAGCGCGCGCAGCCCCGGGGAATCCTTCGCATCTGAACCGGAAACAGGCACCCCCTGGGCTACGAGCACCCGCGCCACGGCGGACATTCCCGCGCCGCCCAGGCCGATGAAGTGTACCTGTCCCAAGTCACTGGGGTTGAGCCGGTTCATGCCTTTGACCTATCGCTTGCTTCGAGAATAAATGCCGCCATCCGCTGGTCCGCGTCACGGATTCCCAGGCTGGACGACGCCCGGGACATGGCGTCCAGTGCTGCCGGATCGGCCAGCAAAGGTATCAGCCTGCCCGATATCCATTCGGCTGTGAAGAGTGGGTCGGCCACGGTGAGCGCACCGCCGGCAGAGACCAGGGCTTCGGCGTTCAGTGCCTGTTCACCGTTGCCGTGCGGCAGCGGCACCAGCACGGCGGGCAGGCCCACGGCACTGATCTCGCAGACCGTGCCTGCGCCGGAGCGCGCCAGCAGCAGGTCCGCTGCCGCGTAGGCGGTCTCCATCCCGTCCACGTACTCCACCTGGGTGTAGCCGGGGGCGGCCAGCGGCCGGCCGGCCGCATCCAGCAGGGACTTTCCGCGGCCGGTGATGTGCAAGGTTTGGATCCCGGCGGCTGCCAGTGCCGGCAGGGCCTGTTCCACGGCACGGTTGATGCTGGCGGCTCCTGAGGACCCGCCTGTGACCACCAGTGTGGGCATGTCCGGTTTCAGTCCCAGCGCGGCACGGGCACCGGCCCGGGCAGCGTTCCGGTCCAACGAGGAGATTTCCCGTCGCATCGGCATGCCCACCCACGTGGCCTTCGGCAGGCTGGTGGCTTCGAAGGCGACCCCGGTGACGGCGGCAAAGCGGGCGCCCACGCGGTTGGCCAGGCCAGGACGGGCGTTGGCTTCATGGACAATCACGGGCAGTGAGCGGCGGCGGGCCGCCAGGTACACCGGTGTGGAAACATATCCGCCCACGCCCACGACGACGTCGGCCTGTGCAGCGTCCAGGATCGCACCGGCCTGCTTCACGGCACGCACCAGACGGGCCGGGAGCTTCACCAGGTCCGCCGAGGGACGGCGGGGCATGGGCACCCGGTCAATGGTGGCCAACTCGTAGCCGGCAGCCGGGACCAGGCGCGTTTCCATGCCTGACGCCGTTCCCACCACGGTGATGCGGGAGTCGGGGCGCTGCGCGGTCACGGCGTCTGCAATGGCCAGCAGCGGGCTGATGTGCCCGGCGGTGCCGCCTCCGGCCAGGACTACGGACAAGGGGTGCTGCGTCATGGAGCTGTTGGTTCACTTTCAGGAATTTTGCGGGCAAAGGAAAGCAGGACGCCGATGGCGGCGAGGGTGAAGGTCAGGGACGATCCGCCGTAGGAAATGAAGGGCAGCGGAACACCGATGACAGGCAGCAGGCCGGTGACCATGGCGATGTTCACTGCCGCCTGGCCGATGATCCAGACCAGGACGGCACCGCATGCGATCCGGATGAAGGGGTCCGTGTGGCGCATGGTTACCCGGACGGTGGCGATCGCCAGCACGGCAAACAGGCTGACCACCACGAGGGTGCCCAGCAGGCCGAACTCCTCGCCGATGATGGCGAAGATGAAGTCGTTGTGTGCTTCGGGAATCCAGTTCCACTTCTGCCGGCTCTGTCCGATGCCCACGCCCAGCCAGCCGCCGGATGCCAGGGCGTACATGCCCGCGTTGGCCTGGTCACACAGTCCGGTGCCGCAGTCCAGCTTCAGCCAGGCGCTGATTCGGCCGGACCGGTTGCCGCTGAGCGCAGACATCAGCAGGGCTCCGAAGGCTGCGGCAGCGGCGAGGGCAGCCAGGAACCGCCCCGGGGCGCCGGCGAAGAACAGTGCGGCCACCATGATCAGGCCCATGATGATCACGGTGCCGAGGTCGCTGCCGGCCATGACCAGCACAATCAGGATGCCGCCGCCGGGCACCACCGGGATCAGCGCATGCTTCCACTCAGTGAGCAGCCGCCCCTTGCGGGAGAGCACGGCCGCAAACCAGATGGCCATGGCCAGCTTCGCGGCTTCCGACGGCTGTCCGGTAATGGGGCCAATCTCGATCCAGTTCTTGTTGCCGTTGACTTCCTTGCCGATCGCCAGCACCAGGATGAGCAGGAAAATCGCGAGGAAGTACAGCGGCCAGGCCAAGACCCGGTAGTGGCGGGTGGTCAGCCGTGAGAGCACCAGCATCGCGATGACGCCGGCTGCTGCGAACATCGACTGCTTCAGGAACAGGTCGAACGTGGTGGCCGCTCCGGCGTCGCTTCCGGCGGCTGCAGCGATGGATTCAACCGAGGAGGCCGAGAGGACCATCATCAGGCCAATGGCCGTCAGCGCCAGCGTGGCGCCGAGGATGGTGTAGTAGCTGGAACCGGTGGCAAGGCGGCCGCTGCCTTCCAGGAAAACCATAAAGCGTTCCCGGCGGGAGACCGGCTTGGCGGCGGCGGCTGTCGTCTCCGCGGCCCTGCTGGCCGTGGCGGTCCTGTCCGCTTTGCCTGCGGAGGACGTGCCTGCGGAGGACCTGTCCGCGGAGGGCCCGCCCGCTGAGGCCCGGCCGGAAGACGGCCGGGGTGCGGAGGAGGCCCGGCCGGCGCCGGACGATGCCCCGCCAGTCCCTGATACCGCGCCCGTTCCGTTACTGGATCCCGCGCCCGGATTCCGGCGCAGGACCGGTTTGCGCTTGCTGCCGGTGGGCGTGGTGGCCAATCTAGGGCTCCTTCGGGGTTTGGACCTGTCCCGGCGTGGTGTTTTCCTGCTGCTCGCCCACATACCCGGCAACCGCTTCGATAAAAGCCTCGCCGCGGTGGGCGTATGACGTGAACTGGTCCATGGACGCAGCTGCCGGAGCCATCAGGACGGTGTCACCGGCCTCCGCGACGGCGGCCGCTGCAGCAACGGCACGGACCATGATTTCCTCGGCGCTGGTGACCGGGGTCTGCTCTTCACCAGTTTGCTCTCCGAGTGCACGGATCACCGGTACATCGGGTGCGTGTCTTGCCAGGGAATCCTGCAGGTCGCGGGTCTCTGCGCCTATCAGGACCACGGCCCTGAGCCGGTCCCGGTGCGCCGCGATCAGGTCGTCGTAGCCCACGCCCTTGGACAGGCCGCCGGCAATCCAGACCACGCTGCTGAAGGCGGCCAGCGAGGCCGAAGCCGCGTGCGGGTTGGTGGCTTTGGAGTCATTGACCCAGAGGATGTCTCCGAGCCGGGCAACCGCCTGGATCCGGTGGTCTCCGGGCGAGTAGGCGCGCAGTCCCTCACGGACGGCAGCCGGTTCGACGCCGTAGGCCCGCACCAGTGCCGCGGCGGCCAGTGCGTTGGCCACCATGTGCCGCGGGGCGTACTCCCCCAGGTCCGCCATGGCGGCGAGCTCGGCGGCCGAGTCCTTCCGCTGTTCGATGAACGCGCGGTCCACCAGCAGGCCTTCGACAACGCCCACCATGCTGACGGCGGGAACACCGGTGGTGAAGCCGATGGCACGGCAGCCTTCCACCACGTCCGCTTCCTCGACCATGTGTTCGGTCTCGTATTGTTCGGCGTTGTAGATGCAGGCAACCTGCGTGTTTTCGTAGATCTTGGCCTTATCGGCCATGTAGGCCTCATAGGAGCCGTGCCAGTCCACGTGGTCTTCGGCAATGTTCAGGCACACACTGGCCAGCGGCGAAATGGAGTGCGTCCAGTGCAGCTGGAAGCTGGACAGCTCCACGGCAATGGCGTCGTAGCCTTCCGGGTCCCGGATGGCGTCCAGGATCGGCGTGCCGACGTTGCCGGCCGCGATGGCTCGCAGTCCGGCTGCGCGGAGCATGCTCTCCGTCATCGAAACGGTGGTGGTCTTGCCGTTGGTTCCGGTGATGGCAAGCCACTGCGCTGTCTTGCGGCCTTCGCGGATGCGCACCCGCCAGGCCAGCTCGACGTCGCCCCACACCGGGATACCTACCTCGGCGGCTGCTGCCAGCACCGGATGGGTGGGCCGGAACCCCGGGGAGGTCACCACCAGGTCGGGCGCCTGCCCGTCAACCGGCGGCAGGGACGCAACGGCATCCGCACCCAGCAGGATGTCCGTTGCACCCACAATCCGCAGGGTGTCCGCCTTGGCACGGTTTTCCTCCGTGTCGCGCGCGTCAACGACAACCACCCGGGCACCGAGTTCCACGAGGGTGTCCGCGGCGGAGAAGCCGGAGAGGCCGATGCCGGTCACCACCACGCGCAGTCCGCTCCAGTCAGCGTCCCAGGTTGTCAGTTCCTCCAGAGGAGCACTCACAGTCCCACCACCCATTCGGCGTAGAAGATTCCCAGTGCCACGGCTACGCATAGTCCGGCGATGATCCAGAACCGGACCACCACCGTCACTTCTGCCCAGCCCTTGAGTTCAAAGTGGTGCTGCAGCGGGGCCATCTTGAACACACGCTTGCCGCCGCTGATCTTGAAGTACCCCACCTGGATGATGACCGACAGCGTGATGATCACGAACAGTCCGGCCAGGATCACGAGAAGCAGTTCGGTGCGGGAAAGGATGGCGAAAGCGGCAATGGCACCGCCGATGGCCAGCGAACCGGTGTCGCCCATGAAGATCTTGGCGGGCGCCGTGTTCCACCAGAGGAAACCGACCAGCGCGCCGGCCATGGCTCCGGCCAGCAGTGCCAGGTCCATCGGGTCGCGGACCTCGTAGCAAACGGAGCCTGCATCCTCGGCACCGCAGCTCTGGTTGTACTGCCAGATGCCGATCAGGAAATAGGCCCCGAAGACCAGGATCGAGGCGCCGGCGGCGAGGCCGTCCAGGCCGTCGGCCAGGTTCACGCCGTTGGTGGTTCCGGTGGTAATCAGCAGGGACCAGATCACGAACAGGACCGCGCCGATGATGGTTCCGGCAAACGCCAGGTCCACGCCGGTGTCACGGACGAATGAGATGGCGGTGGAGGCCGGTGTGCGCCCCTGGTCGTTCGGGAACTGCAGGGCCAGGACGGCGAAGGTTATGCCCACCGCGGCCTGCAGGATGATTTTGGCCTTGGCGTTCAGGCCGAGGCTGCGCTGTTTGGAGATCTTGGTGTAGTCGTCAATGAAACCGACCATGCCCATGCCCACTGTGAGGAGCAGCACCAGCAGGCCCGACGCCGTCGGGCTGAACGATCCCGATCCGAGCATGCCGCTGATGAGGTGGGTGATGAAGTACGCAGCCACCACGGATGCCACAATGACGGCGCCGCCCATGGTGGGGGTGCCGCGCTTGGTGTGGTGCGAGGTGGGGCCGTCGTCGCGGACAAACTGGCCGTAGCCTTTGTGCACCAGGAAACGGATGAACAGGGGTGTTCCGGCAAAGGCAAAAACCATGGCCAGCGAAGACCCTACGAGCAGGGAGATCACAGGTTCTCGCCTCCGGTCCCTTCGGCGCGGGCCGGCTGGGCGGCTGAGTCTGTGACTGCGGACGGTGGTACAGGGGTCAAGGCTATCCGATCGCCGAGGTAGCGCAGGGCTGCTCCGTTGGAGGATTTGAACAGGACAAGATCACCGGGCGCCAGGGATTCGGCGAGGATACGTTCGGCGTCCTCGGCGGTCTCCACGAAGGTGGATTCATCCCCCCATGAACCCTCCATAACGGCCCCGGTGTGCATGGCGCGGGCGCCGGTGCCCACGACAATCAGTTTGGAGATGTTCAGCCGGACAACGTACCGGCCGATCGCGTCGTGTTCGGTGACGGAGTCTTCACCGAGTTCGAGCATTTCGCCCAGCACCGCCCAGGTGCGGCGTTCGGCGCCGAGTTCGGCCAGGGTCCGCAGCGCTGCCCGCATGGATTCGGGATTGGCGTTGTAGGCGTCGTTGATGACGGTGACGCCGTCGGCCCGGTCGGTGCGTTCCATCCGCCAGCGGCTGGCCGCGGTGCGTCCGGACAGTCCCGCGGCGATCTGCTCGCCGCTGATGCCGGCGGCATACGCAGCCGCAGCGGCTGCCAGCAGGTTCGCGGTGTGGTGCGCGCCAATGAGCCCGGAGCGGATCTCGTGCTTGCTGCCGTCGGGCAGCAGCAGCGTAAAGACCGGGCGGCCCTCGGCGTCGGTACGCGCGTCCAGGGCGCGCACGGCGTTCTTGGCCCCGTGGGCTTCCTCCGGCGAGGAGGTGAAGTACAGCACCGGGGCCTGGGTGCGGGAGGCCATCGCGGACACGCGGACGTCGTCTGCGTTCAGGATGGCGGTACCGCCTTCGGGCAGCGCCTCCACCAGTTCACCCTTGGCCACGGCAATGTTTTCCACGCCGCCGAATTCGCCGGCGTGGGCGGACCCTACGAACAGGACCACTCCGATGTCCGGCTTCACCATGTCCGCCAGGTAGCGGATGTTACCGATGCGCGTGGCACCCATTTCCATCACGAGGTAGCGGGTCCCGTAGCCGGCGTTGAACACAGTCAGCGGCAGGCCTACTTCACCGTTGTAGGACCCGACGGGCGACACGGTGGGGCCCGCCTGCGACAGCACCCCTGCCAGCAGGTCCTTGGTGGTGGTCTTTCCGGCGGATCCGGTAATGCCGATGACGGTCAGCTCGCCGTGGGCCCGGAGCCTGCGGACTATTTCCGCGGCGATGGCGCCCATGGCGAGGACGGCGTCGGGAACCATAACGGCGGGGTACAGCGCGCCGGCGTCGTCGGTCACGGGACGCTCCACCAGCGCCAGCACGGCGCCGCGTTCAAAGGCCGTCCCCACGTACAGGTGGCCGTCGGAGTTCTCCCCCGGCTTGGCTATGAAGAGCGAACCCCCGGTTACTTCACGGGAATCCGTAGTGGCGGAAGTCACTGCCGGAACCGGTGCCTGCGCGGCCGGACCGATCAGTTCGCCGCCCGTGATTGCCGCTATTTCGGCTGCATTAAGTTCAATCATAACGATTTAGGACTCTACCCCGTCGCTGGAAAGGGCAGTGAATCCGTATCTTGTCAAAGCCCGGCGCAGCTCCACCCTGTCATCCAGGGCGAGGTTCTCCCCCATGACTTCCTGCCAGACCTCGTGGCCCCGGCCCGCCACCAGGACAGTGTCCTGCGGCCGGGCAAGTTCCACGGCGCGGTCAATGGCTGCAGCACGGGGCGCCACTTCCTCAATGACACAGGTGAGCCCCTCCCGGGACTGCGCTGCAGATGCACCGCGGAGCACGTCGGCGCGGATCGCCGCCGCGTCCTCACCGTGCGGGTCGTCATCGGTGACGACGACGACGTCGGCCAGCCGCGCTGCGATGGCCCCCATCAGCGGGCGCTTGGTCTGGTCGCGTTCGCCGGTGGCACCGAAGACGATGATCACCCTGCTGTCTTCGTCAGGGCGCCGCACGGCCTCCAGGGTGCGGGTCAGCGCATCGGGGTTGTGCGCAAAATCAACAATGGCGGCCGGCTCTTCGCCGATCAGCTGCATCCGTCCCGGCACCTCAACGGTGAACGGGTCATGGGTATCGAGGGCCCTCTGTACGGCGTCCGCGGGGACACCGGAGGCCAGGACCATAACGGTGGCCAGGGCTGCGTTGGATACGTTGAACCCGCCGGGCAGGGCGGTAGACACGCGCAGCTGTACGTTGTCCGGGCCGCTCAGCACGAAGGAGTGCCCGAGGCCGCGGGGAGCCACTTTGGCCACGTTCCAGTCCGCACCGGCACCTGCACCGTCCGTGGACAGGGTCAGGACCGGCACCCCGGCCCGTTCGGCCATCCTGGTGCCCCATTCGCCGTCGACGGTCACCACGGCGCGGCGGGCACGGTCGGGCTGGAACAGCGCGGCCTTGGCGGCGAAGTATTCCTCCATGGATCCGTGCAGGTCCAGGTGGTCCTGGGTGAGGTTGGTGAACCCGGCTACGTCAAAACGGATCCCGTCCACCCGCCGGTAGCTGATGGCGTGCGAAGAGACCTCCATGGTGGCCGCGTCCAGGCCCCGCTCGCGCATGAGCGCCAGCAGCCCGTGGACCTGGGGCGATTCAGGGGTGGTCAGCACACTGGGAATCGATTCCCCGCCGGCCAGGATCTCGATGGTGCCGATGAGCCCGGTGGTCCGCCCGAGTGCCTGCTGCAGGGAGTTCACGAAGTAGGAGGTGGTGGTTTTGCCGTTGGTGCCGGTGACGCCGAGCAGCACCGGGCGCTGCCCGTCGGCGGGCATGCTGTTGAACACGGCAGCGGCGAGCGGGCCCACCAGGCGGCGGACGTCGCCTGCGAGGAACACCGGGATGCCGAGTCCTTCGAGGTGTTCCAGCCCGGCCTCGTCGGTCAGAACTGCGGCGGCGCCGGCCTTTTCGGCAGCGGCAGCGAAACGGGCACCGTGGTGGCGCGCCCCGGCAACACCCACATACAGGTCGCCCGGCAGCACCTCGCGGGAGTTGATGGTGAGACCGGTCAGTTCAGTGCCCCAGGCGGTGTTCCCGGTTCCTGCTGCGGGCGCCACCGCGCGCAGGGCCGCCGGCAGCCGGTCTACCGCAGCACGCATGGTGACGGGTTCCACGGCGGCAGGACGGAACCCGGAACCGGGCTGCTGATCTTCACTTGTTGGCACTTCGTTGCTCCAGGAATTAGTACTCAATGGGGTAGGTCTCCGGCTCGCCCTTGGACGGCGGCACGTTGTTGCTGACCAGGGCTTGTTCCATGACCTTTTGGAAGGACTGGCCGGGAACGATGTAGTAGAGGTCGCCCTGGGGCCGCTGGAGGGTCACCACAACCACGTACTTGGGGTCGTCCATGGGTGCAATACCAGCATAGGAGAGTGTGGAACCGTCGTAACCGCCGTTGGCGCCGGGAGCCTCCGCGGTACCGGTCTTGGAACCCACGCGGTACTGCTTCAGCGCGCCGGTGGCGCCGGAACCATCCGTGGTGACCGTCTCCAGCATGTGCTGTACCTGCGTGGCTGTCTCTTTGGACACCACCCGGGTTCCCTTGTCCTTCTCCACCGGATGCTCCGTGCCGTCCTCGTCGATCACTGAGTCAATGATGCTCGGCTTCAGCCGGACGCCGTCGTTGGCGATGGTCTGGTAGACGCTGGCGGTGTGCAGCGCGGTCTGGGTCAGGCCCTGGCCGAAGAGCACGGTGTACTGCTGCCGGTTGTCCCAGTCCTCCGGGTCGGCCAGCAGGCCTGCGGTCTCTCCGTTCAGGCCCACGTTCAGGGGCTGGCCGACTCCGAACTTCGTCAGCCAGTCGTACCGTTCCTGGGGAGTCAACTGCTGGCCGATCTTCACGGTCCCGGTGTTCAGCGACTTGGCCAGAATTCCCGAGGCCGTCATGTGGAGCACTCCGTGGGGCGAGGCGTCCTTGAACGTCTGGCCGTCGACGGTGTAGGTGGGCTCAAGTTCGAACTGCGACTGCGGGGTGATGATCCCCTCTTCGATGCCGGCGGCCATGGTGATCACCTTGGTGGTGGAACCGGGTTCGAAGGAGTCCGTGACGGAGCGTGCCTTGCGCGATTCCGCCGGTGTTGCGCCGGGATCGTTCGGGTCGGCAGTGGTGGATTCGGCCAGTGCAACAACCCTGCCCGTCTCCACCTCCATGGCGACGATGTTGCCCCACTCGGCGTGGTATTCCTCCACCTGCGCGGCAATGGTCTGCTGGGCGAACCACTGCAGGTCCTGGTCGATGCTGAGCTTGATGGACTGCCCGTCCCGGACCGGTTCGTCAGTGTTGGTGGCGTACGGGATGCGGATGCCGTCACCGCCGATTTCGTACGTCTTGCTGCCGGCAGCACCGGCCAGGATGCCGTCCTGGGTAAGCTCCAGGCCTTCCTGGGCACCTTCCGTGCCGAGGAAACCGACAATGGAACCGCCCACCGCTCCGGAGGGGTAGGTCCTCAATGTGGTGCGGTCCGCGTAGATCCCCGGGAACTTGACGGCCAGGACCTTCTCCTTGATTTCAGGGGTCACGGTCTTGGCGACGAAGTTGAAGCCCTTCTCCCCCAGCACAGCAGAACGCAGGGTCTCCGGGTCTTGGCCCAGTACGGCCGAAAGTTCCGTGAAGGCCTGGTCGAAGGTGACTTCCTGCAGGGTGCCTTCGGCGTCGCGGCGCTTGTACTTCTCCTCGATGTCCTGGGAGAGGCGCTGGTCCACGACTATGTCGAAGCGCTCCACACTGCGGGCCAGGTAGTTGCCCTTGGCATCCAGGATGCTGCCGCGCAGGGCCGGGACAGGGACGGTCACCAGCCGCTTGTCGACGGCGGCCTGCGCCATGCCGTCCGGGTCCACCGCCTGGACCCAGAACAGGCGGAGCCCCAGCAGTGCCAGCAGTGCCAGTGCCAGGACCAGCCCGACACGCAGCCGCTTGGCTACGATGGCCACCCTGTGGTTGTCCGGGCCGGAAGTTTGTGCCACAACGTGTCCTTGTTTATGCCTAAATTCGATGCCTGCCGGCCTGGATCAGTTTCCGCTTCTCTGGCCCGGAACCGGAATGGTTCCACCGTTCAGCTCAGCTTCCGGTACCGTCTCGGGCGCTTGGGGTACAACCGTGGGCGCGGCGGGAGCCGTGTCCTGTTCCCGGGGAGCGGTTTCCTCCTGCTCCTCGGTCGCCCTCACAGTATCCCGGGATTCCTCCGGAACCACGGAAGGCGCGGGTGCCACCGGTTGTGTCAGGACACTGGGAGCACCGATCAGTGCCTTGGCCGGGTCTGCTTCCTTGGCGGCTTCGGGGCTGCCCGTAACGCCCAAGGTCATCAGGTCGATGGTGCCGAAGGTGGGTGAAGACACCATGCCCAGCTCCCCTGCGGCCGCTGCCAGGACCTGGGGCGCCTGGTGGTTTTCGATTTCCTGTGTCAGGGCCTCGTTGCGCTGGGCGAGTTCCGCCTGCTGGCTCTGCAGCTGTACAAGCTCGTACTGGCCGCTGGAAACGGAGATGTTCAGGAGCAGCACGGACGCCAGTCCCAACACCAGGGCCGCGAAGCATACGACAGCGAACGGAGTGCGCTTCCTGCGGGCGGCCGCGGGGACCAGCGACAGCGGAGTGCGCCGCTTGGGCGCGGGAGCGGCTGTGGCTGTGTCCCAGTCGAGGGCACGGGCGGTGTTGCCCACAACCGACTGCGCTGCGCGGCCGGAGCCGATTCGGGCCGATGGCCGACGTTCACTCATTATTTCCTGGCCCCATCCATGGGTTTGCGGATTCGTTCTACTGCCCGGAGCTTGGCCGATGCCGCGCGGGGGTTCTCTGCTATTTCTTCGTCGGTGGGCACTTCGGTGCCCTTCGTCAGCCGTGTGAGCTGGGCCTTGTGCTGCTCAAGCTCAACGGGGAAACCCTTGGGGGCGGAAGACCGGGCTCCCGCGGCGAAGACACCCTTGACGATCTTGTCTTCAAGCGAGTGGTAGGAGAGCACCACAACCCGGCCGCCCAGGTTCAGCACCGACAGTGATGCCGGGATGGCGCGCTCCAGCACGTCCAGTTCCTCATTCACTTCGATCCGCAGGGCCTGGAAGGTGCGCTTGGCGGGGTGTCCGCCGGTGCGGGCCGCAGCAGCGGGAACCACCTTGCGGATGGTTTCCACCAGCTCGCCGGTGGTGGAGAAGGGCTGGACGGCGCGGGCCGCAACGATGGCCGATGCAATGCGGCCGGCGAACTTCTCCTCGCCCCACTTGCGGATGAGGGTGACCAGTTCGGTTTCGCTGTAGGTGTTGACGACGTCGGCGGCGGTCTGTCCGCGGGTGGTATCCATCCGCATGTCCAGCGGCGCGTCGTATGAATACGCGAAGCCGCGGTCCCTCTCGTCCAGCTGGAGGGAGGAGACCCCGAGGTCGAAGAGTGCGCCGTCGATGCCGTCGAAGCCCAGGTCTGTGACGACGTCGGCAATCTCGTCATACACGGCGTGAACCAGGTCGATCCGGTCGTTGAAGGGTTCGAGCCGCTTTCCGGCCAGCGCCAGGGCCTGCTGGTCACGGTCAATGCCGATCAGGTGCAGTTCCGGGAACCGCTGCAGCATGGCTTCGCTGTGTCCGCCCATTCCCAGGGTTGCATCCACGACGACGGCGCGGCCGCGTTCTGCGACTGCGCGTTCAATCGAGGGAGCCAGGAGATTGATGCAGCGGTCGCGCAGCACCGGAACATGCCGTTCCTCGGTGGGGCGCTCTTCGCTCATCTGAGGCTTCCTTCCGTACGTAGTGAGTGGTACCGGCAACAGCTGCTGGTTCTTGGATCAGGCCCCCATCCGCGCCTCACCGCTGCCGGCCGCCTGGCTCCGGGGAAGGGAAGCCAGGATGGCTCGCGGTGGGGCGGCTGGAGATCTCATACAAGAAACAACTGCCTGCGGGATTGTCTTTGCGGGTGGTGCACCTAGAAGATGCCGGGAATCGCGTCCTCGTCCGTTTCCGAGAAAGCGGTCTCCTGCTCTTCCAGGTACTTCTGCCAGGCAGCCGCATCCCAGATCTCGGCCCGCGTTCCTGCGCCGATTACGGCGAGTTCGCGTCCGAGGCCTGCATACGACCTCAGGGCCGGCGGGATGGTGACCCGGCCCTGCTTGTCTGGTACTTCGTCAGAGGCTCCGGACAAAAAGACCCGAATGTAGTCGCGCGCCTGGCGGGAGGAAAGTGGAGCTTCCCGCATCTGGTCGTGGACCCGTTCGAATTCCTTCTGGCTGAAGACGTAGATGCAGCGCTCCTGACCCCTGGTCAGGACGAGGCCGTCAGCCAGTTCCTCGCGGAACTTGGCCGGCAGGATCAGCCTCCCCTTCTCGTCCAAACGCGGTGAATGTGTTCCCAGGAACATCACTCACCACCCTGTCCGATTAGGGGAAAACCCCTCGAGTACCGCCCCTACCCTCTTATGTCCCCCACTTTACTCCACTTCCCTCCACAGTCAACGATGCGGGGCATCTGATTCCGGGCGCGCCGTATTCCAAATTCCGCGAATTCCCGCGGGATGCAGGCGGTGGTGCAAAGTGGAGGGACTGGACCGCCCGCCTGGCCCGCAGGGGACACAAAAAAGGACCCGCCTAAGCGGATCCTTTATGCCAAGCCCGTGCCTGGGGTGGTTTCAGGTGGACACTGCCGGGACCGGGAGCGGGCACCGGGGAAGGTTAGGGTTGGTCACGCTTGCGTTCGTCCCATTTGTTTTCCAGATTGTTCATGAATCCGCGCTGGGCACTTGATTCGCGTTCCTTGCGGCCGTCCGCAGGTTTGGGCGCATTCTTGCGGCCGCGCGTGGTGGCGTAGTAGACCCCCGCACCCATAACCAGGAACCCAAGGACGCCGACCACTATGCCGGCTTCGGTGATGCCAAGGAGCAGTATCGCCAACCCCACCACGGCCATGAGTGACCCGAGGACAATGCGCCTGGTGGAAATGCCGCGGCCGGCGGACGTTGCCATCGAGTTCGCGAATTTCGGATCTTCGGCGTGTAGTTGCTGCTCCAGTTGATCCAGCAAGCGCTGCTCGTGTTCCGAGAGTGCCATTGCTGCCTCCTTGCCGTCCGGTTTGTGCCCCTGTAAACCAACCAACGAACCCGTTACGCCGAATGTTCCCGCGCAGGCCGCTGCTGCTTTGCACTTAGTCCAAGGATAGGTGTCAACGGGTCCGCATGAAAGCGGCCCGTGTACGTATTCCGGCGGGTAGGCCGCCGGAGCCGTTCCGGTGCCTCATTCCGTGCTCTCCGGCGGTGTCTTGCGGGCTGAGGGTGCGATCAACCGGGCCGGCACCACACCGAGTTCGCCAAAGCGCCGGTTGATCCGGTCCAGGGCATCCTCCGCCGAACGCCAACTGTCTTCCCGCCCGTCCAAGGTGAGCTGCATGGCGGCACCCTGCGCCGGCTCCAGCTGTTCCGCCCGCAGGCCAATGAGGCGCACGCTTTGGGGCCTCCGCCCCAGGGCCGTTAGCAGGCCCTTGGCCGCCTCGTAGATCATCTGGGCACTGTCCAAAGGTTCGGTGAGGGTGCGGGTGCGGGTTAATGTCGTGAAGTCGGTGTAGCGCAGTTTGAGGGAAACCGCCCTGCACTGCAGGCCTGCGGCGCGCAGGCGCACAGCGCTTTTGTGTGCCAGGCGCAGCAGTTCGGTATGCAGCACGTCATCGTCGCTGACATCGGCCGCGAAGGTTTCTTCGGCCCCGATGCTCTTTTCCCGGCGTACCGGTGTCACTGCGCGCGCGTCCCGCCCCCAGGACAGTTCGAACACATGCTCCCCCGTGGCACCGAGCAGCCGCCGGAGTACGCTCGGCGGAGTATTGGCGACGTCGGCGACGGTGGCTATGCCCACCCGGGCCAGCACCTCGCGGGTCTTGGCGCCCACCCCCCACAGTGCGGATACCTCCAGGGTGTGGAGGAAGTCCACTGTTCGGTCCTTGGGCACCAGCAGCAGTCCGTTGGGCTTGCAGCGGGTGGAGGCGATCTTGGCCACGAACTTGGTTGCGGCAATGCCTACGCTGGCGGTCATCCCCAGCTCTGCCGCCACCCTTTTACGGATCAGTTCGCCTATGGCGCGTGGCGGGCCGAGCCTGCGCATGGAACCGGAGATATCCAGGAAGGCCTCGTCCACGCTGAGCGGCTCCACCAGGGGCGTGATGGATTCGAAGATTGCCATCAGCTGCTTGGAATAGGACCGGTAGACCTCTTGGTGCGGTTCAAGCACCACCGCCTGCGGACACTGGCGCCTGGCCACCGCCATAGGCATGGCTGAGTGCACGCCGTAGCGGCGGGCCTCATAGGAAGCCGACAGCACAACGGACCGGCCCCCCAATCCTCCAACAATCACCGGCTTGCCCACCAGGTCCGGGTGCTGCAGCAGTTCGACGGAGACATAGAAGGCGTCCATGTCCACGTGCATGATGGTGCAGTCGCGGTTGCCGCTGCCGTTCTCGGGGCCATTGCTCACCAACTCATCGTAGCCACCGCCACCCCCATAACTCCTTTCCTGCCCGGGCGGTCCGGTCGCCTAGACTTGGGTGCAGGACCCTGACCCCCACCGATGCGGAAACCGATGAACAAGTCCCTCCCTGCACTGACCATCGCGGCCCTGGCCCTGGCTGTGTCCGGTTGCACCGCCGGAGACGGCGCTGCTGCGGACCCTGAATCCAGCTCCTCCACGGCCGCCGCTCCTGCTCCCTCAGCTTCTCCCACGAAGACGCCGGTGGCGCTGGCGGACGGTTTCCCGACCGACCGGATCCCGGTTATGGATGGAGCCGAGATCCTCTCCAGCACCGTGGACCGCTCGGGGAAAACGATTACCTCCGTACTGGTCGCCTCCACTGCTGTGCCGGCGGCCGAGGTCATCGCTTACTACGAAGCAGCCCTGACGGCCCAGGGGTTCGCTGCCTCACCCGCAGAACCGGGCACTCCCACGTCCCGGGACTTCCTGCGGATAGGTGCAGGGGAACCGGAAACCGTTAATATCACGGTCACTGCCAAGGACGCAGATTCCTCCACCGTCACCGTAGGCTCCACTCTCCTCGTCGAAGCGGAGGGCTAGCCCGTGGCTCCCGGCACTGCTCCGGAACCGGGTTCCCCCGCCGCGGCAACCGGATCAGGTCCCGCTTCGGCCAGCGGGGTCCACGGTTCCCCCGCCCCGCTCCCGGCAGAAGCGGCCGAACATGAGCAGGCCGGGTACAGGGCCCTGCTGGGCGCGGAACTGGAAGACTTCCTGGCTGTCCAGCATTCGGTCCTCGCGGAAGTGTCCGCAGAAGCCCTCCCGCTGCTGGACGCGGTCCGAAACCTCGCCCGCGGCGGAAAACGGCTCCGTGCCCTGCTGGCCTATTGGGGCTGGCGTGGAGCGGGCGGCGCCGCCCTGGCGCCCGATGCGGTCCGGGCCGGGGTAGCCCTGGAACTGTTCCAGAGCGCAGCACTGATCCATGACGACATCATTGACCGCTCGGACACGCGGCGAGGCGGACCCAGCGTCCACCGGACCTTCTCCATCGCGCACGCAGATTCCAACTGGCATCTGGACGGATCCCACTTCGGTGCCTCGGCCGGCATCCTTGCCGGCGACCTGTGCCTTTCCCTCAGCGAGGAGATGTTCACCGCCGTCGGGCAGCGCGCTGCACACGGCACGACGGCCCGGAGGATCTTCAACCGGATGCGCACGGAGGTGATGGCCGGCCAGTACCTGGACATCCTTGAAGAGGTTGTCGGCCCGAGCCACGAACCTGAGCACGCGGTTGTCCGGGCCCGGAATATCCTGCGCTACAAGGCAGCCAAATACACCACGGAACATCCCCTGACCCTGGGCGGCGCGCTTGCCGGAGCGGAACCTGACCTGTTGTCCGGCTATTCGCGTTTTGCCCTGCCGCTGGGCGAGGCCTTCCAACTGCGTGACGATGTGCTGGGGGTCTTCGGGGATCCGCAGACCACGGGCAAGCCTGCCGGTGACGATTTGCGGGAGGGTAAGCGTACGGTCCTGATTGCCTATGCACTCGCCGGCGGTGAGCACGCGCGCAGGGAGATCACTGCCAGGCTCGGGGATCCGGAGCTGGACGACGACGGCGTTGCCGTCCTGCGCGGAATCATCCAGGAGACGGGTGCACTGGCTGCCACCGAAGAGCTCATCTCCCGGCACACGGAAACTGCCTTCTCCGCCCTCGGGGATCTGTCCCTGGACGAAGTGTCACGGGCGGCGCTGGATGCATTGGCGCATGCAGCCGTCCGGCGCAGCGCCTAGCCGACAACCAGGCAGCACAGCCAACACAGGCAAGGGAGCATCCCAAGACACAAAGCCGCCCCGTCAGCGACGGGGCGGCTTTGTGTTGTCCAGCTGTGTTGTCCAGATTTTGTCCAGCTATTTTCCTGCGGTTACCGGCGGTTACCGGCGGAAGCGGACCACTACCAGGCCAGGGCCTGCGCCCGTCGCCGGATTTCAGTCTTGCGTCCTTCCCGGAGCGCGTCGACGGGACGTCCCGGCAGGGTGTCATCAGCGGTGAACAGCCAGCGGATCATTTCGTCATCATGGAAGCCCGCATCGTTCAGCACCGAGATAGTGCCCTTGAGGCTGTCCAGCACGGCGCCGTCAGCGATAAAGGCAGCCGGGACACTGCGGATCTTCCGTTCCCCCAGGCGGACGGCCACGAGGGCGCGCTCCTCCAGCAGGCTGTGCACCTTGTTAATGGGGAGGTCGAGTTGTTCAGCCACGTCGGGCAGGGTCAGCCAGTCGGAAACCAGTTCCTGAAGTTCATTCACCCTTCAAGGGTGCCACGACCCGGGCACCCCGGGCCACTCGGGCTTTAGTGGCCTAACTGAAACACAAATGGGACTACTCAGGTATTGTGCGGCACCGCCCTTGGTGTAAATTCACAGGAGTACCAGAAGTCACATCAGTAACAAATGCAACAGTAGTAACAGAAATAACAGCTTTCGAGCCCTATCACTTGTTTTTAGTCCCAAGGATTGCGGTAAAGGCCGCGGCCATCACAGATGAGGAAACAGCACCATATGAACGCATCGTCAACAACGGGAACGCAAAGCGCACGTCCCGCTGGTACCGGAATGCCGCGCAAACTGAGTGTCGCGGTGACAACGGCCGCCATTCCGGCAGTGATGATGTCCGCCCTGGCCCTTGCCGAGCCGGCCGCTGCTGCGCCCACCGCCCCGCAGAACACGCTGTTCCCCCAGATGCCGCTCCAGGCCATTAAGAACCTGAACACCGGTGCATCAACCGGAGTTGCCGCCTCACAGCTGGCCACCCAGGTTCCGGCTACCCTGCCGGCCGAGTCCTCCGTCCCCGCCACGCACCGCATTGTCCGCGGCGACACCGTGACCTCCATCGCTGCCCAGTACGGTCTCTCCGTGACCGAACTCCTGCGCGTGAACAACCTGCAGTCCACGTCCCTCATCTTTGCGGGCGAGGAACTCCGGCTGACCGGTGCTGCTGCCCCCGCCGCCCCCGCTTCCCCCGAAGCTCCGGCTGCCTCCGCCGGCACCTACACCGTGGTCTCCGGGGATACGCTCAGCGGCATTGCAGCCCGCCACGGCGTCAGCCTCTCCAGTGTCCTCTCTGCCAACGGACTGACCCTCACCTCGGTGATCTACCCCGGCCAGTCCATCCGCGTTGACGGATCCGCACCGGCTGCCCCGTCCGCCACGCCGGCCGACGTCGCCGTCGCGCCCGCTGACGCGGGAGCGTCCACCTACACCGTGGTCTCCGGCGACACGCTGAGCGGCATCGCCGCCCGGCACGGAGTCAGCCTGACCACGGTCCTGGCAGCCAACGGCCTCACCACGACGTCGGTGATCCACCCGGGCCAGAAGATCGCCGTCAGCGGCAGCACCATCAGCATCGCGTCCTCCGCCCCGGTTACCGCGGCACCCACGGACCTGGTGCCCAGCACCTTCCTGCACTACACCTACCCGGAACACACTGTTGCCGGCGCCAACCTGAACAAGCAGACGCTGAACTCCCTGCCGGTTCCCAGCCGCGCCCAGATGCAGCAGATTGTTGCCGATACCGCAGCCCAGATGGGCGTCGACCCGGCCCTGGCGCAGGCCTTCGCCCTGCAGGAGTCCGGCTTCGACCAGCGGGCGGTATCCCCCGCCAACGCCATCGGCACCATGCAGGTCATCCCGTCCTCGGGAGAATGGGCTTCCCAGCTGGTGGGACGCCAGCTGAACCTGCTGGACCCCTATGACAACGCCACGGCGGGCGTGGCCATCATCAGCGCGCTGGTCCGCAGCAGTGACAGCCTGGAGACCGCCATCGCGTCCTACTACCAGGGCCAGTACTCGGTGAACACCTACGGCATGTTCGCCGACACGCAGGGGTACGTGAACTCCGTGCTCGCACACAGGTCCTCCTTCCTGTAGGCAAAACACAAGGCCTGAAGCGCAGCGAAGGGTCCGGATCGGGTGTCGATCCGGGCCCTTTCGCCTACCCCCATTAGGATCGAAGAGTGCAAGAGCCACTGAAAGACTCCCTCGTTGAGACGCTGGTAGACGAGCGCTACTACGTCCGGTCCCTGATTGCGCGCGGAGGCATGTCCTCCGTCTACCTCGCCACCGACCGCCGGCTGGACCGCGACGTCGCGCTGAAAGTGCTGTATCCGCACCTCGCCGCAGACCGTGGATTCCTGCGGCGTTTCGAAAGCGAAGCCAAGTCCGCCGCCCGGCTGTCCCACCCCCACGTTGTGGGCGTACTGGACCAGGGCATTACCGAGGACCTCGCCTACCTGGTCATGGAGTACGTGCCGGGACGCACCCTTCGCGGATTGCTCGATGAGCGGGGTTCCCTGTCCCCGCGGCTGGCCCTGGCACTGATGGACTCCGTAGTTGAGGGACTCGCGGCTGCGCACGACGCCGGCCTGGTCCACCGCGACGTCAAGCCGGAGAACGTCCTCCTGGCGGAGAACGGCCGGATCAAGATTGCCGACTTCGGCCTTGCCCGGGCCGTCTCCACCAGCACCAATACCGGAACCCTGGTGGGAACCGTTGCCTACCTGGCACCAGAACTCGTGACGGGGGCCGTAGCGGACGAACGCAGCGATGTGTACTCGGCCGGCATCATGCTGTACGAGATGCTGACCGGGCGCCAGCCGTACACGGGCGAGGTACCCATCCAGGTGGCTTTCGCACATGTCCATTCCACCGTTCCGGCACCCTCCATCCTCTGCCCGGGACTTGCCGAGGATCTCGACGAACTTGTCCGTTGGTGCACGGCCCGGGACCCGGAAGACCGTCCGGTCAACGGCCGGGCGCTGCTGGGGGAACTGCGGCATATCCGTACGTCCCTGAGCGATGCGGAACTGGACTTCCACTGCCCGCCCGCCGGTGCCGGCGTTGGCTCCCCCGGCACCGCCACCCAGGCCCTGCCGGCACTCCCGAAGATGCCTCCCGGTGCCACCGAGGTGCTTTCCGCAGCAGGTGCCACCAGCATCATCGACACCTCCGACCTTCGTCCGCCCGCTTCGGGAAGCAACCACACAGAGGTGATCCGCCGAAGCGACAATGACACCACCGTTTTCCCGGCCGGCGGCTTCTCCGGACACGGGCCCGCAGACGAAGACGACGACGAGGACGACGACAGCGCGGACTACGGAGACGATGACGGGTACGACGACGAGGGGCTCAGTGCCCGCGCCAGGCGCCGGTTGGACAAGCGCCACGACCGCGACCGGCTGCGCGAGAGCGACCGGGAAGCCCGACGTCCGCAGGTATCCCTGCGCAGCGGCAAATCCCGGCGCCGCGGCATCCTGCTGGGGGTGCTGATAGCTCTCCTGCTGGCCGGAGCAGCCTTCGCCGGCTGGTTCTTCGGCGCCGGGCCTGGAGCACTCGTTTCCGTGCCCGACGTCAGCAACGTTTCCGTGGAAGAGGCCGGCGCGCAGCTCGGTGATGCCGGACTGTCCTACACCACGAACGAGGTGTACGACGAGGTGGTGGCGGCCGGGCTTGCCGTGGGCACGGATCCGGCCGCAACCCTGGAGGTCCGCCGCTTCCGGCCGGTCACATTGCTTGTATCCAAGGGACCGCAGTTGTTTTCCGTGCCCAACCTCGTACAGCGCAACCTCGGGGCTGCACAGGCAGACCTGTCCGAGTCCAGCCTGGCACTCGGTACGGTCACGGAGGAGTACAGCGAAAACGTGGCGTCCGGCAACATCATCAGCCAGGATCCGCTGCCCGACACGGAGCTCCGCCAGGGCACGCCTGTAAACGTCTCCGTATCCAAGGGCCCGGCCCCGGTTGAGGTCCCCGCCGTGACGGGACAAAGCCGGGACGCCGCGGTGAAGGCCATAGAGGCCGCGGGGCTCACCGCCGCTGTTTCGCCCGAACAGGTCAACAGCAGCACTGTTCCTGCCGGTGCCGTGGTGTCGCTGACACCAGCGTCGGGCCTTCTGGAACGCGGTTCAACGGTGACCCTGACTATTTCCCTCGGCCCCCGGATGGTCGAGGTACCCAACTATGTGGGGCGCCGGGCCGAGGATGCCAAGGCAGATCTGGAAAGCCGCGGATTCAGCGTGCAGGTCGAAAACCTGCTGGGCGGATTGCTCGGCCTGGTCCGTGACCAGGAGCCCGGCGCCGGAACGGCACCGGAAGGTTCCACCATCACCCTGAAGGTGGTTTAGCCGGCTTTCGGTATGCCGGCCGGGGAGGAGCCAATCCTCCCCGGCCGGCGGGGAGTTACTGGCCCCTGCCGGACAGGGCTCCGGCCACCAGGAACGCCATCTCCAGTGACTGCATGTGGTTCAGGCGGGGGTCGCACACCGATTCATAGCCCTCCGCGAAGGCTTCCTGGTCAATCGGATCGGCACCGCCCAGGCACTCCGCGACGTCGTCGCCGGTCATTTCCACGTGCATCCCGCCCGGGAACGTGCCCAGGGAGTCGTGGACTTCAAAGAAGCCGCGGACTTCATCCATCACGTCATCGAAGTTGCGGGTCTTGTACCCGTTGGGAGATGTAACGGTATTCCCGTGCATGGGATCCGTGACCCACAGGACCTGGGCACCGGAGGCAGTGACCTTCTCCACCAGCTGCGGCAGCTTCTCGCGGATGTTGCGCGCGCCCATCCGGGTAATGAAGGTCAGCCGCCCGGGCTCGCGGTTCGGATCGAGCTTGTCGATCAGGGCCAGGGCGTCCTCGGCACTTGTTGAGGGGCCGAGCTTAACGCCAATGGGGTTGCGCACCCGGGACAGGAAGTCCACATGCGCGGCATTCAGGTCGCGGGTCCGCTCCCCGATCCACAGGAAATGCCCTGACGTGTCATAGGGCTGCCCGGTCCGCGAGTCCACCCGGGTCAGTGCACGTTCGTAGTCAAGGAGCAGGGCCTCATGGCTGGCGAAGAACTCGGTCCGCTTCAGGGCTTCGAAATCGGCCCCGCATGCTTCCATAAAGCGCACTGCACGGTCGATTTCCCGGGCAAGTGACTCGTAGCGCGAGTGTGCCGGGTTGGAGGTGAAACCCTTGTTCCAGTGGTGCACCAGCCGAAGGTCCGCGAACCCGCCCTGGGTGAAGGCACGGATGAGGTTCAGCGTGGAGGCAGAGGTGTGGTAGGCCCGGACCATGCGGGCCGGGTCGTGCCTGCGGGACTCAGGCGTGAACTCATAACCGTTGACCATGTCACCGCGGTAGGCCGGCAGCGTCACGCCGTCCCGGGTCTCGTCGTTGGAGGAGCGCGGCTTCGCGAACTGGCCTGCCATGCGGCCCATCTTGATCACCGGCACCGAGGCGCCGTAGGTCAGCACCACGGCCATCTGCAGCAGGGTCCGTACGCGGGCGCTGATCTTATCGGCGGTCGCGGCCTGGAAGGTCTCTGCGCAGTCACCGCCCTGCAGGAGGAAGGCCCTCCCCTGCGCGGCTTCAGCCAGACGGGACCGCAGGACATCCACTTCGCCCGCAAACACCAGCGGCGGAACCATCGACAGTTCATCGATGGCGGCCTTATACCCGGGATCATCCTGCCAGGACGGCTGCTGGCCGATCGGGAGGGAGCGCCAGTTATCCAGTTCGGGGTGGCTGGCCGAAGTTGCTGCCGCACCGGAAAGGGTTGTAGGAGTGGAGTCGCTGTCTACGGGTGTGTACGTCACGGCTTAAATCCTACTGGCTGCCTGCCGGGAACAAACAAGAACGTCATATTCCGCCGGACACAGCGCAACACGGTGCCGCCGTGGGCCCGCCCCTAGGCGGTGTGTGAACGGCGCGCGCGGCCTGTGCCGTCGTCGGGCTCCGGCGCACCGGCGGCGGGCTTCCCCTGCTTCCCCCGGGCAGCATCCCGGGATCCCTTGGCCGAACCGATTACCGTAACGGTTCCGGGCAGCTTGTCCCCGGACTCGGTTGGCAGTTCGGAGCCGCCGGTTGCGGGCCCGGCCCCCTTGCCGGCGGCAAGCCGTACTGCCGCGCCACGGGCTTCCGCCGCCTTTCCGCCCTTGCGGGCGGCCAGCTGTTCCTTGACGGTGCTTGCGTACACGTCGACATATTCCTGGCCGGACAGCCGCATCAGTTCGTACATGATTTCATCGGTCACTGCACGCTGGACAAAACGGTCGTTCTCAAGCCCGGCATAGCGGGAGAAATCCAGCGGCTGTCCCACAATGATGCCGATCCGGCGGATGTTGGGGATCCTGCGTCCGATCGGCTGGACTTTGTCAGTACCGATCATGGCCACCGGAATCACCGGTACCCCGGTGGAGAGCACAAGCTTGGCCACACCGGTCTTGCCGCGGTAGAGGCGGCCGTCGGGGCTGCGGGTTCCCTCGGGGTAAATACCCAACAGGCCGCCGTTCTCCAGAACGTCCACGCCTGCCTTTAGCGAGGATGCGGAGGCGGCACCGCCGGAACGGTCCATCGGCAGCTGGTTGGCAAGCCGGAAGAAAGCAGCCGTGAGTTTACCCTTGAGGCCTTTGCCGTTGAAATAGTCACTTTTCGCCAGGAAACTCACCGGCCGGGGCACGGCCAGCGGAAGGAAAATCGAATCGGAGAACGACAGGTGATTGCTCACCAGGACGGCAGGACCGGATTCGGGGATGTTGTCCATTCCCTTAACCCAGGGCCTGAAGAGAAGATTTACCACCGGCCCGATGAATATCGTCTTCATCACCCAATAGAACACGCGGTTTGATCTCCCGTCCGGACAAGGCAAAGCTAGGGACCTGTTTGGTTCCCCAGACTCTACTGTATGCGCGCCCCAGCCCGCTGGTTAATTTCAGCGAACGGCGCCTACGAATAGTTTGCCCCTTTTGGGGTGGAAAAAGCGCCCTCTAATGCAACCATAGAGATATGACTTCCCTCCCCGGCGCTGCTGCCTTCTCCTATGAGGGGCACGGTCCCAACGCGGGTGTGGGCGTGCTCCTGAGCCACGGATTCACCGGTTCCCCGGTGAGCATGGCGGCATGGGCACGCCATCTCGCCCATCAGGGATACGCCGTGGAGCTGCCGCTGCTGCCGGGCCACGGGACAAGCTGGCAGGAACTTGCCGTGACGCCCTGGCAGCGCTGGTATGAGGAATACGAGGACGCGTACTTCTCCCTCCGTGCCCGGACCCGGTGTGTTGTATCTGCCGGACTGTCCATGGGCGGCGCCCTGGCCCTGCGCCTGGCGGCCCGCCAGCCGGTGGCCGGTGCCGCCGTCGTAAATCCCGGCCTCACCTTCGGCGACCCGCGTGCCCGGTATTCCGGGGTGCTCAAGTATGTACTCAAATCGGTTCCCGCCATCGGCAACGACATCCGGCTGCCGGGCCAGGACGAAGGCGCCTATGCCCGGACCCCGGTGGCAGCCGTTCAGCAGCTCGGCCGTCTCTTCCGGGACACGGCGGCCAGCCTGCCGGCCGTCACCGCCCCCGTACTGGCCTTCCGCTCGCGGACGGATGCGGTGGTCCCGGAATCCAGCATGGACCTGCTGCGCCGGAGGCTGGTGAACGCCGAGCTGGAAGTGGTTCCGCTGGAAAACAGCTACCACGTGGCAACCATGGACCACGATTCGCTGTTGATTTTTGTCCGTTCGCACGAGTTCATCCAACGGGTTAGCACCGGGGTCCGGACATGAGTGAACGCGAACCCGAGCACAACGAGTCCACCGACGAAGAGGTCTGGAAGGATCTGGTGGCCCGCCTGGAACACATGGACGACGCCGGCCCCGCACCGGATACCCGGCCGTCCCCGCCGGCGGAGCCTGCTGCGGAGCCCGGCCCGGAAGCCTCCGGGGCTCCCGCGTCCCCCGGCACGGCATCGCCGGCTGAACGCACCAGAGCCCTTTTCGAGAACCAGGCGCTGGCGGGCGGGCCGCGGGACTACGCTGCTCCCGACGAGCAGGACGGTGCGTTTGTTCCGCCGGAACCGCCGCCGCTGGGCCTCGGCGAACCGACGGTGGTGCTTGCCTGGCTGGGCGCCGTCGGCGGGCCGCTGCTCCTGCTGGTGTTCGCCATGTTCTGGCGCAGCGCTCCGCTGGCCGTCATCCTCGGCACCGTTGCCGTTTTTGTCGGCTCGGCCGGCTACCTGTTGTTCCGCCTGCCGCAGTACCGCGATGAGGGCGACGACGGCGCGGCCGTCTAGGCGCAGCAGTGCGCCCGCCGCTCCCGTGACGGAGCGCGGCGGGCAATGCCGCCGGAATCCGCCCCACCGCCGCGGTTCAGCGGCGCGCGGCTATCCGGGAGAGGTCTGCGGCGCCGATCAGTCCGGCCGCTGGTCCCAGTGCGGCACGCTCCATGCGGGCCGCGGGGCGGAAGCCCCGGCCGGTGAGGTTGCGGGCGAACGAACGCCGTGCAGGTTCCAGCATCAGGTCTCCTGCATCGCTGACGCCGCCGCCGATCACGAACATTCCCGGATCCAGGGCGGCTGCGAGGTTGGCGAGGCCCAGGCCCAGCCACTGCCCCACCTCGTCGAGGAGCTCGATCGACGCCGGATCTCCTTCCAGGGCCAGCCGCGTGACCACAGCCCCGGTCACGTCCCCTATGTTGCCGTCAACGGCCCGCAGGATTTCCTGGGCTACCGGCGAGTTGGCGGCCGCAAGTTCACGGGCTTCCCGGCCAAGGGCATTGCCGGAAGCGTATTGTTCCCAGCAGCCGCGGTTGCCGCATTCGCAGCGGTGGCCGCCGGGCATGATGATCTGGTGTCCGAACTCGCCGGCCACGCCAAAGCGGCCGCGCTCCAGCCGCCCGTCCATCACCATGGCGCCGCCTATCCCGGTGCCCAGGGTGACGCAGACCATCCTGCTCTCCCCCGCCCCCGCACCGAACCGGTACTCGGCCCAGGCCGCGCCGTCGGCGTCGTTGACCAGGAACACGCGGCGCCGCAGAAGCCGTTCCAGGTTTTCGCGGAGCGGCTCATTGCGCCAGGCCAGATGCGGACTGAACAGCACGGTGCTGCCGGCCAGGTCCATCCAACCGGCCGCGCCTATGCCAACGGACCAGACATGATGGTCCGCGGAGAGTTCCTGCACCAAATCCACAATGACCGCTTCGACCTCGCGCGGATCATGCCCGGGAGTCAGGCGGCGGGCCTGCCTGAGGACCCGCCCGTCGCCGTCCACCAGGCCGCCTGCCACCTTTGTGCCGCCGATATCAATGCCGATCGCGAGTCCGCGGCGGCGCATCCGGTTGGGCAGGCGCATGGGCCGGCGGGTACGGAAAGGCCCGGCCGCGTCGGGACGGCGCTGCAACGGGGAGGCGGGACGGGGAACAGGTGCTGGGGTAACGGAACGCATCAGAAACCTATTCTAGGGAAACTGCAAGAGGGGTGGCACGAACGTTATCGATCCGCAAGGTTACCGACGGGTACAGAAGTGTGATCTACGTTATAGGCTGGCAGTGCCTACGGGCCTACCGGATATCAAAGGAGCTATCGTGCGAGAATTCAGCGTTCCCGTCCTAGCGGAATCCCCGCCGCAGACAAACATCACCAACATGCTGCTGGACCAGGCTGCCAAGCCGAGCAACCCGGCGCTGTTTGCTGTCCGGGACGGCCAGGGCGAATGGCAGCGCATCAGCGCCACGGAGTTCACCAAGGACGTCCGTGCCTTGGCGAAGGGCTTTGTGGCCGCGGGAGTAAAGGCCGGGGACCGCGTGGGCATCATGTCCCGGACCCGGTACGAATGGACGCTGGTTGACTTTGCCCTGTGGTTCGCCGGAGCCGTTTCGGTTCCGGTCTATGAGACATCCTCCCCGTCCCAAGTCGCCTGGATCCTGAGCGACTCCGGTGCCGTGGGTATTGTGGTCGAAGCGGCCCGGCACGAGAACATTGTCCGGCAGGCGGCCGCCGACGAAGACCTGTCCGCAGTGGCAAACGTGTGGCAGATCGACGGCGGCGGACTTGATACGCTTCGCAGCGCCGGCACGTCCGTCAGTGACGAAGATCTCGAGGTCCGCCGCGCTACGGCCACCATGGAAGACCTCGCCACCATCATTTACACCTCCGGCACCACCGGGAAGCCGAAGGGCTGCGAACTCACGCACGCCAACTTCGTGAACCTGACGAAGAACTCCGAGCTGGCCGAGCCTGAAGTTGCCCGTGAGGGCTCCCAGACCATCATGTTCCTTCCGCTGGCCCATGTGCTTGCCCGTTTTATTTCGGTACTCAGCGTGGGCACCGGTGCCACCGTTGCCCATACCCCCGACGTGAAGAACCTGTTGCCGGACCTGCAAAGCTTCAAGCCCACGTTCATCCTGGTGGTTCCGCGCGTACTGGAAAAGGTCTTCAACGCTTCCATGCTCAAGGCCGAAGACGGCGGCAAGGGCAAGATCTTCCACGCCGGTGTGGCCACCGCTGTGGAATGGTCCCGCGCCAAGCAGGAAGGCAAGGTACCGCTGTCCCTGAAGCTCAAGCACGCTGTGTTCGACCGGCTGCTCTACGGAAAAATCCGCGAGGCCATGGGCGGACGGGTGCAGTATGCCGTTTCCGGCGGTGCTCCCCTGGGTGAGCGGCTGGGGCACTTCTTCCACGGGATCGGCCTGCTGGTGCTCGAAGGCTACGGCCTCACCGAAACCACCGCCCCGTTGACCACCAACACCCCGCAGCTGGTCAAGCTCGGCACGGTGGGGGCGCCGCTGCCGGGCAACAGCGTCAAGATCGCCGACGACGGCGAGATCCTCGCCAAGGGCATCAGCGTGATGAAGGGCTACTACAAGCGCCCGGAGCTGATGGCGGAAACCTTTACCGACGGCTGGTTCCACACCGGGGATATCGGCGAGCTGGACGCGGACGGCTTCCTGAAGATCACGGGCCGCAAGAAGGAAATCATTGTCACCGCCGGCGGCAAGAACGTGGTCCCCTCCCAGCTGGAGGACTCAATCCGTGCAGACGCCATCGTTTCCCAGTGCGTGGTGGTCGGCGACGCCAAGCCGTTTATTTCCGCGCTGATCACGGTGGATGAAGAAGCACTGCCAGGCTGGTTGGAACGGCACAAGCTGCCGGCCGGCATGACGGTGACCGAGGTGGCCAAGACCGACGAGCTGCAGGCAGAACTCCAGGCCGTGGTTGACCGGGCCAACAAGAAGGTCTCCCAGGCCGAGGCCATCAAGGTGTTCCGGGTGGTCCCCACGGACTTCACCGAGTCAAGCGGGCACCTCACCCCGTCACTGAAGATCAAGCGTGCCCAGGTGCTGCGCGACTTCTCCGAAGTGATTGACGAGATCTACAGCGGGCAGCGCGTCTGATCCTTGCCTGCCGGCCGGGCAGGAACCCCTTAAAGGCGGTTCCTGCCCGGCTTTTCGTTTGTCTTGAGCGAGAGCAGCGCGTTCTCCACAACTTCGGTCAGGGCCGGGTGGATCCAGTACTGGCCGCGGGCCATGGTCGCTGCGTCCAGCCCGAATTCCATGGCCTGGACCAGCGGCTGGATCAGCATGGAGGCCTCGTGACCCATGATGTGCGCGCCCAGCAGCCGGCCGGTTTCCTTTTCAGCCAGGAGCTTGACGAAGCCGGTGGAGTCCTCCATGGCCCAGCCGTATGCCGTTGAGCCGTACTCCTGCACCGCCAGGGCGAGTTCCACTCCCCGGGCTTCGGTGTCGGCGCAGGCCTGCTCTTCGGTCATTCCCACGCTGGCGATCTGCGGGCTGCTGAAAACTGCCGCAGGGACGTACCGGTGGTCCATCTCCCGCAGGTCATCGGGGTGCACCAGGTTGTGGGCCACCACGCGGGCCTCATGGTTGGCTACGTGCTTGAGCTGGTAGGGGCTGCTTATATCGCCCAGGGCCCAAAGATCCGGCACCGGTTCTCCGCCGGACAGCACCCGGCCGAACCCGTCCACCGCGAGCCGTCCGTCCGGCGTGGCGTCGAAACCGGCCGCGGCTATGTCCAGCCGGTCGGTGTTGGGTTTGCGCCCGGTAGCGGCCAGCACCAGGTCCACGTCCAGTTCCCGGGTGCCGCCCGGGCTGCTGAGCACGGCGTGTACGGAACCGTCGGCGTTTTCTTTCAGCGAATCCACGGTGGTGTTCAGCTGCAGGTCCCACTGCTTGGCTGCTTCTGCGGTAAAGCGCTCGGATAGGGTGCCGTCCAGGGAGCGCAGCAACGCCTCCGAGCGGACGGCCATGGTGACCCGGGACCCCAGGGCCGAGAAAACGAAACCGAATTCGGCCGCAATGTATCCCCCGCCGATGATCAGTACCCGGGCAGGCAGGTCATCAATGCGCATGACCGTGTCGGAGGTGTGCACCTGCGGCAGGTCCATGCCCGGGGTGTCCGGGAGTACCGGACGGGAACCGGCAGCCACAACGATCCGGTCAGCGGTGATCTTCTCCCCCGACTCGGTGACCAAGGCGTGCGGCGAGGTGAAGCGTACGTTCTCGCTGTACAGCGTGACGTTGTCCAGTTCCTTGTCCCGGTACCGCCGGCCGCCCTCGGAGATGGCATCAATGCGGGTAAAGATGCGGTCCCGGACCTCCCGCCAGCGGACCCCCTGCATGGACGTATCCACGCCCAGCCGGACGCCGTCGGCAGCGGCGGCCGCCAGCTGGGCGGGATATACGAACATCTTGGTGGGGATGCATCCGACGTTCAGGCACGTTCCCCCGAACGTGCCGCCGTCAATGACGGCCACCCGCTTGCCATCCCAATCCGGGGTGATTATGGAGTTGCCGGAGCCTGAACCGATGATGGCTAGATCGTAGTGGGTCACTCCCCCAGTCTAGGCAGTCGGCCCCGCCGGTACATTTCCGCGGACCTCACTTGGGTGCGATCACCAGCAGGAGGTCCCCGCCCTGGACCTGCTCCACGGTGGAGATGGCCACCCTCTCCACGGTGCCCGCGACAGGTGCCGTAATGGAGGCTTCCATCTTCATCGCCTCAATGGTGGCCACCGTTTCCCCGGCGGCCACTTCGGCGCCTTCCTTGGCCGTGACGGTGACGGCTCCGGCGAACGGAGCAGCGACGTGCCCGGGCTCGGCCGGGTCGGCACGCTCCGCCGTTTTGCTGGAGCTTTCGATGCTCCGGTCCCGGACCGAGACGGGCCGCATCTGCCCGTTGAGCGTGGTCATGACCGTACGCATGCCCTTCTCATCGGGTTCGGACACCGCGTCCAGGGCCGCAATCAGCTTTACGCCCTTCTCCAGCTCAATGACATGCTCCTCACCGCGGCGCAGCCCGTACAGGTAGTCCCGGGTTTCCAGCACGGAAACGTCGCCGTAGGTTTCCCGGACCGTAGCGAACTCCTTTGCCGGGCCTGCGAAGAGCAGCCGGTTCAGGGTTTCCTGCCGGGTGGCGGAATCCGCCTGCAGTCCGGCCTTGTCCACCTCCGTCAGCTCAACGCGGCGGGGCTTGACCTCGCGTCCCTGCAGCGCCTTGGTCCGGAAGGGCTCGGGCCAGCCTCCCGGCGGGTCGCCGAGTTCACCGCTGAGGAAGCCGATCACCGAATCCGGGATGTCGTAGTTCTGCGGGTTCTCCTCGAAGTCTTCCGGGGAGACATTGGAACCGACCAGCTGCAGGGCCAGGTCCCCCACGACCTTGGACGACGGCGTGACTTTCACCAGGCGGCCCAGGATCCGGTCTGCGGCGCTGTACATGTCTTCGATGGCTTCAAACCGCTCGCCAAGCCCCAGCGCGATGGCCTGCTGGCGGAGGTTCGAGAGCTGCCCGCCGGGAATCTCGTGCATGTAGACCCGCCCGGTGGGTCCGGCAAGTCCCGACTCGAACGGTGCGTAGACCCGGCGCACCGCCTCCCAGTAGGGTTCCAGCGCCCCTACGTTCGCCAAGCTGATACCGGTCTCACGTTCGGTGTTGGTCAGCGAGGCGACCAGTGAGGACATGGCCGGCTGGCTGGTGGTTCCGGCCAGCGGCGCGCTGGCAACATCGACGGCGTCCACGCCGGCTTCCGCCGCCGCCAGCAGCGTGGCGAGCTGTCCGCCGGCGGTGTCGTGGGTGTGCAGGTGCACGGGCAGGTCGAAACGCTCCCGCAGGGCTGACACCAGTTTCGCGGCAGCGGCCGGGCGGAGGAGCCCGGCCATGTCCTTGATGGCCAGAATGTGCGCGCCGGCGTCCACCATCCGCTGGGCCAGGTCCAGGTAGTAATCCAGCGTGTAGAGCGTCTCATCAGGGTTGAGCATGTCTGCGGTGTAGCAAAGCGCCACCTCGGCCACGGCTGTTCCGGTCCTGCGGACGGCCTGGATGGCCGGTTCCATCTGTGAGACGTCATTGAGCGCGTCGAAGATCCGGAAAATGTCGACGCCGGTGGCTGCGGCCTCCTCCACGAAGGCATCCGAAACCTCCGTGGGGTACGGGGTGTAACCGACGGTATTGCGGCCGCGCAGCAGCATCTGGATGCATATGTTGGGCAGTGCGTGCCGCAGTGCGGCCAGTCGCTCCCAGGGGTCCTCGCCCAGGAAGCGGAGGGCGACGTCGTACGTGGCACCGCCCCAGGCCTCCACGGAGAGCAGCTCCGGTGTCAGTGCTGCCACTGCCGGTGCGGCGGCGACAAGGTCACGGGTCCGCACGCGGGTTGCCAGCAGCGACTGGTGTGCGTCGCGGAAGGTCGTGTCGGTGACGGCCAGCGCGGTTTGCCTGCGCAGCTCCGCGGCAAAACCCTCCGGGCCCAGCTCCTGCAGCCGCTGCCTGGAGCCCGGCCGAGCCTCCGGCAGCGGGGACGGGAGCTTCTCTGCCGGGTCGATGTGGACGGCTGCCTCGCCGTAGGGCTTGTTGACGGTAACGTCCGCCAGCCAATTAAGCAGTTTGGTGCCGCGGTCCGCGGAGCCGCGCGCGTTGAGCAGCTCGGGGCGTTCCTCAATGAAGGAGGTGGCAACGTCGCCGGCCACAAAATCAGGATCATCCAGCACGGCCTGGAGGAAGGAAATGTTGGTGGCCACCCCGCGGATCCGGAACTCGGCCAGCGCCCGGCGGGCACGGTTCACGGCAATCGGGTAGGTCCGGCCCCGGCAGGTCAGCTTCACCAGCATGGAGTCGAAGTGTGGACTGATCTCGGCACCTGCGTAGACCGTGCCGCCGTCGAGCCGCACTCCGGCGCCGCCGGCTGACCGGTACGCGGTGATCCGTCCAACGTCGGGACGGAAGCCGTTGGCCGGGTCTTCGGTGGTGATCCGGCACTGCAGTGCGGCACCGCGCACCTGCAGCTCGTCCTGTGCCAGGCCCAGGTCCGCCAGGCTCTCCCCCGCCGCGATCCGCAGCTGGGACTGGACAATGTCCACGTCGGTGATTTCCTCCGTGACGGTGTGCTCCACCTGCACGCGGGGATTCATCTCGATAAAGACGTGCTGGCCGGCCCGCTCACCCACGGTGTCCACCAGGAACTCGACGGTTCCGGCGTTGACGTATTTCAGTGCCTTGGCGAACTTCACCGCGTCGCGGTAAAGCGCCTGCCGGATGTTCTCGTCCAGGTTGGGCGCCGGGGCAATTTCCACCACCTTCTGGTGGCGGCGCTGCAGCGAGCAGTCCCGCTCGAACAGGTGCACAATGTTGCCCTCGTTGTCCGCCAGAATCTGCACTTCAATGTGCCGGGGGCGCAGCACCGCCTGTTCCAGGAAGACGGTGGGATCACCGAAAGCGGTCTCCGCCTCGCGCATGGCGGCCTGCAGCGCCTCCGGAAGCTTGTCCGCGGTATCCACGCGGCGCATTCCGCGGCCGCCTCCACCCGCGACGGCCTTAACGAAAATGGGGAAGCCGATGTCCTCCGCCTCACCCAGCAGCTTCTCGACGTCGGCGCTGGGCTGGGTGGAGCGAAGGACCGGGATACCCGCTTCCCGGGCTGCGTTCAGGGCATGGACCTTATGGCCTGCCAATTCCAGGATGTCGGCGGCGGGACCCACAAAGGTGATGCCGGCGTCGGCCGCGGCCCGGGCCAGCTGCGCGTTTTCCGACAGGAAGCCGTAACCGGGGTAGATGGCGTCGCAGCCGGACTCCTTGGCCACCCGGACGATTTCGTCCACATCCAGGTACGCCCGGACCGGATGCCCCTCTTCACCGATCAGGTAGGCCTCGTCGGCCTTTTGCCGGTGAATGGAGTTGCGGTCCTCGTGCGGAAATACGGCTACGGTCTTGGCACCGAGTTCATAAGCCGCCCGGAAGGCACGGATGGCGATTTCGCCCCGGTTGGCTACCAATATCTTCGAGAACATGGGTCTCCTGCGTCTATTGCGGGCTGGGGCACCTGGACAGTACCGCCTGTATCGGATTCTACCTACGCTGTCGGGCCATCGGCAGAACGCACCGAAGCCCGCCTGCGGGCGCAACTCCGGGAGAACAGCGCTGCCTGGACCGTGCCGGGGCTCACACTGTGGCACCAGTGTAAGCGCCACCCCTGCAAATCCCTGATGCGAGGGTAACCGTAGTCCGTCACATAGAATGAGTGTGCAGCCTCCAGTGATTCCTAGACACGTTAGGTTTTGGTTCAACAAGTGCAAGTAGTGAGCATCAGCAGCCTGAAGGGCGGCGTCGGCAAGACCTCCGTCACTCTGGGTCTGGCATCCGCCGCGCTGGCCGCGGGCATTCCGACCCTGGTCGTGGACCTGGACCCGCACGCTGATGCAACCACGGGCCTGGGCGTCAGTGCGGGAAACCAGCTGGGCATCGGCGAGATGCTGCGCAGTCCCCGCCGGGTCCAGTTCAGCGACAACGTGGTGCCCAGCGGCTGGGTGGAGAACGCCCGCCGCCTGGCCAAGGACACCGGCAAGCGCCCCGTGCTGGACGTTGCCATGGGCTCGGCTTATTCGGGTATCTACGACCGCCCGGATCTGGGCAAGCGGGATCTCCGCCGCCTGACCAACCTGCTCTCCCGGGTCACCGGCTACGGGCTGGTCCTCATCGACTGCCCGCCATCCCTGAACGGGCTGACCCGCATGGCATGGACCGCCAGCAACCGGGTGCTGCTGGTTGCCGAACCCGGCCTGTTTTCCGTTGCCGGAACCGAGCGGACCATGCGTGCCCTTGAACTGTTCCGGGAGGAGTTCGCTCCCAACCTCGCTCCGGCGGGGATCATTGCCAACCGGGTCCGTCCCAGTTCCAATGAGCATGTTTTCCGGCTGGCTGAAATGAAGCAGATGTTCGGCGATCTGCTGCTTAGCCCCACCATTGCCGAGCAGGCCAACTGGCAGCAGATTCAGGGTGCAGCGCATTCCGTCCACCACTGGCCCGGCGAATCCGCCAAGCAAGCCTCCGGAACCTTTGATGCGTTGCTGAAGAACCTCATGGACACGGGCAGTGTGCGCAACCGCGTGATGCGGCGCCCGGTCGCGTAAACCAAGACAGCATCTGAGCATCCGCTGAGGATTCAGCGTACAAATGCAGGAAGGCCACCCCGCGGGGTGGCCTTCCTGCATTTGTCATAGCGTTATTGCCGGCGCTGCCGGCAGGAGACTAGCTGATTTTGCGGGCGATCCGGCGCTGGCTCAGCTCGTCGCCGGGAAAGTCATTGACGTGTTCGCTCGGGAGCTGGGCCAGGCTGCCTTCAACCTCTCGCCACACGCGGCCGACTGCGATTCCGAAGACACCCTGTCCGCCCTGCACCAGGTCAATGACCTCGTCTGCGGAGGTGCATTCGTACACACTGGCGCCGTCGCTCATCAGGGTGATCTGCGCCAGATCCTCCACGCCGCGCTCCCGCAGGTGTTCCACCGCGGTACGGATCTGTTGGAGCGATACCCCGGTGTCCAAAAGACGCTTGACGACTTTCAGTACCAGGATGTCGCGGAAACTGTACAGCCGCTGGGTACCGGAGCCGGCCGCACCGCGTACGGCAGGTTCAACGAGCCCGGTCCGGGCCCAGTAATCCAGCTGGCGGTAGGTGATTCCGGCGGCCTTGCAGGCCGTGGGACCGCGGTAGCCGGCGTCTTCATCCAGCACAGGCAGGTCCTCCGTGAACAGCAAGCCCTGCGCACTCTGGGAAGGGATGCTCCCCGGTGCTGCGGCATGCTGGCCGGCATCGCCTTTCGGACTCACTTGTGCCTCCTAGTAACGGTTCCCCTGGGGGTCGGCACTGGCCGGAGCTGTCGGGGCTTTCTCAGTGTCCCCCGAGAACTCCCCCGGTGCAATGGGAACTCTATGTCTTCGACGTTAGAACTGACGGGCACCAAGGTCAAAGAGGCGGCGGAACTTTCCGCAGCGTGTCGGACCCGGGGACCGGAAAAGCGTCTAGCGCTCGAAGTCTTCAGGCTCGACGTCGGCCAGGAACTCGCGGAACTGCCGCATTTCCTGCTCGGCGTTGTCCTGCTCTTCCTCGCCGTCGTCGTCAGCGTCGGCAATGCGGACGCCAGCCTCGTCAAGGACCTGGTCGGCGCAGTAAATAGGGCAGGGGATGCGCAGGGCCACTGCGATGGCGTCAGAGGCACGTGAATTGACCGCTGTGCCGTCCTCGAAGACGATCTCGGCGTGGAAGACGGTGTCCTCCACCGAGATCAGCCGGACGAGGCTGACCTCGCGCTTGAGCGCGTGGATGAGGTTCACCAGCAGGTCATGGGTCATGGGGCGCGGCGGGACAATGCCCTGCTGCACAAAAGCGATTGCGCTGGCCTCGGGCGCCCCGATCCAGATGGGCAGGTGGCGTTCCCCGTTTATTTCCTTGAGCAGGACCAGCGGTTGGTTGGACGGCAGTTCAATCCGGACACCCACAACTTCGACTTCCTGCATGCTCAGGACTCCATCCGCGCGATCTGGCCGTGGACCAGCGCACTGTGCAGGCTCAGGCACAGGTCGCTGATTTCCCGTGCGGTTTCGGCAGCTCTGGCTTTGGACGCAACGTCGCGCCGGGACGCAACCGGAGCAACCACACGTTCCACCAGGCCCAGTTCACGATCCGCTGCGGCACGGAAAGGGCGCAGGTGCCGCGGCTCGATGCCATGGGCTTCAAGCTGGGCGCACGCCTTGGCCACTTTCAGCGCGTGCTCGTCGTAGTTCTCATCGGCCGGCCCGATCAGGCCGTAGCTGGCCAAACTCCGCACCAGGTCGGCGCTGGCTCCGGATTCCTGCACCAGTTCGTCAAACGTCAGTGTCCGCGCGTGTGCTCGGGCCGACAGCTCTCCGGCCAGCTGGTCGGAAACAACGCGCGGTGCCAAGGACATCCCGCCGGGGAGGGATTCGGGCCGTTCACCCCGGTCGATCGCATCAAGGTAATCCTTGATGACCTTCAGGGGCAGGTACTGGTCTCGCTGGAGGGCAAGCACGAAGCGGAGGCGCTCGACGTCGGCGGTGCTGTATTTCCGGTAGCCGGCCGCCGTACGCTGCGGCGTCACCAGACCCTTTTCCTCCAGGAAACGGATCTTGGACGCGCTGATGGCGGGGAAATCCCCGCTGAGCTCGCCGAGTACTTCACCGATGTTCAGCACCCTGCCGCGCAGCCGTTCGGGTCCGGTGCTGCGCCTGACGGACTGAGATGCTGACATGACTACTACCTTATCTGCCCTACGCCTGTGCCGGCGCCTGGTTTCCTGCAGATGCGGGCCGGGCAGCATAGAAAGTCAGGCGGAACTTGCCGATCTGCACTTCGCTGCCGGTGCGCAGCAGCACGCTGTCCACGCGGTCGTTGTTGACATAGGTGCCGTTCAGGCTCATGGCATCCACTACCCGGAATCCTTCCGCAGTGCGCCGGAACTCCACATGCTTGCGGGACACCGTCACGTCGTCCAGGAAAACGTCCGCGTTGGGGTGCCGTCCTGCAGTGGTGACGTCTTGGTCCAGCAGGAAACGCGCACCTGCGTTGGGGCCGGTGTGGGCAATCAGCAGGGCGGAGCCCGCCGGAAGGGCCGCGACCGCGGCGCGCTCGTCCGGGGTGAGCTTAGGCTCCACCGTGGTGGAGTCTGAGATTGGCGGAAGACTGATGGATGTGGTGTCTTCCGAGCTGGGTTCCCGTCGGTCGCCCGTTCGTTCGGCGCTGTACTGCTCGCCCGCCATGTGCAATTTCCTCCCCAAAAAGAAAACTGATCAGCCAGTTGTCCTGGCTGACCCGGTTCCGATGACTGTTTCTGCCTTACCTGCTGTATTAGCCTACCCGCTGCCGGCCTCCAACGGCACTGGTTGTTCAGGGGCGTCGAAACATGCTGTCGCGCCGGGTCCCTTCCACCTCCGTCTGAGCGGTCGGATGAGGCGCTGCGGCGGAGCACTGTGTCGCCGGACCGGCCATGCCCCCCCCTCTCGCCCTGCGCAACGCGGGGCGGTTCCAACTGGCCGGCGGCCTGCCGGCGCCCCGTCAAGTACGGGGGCCGGCAGGGACCTTTGCTATGGGAAGGATGGACCGGCAGAGCGTTCTACTCCCGAACTCCGCGTCGGCGAACGAAGTAAAGCCCGGCCGCACCGGCTGTCAGCATTCCGCCTGCGGCCAGCAGGCTGAGCGACGTACCGGTTGTTCCGGTGTTGGCCAAGCCTGCCCGTTCGGGCTGCGATGAATCCACAGCACCCATGCACGGAGGCGAGACGGCCAGGACCCTGTCAACCGTCAAGCCCGTTACGGTCAAGGAGGGGTCAGTTGCCGTCGAACTCGGCTCGGGGTCCGTCATCGGCGGGCTCGGCTCCGAGGTAGTCATCGGCGGGCTGGGCTCCGAGGTAGTCATCGGCGGGCTGGGCTCCGAGGTAGTCATCGGCGGGCTGGGCTCCGTCGTCGTCGGGCTGGGCGAAGGCTCCGTGGGCGTCGGGGTCGGCGCCGGGACTGTAGGCGTAGGCTCCGGGACGCCTGACGTGGGCACGGGATCCGGATCGGTTGGCGTTGGCGCCGGCTCTGTAGGGGCGGGCGCCAGCGAGGGGGAACACGTGGGTGTGGGGTCGGTAAGGGACATAAGTATGCCGTTTTCCAACGAAACGGCATTGCTGACCTGGGCCGAGGACGCCGGTTCAAGCGCGGCGGCGGACGGGGCGGTGGCCAGGGAGCCTGTCAGGGCGAACCCTGTCGCGAGGCTGCACATAGTAGTGACAATTAGGGCTCTTGAGTGACGTTTAGTGTGCATAGGCCAGAGGCTTGCACCTTGGTTTCCGCTCGACAACAGTAAATGCAGAAGTCCGCATGAGTTTCACGCTGGCCCCACCCGCCACATAGGTAGTGCCTGCACCGATCCGTGTCTGGCGTGCGTTCCCGGCTATTCGCGCGATCCACGGCCCCGGGCAAGATAGATTCCCGTGCCTCCTGCCAGCACGAGCGCTGCGGAAAGCCAGCGCAGAGCCGCAGGCCCGGTACCAGTGTTGGGTAGCTGGGGCCGCACAGTCTGGGCCGGTAGCGGGTTGGCGGCTGGCAGACAGGCCCGAGTAGTGGTCGGTTCCGGAGTAGGCGTGATCGTCGGAGTAGGCGTGATTGTCGGGGTCGGCGTGATTGTCGGAGTAGGCGTGATTGTCGGGGTCGGCGTGATTGTCGGAGTAGGCGTGATTGTCGGGGTCGGCGTGATCGTCGGTGTGGGAGTGGGCGTTGGGGTGGGCGTTGGGGTGGGAGTTGGGGTCGGCGGGCACGTCGTGGGGGTGGGCGTGGGCTCCGGAGTGGGAGTGGGAGTCGGCGTCGGAGTGGGAGTTGGCGTCGGAGTCGGAGTGGGAGTAGGTGTCGGATCTGCGCAGCTCAACGTGGTGGCGAACGCCTCACTGTGGATCTCGCGCGGTCCTGTCTCCCGCTCGTTCAAAGCCCCGTGGGTGAGCGAGCCCGCGATAATGTTTCCTTCAATGTTCTGGGTGGTGAGCCAAGCGACGTCCGCGTTCGGTGCATACAACGTTCCCTGCAGGGCGGCCCCTCCCGTGGCGGTAACACTGGTGGCGAAAGGGAAGTTCCACATGATATACGGTGCTTGGTCCCGGCCTATGCCGGCAAGGTTCGGGGTGGTTCCGTTGAACGAGGTCCCAGAGACATTGACCAGCAATGGTGTGGCCGCGGTGGGCTGGTTGGTGAAGGTAAGGACGTCCAGGGCGTCCAGTTCCTCGGCCGTGAGGTTCAGGACGTTGGTCTGGCCTTCCACGAGGGTGATGTAGGCGTTGGTCCCGGCAGCCACCGGACGGGGCAACGGATCGCCGTTGGCGTTGCGCAGTGCCAAGGTCTCGGTGCAGGCCCCCATCTCCTGGGTGAGCGCCCGGTATTGGGTGAAAGCGCCGGGAATGTCGACAATGCCCTCGGTCGCGGCGACGGATGCGGGAGTCTGGCGGACCGTGCCATTGATCTGGGGCGTGGACGTGTACGGCTGACCGAACTCGGTCAACCGGTAATTCACTTGAGCGCCGTTCGGGTCCACGTCGTACGCCGTGTAGGTGCTCGTGTCCCCGACCTTCGTGGTGCCCTGGTTCACGCTGACGATTGACCCGTTGTCCGGCCAGGCGATTCCTCCCCCGACCCAAAGCGACACCGGAGCCGGATCACCGGGTGCAGTGGGTGTCTGGAGTACTTCCGAAATGGCGATGTTGTAGGAGGTGCTGAAGCTCAGGTTCCCTCCAATTGCGATGGAACCTTCCGATTCATCTGCATTGATGGCCGTATTTCCTTCCACAAAAACGAGGAATCCTGAGTTCGCCGGGGCGGCGTCGTTGATCCGGACAGGATTGACCGGCGCCAGTGCCGCGGCCGCGGGAGCCGTGAACAGCGTTCCTGCCACTGCAAGCCCTGCCGCCAGGCTGCAGACGGAAGGTAGGACCAGGGCCTTACGGAGCTTCAAATTTTGCATGCACCGAGGCTTCCATCCCGCCTTTCACCCTGCAACCGAAACGGTGGTAATGGATGCTTCGGGACCCGGATCCAAAGAAAGCGGGCAGCTATGGCGCCTCCACTGTCTGCTGATGATGGATCAACTGAGGCCAACCCGCGTCGAGAAGGTAGCTGGACAGCATCACGGCCTGGTACTCGTCGGGGCCGCGGTTGCCTGTGAACCTGTACGCGATGCTTGCTGTGTCGGCCGTACCGAAATACCAGAACGGGTCGATATCGATTCGGTCCCAGGGAGCGGAGGCTTCAATGGCTGCAACGCATTCCCCCTTGTTGAGCACGGCACCGGGGACGATGACCAGAGCGTCCCGGTGCAGCAGGTCCTCATATGCCGGTGCACCTTCCAGGGCCAGCCGCCGTTCCAGACGGACAAGCTCCTCCCGTGCGAGCTCCGTTGGGATGTTGTCACTCATGTCCCTCCACCCACTCAACGAGTTGGACTATCAGACCGTTCGGATCCCGGTACTAGGCAAACCGCTCGCCCCAGGGTCCGGTTTCCGGAGGCGTGACGACATCTATGCCCCGTTGTACCAGCTGCTCATGGACTCCGTCCAAGCCCTCTACGACCAGCACCTGCAGCAGGCCTTCCAGCAGCGGTCCGCCGGTTTCCGGTGACAGGATAATGCGCCGGCGGCGGCACCGGAAGCGCGCTGCCCATTAACCTCCGCCGGGGCAATAGCGCGGCCACGGGTGACACCGGTGTTCCCGGCCTGCAAGGTTGCGGGATAGAGCTGACCGAAGGAGAAAACATGCCGGTTCAAGGATCAGTTGCAGTTGTCTACGGAGCCGCGGGCGCCATCGGCAGCGCGGTGGCTTCGGCCTTCGCCGCCCGGGGCGCCCGGCTCTTCCTGGCGGGCAGGACGGACGAGCACCTGTCCCGAGCCGCCGCGGGGCTTCGGGACCTCACCGCCGAGCCGGTGTCGACGCACGTGCTGGATGCCGCCGATCCTCTGGCGGTGGAGGACTTCACCAGGGAGGTAATCTCTTCAGCCGGACGGATCGACGTCGTGATGAACGCCGTCGGAATCCCGCTGGTGCAGGGAATCCCGCTGCTGGAGATGCCGCTGGCCGACCTCCTGGACCCGCTCACGGCCTGGCCGCGGACACAGTTCCTGACCGCGCGGGCAGCAGCCGGGCACATGGTCCGGCAGCAGGCGGGGACCATCCTGACCCTCTCCGCCTCGCCCGCCCGGATGTCGCTGGCGGGCGTGGGCGGATTCGCCGCGGCCTGCGCCGCCGTCGAGGCCCTGACGCGTACACTGGCGGCCGAGCTGGGCCCCTCAGGTGTACGCACTGTTTGCCTTCGGCCGCAGCGGATCGCCGAAACACTGGGCGACACACCCGATCTGCCGATGCCGGTGAGCGAATTCCGGACCTTTCTGGAATCCCTGACCAGCAGTAAAACCCTGCCGACGCTCGACGACGTCGCCCGCGCGGCGGTTTTCCTTGCCGATGGCGGGGCCGAGGCCATGAACGGCGCCGTGCTGAACCTTAGCTGCGGCATGAGCCCGGATTAAGCGGCGGTCAACCGGGACACTGGTCCGGCGGTGCGCAAAAATAGCCGTATGGATTCGGAGGACACGGGTTCGGCAAGCACGGGGTCGGCAGGTACAGCTTCGGCAGGTGTAGCTTCGGCAGGCACCCGGTCCCGGCGACTGGAGAACATCACGCTGATCCGCCGCGTTCGGGACCGGATCGATCGGGAGTATGCCCGGCCCCTGAACGTGGAGGAGCTGGCGCGCGCGGTGTATCTGTCCGCGGGACACCTCAGCCGTGAGTTCCGCCGCATCTATGGTGAGTCGCCGTATTCCTACCTGATGACCCGGCGGATTGAGCGCGCCATGACCTTATTGAGGCGCGGGGACCTCAGCGTGACGGAGATCTGCTTTGCGGTGGGTTTCTCCTCACTGGGCACCTTCAGCACCCGTTTCACCGAATTGGTGGGGGTGCCGCCCAGCACCTACCGGCGCAGCCATGCTCCGGACGCGGCGGGCATTCCACCGTGCCAGGCGAAGCAGGTGACCAGACCGGTCAGGAATCAAGAAGCGCACGCTGGCGCCCGCGCGTAGCGTTTCGAGCATGAACCTCAACATTCATTACACCTTCCTTCCACAGACCAACGCCGAAGCCGCTTTGGGCTTTTACCGCGATGTCCTCGGCTTCGAGGTGCGCAACGACGTCGGCTACGAGGACATGCGGTGGATCACCGTTGGCCCCGTGGACCAGCCGGAGACTTCCATCGTGCTGCAGCCGCCGGCTATCGATCCGGGGATTACCGACGCCGAGCGGCAGACCATCCTGGACCTCATCGCCAAGGGTGTGTATTCGTCCGTGACGCTGGCCACCGATGACCTCGACGGGTTGTTCGCGCGGCTGGAAGCGGCCGGGGCCGACGTCGTCCAGGAACCCATCGATCAGGACTACGGTGTGCGCGACTGTGCGTTCCGGGATCCGACCGGAAACCTGATCCGGATCAACCAGATCGCTTAGCCGCCGTCACCCTTCCGGCTCCAGCCGGAGGATGCGGTCATCGTCCGGGCCTGGGCTTCCGCGGCCGTCAGTGTTGTTGGTGAGCACCCACAGGCTCCCGTCCGGTGCATTCACGACGTCGCGCAGCCGGCCGTACTCTCCGGCGAAGTACTCCGCGGAGCTGCCGGGGTCGCTGAGCGGAACCCGCCGCATGCGCTGGCCCCTCAGGTTCGCGATGTAGGCGTACCCGTTGGACACCGCCATCCCGCTGGGGCTCGCATTGTCCGGCGTCCACTGCTGCACCGGGTCAGTGAAACCGGCCTCGCCGGTGATGCCCTCTGCTTCAGGCCAGCCGTAGTTTCCGCCGGGAACAATCACATTCAGCTCATCCCAGGTGTCCTGCCCGAATTCGGTCGCGTAGAGGACACCATTGGCGTCCCAGGCAATTCCCTGCGGATTGCGGTGCCCGTAGCTGTACACGAGCGAGCCGGGGAAGGGATTGTCCCCGGGCGCGGCGCCCTCGGGCGTCATCCGCAGGATCTTGCCCGAGACGGATTCCAGGTCCTGCGCGCTGGCGCGGTTTCCGGCGTCGCCCGTGGTGGCGTAGAGCATGCCGTCCGGGCCGAAGGCGATGCGTCCTCCGTTGTGGACTGGACCGGCGGGAATCCCGTCCAGTACCGTATCCGGCGGCCCCAGCTGCAGCGATCCGGCTGTTCCGACCAGTTCCCGGCGTTCAATCCGGTTCTCTTCCCCAGCGGTCAGGTAGGCGTAGAGGAACCCGTCCCGTACAGCAATCCCCAGCAAACCGCCCTCTCCCCTGCCTGCTGCATCGGCGACGGTTCCAACTTCGCCGCTGGTGCCCTCGCCGTCGAGCTCCAGGATCCGGCCGGAGTCGCGTTCGCTGACGAGCGGGACGCCTTCAAAGAACACTATGGACCACGGGGCGTCGAGGCCGGTGGTGATGGTGTCCGGGGCGGCAGCTCCAGACATAACCGTGGCCGGTGCCGGCGTTGCCGGGCGCGGCGTTCGCTGTCCGGTTCCGCCCGTTCCTGAACAGGCCGTAACCCGGCCAGAGTCAGCACTGCCACAGCCGCTGCAGTTTGCCTGCTCCGCATCCCTTGTCCGTTCTCATGCCTGTTCCAAATGCCCCGCGTCCCGGTCCTGCCCGGGACCCGTACCATATCCGCTGCTTTCGTTGGAAAATAGCGGTACGGGAATGGAGCACCAGATGGAAATCCTCTTTATCCATGGTGCCGGCGGCTGGGAAGATGACCAGCCGATGGCCGAGGCACTGTACGAACTACTGGGAGTACCTGTGTCGGCGCCCCGCTTTCCGGACGAGGACATGTCCGCAGCGGCCTGGCGCAGCGAAATCGAACGGCAACGGGCAGCCCTCGGGCCGGAACTGGTGATCGTAGGCCATTCGTTTGGAGCGTCCATGGCCCTGCAGCACTTCTCGGGCAGCCGGCCGGGCAACGGGCCGGGCAGCGGGCCGGGCGACCCTCCGCTGGGACTCGCCCTCCTGGCCATGCCGTTCTGGGGCGCAGAGGGCTGGCAGGCGGAGTACGCCCTGCCGCCCGAAGCAGAACTGCCGGCGGGCCTGCCGGTCTGGCTGCACCACTGCCGGGACGACGACGTTGTGCCCTTCGGCCACCTCGGGCGCCACGCTGCCCGGCTTCCGCACGCCCGGGTCCGCGGCCATGCGACGGGCGGGCACCAGTTTCGCGACCGGATGACCGCGGTGGCCGATGACCTGACGGCTCTGAGGCCGCAGCCCTGAGTAGATGCATTTGGGCTTGTTAACGACAAAAGCCTGACGAAACTTGCGTTTCATCAGGCTATCTGTCGGGTTGACAGGATTTGAACCTGCGACCCCTTGACCCCCAGTCAAGTGCGCTACCAAGCTGCGCCACAACCCGTTACCCGGCCGGTTTATTTCCGGCCGAACCAACTCGAATACTCTACATCATAGTTGGCAAAAGTCCCGAATCGGCACGTACCCTCCCGAACAAACCCCTCTGCGGCAGCCGGGCGGCCGGGAAATCCGCCTACTGTACAGCTCCTGCTGTCCGGAGGTCCCGAAGGCAGCGTCAGCTGTACAGGAGACGGCCCGGGAGCGGTTCCGCGCCGCCTCCAACGCGGCGAGGCGTCCCGCAGAACGCGAAACCCCGGCCCCGCTCGCCCAGAAGGGAAGCCGGACCGGGGCACAAGACGCCGGAACTGACGGTTTAGCGCTTGCTGTTCTTGCCGCGCTTCTCGCGCACCCGCATGGAAACCTCAATCGGCGTTCCTTCGAAGCCGAAGGTTTCGCGCAGGCGGCGGGTGATGAACCGGCGGTAGCCCGGGTCCAGGAAGCCGGTGGTGAACAGCACGAACTTCGGCGGGCGGGAGGACGCCTGCGTGCCGAAGAGGATGCGGGGCTGCTTGCCGCCGCGGACCGGGTGCGGGTGCGCGGCCACAAGCTCGCCCAGGAAGGCGTTGAGCTTGCCGGTCGGGATGCGCTTGTCCCAGTTTTCCAGGGCGGTGTCCAGGGCGGGCACCAGCTTGTCCTTGTGCCAGCCGGTCTTGGCCGAGATGTTCACGTGCGGGGCCCACTCCACGTGGGCGAGGTCGCGCTCGATTTCGGTCTTGAGGTAGCGGCGGCGGTCGTCGTCGAGCAGGTCCCACTTGTTGAAGGCGAGGACCAGTGCGCGGCCGGATTCGATCGCCAGCTGCAGGATGCGAACATCCTGCTCGCTGAGGACCTCGTCCACAGCCAGCAGCACGACGGCAACCTCGGCCTTTTCCAGCGCGGCCTGGGTACGCAGCGAAGCATAGAAATCCGCACCCTGGGCCATGTGCTGGCGGCGGCGGATGCCTGCGGTATCCACGAAGCGCCAGGTACGGCCGCCCAGTTCAACCATTTCGTCCACCGGGTCGCGGGTGGTGCCGGCGAGGTCGTCAACAACCACGCGCTCGGATCCGGCCAGCTTGTTCAGCAGTGAGGACTTGCCCACGTTCGGGCGGCCGATCAGGGCGATGCGGCGCGGACCGCCGGAGCGGTCCAGTCCGCCGTAGGCGGAGTACTCCGGCAGCACGTCCAGGACGGCGTCCAGCATGTCGCCGGTGCCGCGGCCATGCAGGGCCGAAACCGGGTACGGCTCGCCAAAGCCCAGGCCCCAGAGGGACGAGGCGTCGGCTTCGTTCTGGATGTCGTCCACCTTGTTGGCGACGACGACGACGGGCTTGCCCTTGCCGCGCAGCATCCGCACCACGGCTTCATCCGTGGCGGTGATGCCTACTGTGGCATCAACCACCAGCATGACGGCGTCGGCGTGGTCGACGGCGATCTCGGCCTGGTCGGCCACGCGGGCGTGGATGCCGCGGGCGTCGTGTTCCCAGCCGCCGGTGTCCACAAGGGTGAAGTTCACGCCGTTCCAGGTGGCCGGGTAGGACACCCGGTCGCGGGTGACGCCGGGGGTATCCTCGACAACCGCTTCGCGGCGGCCCAGGATGCGGTTGACCAGGGTGGACTTGCCGACGTTCGGGCGGCCGACAATGGCCACCACGGGATCCTGGCGGAGGGGTGCGTCTTCGTCGAATTCGTCAAAGCCGCCGTCCAGCAGGGCAGCGTCTTCTTCGTCGAGCTCGTAGTCGTCAAGACCGGCGCGGAGGGAGCGGGCGCGAACCTCGGCCTCGTCGTCGTCGATGGCTGCGAGGCGCTCGTTGACCGAGTCGGTTCCTGCGGGGATGTACTCCTCCGCGGAGGCCCAATCACCGGCGGTGTCGTCGTTGAGAGGTTTTCCGTTCATAGAATTGCTTTCTTTCCGTTGAGGTCTGCAGCACTGCGCGTACAGGCCGTCGCCGGACGTTCAGCCCGGTAAGTGTGCGGGAGGATCCGCGCGGCATTGCCGCGCCGGCCCTCCTCCCATTGAAACACGGGCAGGTGCCCGTGTTCGGTGCCGGAACCCCGGCGGGGGTGGTTAGTGGGTGCTGGCGTAGACGACGTCGAGCACCGCGGCAACGGTCTCTTCGAAGTCCAGGTCGGAGGAATCGATGGTGACAACGCCGTCGGCGGCCTGCTGGAATTCCACCACCGTGGAGTCCTTGGCGTCGCGGACCAGCACCTGTTCCTTCAGGGCGGCGGCGCTCTGCGTTCCGCCGAGCTGGATGCCGCGGCGGCGCAGACGGGCTTCTTCGCTGGCCGTGAGCAGGATGCGGACCTCGGCGTGCGGCGCCACCACCGTGGTGATGTCGCGGCCTTCGGCCACAATCCGCAGCCCCGAATCCCGGATCAGCTGCTGCTGCCGGCGGACCAGTTCGGCCCGGGCACCAAGCGTCGTGGCCACGGCGCTGACCGAAGAGGAGACAGAGGGTTCCCGGATGGCGTCGGTGACGTCCCGGCCGCTGACCCGGACCCATTCCTCGTTCGGAGAAACGCTCAGGGCAATGTCGGCGCTTTCGGCAGCCGCTTCCACGGCCACCGAATCGGTCAGGTCGATTCCGGCTTCCATGCAGGAGAGGGTCACGGCGCGGTACATGGCGCCGGTGTCGAGGTAGGCAGCATGCAGCCGGCGGGCCACCTCGCGGCTGATGCTGGACTTGCCGGAACCGGACGGCCCGTCAATGGCCACCACCAGCGGCTTGCCCTGCCGGAACTGGGCCGGATCAATCTTGGAACTCACTGCACTACCTTCCACCCGCGGGCGCTTAATTCAGAAACAAGGTCATTCATCCGGCCGGGCAGGACGGAAATCTCCGCCCGGCCCACCTGGCGTCCGGAGGCATGCTCCAGGCGCAGGTCTTCCAGGTTCACGCCGATCTCACCGATTTCGGTGAGCAGCCGGGCGATCTGCCCGGGCGTGTCATCCACCAGGACGGTGAAGGACACAAAGGACTGGGCCGGGCCGCCGTGCTTGCCGGGAATGCGGGCCTGGCCCACGTTTCCCTCGGCAATCAGCTGGGCCATGTCCAGCCGGGCGCCGTCCGCCACCGGATCCTCCAGGGTCCGGATCAGCCGGTTCAGGTCCTCGCGGACCCCATGCAGGATGGGCACCAGCCGGTCCGCGTTGCCGCTGAGGATCTGCACCCACAGCCGCGGGTCGCTGGCCGCTATCCGGGTGACGTCCCGCAACCCGTTCCCGGCCAGGGCCAGGGACTGCGGCGGGGTTTCCTGCAGCCGGCTGGCCACCAGGGAGGCCATGACCTGCGGCAGATGAGAGGTCAGGGCCACCGACGCGTCGTGCTCCTCCGCGGACATCCGGGCCACCACGGCACCCAGGTCATATGCCAGGGCCTCCGCGCGGCGCACAGCTTCCGGGGCCGCTTCCACCGGCGCACAAATCACCCACGGCATGCCGTTGAACAGCTCCGCACGCGCAGCAACCGGCCCGGATTTCTCCCGGCCCGCCATCGGGTGTGTGCCCACGTACCGGGACAGGTCGGCGTCGTAGCCGCGCAGGTCCGCCAGCACTGCCGACTTGACGCTGGCAATGTCGACGACGACGGCGTCCGGCCAGTCCTTGAGCGCGGCCGCCGCGAGGGACGCGGTGACGTCCGGCGGTGCGGCAACCACCACCAGCGAAGGCGCAAAGCCTTCGCCCACGGTACCGAGCAGCCGGCCGGCGCCGATGTCGCGGGCCACCGCCTCTGTGGAGGGAGAGATGTCCGAGAGCACCACATCCACGCCGCGGGCAGAGAGCCCGAGGCCGATGCTGGTGCCCAGCAGTCCCGTGCCGATGATCAGCACGGATCCGGACAGGTGGGTGCCCCCGTCAGCGGCAGCGGCCATGGCCTACAGTCCTACGGAAGCGAGGAGGTGTCCCACCTCGGTGCGGCCGAGGACGCGGATGCTGCCCTGGCGCTGGTCACCCAGGCTGATCGGGCCGATCTTGGTGCGGACCAGGCGCTCCACCGGGTGCCCGACGGCGTCGAACAGGCGGCGGACAATACGGTTGCGGCCTGAGTGCAGGACGACCTCCACCAGGATGTGTCCGGGGGTGGAGTCCACCAGCTTGAAGGAGTCGACCTTCTGGAAGCCGTCTTCCAGCTCAATGCCCTCGCGCAGCTGCGCGCCGACGCCCTGGCCCATGGGTCCGCGGACCTGGACCAGGTAGGTCTTGGGCACTTCGAAGGAGGGGTGGGTGAGCCGGTTGGTCAGCTCGCCGTCGTTGGTCAGCAGCAGCAGGCCCTCAGTCTCGTTGTCGAGGCGTCCCACGTGGAACAGGCGTTCGTGCTTGCTGGAGGGCTTGAGGTAGTCGCTGATGCACGGACGGCCTTCGGGGTCCTCCATGGTGGAGATAACGCCGCGCGGCTTGTTGAACACGTAGTACTTCTGGGTTTCGTCCAGCTGCAGGCGCATGCCGTCAACGTGGATGGCGACGGTGGCCGGGTCAACGCGGACACCGAGCTCGGTGACAACCTCGCCGTCAACCTCCACGCGGCCTTCGGCGATCATTTCCTCGCACACGCGGCGGGAGGCGACGCCGGCACTGGCCATGACCTTCTGCAGGCGGACGCCCTCGGGGTTGTGGTGCTCGGAGATGACCGGCGCGGCAGGGCGGCGGGTGGTGGAACGGCGGACCGGTCCCAGGTTCTGGCCGAAGCGTTCGTTGCGGAAGGCACGGTCCCCGCTCTTGCGCTGGCCGGCCTGCGGGCCGCCGAACTTTCCGGCACCGGTTTTGCCGGCACCGGGGCGGGCGCCGCCGGACTTGGGCGCACCCGTGCGGGGGGCGGACTTGGCGGAACTGTCGCCGAAGGCCTTCACGGCGTCGGACTTGAATTTCTCCGGACGGACCTCGGGGGCGGGGCGGTAGCCGTTGGCGCGGTCTTCGCCGGGCTTCAGGCCGGAGCCGGAGCGGGGTCCGCCGGTACGGGAGGAGCCGGGCTTCGAGCCGCGGCCGCCGCCCTTGCCGCCGAAGGTCTTGCCGCCGGCGGGGCCACCGGCACTGCGTCCGCCGCCGCGGGGGGTGTTGCGGCCGGATCCGGAACGGGGTGCTGGGGTCATGAGTAAGTCCTTTGGGGTCTAGCGGTTAGTAAGTAGTGTCTTCAAATTCGGCCAGGTTTTCCAGCCCGGGCAGGTGCGGTGCAATCTGCGGAAGTTCGTCGAGGCTCCCCAAGCCAAGCCGTTCCAAAAAGTACGGCGTTGTCCGGTACAGCAGCGAACCCGTAATAGTTTCGGTGCCGGCGTCGACGATCAATCCACGCTGAACCAGCGTGCGGACCACCGAATCGACGTTTACTCCCCGGATCGCTGAGACCCGGGCCCGGGAGACGGGCTGCCGATAGGCAATCACCGCCAATGTTTCCAGTGCGGCCTGCGACAGCCGTGCACTCTGGCCTTCCAGTACAAACTTCGACACAACGGGCGCAAAGTCAGCGCGGGAAAAAATCCGCCATCCGCCTGCTACGTCGCGGAGTTCAAAACCACGCGGTGCGCCCTCGGGTCCATCCCCAGTATAGCCGTCATACTCACGCTGCAGTTCCGTCAGGGCCGCGAGCACCTCAGGCTCGGGAACTCCGATCACTGCGGCCAGCTCCGCCGGCGCGGCGGGTTCGTCCACAACCATCAGCACCGCTTCGACTGCGGCCTTGACTCCGCCGGGCATGCCGGCGATGTCCGGGATGCCGGTTTCGGGCCCGGAACCGTTGACACGCCACGTGTCCTGGTTGGCAGTCGTCATGCCTGCGCTCCTTCTGTATCTGCGGCGGCGCCCGGTCCTGGGCCGTCATATTCGTCCGTTAGGTCCCGGGCCGAGGGGTCGCCGCCGGTCCAGGTGATGCGCAGCTCACCCAGAGGTGCCTGCTGTTCGAAACTCACTGTGCCGTCCCGGAACATTTCCAGCAGCGCCAGGAAACGCGCCACCGCCACCGGACCGTCGGCGTCGGACACCAGCGCAGCGAATGTGGCGGCGCCTTCGGCGAACAGCCTGCCGGCAATGATGCCGGCCTGCTCCCGGACGCTCGTCTTGGGGGCGTGCAGGTGCTCCAGGCCCACGGTGGGCGGTTGTTCGTCCCGGGGCTGCAGGGCACGCTCGGCCAGGTCGGCGAACTGCCGGGGCGTGGTGCGCCAGATTAATTCCGGGAGCATGGCGGCAAAGTGCGGGTCCAGGGAGACCTGCCGCGGGAAGCGCCGGGCCTCCTCCTGAAGCCGCTCCCCCATCCGGGAGGCCATCTCCTTAAACGCCTTGTACTGCAGCAGGCGTGCAAAGAGCAGGTCGCGGGCTTCCAGCAGCGCCACGTCCTCTTCGTCTTCGACGTCGCCTGCCGGCAGCAGGCGTGCGGCCTTTAGGTCCAGGAGGGTGGCGGCAATAACCAGGAATTCGCTGGCCTCGTCCAGTGCCACTTCCGGCCCGGTTCCGAAGAGCTCGCGGATGTAGCCCAGGAACTCGTCGGTGACGGCCGCCAGGGCAATCTCGGTGATGTCCAGTTCGTGCTTGGAGATCAGTCCCAGCAGGACGTCGAAGGGTCCGGTGAAGTTTGCCAGCCGTACTTCGAAGCCGCCGCGTTCCGGGGCATCGGAGACCTCGGCGGCCTTTGCTGCGCCCGCTTTGGCAGCCGCCGCGCCGCGCGCCGGCTTAGGGCGCGCCGCCGCGGGCAATCAGTTCCTTGGCCAGGCGCCGGTAGGAGTCGGCCCCGGGGTGGTTCCCGGCGTAGGTGGTGATCGGCTCGGCGGCCACGGTGGCGTCGGCGAACTTGATGGTCCGCTTGATGACCGTTTCGAAGACCTTGTCGCCGAAGGCTTCCACCAGGCGGGAAATGACTTCGCGGCTGTGCAGTGTGCGGGCGTCGTACATGGTGGCCAGCACGCCGTCCACCTGCAGGCCGGGGTTGAGCCGGTCCTGCACCTTCTCGATGGTCTCCACCAGCAGCGCTACGGCGCGCAGTGCGAAGAATTCGCAGATCAGCGGGATGATCACGCCGTGCGCGGCGGTCAGCGCGTTGACCGTCAGCAGGCCCAGGGAGGGCTGGCAGTCGATGAGGATGACGTCGTAGTCGTCCGAGACCCGGCGCAGCGCGCGTTCGAGCACCTGCTCGCGGGCTACCTCGTTCACCAGCTGGACTTCGGCAGCGGAGAGGTCGATGTTGGCCGGCAGCAGGTGGATGTTCTCGATGGAGGTCTCGTGGATGGCCTCGCGGATGTCCACCTTGCGGTCCATCAGCACGTTGTAGACCGTCAGGTCCAGCTCGTGCGGGTTGGCGCCCAGGCCTGCGGACAGGGCTCCCTGCGGGTCAAAGTCCACCAGCAGCACGCGGCGGCCGGCTTCAGCCAGGGCAGCACCGAGGTTGATGGTGGAGGTGGTCTTGCCGACCCCGCCCTTCTGGTTCACCATGGCAATGATCCGGGCAGGACCGTGCGAGGTGAGGACGGGAGGTTCGGGGAATTCAGTCAGGGGACGTCCCGTGGGGCCCATGGTCGAGTCGGTTGCGGTTGCGTCCTGCAGAGTCGATGAACTCTGATCGATGCTCACGTATTAATCCACGCTTCCGTATCTAGCTGTCCTGCGGGCTGTCTGTGTCAAGGTTACAGCCGGGCCGCAGGCTTACCGTGAATCAGTGCGCGGAACACCGGCGAGCCTTGACGCTCAAGTAGAACTCGAACCTTGCGGATTCACGGCGGCGTGGAGGTGCATGTCATGCCACCCGTCTAAGTGCCTCAGGGCGCTGCGTTTGGTTCCCTCCAGGGCAAATCCGGTTTTGCCGGCCACCCTGCACGACGCCGCGTTTTGCACGGAGTGGGACAGCTGGAGCCGCTTCAGCCCGACGACGTCGAAACTCCATCTGCGCAGGGCCGCCACAGAGCGGGAAGCCACACCTTGCCTCCGCGCGGTTTCCAGCACCCAGTAGCCAAGCTCCCCCTCCCCCTCATACAGGTTCAGCCGGCTCAGCGCCGCACGCCCCACCACCTGCCCGCCACGGGTGCAGACGGCCCAGTTTGCGCCGGTCTCGGCCTGCCAGCGGGCGGACCAGCCGAGGATCCATGCGATCGCTTCTTCTTCGGTATCCATGCTGCGGCGGTTGTAGCGGGCTATCGCCGGTTGCTTGTAGGCCTCAACCAGGACGGCGGCGTCGTCTTCGATCCAGGGCCGCAGCACCAGTCCGTCGGCGGTTAGAACCGGCTGCACCGACGAGTTCAGTGATCCCCGCCGCAGATAAGGACCTAGTGCACCCACCGGGGCCCGCCTTTCGTTTAGTGCCGGCCAGTGCCGGAAGTGGAGAAGCCGGGCACCATTATGCCCGCCCGCAGCTTTTGGCAGGCAAAGCTCACCGGACGCAAAAACGCGCCCCGCCCCGGGGAACCGGGACAGGGCGCGTTCGCTGCGTGGTGAGGCGCTAGTGGCGCGGCCCGGGCGCTGCCGTGCTTCCGGCGGGGCCGGGAACCGTCTGGGCCAGTTCGGCGGACTCGGCCGTCTGCAGCGGCTCGCCGGTGCCCGCATCCACGTTCATGCTGGCCTCGTCGAAGGGACGTTCGCGATTCAGTACCGCGGTGACCTGTCCCTTGTCGATTTCCTTGGTCCAGGTGCCGATCAGCACGGTGGCGACGGCGTTGCCGGTGAAGTTGGTCAGCGCGCGCGCCTCGGACATAAAGCGGTCGATGCCCACAATCAGGCCGACGCCGTCGATCAGGTCGGGGCGGTGCGACTGCAGGCCGCCGGCCAGGGTGGCCAGGCCGGCACCGGTGACGCCGGCTGCACCCTTTGAGGCGATGATCATAAAGACCAGCAGGGAGATCTGCTCGCCCAGTTCCAGCGGCTTGCCCATGGCCGAGGCCACGAACAGGGAGGCCATGGTCAGGTAGATGGCCGTGCCGTCCAGGTTGAAGGAATAGCCGGTGGGTACGGTCACGCCGACCACGGGCTTGGACACGCCCAGGTGCTCCATCTTGGCGATCAGCCGGGGCAGGGCCACTTCCGAGGAAGACGTGGAGAAGATCAGCAGGTATTCCCGGCCCAGGTAACGCATCAGCTTGAAGATGCTGAAGCCGGTGACCAGTTTCAGGATGCTGCCCAGCACCACCACGATGAACAGGATGCAGGTGAGGTAGAAGGCGATCATCAGGGTGGCCATGCTGACGATGGCCTGGATCCCGGTTTCGCCGACGACGGCGGCAATGGCACCGAAGGCGCCCACCGGGGCCAGCCACATGATCATCATCAGGATGCGGAAGACCAGCACCTGGATGTAGCCGATGCCTTTAAGGACCGGGGCGCCGGCGGGGCCCATCTTCTGCAGGGCAAAGCCGACCAGCAGGGCCACGAACAGAGTCTGCAGGATGCTCTCACCGGTAAGGGAAGCCAGCAGGGTGGTGGGGACAATGCTCAGCAGGAACCCCGTCATCCCCGCTTCATCCTCAGCGGGGGCCGGCGCTGCCGCACCGGAGGCCTGCAGGTCCAGTCCCTCGCCGGGGTGGATGAAGTTGCCCACCACCAGGCCGATGGCCAGGGCGAAGGTGGACATGATGATGAAGTAGCCCAGCGCCAGCCCCCCGACCTTGCCGACCGTGGCTGCTTTGGCGATTGACCCGATGCCTAGGACAATGGTGCAGAAGATGACCGGCGCGATCATCATCTTGATCAGGTTGATGAACCCGGTGCCGAGCGGCTTCAGGGATTTGGCGAACTCAGGAGCCACCAGTCCGATGACGGCGCCAAGCACTACCGCCGCAATGACGGCAATGTAGAGGAAATGGGTTCGGTCCGGCCGGCGGCTCTTCTGTGAACCGGCGTACGGATTAGTGGCAGCTGCCATGGCGGTACTCCTTGGTGCGTGGGGTCGGCTTCCATCTTCTTGTGTTGTGTGATCACAGTCACCCTTGTGTTCATACTGTTCGCGGCAATGTACCTACCCCCGGAAAATGCACCAGCGAAACGAAGGATGGAACGTGCGGAGATGGAGCCTGGCCGGCCGGTTGTTCCTGGGCCAGCTGGCATTCATCCTGTGCGTCTCCGGGGGAATTGCCTGGGGCCTCTACCAGCAGGCCGAAGAGAACACGTATGAGGAAACCGGCGAGCGCATGCTGGCTGTGGCCGGAACGGTTGCCGCCAGCGACACCGTACGGGCAGCAGCAGGCGCCTTCCCGGACGGCCCGGTGTCCGGCGACTCTGCCCTGCAGGACTATGCGCAGGAAGTGATGGCCGGCGTCGGCGTCGATTTCGTGACCATCATGGACACCGACCGCACCCGCCTGACCCACCGCAACCCCGAGCAGATCGGCAAACCCTACATCGGCTCCGTGGACCAGGCCCTGGCCGGGAAGAGCTTCACGGAGACCTACACCGGCACCCTCGGTCCTTCGGTCCGCGCCATCACGCCGGTGCGCGACGACGCCGGCAATGTCACCGCCCTGGTTGCAGCCGGGATCACCGTGGACCGGGTGGGGATTGCGCGCGACGCACGGCTGCCGGAGCTGTTCGCGATCGATGCCGCTGCGCTCGCTGCGGGAGCGCTGGCCTCCTATCTGCTCAGCCGGTACCTGCGCCGCGCTACGTACGGACTGGGTCCGGCCGAGCTGGCGCATATGTTCACCTTCTACGACTCCGCGCTCCACTCAGTGCGGGAAGGACTGCTGCTGCACAACAACCGCGGAGAATTGGTCCTCTACAACGACGAGGCAGCCGCCCTATTGGGACTGCCGCCCCGAGGCACCGGCCCGGAGGTCCCAGAGCTCCCGGACCTGCCCGGCCCGCTGGCCTCCCTGCTGCGCACCGGCCGGGATGCGCGCGAGGAAGTCCACCTCACCGGCGAGCGCATCCTGGTGGTCAACCAGTCCGACGCCGTCTCCCCCGGTCCGCACGGCCGGCGCTTTGGCATCGTGACCACGCTGCGGGACTGCACCGACGTCGAATCCCTTACCGGCGAGCTCGCCTCCATGCGTACCTTGGCGGACGCGCTCAGCGCGCAGGCGCACGAGCATGCCAACCGCGTACACACCCTCGTCTCCCTGATCGAACTTGGCCGCAGCGAGGAGGCGCTCCGATTTGCCACCGCGGACCTTGAACAGTCCCAGCACCTCAACGACGAGGTCCTGGCGGGCGTGGAGGAACCGGCGGTGACCGCACTGCTGATGGGCAAGGCCGCCCAGGCCCGCGAGCGCGGCATCGACCTCGAAATCACCGTGGCAGCCGCGGGCGGGCGGTTCAGCGGCGGCGGTGTGGAACCGGTGGAACTGGTGACCATCATCGGCAACCTGCTGGACAACGCCTTCGACGCCGCCGCAGGTTTAGTCACGCTCTCACTGGGCAGCGACGACGGTGCGCTTCTGATTGCAGTAGAGGACGACGGGCCGGGGGTCGATTCCGATGTACTCGAACATATCTTCGAACAGGGATTCAGTACCAAGCAGCTCCCCGAGGGACGCACCGCCTCCGGACGCGGCATCGGCCTGGCCTTGGTCCGGCAGGCCGTCAACCGGCTGAGCGGGCGCATTCAGGTGCTTCCCGGCCACGGGGCCTGCTTCCGGGTGGATATTCCCCTCCCCTCCACTGAGGCCGCACCCCCTGGGGGACGGCCATGACCGATTCCACGACGATCGGTGTCCTGGTGGTGGAGGACGAGGAAATCCCCGCCGAGGCGCATGCCGAGTATGTCCGCCGCATCCCCGGCTTCCGGCTGGCAGGCATTGCCCGCACCGGCACCGAAGCCATCACGGCCCTGAAGGTCGACGCAGCACCGGGCAGCGGGCCGGGCAGCGGGCCGGGCAGCGGGCCGGGCAGCGGGCCGGGCAGCGGATCCGACGCCGGACAGGGAATCGACCTGGTGCTGCTGGACATGAACTTGCCGGACCTGCACGGGCTGGACCTGCTGCGCCGGATCCGCGGGGCGGGCCTGCCCGTGGACGTTATTGCCATTACCGCGGTTCGGGACCTGGCCGTGGTCCGCGGCGCGATGTCCGGCGGCATTGTCGGTTACCTCATCAAGCCCTTTACCTTCTCGGCGTTCAGCACCAAGCTCACCACCTACGCGGAATACCGGCGGCGGATGGGCGAGCAGGCGGCGTCGACCACCCAGAGCGAAGTGGACAGCGCGTTTGCGGCGCTGCGCCCCACCGTGGCCACCCCGCTGCCCAAGGGAATGTCCGGGGAAACCCTGGAAGCGGTGGCCGACCTGCTCAAGCGTGCCCCTTCCCCGCTGTCGGCCTCCGAGGTTTCTGCGGAACTGGCAATGTCCCGGATTACGGCGCGGCGGTACCTGGAGCACCTTGCCGAGGAGCAGTCGGTGCTGCGCTCGCCGCGATACGGGACCCGGGGCCGGCCCGAGCTGGAGTACAGCTGGCGCTGGTAGCTAACGGGTTGAGGCTTCGGGCCGCAGCAGCGGCGCCAGTGCGTCGATGACTCCCGGGTCCTCGATGGTGGAGGGCACCGTGTGGGGCACGCCGTCGGCGATCTGGCGCATGGTCTTGCGCAGCACCTTCCCGGAGCGGGTCTTGGGCAGTGCGTCCACCACCTGCACGTCCTTGAAGTCCGCCACGGCACCGATCCGCGAGCGCACCCGCTCCACCAGCTCCGCCTGCAGCCGGCCGGCGTCGATCTCCGAGCCGGACTTGAGCACCACAAAACCGCAGGGCCGCTGGCCCTTGACCGGATCCGCGACCCCGATCACCGCGCACTCGGCCACATCCGGATGGGAGCCGACGGCCTCCTCCATGGCCCCGGTGGAGAGCCGGTGCCCGGACACGTTGATGACGTCATCGGTGCGGCCCATCACGTACACGTAGCCGTCCTGGTCCCGGTAGCCGGAGTCACCGGTGGCGTAGTACCCCTCGAAGACTTCCAGGTATGCGGCCCGGTAGCGGTCATCACTGCCCCACAGGGTCCGGAGGGTGCCCGGGGGCAGCGGCAGCTTCAGGGCAATGTTGCCCTCGGTTCCGGGCGGAACCTCGGTGCCGCTTCCGTCCAGGATGCGCACATCGAAGCCCGGCACGGGCACGGTGGGCGAGCCCGGCTTCACCGGCAGCTCCTGCAACCCCACGGGGTTGGCGCAAATGGCCCAGCCGGTTTCGGTCTGCCACCAGTGGTCGATCACCGGCACCTCCAGGGCTGTGCCCGCCCAGTCCATGGTGGCGGGGTCCAGGCGCTCCCCGGCTGAGAAGAGGTAGCGCAGCCGGGAGAGGTCGTAATTGGCCGGCTCGGCGGCGTTGGGGTCCGCCTTGCGGATCGCGCGCAGGGCGGTCGGGGCGGTGAACAGGACGTCCACGCCGTGGTCGGCGGCCACCCGCCAGAAGGCGCCGGCGTCGGGGGTGCCCACCGGCTTTCCTTCGTACAGCACGGTGGTTGCCCCGGCGATCAGGGGCGCATAGACGATGTAGGAATGCCCCACCACCCAGCCGACGTCCGACGCGGTCCACATCACCTGCCGCGGGCCGATTCCGTAGATGTTTTCCATGGACCAGGCCATGGCGACGGCATGGGAGCCGTTGTCCCGCACCACCCCCTTGGGCGAGCCGGTGGTGCCGGAGGTGTAGAGGATGTACAGCGGATCCGTGGCGGCCACGCTCACCGGTCCGGCGGGTGCCGCGGCGGCGGCGAGCGCCGTCCAGTCCAGCCAGGCCGCCCCGCCGGTGCCGTCGTACTGCTTCCGGGAGGCGGTGAAGCCGTCGCGTTCGGCGACGACGACGGCGCCCACCCGGCGTGCCGCGGTCTCCAGCGCTTCGGCCACGGCGGGCAGGTACTCCACCCGGCGCTTGGGTTCCAGTCCCCCGCTGGCCGTCACGATCACCTTGGGCCCGGCGTCGTCGATCCGGGCTGCCAGTTCACGGGGCGCGAAGCCGCCGAACACCACCGAGTGCACCGCACCCAGCCGGGCGGTGGCAAGCATGGCGATCACGGCCTCGGGGATCATCGGCAGGTAGATGATCACCCGGTCCCCCGCGGCCACGCCCAGGCCGCGGAGCACCCCGGCGAACGCCTCCACTTCCGCCAGCAGCTCGCGGTAGGAGTAGGTGCGGCTGGTGCCGAGCATCGCGGAGTCATAGATGAGGGCCGCGTTGTCTCCGCGGCCCGCTGCAACATGCCGGTCCAGGGCGTTGACGCTGGTGTTCAGCCGGCCGTCGGGGAACCAGGCATAGAGGGGCGCCTTGGAAGTGTCGAGGGCGAGTGCCGGAGGGGTGTCCCAGTCCACCAGGGCTGCAGCCTCCAGCCAGAAGCCCTCGGGATCCGACATACTGCGGGCATAGGCCGCTGCATAGGTGTCGCGCTCGCCCATCTGAATCCTCCTTGATCCGGCGTGGTAGGCGCCATGGTACCTGCGCAGCTGCGCCGCTCAATGGTGGGCCGGAAGACCCGGGTGGGGATCTCGACCGGATGCAGTACTCCCGCATAGCTGCGTCACACGGACAGCGTCGACCAATGAAGGCCCATCTGTATACAGAGCCGCAGGTCCAGCGGCCAATTGTGAGCCCGGATACGTTAATTTGCTCTCTCGTGTATACACTGTGGTGAAAGTAACGCAGGTATCTGACGCAAGGAGGCGGACTATGCGGGCAAGTGACCGCGCTTATGCCACCTTGCGGCAGGACATTGTGGATTGGCAGCTGCCTCCCGGGACGGTACTGGGCGAAGTTGAGCAGTCCGCCCGGCTCGGGGTCTCCCGCACTCCGCTGCGCGAAGCCCTCAGCCGCCTCACCGCCGACGGACTGGCCGCTCCGCACAGCGGGCGCGGCGTCGTCGTTACCGGCATTTCCCTGGACACCGTGGCTGAACTCTTCGAACTGCGGCAGGCGCTGGAATGCAAGGCAGCGGCGCTCGCCGCGGTCCGCGGGCAGGAAGCTGCCTTCCGTACGCTGGCCACCCGGTTCCGTGCCGCCGGGGAACTGATCGGATACGCGGACAGCGACCGCACCGGGTACTACGCCCTGGTGGCCGAACTGGATGCCGCCATGGACGAGGCCGCAGCCAACGCCTATCTGGTGCAGGCACTTCGCAACGTCCGCCTGCATCTGGTCCGCGTCCGGCGCCTGGCGAAGGACAACCCGCAGCGGCTGCTTGAAACGGCCGCGGAACACGCCACCATTGCCGACGCCGTTGCCGCCGGAGATGCTGACCTTGCCTCCGCCGCCGTCGCCGTCCACCTGCACAAAAGCCTCGAACACCTTCGGTCCGCCCGGACCGCCGCCCCCGGGACCACCGTCCCCGGGCGGACCACTACCCCTGAAATAAAGGACAAACCGTGAACCTGCATAAAGTACGCGTCTACCGCAGCGATGAGAAGCTGGCCCGCGAGGACCAGCTGGCCTACAAGATCGCCAAGGTTGCCGCCGACCCCGTGGACGTCACCGACGACGTCACGGACATGGTCATCAACCGCATCATCGACAACGCCTCCGTGGCCATCGCCTCCCTGAACCGCGGACCCATTGTCGCCGCCCGCGCCCAGGCGCTGTCCTTCTCCCCTTCCGCCCACGGCAAGGGCGCCTCGCTCTTCGGCGTGCTGGCCAAGACCAGCCCCGAATGGGCTGCCTGGGCCAACGGTGTGGCCGTGCGCGAACTGGACTACCACGACACCTTCCTGGCCGCTGAGTACTCCCACCCCGGCGACAACATCCCCCCGGTCCTCGCCGTCGCCCAGCACACCGGCGCCTCCGGCCGGGACCTGATCCGCGGCATCGCCACCGGCTACGAAATCCAGGTCAATCTGGCCAAGGCCATCTGCCTGCATCGGCACAAGATCGACCACGTGGCCCACCTCGGCCCTTCCGCCGCCGCCGGCATCGGCACCTTGCTGGGGCTCGACGTCGACACCATCTTCCAGGCCGTGGGCCAGGCCCTGCACACCACCACCGCCACCCGGCAGTCCCGCAAGGGCGAGATCTCCACCTGGAAGGCGCACGCCCCGGCGTTCGCCGGCAAGATGGCCGTGGAAGCCGTGGACCGCGCCATGCGCGGCCAGACTTCCCCCACCCCCATCTACGAAGGCGAAGACGGCGTCATTGCATGGATGCTGGACGGCCCCGACGCCGCCTACGAGGTGCCGCTGCCTGAAGAGGGCGAAGCCAAGCGCGCCATCCTGGACACCTACACCAAGGAACACTCCGCCGAATACCAGGCCCAGGCCTGGATCGACCTGGCCCGCAGGATTTCCGCCGAGCACCCCGAAGCAGCGGATCCGGCCAACGTGGAAAGCGTCCTGATCGCCACCTCGCACCACACCCACTACGTGATCGGCTCCGGTGCCAACGATCCGCAGAAGTACGATCCCACCGCATCGCGCGAAACCCTGGACCACTCCATCCCGTACATCTTCACCGTTGCCCTGCAGGACGGCGCCTGGCACCACGTGGACTCCTACTCCCCCGAACGCGCCGGACGCCCGGACACCGTGGAGCTGTGGCACAAGGTCACCACGGTGGAGGATCCGGAATGGACCCGCCGCTACCACTCGCTGGACATCAACGAGAAGGCCTTCGGCGGCAAGGTCACCATCGTGCTGACCGACGGCACCGTCATCACCGACGAAATTGCCGTGGCGGACGCACACCCGCTGGGCGCCAAGCCGTTTGCCCGCGAGCAGTACATCAACAAGTTCCGCACCCTGGCTGCCGGCCTGGTCTCCGAAGAGGAGATCGAACGGTTCCTGGCCACAGTGCAGCGCCTGCCCGAACTGGCCGCCGGCCAGCTGGACCAGCTGAACATCACCGCCGCCGACGGCGTCATCAGCCCCGCCGCCGCACCGAAGGGACTCTTCTAAATGCTGTACTCCTCCGTTACCCCCGAAGCGAAGCGGATCGCCTTCCGCGAAGGCCTGGCCTCCGGTACGCTCCAGCAGTTCCCCGGCGCCTTCAACCCGCTCTCAGCCCGCCTCATTGAGGAAAAGGAATTCGACGGTGTCTACATCTCCGGCGCCGTGCTGGCCAATGACCTCGGCCTGCCGGACATCGGCCTGACCACCCTCACCGAGGTGGCCACCCGGGCCGGGCAGATTGCCCGAATGACCAACCTGCCCGCCATCGTGGACGCGGACACCGGATTCGGCGAGCCGATGAACGTGGCCCGCACCATCCAGGAACTCGAAAACGCCGGCCTGGCCGGCTGCCACATCGAGGACCAGTTCAATCCCAAGCGCTGCGGCCACCTGGACGGCAAGAACGTGGTGGACACCGAAACCGCAGTCAAGCGGATCCGTGCCGCAGCGGACGCCCGCCGGGACCCGAACTTCCTGATCATGGCCCGCACCGACATCCGTGCCGTGGACGGCCTGGAGGCGGCGCAGGACCGCGCCCGGGCGCTGGTCGACGCCGGAGCCGACGCCATCTTCCCCGAGGCCATGAAGTCGCTGGAGGAATTCGCCGCCATCCGCGCCGCCGTCGACGTCCCGATCCTGGCCAACATGACCGAGTTCGGCAAAAGCGAGCTGTTCACCTATGAGGAGCTCTCCTCGGTGGGCGTGAACATGGTGATCTACCCGGTCACCCTGCTGCGCAGCGCCATGGGCGCAGCCGAACGGACGCTGGAGACCATCAAGGCGCACGGCACCCAGGAAGCGGACGTGCCCAATATGCTCACACGTGCGCGTTTGTACGATCTGGTGGATTATGAGGCGTACAACCACTTCGACACGTCCGTTTTCAATTTCCAGGTTCCGGGCACCCGCTAGGACCGGCCAGGCATTTACCGCACTTTCGAAGGAGCCAGCAGCAATGACTGATACCCAGATCCACAAGGGCCTGGCGGGGGTACTCGTAGACACCACCCGCATTTCCAAGGTCAACCCGGAAACGAACTCCCTGCTTTACCGCGGCTACCCGGTGCAGGAACTCGCCGCCCGGTGCAGCTTCGAAGAGGTGGCCTACCTGCTCTGGAACGGCGAGCTGCCCACCGAGGCCGAGCTGGCGGAGTTCACCGACGGGGAGCGCAGCCAGCGGGCACTGAGCCCGGAACTGAAGGCCGTGATCGATGCCCTGCCGGTAACCTGCCACCCCATGGATGTGTGCCGTACCGCGGCGTCCGTCCTCGGTGCGTCGCATGAACTGGCCGAGGACTCCTCGGTGCAGGCCAACATGGAGAAGGCAGTCAGCCTGTTCGCTGCCATGCCTGCCGTGGTCGCCTATGACCAGCGCCGCCGGCGCGGCCAGGAACTGGTGGAGCCACGCGAGGACCTCGGCTATTCAGCGAACTTCCTGTGGATGACCTTCGGCGAGGAAGCCGCCCCCGAGGTGGTGGAGGCCTTCAACGTCTCGATGATCCTCTACGCGGAGCACTCCTTCAACGCGTCCACGTTCACCGCCCGGGTGATCACCTCCACCCTCGCGGACCTGCATTCAGCCGTCACCGGTGCCATCGGCGCCCTCAAGGGCCCGCTGCACGGCGGCGCCAATGAGGCCGTGATGCACACCTTCGCGGAGATCACGCAGAGCGCGGCCGACGGCGACGTCGCGGCCCACGCCGCTGCCTGGCTCGATGAGGCGCTGGAGCAGAAGAAGAAGATCATGGGCTTCGGCCACCGGGTCTACAAGAACGGCGACTCCCGGGTGCCGACCATGAAGGCCTCCCTGGACAACATGGTCAAGCACTACGACCGTTCCGACCTCGGCGAACTGTACACGGCCCTGGAATCGGCCATGGGTGAGCGCAAGAACATCCTGCCGAACCTGGACTACCCGGCCGGTCCCGTCTACCACCTGATGGGCTTCGATACGCCGACCTTCACGCCGCTGTTCGTGGCGGCCCGGATCACCGGGTGGACGGCGCACATCATGGAGCAGCTGGAAGCCAACTCCCTGATCCGGCCGCTGAGTGAGTACAACGGGGCTGAGGAGCGGCACCTGCCGTAGGTTTCATCTCTAGCCTTGGGTGAGGTCTGAGGTCCCGAGGGTCCCCGAACGGCGGCAACGAAATTCCCTGCTCGCAGAGCTCGCAAGGAATATTAAAGCCGCCTTTCCTCCGGGACCCTCGGGGCCTCCTCTGCGTCTTGGCTCCCTATCCGGATCCGGACTCTTCATCCCCTGCTTGGTTCCGTACCGGGAGCACGGTCCTTGGGTTTGGGAGGTTAGGAAAAGACGATGCTTGCCACGTTGACGTTGTCGTCGGCGATGGTGACAACGGCATCGAAGTATTCGCCGGACAGCAGGCGGGGCATCCAGTGCGCCGAGTCCGGCCACATGCTGGCGTAGGGCATCTCCCCGGGGGCATACCAGGCGGGAAGGATTTCGGAGGTCTCCACCGGTTCCCCCTCCCAATGGTGCGCCCGGAACAGAACCGTGGACATGTCCAGGGCCGGCTGTGCGGGGAATATCCATTCGATGGTGCCGGCACGCTGCAGGTCCGCTTCCTGCACTGCTACGCCGGATTCTTCCTGAACCTCGCGGACGGCCGCCTGTTCCGGGGTCTCCCCTGCTTCAATATGCCCGCCGAGCGTGACCACGCGGCCGAGGCCGAAGCCGGTCTTCTTCAGTCCCATCAGCACCTGGGTGCCGTCCCGGGTATCCCGGAAGAGGAAGCACAGGACCACCGGGGAAGCCCGGAAGGACCGTCCGGCGGCGGAATCCATCAGAGCGCCCGGGGGTGTGCCGCCGCGTAAACCTCGCGCAGGGTTTCGGCGGTGACGAGGGTGTAGACCTGCGTGGTGGTCACCGAGGCGTGGCCGAGCAGCTCCTGGACCACACGCACGTCCGCTCCACCTTCAAGCAGGTGGGTGGCAAAGGAGTGGCGCAGTGTGTGCGGGGAAACGTCGCGCCCGATATTGGCTTTTTCGGCGGCGTTTTTGAGGATGGTCCAGGCGCTCTGCCGGGACAGCCGGCCGCCGCGCGCGTTCAGGAACAGCGCAGGGGTTCCCTTGCCCTTGGCCGATGCGGCCGGGCGGCCGCGGACCAGGTAGTCGTCCAGCGCGCGTGCGGCATAGGAGCCCAGCGGAACCAGGCGCTCCTTGGAGCCCTTGCCGAACAGCCGCACCACGTCCGGGCCCTTGGCCGGAATGCGTTCCAGGGACAGGTCATCCACGTCCAGCCCCACGGCCTCGCTGATGCGCGCGCCGGTGGAATACAGGAATTCCAGCAGGGCACGGTCGCGCAGGCCTGAAGGGGTATCCAGCGAGACGGCCTCGAGGATGCGGGTCACTTCGCTGACGCTGATGGCCTTGGGCAGGCGCTTGCCGGCCATGGGCGGGTGGACGTCCGACGCCGGGTCGGCGGTGGTCATGCCCTCCAGCGCCCAGAAGCGGTGCAGGCCGCGCACCGCTACCACGGTCCGGGCTGCCGAACGCAGGCTCAGCGCGGAGGCGCCGTCGGAGCCTTCCGAGATGGACTGGGCGAAGGCCGTAACGTCGTGCCGGGTGATGCGGGAAATGTCCTCCACTCCCCTGGCGCTCAGGAAACGTGCGTAGCGGAGCAGGTCGCGGCGGTAGGCATCCAAGGTGTTCACGGCCAGGCCGCGTTCCACGGCCATGTGCTGCAGGTAGCTGCCGATGGCACGGCCGGCAGGGGTGGACCGCAGCTCCTCGGCAGCCGAGCGGGCCGTGGCGGCACGCGAACGTGCGGGTGCCTTCTGGGCCGCTGGAGACTTGGCTGCTGTCTTGGGCGCTGCCCTGGGCACCGGCGGAGACGCGGGCTCAACCGCGGGCGCAGGCGCCGACGACGACCGGCGGGCGTCCGGCCCGCCGGTCCGGTCCAGCTCAGCCAGATCCGCGTCCCGCAGCCGGCGGGCCTCTTCGGACTCCAGATCCAGCTTCAGGGTGGGGTTGAGGGACCCGCTGAGGTTGATGGCTATGGTGTCGTTGCTGTTATGCGCGGAAGCGTCAGCGCTGGGCATGGCGTGGTCCCGGCTAGCGCACCGGGCCGTTGGCCCAGGTGGAATGCTGCGAGTGGTGCTCGGGCCACGGTGCATTGGCCGCGCGGAGACCGCGAAAACCGTTACCGCGGGCCACTGCGGCAGCCAGGACGGCAGCTACCGCGGACGCGCTGTGCATCCGTCCCTGCAGGGCCGCCTCCACGGCGACGTCCAGATCCACCCACTCCACCTTGATTTCGGCTTCTTCATGGGTGCGGATGTGGCGCTCCGCTTCGGGCACCTCGGAAATGCCCCGCGCCAGGTAGATGCGCAGGGCTTCCCGGGAGGAACCCGGTGAGAGGAACAGGTCGGTCAGGACCTGCCATTCGGAGGCCACCAGGTCGGCTTCCTCTGCGAGCTCGCGGGCGGCGCCGACTTGGAAGTCTTCACCCTCCACATCCAGCAGGCCGGCCGGAATTTCCCACAGGGTCATCCGCACCGGGTGCCGGTACTGGTTGATCAGGAGCACTTGCCCGGCGTCGTTCATGGCCAGGATGGCCACGGCGCCGGGGTGGGTGATGT